>JANLVC010000190.1:0-20002 GCA_031363815.1 Gemmatimonadota bacterium
TGGGGTTTTGGGTTCTGGGTGATTCTGCAGCCGATCAAACCCACCACCGAAACGACAAGGGAGGTCTGGGCATACCGGCCAAGGATAGGAGCCGCCCGGATTCTCCGACCCTCTGCTTACCTACTCTTTAACCGGTCGCAGTACTAGTCCCTACCCCGTACCTCTTACTCCGTACTCCCTACTGTTTTATGCGCACCATCCGCTTCATCACCGCCGACGTCTTTACCTCGGAACCCTTCACGGGCAACCCGCTTGCCGTCGTATTCGGCGCCGAGGGGTTGTCCACTGAGACACTGCAGGCGATCACGCGGGAGTTCAACTACGCGGAAACGACGTTCGTGTTCGCACCGGAGGATCCGTCGCATACGAGGCGGGTGCGCATTTTTACACCGGAACTCGAAGTGCCGTTTGCCGGACATCCCACCATCGGCACGGCACATGTGCTGGTGGCCAGTGGTGAAGTGCCAGCCGTGGGCAACGAGATGACGCTGGTGTTGGGCGAGAACGTGGGCCCCGTGCCGGTGCGTATTACCCTCGCGAACGGTGTGCCGGTGCATGCGCAGCTGACCACGGCGCAGTTGCCGGAGGAGCGCGTGGAGGTGACCGACCTCGACGCGTTGGCCAGTGTGTTGTCGCTGTCGGCGTCCGATCTGGTGGGCGGCGCCCATGCGCCGGCGGGTGTGAGTTGCGGTCTCCCGTTTCAGCTCATCGCCTTGAACAGCGTGGAGGCCGTCGAGCGCGCGCGGCTGCGCCCCGACGAATGGGAGTCGGTGCTCAAGGGAAAGTGGGCGGCGTGGCCCATGGTGTTCGCGATGTCACGCGACGGTGGCGCGAGCCGTGATGCGGATCGTGATGCGGATCGTGACGCGCTGCTGCCGGCGCATGTGCGCGGCTGTGACATCCGGGCGCGGGTGTTCGTGCCTGGCTCCACCGTACCGGAAGACCCGGCCACGGGATCGGCCAACGCCTGTCTGGCGGGCTACCTTGCCAGGCGCTCACCGCGCGACGGCCTGCTGTCGTGGGAGGTGGCGCAGGGCGTAGAGATGGGTCGCCCCAGCCGACTGCACATCGAAGCGCACAAGCGCGGCGGTGTGATCGACGCGGTGCGGGTGGGTGGTGCGACGGTGCTCATCAGTGAAGGGACGATGGCGGTGCGGTAGCGAGGGGATTGTGTTGTGTACCATCTCTCGGCAACGAATATCCCGCAACAGCCTAGACGCTGACCGGCGGGAACTCCCCGCTGGTCTGGCCAAGCCGCAAGGCGTCGAGACCGTGCGACCAGAGCACCACGCGATTCCGGCCGCTGCGTTTGGCGGCATATAACGCCTCGTCGGCGCGGGACCGCAGCGCTTCGGCGATCGATTCGTCGGGAACCGTGTCGGACACCACGCCGACGCTCACGGTCACCGCGACTTTGGCCGTGGGCTCGCCGAAGGTGCGACGGCGGAACGCTTCGAGTACGCGCAACGCGAGGTGCTGCGCGCCGTCGGCCGAGGTGTTGGGCGCAAGAATCATGAACTCCTCGCCGCCGGTGCGGGCCACGACGTCGTCGGTACGCGCGCTGGCACGCAGCAGCTCGCCCGTTTCGGCAATAACCTGATCACCGACGACGTGGCCGTACGTGTCGTTCACCTTCTTGAAGAAGTCGAGATCGATCGCGATGAGCGCCAAGTCGGTCTGGGTACGCGCGGCGCGTGCCAGTTCGCGTCGATACTGCTGCTCGAATCCACGTCGGTTGTAGCACCCCGACAGCGGGTCGGTTTGCACGATGCTGGCCAGTTGCGTTCGCATCCGGTTATACGCCCGTCCCACCGTGGTGATCGC
Organism: Gemmatimonadota bacterium; assembly: GCA_031363815.1. Lineage (GTDB taxonomy): Bacteria > Gemmatimonadota > Gemmatimonadetes > Gemmatimonadales > Gemmatimonadaceae > Gemmatimonas. The sequence goes on from JANLVC010000190.1 coordinate 1,825, forward strand.
GTCGGGAGTCTTGTCGGCTGCCACGTCGTACGAGTTGCTAAAATCACCCTCCTCGGCGCGCTCGAAGATCGAGACCAGCGTGCCGAGCCGCGCATGCAGATTGCTCTGCACGCGGATCACCAGCAACGCACCGAGTCCGAAGAAAGCGAGCGTGGTGAGCGCCTCGGGCCACGACACCTCGTTGCTGTAGCGCTGGGCGATGTCGTTGATGAGCACAAAGGCCGCCGCAATCGCGGCCAGCATCAGCAGCGCCGGCGCGCGTCCGAAATACACATGCGTGAGCTGCAGCGAGAAGAGCGCCAGCAGCAATCCGCGATGGTAGTCGTTGGGCTCAGCCAGCAGGAACACGAGCAGAAAGACGACCACGAGATCGGCCACGACCATGAGCGTGGAGAGCGTGCGCCCAGCGGCCCGCGTGCGCTGCACGAGGGCCCGAATGCTGAGCACAAGGGCGACGTACGTGACGGCCACCGAACCCAGTACGCGATCGGCCGAGTCGGGGCCGACCGTGACGTAGGCTACCGACGACAGGGTGAGAATGCCGGCGCTGCGCAGGCCGACCGCAATGATGCCGGCGACAAGGGCCAGCACAAGCCGGTATCCCGTCTGCCAAAGCAGGATATCGGCGTTGGCGACGTCAGTGCGGGGGGTTTCGCTGGTCATCGGGTTGTGTGGCAAGACAATAACACGCTTGACGCGGGTCCACAAACCTCAACCACACCGGCGTTGACCCCTCGGTCCCGCGAGCCGTGACGTGGCCTACACCCGGGTATCCGCGCTGCCGCCGCTGCACTATCAGTGCGCTGCGCGGGCACATAGGCCGACACCGCGACACGCCGCATTCAATCGACGCGCGAAAATGACCACAGGCGCGCGCCGGCGGGGCGTCGCTCGGCTCGAGGTCAGTCATGATTGGGTGTGCGTGCTCCACGAACGCTCGAGTGAATCGGCGGTATGGCCGCGAGTTCGGATGAGTGGTTGTCCGACCGCTGCATCGCGGCGATCCGCTCGCGTACCATCGGGCTCGGATCATCCTGCAACTTGCGCAGCATTGCGTCGGCCGCCTCTGGGTGACCGCGCCGCAGCACCTCGAGGGCCGCGATACGCAGTTCGGTTCCCTCGAAGCTGTTGGCGACAGTTTCGCACACCAACTCCAGCCGCTGTCGCGCGCGTGGCGTCTGCAGGTGGCCCAGCGCGGCGATAATCTCCCGCTGATACTCGATCGACTGGTCCTCATGGAGCACGCCGACCAGACGATCGGGCAGTGGTTCGCCATCGGGGGCGGTAAACACGATCGACAGCGCCCGGGTGCGCACATCGACCGACGTGTCGAAGAGCACCGACTCGACGCGGGCGAGCGCGACCGGTCCGCCGATCTGCCCGAGCGACACTACGGCCGCGATCCGTACGCGATAGTCGGCATGTCGAAGGGCTTGGCCGACGGCGCCAATCGCGGCCTGCGAGCGCGACTCCCCCAGCAAGCACACGGCGTTCCGCACCACGTACCAGACATCGTGGGAGAGATACTCGCGCGCCACGTCTGGCGTGGCGGTGAGTGACGCCATGGCATCGTACAGTGTGCGGCGGTCGCCGATGTCGATCGCGGCGATCAGCTGCAGGAACGCGGCGCGGGCGCCGGCGGTCCCGGCCCGCTGCAGGAGCGCCAACACGCCGTCGGGCGGCACCGTGATATCCAGCAAATGCTCGACGACCAGCTGCAGCGCCATTGGCGTCGCCGCCCTCGCAAAGTGCACCGGGAGCGACAGCTCGGTGAGCTCGCGGCAGAGGGCCGCGCCATCGCCCCGTGCGACGGCACGCTCGATCCGGCTCAGGTGCGTTTCGAGATCCGCCGGCATCGCGTTGATCGGCGCCGCCGCCGCGGGTGGTGCCATCGGCTGCGACAGCGGGCGCGCGGGCGCGGCCATCGGAGCCGACTGCACGCGCACGAACCCGCCGGCGTGCGCCGACAGAAAGCGGACGTTCCAGATTGACAAGGCGTTGGCCGACTGGAGCAGCTGGACGGCGTCGTCACGCTGATCGCCGATCAGCAAGCCGGCAAGCTGCAAAAACTCCGCGTCGGTCATGGTGGTGGCCAGCTCAATGGCATCGAGCCCATGCAGCTCGAGCGCGCTCCCCAACGCCACGACTCCCTCGGGCACCTGCGGACCAGTCGCGAGCAGCAGCTGTCGTCGATCGAGCACCGTGCGCCCCACACGGGCCAGCGTGCGCAGTCGCGCGACACTGGCCAGCACCTCGGGCATGGGGGCACGTTCGCGCAGCTGCGCCATCAGCAAGGCGAGGGCAGCGGCATAGACGAATTCGATGGGCAGAGGCACTCCAGAGGAGTCGAGGGGGATTTTTAAAGCTCGTCACTAGAGCCGTCGGGCTCAAGCGCGAGTTTCCCGGAGGCCGCACACGGCCGCGCTCGATTATTTTCCGTACTATGACGACCATCGCCCAAACGGACTTCATCCAGTCCATCGCCGACGCGCTCCAGCACATCTCGTACTTTCATCCGCTGGACTACATCCATGCGCTGGGCGACGCCTACGAGAAGGAGCAGAGCCCGGCTGCCAAAGACGCGATCGCGCAGATCCTCACCAACTCGCGCATGTGCGCCGAAGGGCATCGCCCGATCTGCCAGGATACCGGGATCGTGGTGGTGTTTCTCAAGGTCGGCATGAACGTGCGTTGGGACGCCACGATGTCGGTCCAGGAGATGGTGAACGAAGGCGTGCGACGCGCCTACCTGCAGCCCGACAACGTGCTGCGCGCGTCGATCGTGGCCGACCCGGCGTTCACGCGCAAGAACACGCGTGACAACACGCCGGCCATCGTGCACTACGAGATCGTGCCCGGTGATACGATCGAGGTCAAGCTGGCAGCGAAGGGCGGCGGCTCCGAGAACAAATCGAAGTTTGCGATGCTCAACCCGAGTGATTCGATCGTGGACTGGGTCATGAAGACGGTGCCGCTCATGGGGGCTGGCTGGTGTCCCCCAGGCATGCTCGGCATCGGCATCGGTGGAACGGCCGAGAAGGCGATGCTCATGGCGAAGGAATCGCTCATGGAGCACATCGACATGACACAACTCAAGGCGCGCGGACCACAAAACAAGATCGAAGCGCTGCGCATCGAACTGTGCGACAAGATCAACGCGTTGGGCATCGGCGCACAAGGACTTGGCGGTCTCTCCACCGTGCTCGACGTGAAGATCTTTGATTGCCCTACGCACGCCGCGTCGAAGCCGATCGCCATGATTCCGAACTGCGCGGCCACGCGTCATGCGCACTTCACGCTTGATGGCAGCGGGGCCGTCACGTTGCCGGTGCCGAGTCTGTCGGACTGGCCGGATGTCACGTGGCGCCCGGATGTGAACGCCAAGCGGGTAAACCTGGACACGCTCACGCCCGAGATCGTGACCACGTGGACGGCCGGTGATCGATTGCTGCTCAGTGGCAAGCTCCTGACCGGTCGCGACGCGGCGCACCAGCGCATCGCGGATCTGTTCGCGCGGGGGGAAGGACTCCCCGAAGGCGTCGATTTTACCAATCGCGTGATCTACTACGTGGGTCCCGTGGATCCCGTGCGTGACGAAGCGGTGGGGCCAGCCGGTCCGACCACGGCCACTCGCATGGACAACTTCACCGAGATGATGCTGGCCAAGACGGGACTGATCTCCATGATCGGCAAGGCGGAACGCGGACCGGTGGGGCTTGAAGCGATTCGCAAGCACAAGGCGGCGTATCTGATGGCGGTGGGCGGTGCCGCATACCTGGTGTCGAAGGCGATTCGCGCGTCGCGTGTGGTAGCGTTCGAAGACCTCGGCATGGAAGCGATCTACGAGTTCGAAGTGCAGGACATGCCGGTGACGGTGGCCGTCGACGCGGCGGGCAGCAACGTGCACGAGACCGGCCCGCGCGAATGGCAGGAAAAGATCAGGCATCTGCCGGTGCTGGCGACATGACAACAGGGGGCGGTCCACCGGCTCGCCCCTGTTTTTTGCTGAGGAACGGGCACGTTCGGGCGATGCCGCTCATCGCCCGGTCACTCGTGGTGGTGCTCACCGCCGTCGTGCCAGGCTTGGCCGTCGCGCAGGCCGTGCCCACCCGTTCACCGCTGACGCTTGAGCGGGTAGTCGCCGGTTCGACGCTGACGGGGACGTCGCCGACGTCGCCGGTCTGGTCCCCCGATTCCAAGACCGTCGCCTACCTGTGGAACGATCGCGCAGAGCCGGCGCGATCGTTGTGGCTGGTAGACCGCAGCGGCACCGTGCCACGGCGTTTACTACGGGCAGACATCACCGCGCGGGTGGGCGAGTTCGTGTGGACGCCCGATGGAACTGCCATCGTGTTCGTGCAACAGGACTCACTCTGGCGCGTCACCGTGGCTACTGGGGCGCGAACGGCGATCGTGGCCGGCAGTGGCGACGTGTCGGCGCTGGCGGTCTCGCCGAACGGGGCCACCCTGTCGTTCCTGCGTGATGGCGACCTGTGGACGCTTCCGCTGGCGGGTCAGGCGCCGGTGCGCGGAGCACCAACGCGCGCGACCCACGTGGCCGTCGCACCCATCGGCGCGATGGCATTGGGCACGTACTTCGGACGGGATGTCGAGATCGGCGGCGCCACGTGGAGTGGCCCGTCACCGGCGTACGCATGGTCGCCCGATTCACGCACCATCGCGGTGCACTATGTCGATCGGCGCGGCGTGCCACGCTTCAGCATGCCGTATTATCTGGGCGACACGGTGCAAATGAATACGCTGCGACGTGGCGCCCCGGGACAGGCGAATGAAGTGCGCAAGATCGGGTTGTACGACGTGGGCGCCAGCACGCTGTCGATGGTGGAGCTACCCGACTCGAGTCGCACGCGCATCGTGAATTTCGCCTGGTCGGCGACCGGTACGTTGATGATCGACCGGGAAAGCGACGATGCGATCGACCGCACCATTCATGTGCTCACCGCAACCGCCCCGACCCCCCGTCGCGCCTGGCACGACCACCGCACGACACGCGTGTACAACGACATTGCATCGGCCTGGAGTGCTGATGGCCGGAGCATCGTGCTAACGGGCGATCTCGACGACTGGTATCGACTGTATCGCGTCGTGCCCGGGGATACGATACCCTTCACGCTCACGTCGGGCCCGCACGATGTGGCCGGCCCCGGCATTCCGCGCCGCGCCACCCGCAGCATCGATTACGTGAGCTCGGCCCCGCGGCCCTCGGAGCGCCATGTTTTTCGCGTGAGTGCCAACGGTGGTGTTCCACGACAGCTCACCACGCGACCGGGCACGCACGCGCCGTTTGTATCACCCGACGGCCGCAGCGTCGCGTTGTTGTCGTCAAGTGATGCCGAGCCCACGGAGCTCTATCTCCTCGATACGCGCCCGGGCGCCGTGGAGCGTCGCATCACGGTATCCCCAACACCGGACTTTGCACGCGTTCCGTGGATCGCGCCACAATACCTGAGCATCACGAACGGCAGCGACACGTTGCCGTTGCGCATTCGCGTGTTCCTTCCGCCCAACATCGACTCCACGAAGCACTATCCGGTGCTCTTTGGCCCAGTGTATTCGAACACGGTACGCAATCGATGGGGCGGCTTGAACGGTATGCTGCAGCAGTATCTCGCGCTCGAGAAGGGCTATATCGTGGTGCAGGTCGATGTGCGCGGCAGTACCGGCTACGGCCGATCGTTCCGCGAGCAGTTTTTGATGGATTGGGGCGGTGGCGATCTCGAGGATCTTGAAAGTGCGGTCACGTACATGAAGACCCTGCCCTTCGTAAACGCGTCGAGATTCGGCATCTGGGGCAGCAGCTACGGAGGCACACTCACCGTGTATTCGCTGCTCAAGAAACCCGGACTGTTTCAGGCGGGTGTGGCCGGTGCCGCCGCAACCGATCCGTATCTGTTCGGCAGCGACGACGTAGCGATCGTGCGCCGTCCGCAGTCGCACCCCGCCACGTTCGCGCGCGGCGCGTTGCAATATGCCGGCAACTTGCGTGATCATCTGCTGCTTATCCACGGCATGCAGGACGACGTCGTTCCCTTCTCGTCGGCCGTCGCACTCGCGGAAGAGTTGATGAAACGGGGCAAGGATTTCGACTTCGCCTTTGCCCCGTCGGCGACGCACGGCTGGACGCAACGCCCGTACTACGCCACGTACCTCCTGCGAAAGTTGGTCGCGCATTTTGATCGGTACATCGGCCCCGGCCCGCGCTGATGCGTGTCGTGCAGCCGCCCTCCTTTATCGGACTCCCCATGCCTCCGCGCGCTTGTCGGCTCGTCGTCCCTGTTGTGTCGTTGGCGTTCGCTCTCGTCGTCTCGGTTTCCCCGCGCACGGCGCAGGCGCAGGAACCCTACGCGTGGCGCGATTCGCTCGTGTTTCACACATTCTCCATTGCCGCCATCGACCCGCGCACCGGCGAAGTCGGGGTGGCGGTCACCACGCGAGTGCCCTGCGTCGGCAACGGCGTCCCGTGGTTGCGCAAAGGTGTGGGTGCAGTAGCAACCCAAGCCAGCACGCGCACGGAGTACGGCGTTGAATTGCTCGATGCCCTCGCCAAGGGCGAGGCACCCGACGCCGCGCTCAAGCGCGCGCTGGCGGCCGACAGCGGCTTTCAGTCGCGACAGGTTGCGGTGATTTCCATCGACGGACGCTCGGCCCAACACACCGGCAGCGGCCCGAATGCATGGGCGGGCCATCGCGCCGGCAAGAACTACGTGACGCAGGGGAATATCCTCGTCGGCCCCGAGGTGATCGAAGCGGTGGCCAAAAGCTTTGAAGCGAGTGAAGGCACGCCGTACCATCTGGCCGACCGACTCATCACGGCGCTCAACGCCGGCTTCGTAGTGGGTGGCGACAAGCGCCACGGACTGCGCACGTCGGCCGCCGTCGTCGTGGCCGACGCGCGCCCCGGTATGTCGCGCCGCAGCGATGGCCAGACGGCGAACATCAATGTGTGCGAGAACGCCGATCCGGTGGGCGAGCTGCGCCGGATCTACAATGCCGTTTCGCAGACGCTCGGCTACCGCACGCTCGAACAGTTCTCCGGTGGCGACGTGTATCAGCTGAAAGTGATGCTCAACGCGCTCGGCTTCTACAAGCGCGGTGAAACGGTAGCCGCGCGCGGTCCCGAGGCAAATCTGTTTACGGCCGAGAGCGTGGCCGCCGTCGACGCGTTCCGGACGAGCGAGAAAATGGGCACGCCAGCCGTTGGTGGATCGCCAGCCGGCTTGGTGGATGACGAGACCGTGGCGCGACTGTGGGCGGCGCTCGAGCGGGCCGGCAAGGCGGCCGCGGTGCGTCAGCAACTGCTGGATCTCACGATGATTCGCCGGTAGGTGAGAGTTATTGCCGACGGCGCCGGCGCGATACATGCGTTGCCGTCAGGCATGGCATCGCACACGAAGGTGGACCGAACTATGCTCTTTGACCCGTATCTGCTTCGCGGTCTTTCGCTGAAAAACCGGCTGGTGATGGCCCCGATGACGCGCAATCGCGCCACGGCTGAGCACGTGCCAACGCCGATCATGGCCACCTATTACGCCGAGCGCGCCGACATTGGGCTGCTGATCACCGAAGGGACGTCGCCGGCGTCGGATGGACTGGGTTACGCGCGCATTTCCGGTCTCTACTCCGACGAACAGGTCGCGGCGTGGAAGCCGATTACGGCGGCGGTACATGCCAGGGGCGGCAAGATCTTCGTTCAGCTGATGCACACGGGCCGGGCGTCGAATGCGCTCAACCTGCCAGCTGGCGCCCGCGTGGTGGGTCCGATGGCGGCAGCGCTGAGGCGCGTAACCGCTTCGCACTGGAAGTCGCCGCGGCGACGGCGGCCGCAATCAGCGCTGACCGCGTCGGCATCCGCTTGTCACCGTATGGCTCGTTCAACGACATGGGCGCATTCGAAGGCATCGACGAGCAATTCGTAGCCCTCGAGCGGGCGTTGAGCGACCTCAAACTCGCGTATCTCCACTTGGTGGATCACCCGTTGATGGGGTCGCCACATGCCCCAGCGTCACTGCGCGCACCACTTCGCGCCGCGTTCACCGGTGCGCTCATCGCCTCGGGCGGGTTCGATCGCGCGAAGGCCGAGGCGATCCTCGCGTCGAACAGTGCGGATCTGGTCGCCTTCGGTCGCAGTGCACTCGCGAATCCCGACCTGGTGGCGCGCTTACAACACAACGCGCCGTTGAACGTTGCAGATGTGGCAACATTCTATATGCCTGGCGAGAAGGGGTACACCGACTATCCGGTACTTTCCGGACTGTCCGCATAGGTGTTGACCGTGGTGGAGAAGCCGCCAAGTGGGTGATACCACGAACGGCGCCGACGCGCGACAACACCGATCGCGAGCAATCCACTCATTGTTCGGCCATCGGTGTGCGTATCGAAGTTGACGCGTGTTCGCCGCGTTTGTGGAGGTCGTAGTGCCGTACCCGCTTGCCGGACCGACGGCACCTCAGCGAAGGCGGCTTGGCGACCAGTCGATATCCGTACGCACGCCGGTCCACAGTTGGAGCGGTCCATGCAGCAACTTGGCGTCCGCCGATTCGTCACCGAGGCGCAGTCGGAAATTCCCATCGATCAGCATCGGTTCCGATGAAAGCCACACGACCCGGTGATTGATGGCCACGCCGCATCGTCCATCGGGCAGGATCTGCAGGCGGAGCGTCCACCAGGCACCGGTGCGCATGGTATCGGCGACGGCACCAAGCGCGAGGTTCTTGCCAACACTCGTCAAAGCGCCCATGCGATTCGCCCCCCAGGCACCGGAGCCGGGGAAGCTCATGCCGCAGGTCGCTTCGCTGCTGCCGATCGACGCCGGTGCCTTCCGCTGGTCCCCCGCCATCAACATGGCCGTGTCGATGCCGGCGACAAGGATGACGCGGAGGTTTTGCCATTTGATTTTCGTGATTGGCGTGGCGATGCGGACTTCGACGCCAAGACCGTGACGCGCGGAGAGGCTACGTCGAAGGACCGCCATACTCGGATAGCTTCCGTCGCCGTGATTCCAGAGCGCGCGAACTCGCGCGGGACCGGTGACGACGCGCGGCTTCGGATCGCCCCACACAAGCCATCGCAAAGGCCAATTGGCATCCCACGTTTCCTCAAGCACCGTCGTCGGTGGCTCACCAACCACCCGCAGCACCTTTTGTACACGGCGCCACCCCACGAGCGAGGCCGTGACCGTCGTCGTGCCATCGGCGCGCGGACGGACTTCGCCATTGGCATCAACGACGGCCACCATCGTGTCGCTCGACGTCCATCGCAACGGTGCGCGAAGCGGGACCTCGACCCCGGCGGCAGTGAGAGAGCGTACGCGGAATCGCGTCCCCAACCCGAGTGGGATCACCGTGGAGCTGTCAGAGAACTCGAGGTGATCGAGGAGAGCAGAGTGATCTTCTCGCCCCTCCCACCATCCCGTAACGGAGTGTCCGGGCGCGTCGACGGGCCGCGCGTCGGCCGGTCGATCAATGGGAGCAATCCATCGACGGGCGCCGCGAACGCCGTCGACACGCAATTCAGCCGTGACCCAGCGACGGTCGGGGCTCAGGCTGCCGGCCCCCACGTCTGGACCAAGCAGCAGACGACTGGTGTGGCGAACCCAGTCATACGCAATCATCGGTCGCGATACCGGTCCATCGACAATCAGCACGAGTTCATCGAGGCCACTCCATCCGAGCAGCTGCACCGCCGACCGCGCGTCGATGAGCCGGCAATCGGGGGCGCCAACGCCATCGATCGTAGCGACACAGAAGCGCGGCGGGAACGTATCAGATTCGCGAATGAAGGCGAGGCGCGTGCCATCGGGTGACGCGATCGGGCCGCCGTCATGCTCCGGACTGCGGGCGACGGCACGCGCGGCACCGGTGGCGGTGTCGAAAACGGCCACGTCGTAACCAAGGCTTCCGGGCGTCGACCACCGATCGGTGACGCCGACGAGCGCGGATCCGTCGGGAAGCCACCCGCTCACCTTATCGTCACCGCGATGGCGCGTAAGCCGACGCACACCGGCGGGCGTGCGGATCCAGATGTCGAGCGTCGTGCTATCGCCGGAGTCATCCGTCCACGCCACCGAGCGTCCATCGGGACTGATCACCGGCGGCCCCTCGATGTTGCGTAGTGCCACCGAAGTGAACACCGATCGAGCCTCGTACATCGGGAGCGGTCCGCCTTTACTGTCCCAATGGTCGGCGTGCACGGCGACGGCGTGCGCGATGGAGGCGGAGTCGACGAACACGAAGCGCTGCTGCGCCTCCAGCACGACGGTGCGCGCCCGCGCGTAAGCGACCGCCATTGCAGACACCAGCAGCAGGCCCGCCGCCGCCACGAGCTGCCGGATCGACGACCATAATCCCAGTCGCCAGGCGAGGGGCAGCGTCTGCACCAACATGGCACTACGCGAGGGGCAGTCACGCGTTGACGCGCCTGTTGACGCGCCTGTTGACGCGCCGGTTGAGGATGATCCCTGGGCGGACGCTTCCGAGGGACCCAGCAATTCGGTGGCGAGATCGGCGAAAGAACGACGGTCTCGGCGGGAGCGCGCGCGTTGCACGTAGTCGCGAAAGAGTCGCCGCACGGCGTGGTCGTCGCCGGCGGCGTCGTAGTGTCGCACCGCGCGGAGCAGTCCATTGGTGGAATCGACGGCGCGTTCGAACAGCGTGCCGATTCGTCGCTCCATCTCGGATCGCTGCGCGCAGGTCAGCGTCGAGAGCGCGGCGCTGGCGATTTCATCGTGCGCCGGCATGATGCCCCGGCCGGTGCGCATCACGAGGCCCTGCCGTTCGAGTAGCTCGAGCCACTCGCTCAGCGCATCGCGTGACAGGGCGGCGGCGCTCGCCAATGCCGGCCGCTCCAAGGGTGTGCCCGCCGTTGCCAGTAGCGCGAGCACCGAAAGCGCGGGTTCGGGAAGGGCGCGAACGCGGTCACGCAGCGCCTCGCCCGCACGGAGCAGGGCCGCGAGCCGCGTCGGATCGAGGCATCCCCACTGCCCGAGAGCGAGCGTGAGAATATCCTGCGCGATGGCCACGTGTAGCGTCTCGAGCATCAGCAGCGGACTGCCGCGCGTGGCTTCGTGCAGACGGGCCGCAAACGCCGACGTCCACGTCTCATCGGGGGGCAGGTAGCCCAATGCCGACACGAGGGCGCCCACCTGCCGTTCCGTCAGCCCGGCCAGCGGCAGCCGCGTGCAGACATCGGACACGGGGTCGCGTTCGGGGCGCGATGCCGTGATGCAGAGGACGTGCGCGCGATTGAGACGCCCCCAAAGCCCTTCGAGCACGCGATACGAGAACGCGTCGATCCAATGCAGATCGTCGATGGCCAGCACGAACCGCTGTTCGTCAGCGACGCAATGGACCAGATCGGTGAGCGCCAGAATCCGGCGACGCAACGCATCCTCCCCGATGGCCGAATCGGCCACGCTGGTGGTGCCGGCGAGGTGCGACACGAGCGCCGGCGCGAGGGCGAGCAGGGTGGACACCGAGGCCGGTGCCACGCCAGCCGCTCCCGGCAGCTCGGCGATGGCGGCCGTCATGTCACCGACGAAAGCGTACGGGACTTCGCGATCACCCGGCTTCCCACGGAGTTGCACGACCGTCGCTCCGCCCGCCTGCAGACGTGCCACGGCGTCGCGCAGCAGGCGAGTCTTGCCGAAGCCGGCGGGCGCACTCACGTGGAGATGCCGGGCCGCCCCCGCACGCACGGCCTCCCACGCCGACGTGATGGCGAAGAACTCCTGCTCGCGTCCGGTGAGCTCGGCGACCAACGCGACCGACTCTTGCTCCTGCGGCACCGCCGGCGCGACCCGTCGCGCGCGGGCGATCGCCGCGCGGGTCGACGGCTTGAGGACGACGTCTTCCGTGACCGCCCACTCTTCGAGCGTGTTGGCTTCCATGGCAGCCGACACGAAGTCGCGTCCGGCGATCGACGCTTCCAGCACGAGTCGTCCGGCGGCTTCGACGTGTGGGAGCACCGTGCGCACCCGTCGTGCCAGCTGCCGCGCTTCCGTGAAGTGGGCTTGATTCAGTTCGCGACGCACCAGCAATTCGGCACCGCGGAGAAACCCGGCCTCCAGCCGTTCACGCTCGAGGTCGGCCCACTGCTCGAAGGCCGCACCGCCCGGCACGCCGAACGCCGGGAGAAACGGCCCTCGGTACAACGCGACGGCGGCCAAGAAGTCCTGCGCCTCCAGCGCCGCGAGAAAGTCGTCGCGATCGACGGTGATCGGACGGAGCAGCGTCAGTTCCTCGGTCCCCGCCAGCGCGTCGTCGCCGAGTAATCGCCGCAGATGAAAGAGGGACTGCCGCAGCGCATTGCGAGCCCGGTCGGGCTCGACGTCGGACCAGAGGAGATCGATCAGTGCCTCGCGCGAGGTGCGCCGCCCCGGCGCGAGGGCGAGGAACAGCAGCAACGCCAGCGGCTTCCCGGGAGCCAGCAGCGGGGCACCGTCAGCGTCGGGGCCAGCGGTGAGCACCCCGCCGCCCAGCGTCCGCAGGAACAGCGTTGGCGGAAGTCCGTCGAGAGCGAGAGGCATATAACGGGGTGATAACGCCCTCCGCCGTATTGTGGCAAGACTCGACCTGCCGTTCTCACCGCCATCCAGGACCGTCGCCCATGCCCCGCTGTCTTTCCGTCGCCATCCGCAACCTTGGCGCGTCCGCGTTGGCCGGACTCCTGTGGGGGTGTGGCCCCGGAGACGCCGTGAACGAGAACGGCACCCCCATCGGCTCCAACTTGGTGATCTTTGGGAACATCAGCAACCTCCAGGGTTCCGGACTCGTCCTGCAGAACAACGGGGGAAGCGACCTGACGGTCGCCCGTCTTGCCGATAGCTTCCTCTTTGAAGGCATCCGCGAAAAGTCGAATTACGCGATCACCATCAAGACGCAGCCCACCGCGCCGTGGCAGATTTGCACTGTCTCCGCCGGGGCCGGCCGGATCGTGTTCGACGCCATCTACAACGTCATAATCGGCTGTGTGACCCAGACCTTCGCGGTGCGCGGCACGGTGATCGGCCTGACCACCAGCGGCCTGACGCTGATCCTGACTACCGGCAGCCCACAGCCGATCAATGCCGGCAGCCCACTGCCGATCGCGGCGGGTGCCACGTCGGTCGTGTTCCCGGACATTGCCAGCGGCATGCGATACACCGTGACGATTGGCACCCAGCCGACTGGGCAGACCTGTACGGTGAATGGGTCTGGCCTTGTCGGGGGTGTCGACGTAACGGGCGTGGCGGTGACCTGCTCATCGCAACCAGGCTTCACCATTGGCGGGACGGTTGCCGGTTTGGCGGGGACTGGGTTGGCACTGAGCGTGAACGGTGGTGCGCCACTCGCCATTCCCAGTGGTTCGACGGCCTTCACGTTCCCGGGCACGGTGCCGTCGGGGACGAACTTCGGTATTGCCGTGGTGGGGACGCCGAGGCAGCCGCACACGTCGTGCCTGCTGCGCCGCGGCAGTGGACGGGTGACGTCGGCGAATGTGACTGACGTGTTCATGTGGTGTCACTCGAACGGTACGCTCGATTCGTACACCGGCACGTATGCGGCGACGCTCAACGGTCGCCGCAATTACCTCACGCTCTGGTTCGATGGCACCTTTTCACTGGCGCTGCACCTCGACGATCCCAGCTGCCCCAACAACGGCAACGGTTTCGAGTATGGCGTGTACAAACGCGCGACCGACGGCAACTTCTGGATACACATCGCGGCCGACGACAATGGATCGTGCGGCATCTGGTTCGGTGGCAGCACGCCGGGCTCTGGGGGCGGCTTGGTCGGCACCATGGTACGCAGCGGCACCACGCTCACGCTGAGGGGAACCGACGGGCCCATCGTACTCGAGGCGGTCGCGTCGGTACCGACATCGTTGGTCGGTGCCTTCACGCGAGCTGACGGTCAGGACGGAAGCTTCGTGGTGTTCGAAGCCGATGGCACGTACTTGTTCCAGGACGTCCAGGCGAATCCCGCGGGGAATGAGCGTGGTTGCTACCTCGTGTCCGGCACGACCTTCACCGCGTCGTTGTCCGCCGCCTGTCGGCCGAATGGGTTCCCGGCACGCGACCAGAATCCCGCCAGCGGCTTCTCGGCGCGGAATGGTGCTCCGATCCCGTTCACGATCCTGACGCCGACACTCATCAATATCTCCGGTGTCAACTACGCGCGGATTCTCCCGGACGGCTGAGCCAGGCGTAGCGCGCGTCGTGCGCGCCATGGGGAGCTAGCGCCCCGATCGGTTTCAGCGGTGCGGGATGTGGTGAACAACGCAGGCGGAATGCTCGCCACGGTCGACCGTGCGCGCTATGCTTGACGTTGACCCGCCTCCCACTCCGATGAGCGAAACCGCAAGCCCCCCGCGCAAGCCGCGAGACGACGAGATGGACGTGTTCGGCCTCTCGCACGCTGGTCTGGTGCGGAAAGAAAATCAGGATCACTACCTGATGGCCACGTTTCACAAGCGCATCAACGTCATCTCCACGAACCTGCCGAACCTCGAGCAGCGCTTTCCGCTTGGCGAGCAGCGACTCGCCTATGTGGCGATGGTAGCCGATGGCGTAGGCGGCGGCGTGGGAGGTGGCGAAGCCAGTGCGATCGCGCTGGAGTCGATCATGCGCTACGTGGACGGCAGCGTCACGGTGTACTACGGGGCGAAGGCCAATGCGGCGGAGTTCATCGACCTCCTGCAATCAGCGGCGATGCAGGCGCATGATGAAGTGCGTGCGCGCCGCGACGCGCAGCAGCTGCGGGGCACCATGGCCACCACGCTTACGCTCTACATCGGCGTGTGGCCCACCTACTACCTGCTGCAGGTGGGCGACTCGCGTTACTACGTATGGCGCGATGGCGTGCTTTCTCAACTCACGCGCGATCAGACGATGGCGCAGGATCTCGTAGACGACGGCATTCTGTCGGCCAGCAAGGCCGGCAACTCGCCGATGGCGCACGTGCTCTCGAGCGCCATCGGCGCCGACCGCACGATACCGGTGGTCACGCGGCTTGATGCCGATTGGCAGAACGTGCACCTGCTCTGCTCGGATGGACTCACGAAGCACGTGCCCGATACGCGCATCGCCGAGGTGTTGGGCTCGATGACGAGCGCGAAGCAGGCGGCGGAGCAGCTGATGCAGGAGGCACTCGACGGCGGCGGCTCCGACAATATCACGATCATCGTGGGACGCACGACACCGAGGCCGCTCGTCTAGCCTTCGGGTGACAGAGCGCGTGCCCATGCCTGCAACAGCCGACGAGGTGCACGCCGCCACTGCAGGCCGCGTTGAAAAGGCGTGGTAAGTCAACGCATGCCGGCTTTCTGCAACGCCCCCACGCCACCAACAATGGGAAGGCGGAACGACGACTTGGCGAGATCGAGCGTCAACTCGGCTCCCGGCTTCGGCCACAACGTGAATTCGCGATCGCTCGACATGATCATGACACCGAGTTGCTTGCCGGCGGGAATGAATTCGTCGGTGGGCTCGAGATCGAAGGTGACCTCGCGATACTCGCCGACCTTCAGTGGCTTGCCGCGATTCGTCGAGGCGTAATCGCCGCCTTTTTTGAGGGCCTTCGCATTCTGCAGGTCAGCCCAGCCGTGCGAGACACTGCCCACGTGACTCTGTGATCCAGCGCGTGCGGAGTCGTAGGGCAGCATCACGAGCCACACACTGAGGTTCGCGGCCTTCACGCTGGCGGCCATCCGCAGCGTGACGCGTGGCGTGCCCGAGAGGTGGACGGTGTCGGTGAGTACTGGCGTGGCGTATAAGAGGCGATTCGTGGACGTCGCCGCGCGGGCCAGCGCGCTGCCACTGAAGGCCACGTTGTCGATGAACGACTCCAGGCCAGCGGCGGCCGGCGCGAACGACAGCGATGCGATGCCACGTCCACCGGCGGTGGGGTGCAGCGTGACCGGGACTGTGCCCGGCACCGGGAACGCCGCGAATGGCGTGGGCGGCGTCATCGCGCGCGCGCGCGGATTCGGCGTCGGCGCCCCCGACGTCGCGGTTGCGGTCGTGGTTGCAGTTGCGGTTGCGGTTGCGGCCGTCGGTGCTTGTGCACCGGCGGCCTGCTCGATGTACGCCGACTGATCACCCGGCACGCCGTTGTTCACGCCGTACAGGTAGTGGCTAAACCAGCGATTGAGCATGTCGGCGGGCGGATTCCCCCCGTGACCGCCTTGATGCAGATACAACCCGACGGGCAGTCCGCGCGCCCTCATCTCGTTGTAGATGCGCACGCTGTGTGCCGGCGTCACGTTGTAGTCGTTCAATCCGTGCGCCAGCAGCACGGCGGCCTTGATGTTCTTCACGTACGGCAACAGATCGCGCTTCTTCCAGAAGTCGTTGAAGTCGCCCGTGGCACGGTCCTGACCTTTCGGCCCCGCGAACACGTTGGTTTTCCAGAGTACATCGCATCGGGCACGGGTGGCCGGATCACCACTGGCCACGAAGTCATAGAGCACGTCTACGTCTTCACCGAGATATCCGCCGGGCGAACGCACAAGGCCATTCGAGCGATAGTACAGGTAGTACGAGGTGTTGGGCGACACGGGCACGACCACCTCAAGTCCTTTCACACCGGTGGTGGCCGCGGCTAGCGGCAGCGTGCCTTCGTACGACGTGCCGATCATGCCGACTTTGCCCGTCGACCAGCTAGTGGCGCGGACTTCCTCGCGGCCGATGGGGCTTGTGTAGCCCTTCGCGCGGCCGTTGAGCCAGTCGATCACGAACTTCATCGGTGCGCGTTCGGGATAGTCACCGACGGTCGCACAGCCCTGTGACAATCCGGTACCCGTCGCTTCCGAGTGCACCACCGCAAAGCCGCGCGGCACCCACTCGTTCACGAGCGCGTTCGAAATGCGCCGGCGGTTGGGCTGATGCACCGGCGCAACGAGCGCGCGGCGCGGCGGGGACGGATCGCCGAGCTCCTGCTGCACGTTCCAGTTGGAATCATCGCGCGAGGTGCCGGCGAAGTAGGGGCTTGATCCGTAGAGCACGGGCACCTTGAGATCGCCGGTCTCGGTTTGCGCGGGACGGGTGACGTCGACATGGACCCGATCTTTGCGTCCGTCGCGATCGCTGTCGAAGTCGGTTTCGACCCAAAGGTCATGGCGAATCCACGTGGTGGAGTCGCGCCATTCAGGGACCATCTGTGCCATACCGTTGACGAACACCGGGGCGACGGTCTTGGCCGGCGGCTGCGCGAGGGCGGTGCGGGCGGCAAGGGCGGCGACCAGCGCGGCCGGAGCGCGCAGACTGGAGAATACAAAACGACGGCTCATAACGCGGTGTCGGAAATGGAGGCGACGCGGACGATCAGGAAGGAGCGGGCGGTAACGATTGCTGTTGTTCAATGTGCGGACGGAACGGCTTCGTGGGGAGTACTCGGCCCGAACGTCGGTACCTATGGCGGGAACGGCTGCACCGCAGATCGGCACGGATGGTCACGGATGGTCCAGCGGCACGACGACTGGACAGCACCACGCGTAGACGATCGGCGTGGGACAAACGATAGCCCGTCAGTCGGCGGCGCGACTGTCGCGACCAGCGGAGAGATCGACAGCTTCTCCATCCGGACGCGACTCGCCCGCATCATGCAGGGCGGCGACTTCCCGGCATTGTCACGGCAGGTGATCGACACCATCACGACGACCCCGAAGCCGCGTACCCGTCGGGGATGTTCCGCAACCTCGGCGAGGTGCTCGTGGCCTGTTACTTCCACGACGACTACCCGCGTATCCGTTCGCTCATTCAGGACGACGGGCGCAGCGATCTCTTTGTGGAGATGGTCGGGGCTGACGCCAGGCGATCCGGACGTGATCGTCTCTTCAAGGATCTCTCCCCCAGCAACTTCGCGCTGCTGCCGCTGGTGCTCGAGATGAAACGGATCGGCTGTCTGTACTTCGACAGTACGATCGAGTCGGTGCACGCGACGGCGACCAGCCGGCAACTGCTGTGCGATCTCCGCGATCACCTGGTGGCGGCCTTCGCACATCACCGGGCGAGCCTCGCCGAACCGGCCGAGGGGGCCGCCTAGTGCTGCGACCGGTTAAAGAGTAGGTAAGCAGACGGTCGGAGAATCCGGGCGGCTCCTATCCTTGGCCGGTATGCCCAGACCTCCCTTGTCGTTTCGGTGGTGGGTTTGATCGGCTTCGGTGGTGGCGACCGACAGAT
>JANLVC010000192.1:0-5362 GCA_031363815.1 Gemmatimonadota bacterium
GATCGCTACTACCAGGCACTGCTTCACCGCGGATTACACGGATAGCACGCGAATGTGCTCCGGGTTGACGACACGCTACGGCGCGAGTTCGACGGATCCGGTTTTTGTTGTTGAACAACGCAAAGCGAACTGCTCTACGCAAACGATCCTGGGCGTGCGTGTTCGTGAGCTTGTCCGTGTCGTTTTCCGTGTGAATTTGTGGTCATGCTGTTGTGATCTCGCCGAATCGCGAGCGGAATGACCCAGAACCCAAAACCCACGGCCGCAAGCGCCAAGCCCAGAGCCTCTCGTACTGCCTCCGCACCACAATGACGTGGCGCTTCACCCGCCAAGACGCGCGCCGGACGTTTGGTTATAAAAAGCCACTCTCTAAGCGGTCGCAGTACTAGGCCGTTGGCCGTTCGCCTTTGGCCGTTAGCCGTTAGTCGTACCACCCCTGCACGTACCATTGCACACTGCCTTCGTGGTACAGCAGCAAGTCGCCTTCATCATCGACAACACACCGCCAGTAATCGCGGGCGTACGTATCGACGCGCCACCAATCGCCACTTAAACGCTCGGGGCCGTCGGCACTCGTGATCGACAGGCGTCGTCCGCGCCACCACACGGCGTCGGGAATGCCGTGCGGTGCTTCCACGTCAACGGGTTCCGGTGCATCGAGCAAACGGAGGACGGCGGCGGTGGTGGCTTCTGGTCCGTTCGGTGTTGACGCAGGGGTTGACGCGGGAATTGGTGCCGCGCCGAGGGCCATGGCGTCGGCGCTGACCCATCGGCCGGTGTCTTCGGGCCGATGACTGTCCCCGGCTTCGGGGTGCACGACGACGGTGCCGGTGTTGTCGGGATCGAGCACGGCGCGCAGTCGGGCGAACACGGCTTCGGCATTCATCGCGGCGTCGCGCCACGACGGGATCAGCAAGTCGCCTTGATCGGCGGCGAGTGGGGCGGTGGCGGGAATGCTGACGGTAACGCCGATGATCGGCGCGGGGATACTCCACCGTTCCAGCAGGCTTCGGCATTGATCAAACAGCGGCTCGAGTCGGGCGAGCGGACGCGCGGGACGCACTTCGCGCGTGATGGAGCGTTGGGGGATGCTGAGGAGGGATGCGGCCGACGCTTCCGAAACTGCCGACAGCGTAGGAGGCAGGGAGGAGGAGTCAGGGGGGGACTGCGTGCTCCGCGCGGGGGCTCTCTGTGCGGCGTTCCTCTGTGTCGTGTCGTCGGACGTGTCGGGCACGTCGGTAT
The DNA here is from genome assembly GCA_031363815.1 of Gemmatimonadota bacterium. GTDB lineage: Bacteria > Gemmatimonadota > Gemmatimonadetes > Gemmatimonadales > Gemmatimonadaceae > Gemmatimonas. The sequence continues at coordinate 1,243 of JANLVC010000192.1, forward strand.
GGCCGCGCATCTCGCGGCCGATGTCGTCGATGGGATACTGACGTCCGGCATCGAGCACCAGCGTGATCGCCACCGCGGCGGCGGCGCGTCCGTCTTCCACACACTCGCGCAGCAAGCGTTGCAGTTGGGCACGCAACACGAACAGCACGGGCTCGATGCTTTCCACGGCGGCGGGCAACTCCACGCTCGCGCTGCGCGCGGCGTCCACGCGCACGAGGCCCGGTCGCCGTGGATCGTCGCCGTGGGCGAGTCGCCATGCGCTGAGGCCGGCGGGGCCCCATCGCTTTTCGATATCGCCGGCGTGGAGTGACGCGAGCGCGCCGACAGTGCGCAGACCGAGCGACTGCAGCGCATCGCGCACCTCGTCGTCCATGGGCACGAGACCCAATGGCGCGGGCGCGAGATACTCGGCGCATTGTCCGGCGGGGATGATCGTGATGCCGTCGGGGAGGGTGAGTGGATCGCGCTCACGTACGCCCTGAGGATCACGGTCATACTGCCCATCACGCACGGCGCGACTGCGCGCGCGCGGGGCCCAGGTGGCGGCGCGCGCGGCGACGCAGGAATCGGCGATGGCGACACGGGCATCGGGGTGCCACTGTTGCGCGATGGCGAGCAGGGTGCGCGCGAGCTGGGCTTCGCCACCGACGGCATTGAAGCCGTTGGCGCCAACCCACCACATGCCGGGCGCACCGGCGACCGGCGTGACCTGCGGACTGGCGGCAAGCAGTGCGGTGCTGGCCGCCAGGACGGCGTCGCGGATGGCGTGCTCATCCCACGGGCGGACGTCGAGATCGGCGCAACAGGCACGCGCTTCGGGAAGCCGCATACCGGCCCGCACCCCGGCGCGGCCGGCCGCGAGGGAGACGGCGCGGAGTTTGGTATCGGCGAGGAGAGAGCGGGGGAGGTTGTCCCAGTGAGGGGGTGTTGGGCGGAGTTTGGTATCGACGACGAGGGAGCGGGGGAGATTGTCGCAGTGAGGGGGCGTTGGGCTATGGGCTTGGGGTTTTGGGTGGTGGGTGGTGGGTGGTGGGTTACGGGTGGAGGCGGGCGAGGTCGCGCCGGGGGCGGCGACCGTAGCCGGGGTCGGCGGCGCGGCGGCGTCCGCGATAGTGCGTCCAGTCGCGGGTGCGCTGGTCGGTTTGCCTGTCGCGGTCGCTGCGGTCGCGGTGCTCCTGCGGCGGGAATGGGCGGTCGTTGTTGATGGTGATGCCGTGGTCGGTAAACCCAGCGGCAAGGCGAGCTGGGTGTCCGGGAAGGTCAACTCCGTACAGATCGCTCGCGGAGACGCCGAGTCCGCCCCAGGTGACGGGGTGTTCGGCGTGCTGTTGGCCGGGTTGTTCGGCGTCGCTGCTGTTGCCGCGGGCGGTCCAGGGACGACGCGCGCTTCGCGCCACCCCGCGCCGATCGGGAATCTCGGAATTCGTACACACGCGACGCGCCACGACGACTGCACTGCTCACCTCGATGGACTGACTGCGACCCTGACTGTTCCCCCCTTTCTCCACGGTCACCACAAACCGTCGCGACTCATCGGCGACGGAGATCGGTTGTCCGGTGATCGCTCCGCCCATTGCTCTGCCGGCAATCGATTCCGGTGATTGGGGTGGTCGGCTCGACCGTGCGCGCATTGATGCCCCGCGCATTGATGCCCCGCGCATCGAGGGCGGTATACTCGGCGCGCACGGGGGCATGGCCGCGATGCGCAGGCGCACCGTGCCGGCCAGTCGACTGGGGCGCACTTCACGCCCGCCGTCGTGATGCTCGAGCACCACGCACGCGGCATCGCGTTCCCGCGCCAGCTGCGCTAGGCGCACGCCATGCACCCGCGACAACGGCGGTGCGCCGTCGATGACCACCAGCGCGAACACCCCGCTGCGCAGCAGCAGATCGGCGGTCCATGCACTGCGTTTGCCGTCGGGCGGACGGATCACCACAAAGCGTGCCCCCACGGCGGTCCACGGCGCCGGGGCGAGCGTGCGCTTGGCGTCGATCCACGCCACCCACGCGCCGGTGTGCAGGACCTGCGCCACCAGCTGCCGCAGCAGCGCCGTTTTCCCGACCGCCAACGGGCCGCTGATTTCGGTGACACGCCCCCGCGGGATGCCGCCCCCCAGCGCCCGGTCTAACCGGGCCAGCCCCGTGCTCCACGGGCCACTGGCGTGCCGCCCACTCGCCACTACCGCCTGTAACTGATCGCGCAGGAGCGTAAGGTCGGGCGGGGCCGGCGTGATTTCCGGTTCTGCGATGGCGGTGGCAGGCAAGGCGGTCATACCGAATAAATACCGAAAGACGGAGGCGGCGGAAAGAGCGAATTCAGGAAAACATGATGCGAAAAGCCTCAGGAACGGCGGCTGGGAAAACTCAGAAAACGCGGCCGAACTCGCCTACAGCAGAAGGAGCTGCAGTTCTGGGGAAAGCGGGGCGGGCAAGGCGACTTCGTCATCAGCCTCGCCGTCGTCGCGACGGTATTCCCGCGTGGTCAGGCCGTACTTCCGGCACAGCTTTTCGGTGACGCGCTGCAGTCCGACCCGGTAGTTGTCGGCGGCGTACACGCTGTGCCGGTACGTCGCCTCGTACTTGGCCGAGAGCTCCGGAAAGTGCTCACGGATCACGGGCAGATACCGTCGTCGCGAGGCAGCCCGAAGCCGAAGGGCACAGGCCCCAAGACTCTTGGCGCCGGCCGCCGCCACCTGCTGCACCAGCGCCTCCAGCATGGCTGGCGCATCGGTGATCCCCGGCAGCACCGGCATGCAGTTCACACTCACCGACAGCCCGGCGTCGGCCAGCCGTCGCACCGCCCGCAGCCGTGCCTCGGGGGTGGGGGCCCTGGGCTCCAGGCGCCGCGCCAGCTCGCGATCAACGGTAATGAGCGACACGTGCACCTGCACGGTGTGTCGTTCGGCCAGCCGCTGCAGCACCGCGACGTCGCGGGTGACGAGCGGGCTCTTGGTGATGATCACGATCGTGAAGCCGCGCGCGCTCTGCAGCGATTCCAGAATGTCGCGCGTGACGCGAAACCGCCGCTCAGCCGGTTGATACGGATCGGTGGCCGAGCCGATCACCACCGAGTCGCCCGGGCGGGGCGACCGCAACGACCGCAACGCCTCGCGGATGCGCGCGCCGGCGTGCTCCTTTACCAGCACCCGTCGCTCGAACGCCAGCCACGGCGGCATGGCACTGGCCACCTGCCGCCCCACGTCACCGGCGCGCTCGAGCGTAAACCGGTGCGTGTCGCGCGCGTAGCAATAGGCGCAGCCGAACGCGCACCCCACGTACGGATTGATCGACCAGAAACCCATGCCCGTGGCCGCCGGCGCATTGAAGATGCCGCGCGTGGGTGCCGCGTGATACTGCAGGTCGGCCTGGGCCGAGAGCAGGCGCAGTGGGTCGGGCCCGAACGGGTCGGGTTGGAGCGGATCAGGCGCGCGCGCCGGCGAAGCGGGAAGAGTGGCGGGGCGCATACTACACCCTACCGAACAAAAACCGAAAACACAAGACGGGCGCGGATGTGTGATCACCGCCGCCGGGATTCCATGCTCAGGCATTGTCCGCCGCCACGGCGCCGTCTACTCTAGAGACATATGCCAGCTCTTTCCGACATCGAAATTCAGCGCGGCCTCGGCGCAGTGCCCGGCTGGTCGCGTAAAGGCGACACGCTCGTGAAGAGCTATCACTTCGCGACGTTCCCTGCCGGGGTCGCATTCATTGCGCAGGTGGCCGACATCGCCGAAGCGATGCAGCATCACCCCGACATCGATATCCGCTACACCAAGGTGCACTTCTCGCTCAGCACGCACGATGCGGGCGGAATCACCCCGAAGGATTTCGATCTTGCCCGCGCGATCGAGGAGTTGGCGGCGGCGTAGTGTCCTGCTCCCGGTGAAATGTGACACCGCCCGCTCCACACGCATGGAGCGTCGGAGGTTGCCGTGAGTCCCTCGAAGGCCGCTGTGCAGCACTCGCGTGGCGCCTAGTGCTGCGACCGGTTAAAGAGTAGGTAAGCAGAGGGTCGGAGAATCCGGGCGGCTCCTATCCTTGGCCGGTATGCCCAGACCTCCCTTGTCGTTTCGGTGGTGGGTTTGATCGGCTGCAGAATCACCCAGAACCCAAAACCCCA
>JANLVC010000001.1:0-12944 GCA_031363815.1 Gemmatimonadota bacterium
CGAGAGTGCGCCCACCGTGTCAGCGCTGGTGCGGTTCTCGCCGCAGGCCGTGCGCAACATCGCCCAGCGCTATCGGGCCGGTGGGCTCGACGGGGCGCTCTCCGAACGTCCGCGCCCTGGGGCGGCGGAAGGGCTGGCCCCAGCGGAGCAGCAGCGCATCATCGCGATGGTGTGCGCGGATCCGCCCGCCGGGGCGGACAGCTGGACCGTACGATTGATCACGGAACAGGCGGTGAAACGGAAGGTGGTGGGTTTGATCGGCGGCGTTTCACCCAGGACCCAAAACCCAAAACCCACGGCCCCACGCCTCAAGCCCAGTTCCTCTCGCACTGCCTCCGCACCATGATTACGTGGCGCTTCACCCGCCAAGACGCGCGCCGGAAGTTCGGTTATAAAAGCCACTCTCTCAGCGGTCGCAGTACTAGCAGCATGGCTTGGTAGGATCGCCCACGCGGCACATGGGTTCCACCCTGTGCCGCGTGCTTCGTGTCCGGGCCCTGCAGCCACCGTGCGGCGCCGCGCGGACGGTCCGTTCTGATGGTTCCCGCCCTTTGGACGCAACGTCTGGACGCCGTGGTCCGTACACTCAGTGGCGCCCTCGGTTGTGCACTGCCGCCTGGCAGCACGCGACGCCGTGGTCGTGATCGCAGCATGTCTGCTCGCGTTTTCACCAACACTCATGGCTCTCCGTGTCGTAGTTCTCGGTCAGGTTCCGGCTTCGTTGCCCGAACAGCTGGCCCACCTACCGGCCTCGCTCGACGTGTCGGTACTCGGGTATCACGCCGATTCTACATCGGCGCGCGCCGCGCTCTCTCCCGTTCCCGATATCGCGCTGGTGGGCGCGGAGCTGGCCGACATGTCCGGCTTTGCGTTCGTACAATCGCTCACGCCGTCCGAGCGTCCCACCGCCATCGTGTTTGCGTCGGCGCGGGAAGAGGATGCCGTTCATGCGTTCGAACTGCAGGCCACAGACTTCGTGCCCGTCCCTGTCGCGGCCGAACGACTGCGTGATGCGATCGCCCGTGCGCGTCAGCACGTGTTGCAGGTGGCACTGCTACGCACCGCCGACGAATTGCAGCGCCTGATCGGCGAGGCGAACGCGTCGGGGAACACGGAACTCGGTGCGCTCTTCACGCGCGCGGCCGGGAACGGCCATGGAAACGGGCATGCGAGTGGCAACGGACACGCCGCCACGCTGGAGCACGACGACAGCGGCGACATGCGTCGACGGAAACGGGCGAGTGGACAGTCCACGGGCACGTTGATTCCGTCCACCCCGTGGCGTGCTGCGCGCAGCACCGAACATTCGCTGGCGCGCTTCACGCGTGGCGAGGCGGAGGAGCCGGTGCTTGATCTCACGCAGGACGACGGCGGTCGGGCGTCGTCTGGCTACGGGGATGCGCGTCCATTGCGTGTGCTGGTGCGCGAAGGACGTCGGACGCGTTTCGTGCCGCTGTCGGATGTCGACTGGTTCGAAGCCGACGGTAACTACATCTTGGTGCACGCGGCCGGTGAGAAGTACCGCACCCGCGGCACGATAACGGCGATCGAGTCGGCCTTGGATCCGCGGCAGTTCGTGCGAATTCACCGTCGCCTGGTGGTCAACATGGATCGCGTGCGGGAAATGTCACCGCTGCCCGGCGGTGACGGTCTGCTCATGCTTGGCAACGGCGCCACGCTTCGCTTGTCACGGACATACCGGTCGCGTGTGCGCTGACCAGCGCTGGTGGTCCCCAAAAGTTTACCAACACACGAGGCCGCCTGAATTCAGGGGGCCTCGTTGTCTTGTCCGAAGCTTAAGGTAGAGCGTCAATCGGTCGCCACGACTACGTGCGCGACGTCGTGGCGCGTCGATTCCCCTTCGGGCAAACCCCGTACGGCTCTCCGCACGTCGGTTATCTGACGGAGGGGCGAGTGCCATGGTGACGTCGTTCATCCCACCGTTGTTCTCCAGCAGGATGCGCTGTGGCGCGATCAAAAGTTGCGTCGAAGCGCAGCAGAACGCGCGCCGTCGCTCTCTCGATCCGCCAACTGGTCCACTTGCAGGCGATTGACAGCCCCGTGCTGACGGCTAGCTTGTCGCCACGGTTACCTAGCAATCATCTCCTCAAGAGAGCGAGGAAGTCGGTATCGTAACCACCACGTTGTACCCTCCCCACGTGTTTTCCCGCCGCCGCGCCCCTGCGCCGGCGTTTTCCAGTGTCCTGTTGGTACCTCGCAGCCTTGCGTAAGGTTGCCCGGTGTCGGCATGGCGTTGCAGACGTGTTCGGCTCGGTCTCACTGGCCGGAACGTTGTCCCGCAGTTCTAGTCTCCCGGAGGAGCAGATGAGGGCTTTCGGACGTCGTATGTGGTTTATCGCGACGGTCCTAGGCGTGGCACTTGCCGCGCCGATCACCGCCGCGCAGGCACAGACCGGTAAGTTGACCGGTGTTGTGACCGATGCGGAAACAGGCAAGCCCGTCGAGGGCGTTTCGGTGGTCATTCAAGGGACGACGCTGGGTTCGAACACGAACGCCAGCGGCCGCTATTTCATCATTCAGGTTCCTCCCGGATCCTACTCGGTTCAGGCCCGTCGCCTCGGCTTCCAGAGCGTGACCGCCACGAACGTCGCCATGTCCATCGACGCGACGCGCGAACAGAACTTCAAATTGCGCTCGTCCAACCAGACGCTGGCGGCCATCACGGTGCAGGCCGACGTGGCCCCGCTCGTTGAGCGTGGGCAGGTCGGTTCCCGCACGACGGTCACCGCCGAGCAGATCACTTCGCTCCCGGTTACCAGCATCGCCGGCGTGCTCGCGCTGCAGCAGGGCTTCACGGAAGTCCCGCAGAACACCTCGGTCGTGTCGCTCGCGGAAGAGCAGCGCAGCACCACGCCCGCGCTGCGCGTCCGCGGCAGCCGCGGTGGTGCGACGCTTTCCATGATCGACGGTATCGCCATTAACAACCCGCTCTTCGGCAACGACGCCGTCGGCATGAGCGCGTTGGCCGTTCAGCAGGTCGACTTCCAGCGTGGCGCGATGGAACCGCAGTACGGCAATGCGCTCGCCGGTGTCATCAACCAGGCCGTGCGTGAAGGCGGCTCGGAAGTGTCCGGCGCGATCGACTTCCAGAACTCGACGCTTCCCGGCAGCATCTTCAACACCCAGCAAGACAAGCTCCTCGGTCTGAACCTGCTGCGCGGGTACCTCTCCGGTCCGGTGCCGGGCACGAAGAGCAAACTGCGCTACTCGGTGTCGGGTCAGGTGCAGAGCCAGGCCCAACGTGTGCTGGAGTTCGACCAGGACGTGTACACGGCCAATGCGCCGCTCGTGCTTGGCGACATCCTTGGCGTATCCACCAAGGATCTTGTCCCGGGCTTCCAGGCGTTCGGCGGCACGCAGAACTCCTCGGTGGTCGGCAAGCTCACGTTTTTGCCGTTCGACAACACGACGATCAAGGTCACCGCGATCGGTTCCGACCGTCAGAACCGCGGCTACGATCGCCGCTACTTCTTCGCCTATCGTGGCGATCCGCTGTCGCTGGTGAACAACCGCACCGACTCGCTCTTCTCGCTCACGGGCGCGGACAACCGCGCGTCGCGCGACCTGATCCAGCCGTCGGTGCGCGACCAGGGGAGGGTCGTGATCGGCTCGCTCGAACAGCGTTTCGGCCGGTCCAACCTCACGGTACGCGTGGCCCAGACGGACTTTGAGCGCACCACCTGCGCCGTGTTCCTCGGTACGTGTATCCCGGGTCCGTTTGCCTACGGCAACTTCGACCAGTCGTTCCTGTCCATCTGCGGCACGTTCACCGGTTGCGATCGGGTGCCGTACTCGGGCATCGCGTCGGGTGTGTACGGTGGGGAGAAGTACACCACGCGCACGATCAAGGCCGACCTGCAGTCGCAGGTCACCGACCACAACAACATCCAGGTCGGCGCCCAGTTTGTGAACCACGACTTCGTGTACCGCGACGTCCAGCAGGACGCCAGCACGACGTCGGGTATCAAGAACAACGTGTATCAGGTGTACCGCGGCAAGCCAATCGAAGCCGCCGCGTACATCCAGAGCGTGATCGAATACGACTTCATCACGATCAAGCTTGGTGGTCGCTTCGACTACGGCCGCGCGCGCGGTCAGGCGCTGGCCGATCCGTTCGATCCGTCGAATGGCACCACGGCTCGCGAAGTGTGCACCGGTACGGCCGTGGGTGGCAAGCAGCTACTCAATGCCGCCGGCCAGCCCTATGGCCTCGCCGGCTGCGCCGCGTCGCCGATCGATCCCAAAACGCAGCGCGCGCGTCTGCTCGATACCGCCACCACGATCGCCCAGCTCGACGACTTTCGCGAGTCGCCCGCCCGTACGGCGTTCAGCCCGCGCGTTGGGGTGGCGTTCCCGCTTACCGAACGGTCGCAAGTGTTCTTCAACGGCGGCCGATACACCATGGTGCCGTTGTACGGGAACACCTATCGCAACACCGGTATCGGCACCACGGCCGGCGCCGGCGACAATTATTGCGCGGCGGGTCAGGTGAAGCCGGGTACGACCGAATGCACGCCCAACCTGCAGCCCGACAATCCAACGTTCGTGGGCAACCCGAGCCTTCGGTTGGAGCAGGCCAAGCAGTTCGAAGTGGGCTACTCCGGTGAAATTGGCAAGGGTTACTCGATTCAGGTGGCCGTGTTCAGCCGCTCGGAAACCGGCCTCACTGGTATCCGCAGCAGCCGCGCCGCGCAGGATATCGGCAGCACGTATGCCGGCGCCTTCCCCACGTACAACATCATCGTGAACGGTGACTTCCTGTCGTCGCGCGGTGTCGAAGTGGCCTTCCGTCGCCGTCTGGCCGAGCGTTGGGGCTATGACATCAACTACGGCCTCTCTCGCGCCACCACGAACGCCCGCCCGCCCGATCGCGCCAACGAAGTGTCGCGTACCGACGAAGCGCTCCGCGCGCAGAATATTGAAACGCTTACCGACGTCGATCAGCCGCAGCGCCTGAACGTCCAGCTGTTCTACCGCGTCGGCAACGACGTGCCGAACCTGCCGCTCAACGCCGGCAAGTTGTTCAAGAACTTCAGTGGCTCGCTCACCTACAACATCACGTCGGGTATTCCGTACACGCCGCTCCGCGGCAGTGCGGCCGGCGCGATCGGCACGATCAATCAGGGTGAAGTGAACTCGGCGCGTCAGCCGTCCACGCAGGATGTGGGATTGCTGCTCGACAAGGCGTTCCGCATTGGCAACCTGCGCTACTCGGGCTTCCTGCGCGTGAACAACCTGTTCGATCGCAAGAACTGCGTGCAGGTCTTCAACAACACGGGCACCTGCGACGCCGGTCTGCGTGACTTCACGAACCGTCGTATCGGTAACGCCGGCGACAACACCTCGACCGCGTTCGACCAGCCCGAGTTCATCGGTGCGCGTCGGAGCATCTCCACCGGCCTGTCGGTCAACTTCTGAGCATGGACGGCGTAAACCTCATGGGTTTCACTACCAATAATTCTCGCCCACAGCTGCTGGGCCTCGGGGTGCGCTTGGTCTCGCGCGCCTTGGGCGCCCTTGCCCTGCTGGCCGGGCTCTCGCCCGTCGCGCCAAGCGTGGCGGGGGCGCAACGGGCCTCCCAGCCGCGCGTCAACTATCTCGAAGAGATGTTGCCCGACGGCACGATGCGTCAGATTCCCATCGCCGCCACGAACGGGTTTGACCTGTTTGCGGCGGAAGATCTCGCGTTCGGGACGCTGCGTATGAGCGGCACGTACCGCGCGGCGATTCCCAACCAAGGCGGCCCGGTCGCGCAGAACCAGGGCACCGTAGCCTTCGGTGCGCGCGCCGTAAGCCCGACCATCGGCGGCTTTCACATCTTTTTCCAGATGGGATTTGTCGTCGCGGCGCCGCCCACGGAGTTCCGGAAAATTCGGTCCGTATTCCCCGGCATCAACAACATGACCGGATCGCTCGGCTACACCACGATTACCTGGGAAACGCTGGTGTCGTCAAACCGGAAGTGGGGCTCGGCCGACGCACAGTTCGGCAAGAACTTCTCCGGTGTCACGGCCCAGGACGGTTCGTCGTGCCGCGCCGATGGTAACGTGTATACCACAATTGGATTCTCGCTGCTCGCCCAGAAGGATTGTCAGGATACGTGGGGATCCGAAGGCTTCAGGGGCAAGCTGGTCGTACAGGACTCGGTGTGGCTGAACACGTTCAACGCGAACAAGAGCACGTTCCGCTGGGACGACTGGCGCCTCTCGCGCGATCGGCTTGACGCCACGCAGTTCCTTGGTACGCAGAGCGTATACGGCTTCATTTCCGACTACTATCGCGAGCAGAAGCTCCGTTACGGCGGCATCGTGCCGGGTGGCGCGGGCACGCCCCTCGACGTGGGGTACCCGCTGGGCCTCGAGCTTCGCGTGGATAGCTACCAGTTCGCGTCGCCGGCTACGCGCAACGCCCAGTACTACCAGGTACAGATGGTCAACAAGTCGGCCGCCGTGTACGGCACGGGCGTCGACTATGATTCACTCTACTTTGGCACCACCCCCGGCTTCCTGTACGCTGGCATCGGCGGACAGTATGCCTCGCTCTACTTCGACTACAACACCAACACGGTGCTGGCCACGAAGGCCAACACGAGCGGCAATTGCAGCACGTCGTATCCCAAGCGCTACCTGAACTCCACGCTGGGGGGCTGCCAGAGCACCGACGCGTTCGTCGCTGGCGTCTGGACGATGACGTGGCTCAAGTCGCCGTTGGGCGACGTGCGCAACAAGCGCTTCACGCGGAACCCGGCTGACCCGTATTACAACCCGAGCAGCCCGTTCGCCGACGACACCATCACGTTCAATCATTCCCACCCGGGCAACGTCGGTCGCGCGGGTCAGGCCATGACCCGCTCCACACGCGCCGGTTTTGGCTACATCGCCTCCAAGGAAGACGACTTCCTGGACGGTCGCAACGCGTCAGATTTCTCGATCAACTTCTTCACGGGCATGGTCACGCCGGAAGAGTGGAGTGGATCGCTTCCCGCCACTCCGGCCGGCGTGAAGTTTCCCAAGTTTGTGCCAGGCGGGACGAACAACCCGATCAATGGGCGGCCCTACGGCAAGTGGGACTACAACAACGACGGCGTGCAGGACACGATCTCGGTGCCGGGCTGTGGCTCGCTCGGTTGCCACGCGATCTACTCCGACACCATCGTTGGCGGCTATCGCAACGAGTACGGCAACATCCTCGGAACGATTACGGCCGGCCCGTTCAAGCTGAAGTCGGGCGATACCACACAGTTCCTGTGGGCCTTCTCGTGGAATGCCGACTCCATCGCGACCCGGAAGGCGGTCGAAGGTCTCACGGAAGCGTATCTCACGAACTACGCGGGACCGCAGCCGATCGCGTATCCGGCAGTGAAGACGGGGCTGTCGTACACGATCAACTCGGCCGAGCTGCTCGACTCGCTCACCGCTGGTGCTGCGACCTCCATTGGTTCGCAGATCGTGATCCGCTACCCAAATATCAACCCCGTCGATCCGTACATGCTTGGCCTGGTGAACAAGCTGCGCACCGATTCACTGGCCGGCGACGTCGCGACGCGACGCATCCTGCGACTGAACCCCACGCTGCTTGATTCGCTCAGGGCGCGGGCGAATGACAATCTGGCGTCGGTGTACCTGTTCAAGTCGTGCGACGGTGGAACGACCTTTACCATTAACACCGGCAACATCGGTACCTGCGTCTCGGCGCCCACACGCGCCATCGATGCCGCGATTCCGGCGTTCGGCTGGCGCCCCGTCGCCACGGTGGACTACGTGAAGGGTGTACCGCAGACGGCGAGCTTTGCCGAAAACCTGCAGGCTGGGCGCACCTACAACTACGTGTTCGTGACCCGCACGCGCGGCTTCTCCGACGACTACTTCCGCGTCGTCGATTCGCTGCCCGGCCGTGGCCTGTACATCACGAACGCGCAGGACGCCTTCGGCTTCCCGCGCGACACGATCAACTCGGCGTTTGCGACGTCCGGCCCGGCATCGCTCACGGTGTACGCCCCGATCACGAACGCGGCCGGCCGTCAGTATGCCCGCGTCGACACGTCCACGGTGGCGGGTAGCTCCACGCAGCCCGTACTCGTGCAGGCCGTGTCGAACAGCGTGACCGGGACGTCACGCCTCGTGTTCGGCAACCAGTTCATCGTGCGCAAGGTGCAGGACACCGTCACCCGTGCGTTCTCCTCGACCATCAGTGCCCGCTGGCTGATCCCGAGTGCGACCACCTCGCCCACGGCCCCGGCTACGTCGAACTTCGTGGCGAAGGAGCAAACGTTCACTACCACCGGCGACATTCCGGTTCGCCTGGGAACGACCTTGCTTGCCGGCACGGCCCGCGGATTCACCGGCGCCTCGCGTGTGTTCGTCGACACGATTACCTCGCCGGCTGGCTACCCTGGCTACGTCTGGGTAACCGGCGACAACAAGCCGATCTTCGCGATCAACGACCCGTACGGCACCAACGGTGGCAACCAGGTTCGAGATCAGGTTGGCTCGCCGCTGTACCCGGGCTTTACAGCCCAACCAGACGATTCGTCGAACACCGCCAACGGTTTCCGCACGGAACGCTTGTCTGGCAATATCTCGCGCGATCGCAACTTCGTGCTTCGCAAGGACGGCGACACGCTCTCCGGCAATGCCCGTCAGTTCGTACCGCAGGTGCAGGGCACGTTCACCACGGCGACCACGGGCCCGCTGGTTGGCAACAAGCGGATCAAGGGTGGCCGCTACGAGCTTACGTGGCTCACCGATCCGTGGGGTTCCAAGGCGCTCACACTTGATCCGGTCGCCGATCTGCAGTCGGCCGTCAGGACGGTGCTCACCGAGGTGGCCTCTAAGGCGACGACGACCACCGAAACGTCGGCCGCGGTTGCAACGCTCGTTGGCGCCACGACCACCCGTCCGTTGGTGAGGATTCGGGTGCCGTTCACGATGAAGTTCACCGACCCGGTCGGCGGTCGTGAAGAGCCGGTCAAGTTCGCGATGCTCGCCCGCCAAACCTTTGCGCAAGGTGGCATCGGCAACACGCGCCTCCTTGGCTCTGGCAACGACACGGTTCGTGTGTCGGTCCCCGATTCGCTGTGGATGCCGGGCGATACGCTGATCGTGCTGCAGAAGGTCGAGAAGGACAGCACGGTGCTTGTCGGCACGACGCGCGTCGTGGTGGTGCAGACTGATGCGTCGAACGGCTATCGCACGATCCCCGTGCTGGTCGACTCGATCGGTCTGAACAAGTTTCTGGTGGCGTGCACCGGTGGTGTGAACGGCACAGGTGTCCGTCCGGCCGCCTCCGTCGATCAGAACAGCTGCAACCCGCTCGCCATCAACACGCGCGGTGCCACGACGGCCGGCGGCTACCTGCCCATCGAGCCAACCTGGAAGCAGACGTTCGAACTTACGCGCACCTTCGATCCGCGTTCGAGCATCCAGCTCGTGGCCACGCCGTTCAGCATCAAGTCCGAGATCACCAAGGCCGACCTGGCCAAGGTCTCGGTCGTGCCGAATCCGTACATCGTGCGCTCTGACAACGATGGTGTCGATGGGGCGCGTCTCGCGGTGCCGCGCATCTACTTCACCAACGTGCCCGAAGAAGGCGTGCTGCGGGTGTACTCGGTGTCTGGCCAGTTCCTCCAGGAACTGACGTGGACGAAGAGCGACCTGACCTACGCGGGTAACAACTCGACCTCTGGTGACCTGCCGTTCAACCTTCGCACGCGCGAAGGCACTGACATGACGTCTGGTCTCTACATCTACGTGCTCACTGCGACCGGCTCGGCTGGAAAGAATCAGGTGCAGCGCGGTAAGTTCGTGATCATCCGCTAAGGGAGCAGCGATGCATATCACCCGGCTCATCGGCGCCTTTGGCGCCGCCACCCTGCTCCTCGGCACGACGGTTCGTGCCCAGGGGATCGGTGGACTTCTTCCTACGCCAGCGGATACCCCGAATCGTCAGGGTACGCGTGGCGCCAACTTCCTCCACATCGGCGTCGGTGCACGTAGCGGCGCGATGGCCAACGCCACCGCCGCGTCAGTCAGCGGCCCACTCGCGTGGTTTTCCAATCCGGCAGGCGCCGGCACTTCCGAGGCATTCTCGGCGGTTGCCGGACGCCAGAGCTTGTACGGCGATCTTGGGCTCGGCCAGACCTATGCCGCGCTCTCGATCCCCGCACTGGGCGGCAATCTTGGCGTGCACTTCAACACGCTCAGCTCGGGCGACATCAAGCGCACCACGGAGCTCAACCCGTTTGGCGATCGACTGGGTGGCAACTTCTTCCAGTGGACCTCCACCGTGCTGGGCATCGGGTACGCCAAGCGCCTCACCGACCGTCTCCAGGTCGGCGCGCAGGTCAAGTTCATCAGCGAAGGCATCCCGGATGCCGGCACCAGGTGGGTCGCTGGCGACATCGGCACCCAGTTCAACACTGGCCTCTACGGCCTCACGCTTGGTGGCTCGATCTCAAACCTCGGTCCCACGGCTCGTGCGTCGGGCGCGCTGATTACGCGCGTGATCAGCACGGCCGATCGTGGCAGCTTCAGCGACAACCGTCGCGTGTCGCTGTACACGTCGCAGGTCGAACTGCCGGTCGAGTTCCGCTTGTCGCTCGCGTCCGACCTGCTTGGCTCAGCGAACTCGCTCCTCGGCAAGGGCAGCGGTAACAACACGCTGAACGCCGAAGTCGCGGTCAATGAATCGACGGACTTCACCACGCAGTACGCGATCGGCCTCGAGTACGGCTATCGCAACATTCTGTTCGTGCGGGGCGGTAAGCGCGTGTACAACGACCAGCGCGATCACGAAACCTCCACCCCGGTCGGTCTGGCTGGTGGTTTCGGTCTGCGCCTCCCGGCGAAGGGTCGGAACGTTCGCTTCGACTACTCGTTCGAGTCGGCCGGCGCGCTCCAGAACATTCAGATCTTTTCGTTCGAGGTGGGTCGATGAACCGCGCTGCAGGCATTCTCGCCGCCTTGGCGCTCACCGCGGCCAGCCTCGGCGCACAGGTGGCACCAAAGCAGTTCACGGTCACCACGCGCATCGGCATGCTCCAGGCCGAGCGGGCCGCCAGTCTCGATCCGGCGGCACTCATCGGTCTTGATGCGGAGTACGCGCTGTCGAAATACCTCGGCATCGGTACCACCGTCGACGTGTCGCGCGGCAACACCACACGCAAGGATTTCATCACGCGGTTGCGTTTCGGTCAGGCCGCCGTGGCTGGTGGTGATTCGATTCGTTATCAATCTGTCGGCCAGCCGGTGAACACGGTGAACCTCGGTTTGGCGGCTACCCTGCGCTATCCGGGCAAGAAAGTATCGCCGTTCGTGATGGCCGGCGCCGGCACCTATGTCATGATTCTCGATGCGCAGGTCAACGGCAAGGAAACGCGAAACAACAATGTGTCCTACACCGGCGGTGGCGGTATCTGGATCAAGCTCAATGAACGCTCCGGCCTCCAGTTCGACGTGCGCGCGGTGCAGTATCAGGGCTACGATCGCAATCTCCTGAATCCGGCGCGCAACCGCACCGAACTCATTCAACCGTTCCCGGAAGACTTCTCGACGCCTCCTGCGGCGAAGAAGACTGCGTTGAACACCATGTTCACGCTGGGCTTCCGGTACATCCCCGGCGGCATTGGCGGGGGTAACTAACCGATGCGCATCATGCGTCCTTTCCTTCTGGTCGCCGGCGTTCTCGCCGTTGCCGTCGCCACGGCCTGTGGTGACGAACGATCGATCACGACCGAGCCCGTGGGTGCACTCGGCTTCGGTACGAACTTCCTCCGCACCTCCACGAACCTGCCGCGTGGCACCGTCACCTTCCCCGTGGGCATCGTGGCCTCGACCACGCCGGCCAACGATTCGGTGATCATCACGCTGGCTGGTCTCGATACGCTCACCACCGGCAGCTACACGGTGTGGTTCACCAACGACTCGGCCACCAAGTTCGCCCCGGCAACGGCGCTCAACATCGTGGCCACCCGTCGTGACTCCACGCTCAATGCGGCGGGCGACCCGGTATTCACGAACACGCCGTTCACCACCACCGGCGCCAGTTTCAGGGCCGGCGGTGCGAACATTGCGCTTCGTGTGGCCGTGTCGCGCGTGGCGGCGTCGGCTCTCGTGGCGGCGGATTCGCTCAACACGGTGTTGATCAGCATCGAGCCGGGTGCGGCGGGTACTGCGCCCGGTGAAGTCCGTCCGTTGTGGGCGCGTCGAAGCCAAGCCGACGCGAGCCGCGTGGCCGGCTTGCGCTTCGGTACGTTCGGTCGCGGCATTCCTGTGCAGCCGGGTAACCCTGGTGCCAACCAGGAGTTCGTGGTCGCCACGAACGGCGCGATGACCATCGTTCCGCGCGGTCGAGTGGAAGTGCGTGCCGACATCATGATCCTGAACGACTCAAATTACTTCCGTCCGCCCGTTGGCTACTACTACAACGCGTACGGCGTCAAGCTCGACACCACCGGCAAGTTCAGTGGCACCACGTACCTCGGACGTCGCACCGCGCCGTTTCCTGATCGTGCGATTTCGCTGTACGAAGCCGACAAGTCCAACCCGGCGCCGAGCGTCGTGTTCGACAGCCCGCGCGTGATCTTCGCAATGGCGTCGCGCCTTTCTGCCGATACGATACCCGATGCCAAAGGCTCGCCGGCCTGGAAGAACTACGGGTTTGTTCGCGTCAATCTGCAGCCCAAGGCGGGCATCGAAGGTCGCATGGGTTCGGCGACGATTCTCGAAGCCACCTTGCCGCCGTCGATTCGCGGCCGTTGATCTAATCGGGTGGTTCGATAGCCGGACCGTTCAGCAATACGCAGCACAGCACGGCGCGGCCCGGGAGAAAAGCCCGGGGCGCCGTGGTGTGGGGGTATTCGCCCTGGCGGGTGGGGTTGGGGTACTTGTATTACGCGGTTAAAAGCGAAAAACAAACCGATGGTA
>JANLVC010000106.1:0-104459 GCA_031363815.1 Gemmatimonadota bacterium
TTCGCAGTCAAGTTTCCAAGCTCGCCTTCTACGATGCCGAGCTGTCGTAATTTCAATCGCGGCCGACGTCATAAACTGCGCTGGGATAAGCACGGCACTTGACGCGATGGCTTGGGGAAAGCCAGTCATCATCAGTGATTCTCCAGCCACGCGTTCGGTATTTCCGCGTGATGTCGCGATGATCGTTCCCTGCGGAGATATCAATGCGCTTAGCGAAGCTATGCTAAAACTTGAAAACGACGATACATTTCGTATGGAACTCGCGCGACGCGGGATGCGGTTTGCTGAAGAATTTGGTGGAGAAAAGCGGTTGATGGAAAGCGTGGTTAAATCGCTCGATCGATTCATCGAGCGAGATGTATATGCATCAAATTGGACTTGACTCGGCTAGCCGCACATCAAGTTAACTCCGCATAGATTGTCGGAGTGGAGGCGGTGAGTGTCAAGGTAGTTTGGGCTTCCCAAGCTTTAGTCGACACCTCAATAACCCTGTCGGTAGCTTCAGGGTCGAGGTGAGCAATGAACGCCGCACGAAAGGCGAAGGAAGCCAAGCGGTCGGGGATCGCACCAGCGGCCGAGACGCGTCGGGTGTTTCCTCGCGAGCATAAGCGCGAAGCCGTCCGGCTCGCGCTCGTCGGCGATCGATCGGTTCGCGCGGTCGCGCAGGCGCTCGGCGTGCGCCCCGACATGTTGTACCAGTGGAAGCGGCAGGCGTTGGCGCGGGTGCACGAACAGCCGGCGGATGTGTTCACCGGTTGAACCCACCGCGGCCTTCTTCGCCAAGTCCGCGCGATGAAATTCGCCTTCATCACGACGCACGCGCGCGAGTTTCGCATCACGACGATGTGCCGCGTGCTCCCGGTGTCGAAGGCCGGTTACTACGCATGGGTGTAGCGCCCCCAGAGTGCGCGAGGCGTCGAGGACGAAGCGCAGTTGATGGCGGCAGCGTAGTTCCTATCACTTACGCGTCCACTAAATCGGGGCAAGCTCAAACCGCGTGGTGAAACCCATTACCCACATCCCAGAACCCACGGCTTCAAGCCCGAAGACCACGGCTGTGGGCTGTGAGCTTGAGGTGGTGGGTTCTGGGTTCTGGGTGGTGGGTGAAACAGCGTGGTGAAACCCATGAAGAAGGTTGCGCGCATGCTCAAGGCCCATCTCGAGAACATCCTCACGTAGCTGACGCATCGCATGACGAAGGCCGTGACCGAGGGGCTCACCGCGAAGATTCAGTGGATCAAGTACGGCGCGCGCGGCTTCCGCAATCGAGAGGCCTTCAAGATGGCGATCTACTTTCACTGCGGCGGATTAGACCTCGAACCGCGGCACTCCTGACCTCGACCCACTCGAAACCCTGAAGAGCCTCTTTTCATAGCTTCTCACTTTCTCCCGCCCGGCGACTTCCCATGCCCGTGTACGTCTACGAAACCATACCGCGGTCTGACGCCGACTTCCCACAGACCTTCGACCTGCGCCCGTCGATGACGGAGCCATCCCTCGCCGTGCACCCAGACACCGGAGTGCCAGTGCGGCGCGTGCTGTCCGGTGGTCTCCCCATGTTCACCGGCGGTGCGGCCGGCGTCAGCCCAGGCAGCGGCTCGGCCTACGGCGGTGGAGGCTGTTCTTCCGGGGGCGGCGGCGCGTCGTGAGCCGCCGATGATCACGGCCGCTGTCGCCATCGAGCACTGGGAGCTCGTCGAGCCGTTTGAAATCGCGCGCGGCGTCATGACCTCGATTCCGCTGGTTGTTCTCACGCTGACCGACAGCGCGGGCACCGTCGGACGCGCCGAAGCCGCGGGCGTGGACTACGACGGCGAAACGCCGGACATGCTGCAGGCGCAGATCGAGTCCGTGCTGCCACTCGTCGTGGCCGCGGCGCCGGATGACATCGTCAACGAGGCTACTCTGCAGGCCGTGCAGGAGCTGCTCCCGTCAGGAGGTGCCCGGAACGCGATCGACTGCGCGCTGTGGGATCTCCGCGCGAAACAGTCCGGCATCCCCGCCTTTCGATATGCCGGACTGCTGGAGCTGCGCCCGCTTATGACCGTCTTCACGCTCGGACTCGGGAGTGAGTCTGATACGCGCCGGAAGGCCCGGGCGGCTCGCCACTTTCCGCTGCTCAAGCTCAAGTGCGACGCGGACCGCCATGTGGATGTCGTGCGATGGGTGCGCGAGGAACATCCGACGGCGCGCATCGCGGTCGATGCCAATCAGTCGTGGAATCGCGACCTGCTGGAGCGCCTGCTGCCGCCACTCGCCGCCCTTGGTGTCGAGATGGTGGAGCAGCCGGTGCCGCGCGGTGAAGATTCGCAGCTCGACGGGTTGCACGCGCTGCTGCCCCTGGCCGCCGACGAGTCGTGCGTTGATCACGAATCACTCGTCGAGCTCTTCGGGCGCTATCAGTTCATCAACATCAAGCTCGACAAGTGCGGCGGATTCACCGAAGCCCTCAAGATGTCGACCGAGGCGCTCGCGCATGGGCTGCAGCTGATGGTCGGCAACATGTGCGGCACATCGCTGGGCATGGCACCGGCCTTTCTGATCGGCCAGCGCTGCGGCTACGTGGATCTCGACGGTCCCCTGCTGCAGAGGCGCGACCGCGATCATGCCATCGCCTGCACCAACGGTCTGATGCAGCCACCGTCGGCGGCCCTCTGGGGTTAGTGCGCGCGCTCGGGAAACCGCGCGAGTTCGAAAAGTGCGTTGTCCTGTGACGTGATGCCGCACGGCACACGACGGCAGGCGCGGTTCTGGGGCAAAGCTCGAACGCAACTCTATAACTAATCCGTACGTCCCAACGCTACGGTATTCCTCACGTCCCAACGCTACGGTGCCACTCCATGCCGGAAATTGCCAGAAATAGGGGGCGAAACCACCGAACCATCCCCGAATATCCATTTTGGTCCCGCCTATGGGGTGGTTAATCCCTTAAAGCTAAGACAGATTCTGCAGGTCACGTTACCGTAAAGTGACACCGGCGCACGATCCCGCGCCGGTAGCATATCCATTTTTCCGGAAGGAGCCTTGATGTTTCACCGAGCGATCGTTCGTCGCTTGGCGGTCATCGCCGCCGTCCTGCTGGTCGCCGTCCCGTCGCGTGCGCTGTTTGCGCAGACCGGAACGATCAGCGGTAGGGTGACTGATGCCGCCACCGCGCAACCCATTGCCGACGCCCGCGTCGTCATTGCGGGTACCACTTTCGAAGCGCAGACGAGCAGGGATGGCGAGTACCGCCTCATCAACGTGAAGCCCGGCCGGGCGGGCATCTCCGTCTTCCGGCTTGGCTATAAGGCGTCGCGCGACAGCGTGATGGTCGTGGCAGGACAGACGGCCACTCTGAACATCAAGTTGACGCAGTCGGTCATCAACCTGTCCGAAGTCGTCACGACGGGCACCGCCGGCAACCTAGAGCGGAAGGCGCAGGCCGCACTCGTGGCGTCGGTGAAGGCTTCCGACATTATCAGGGACGCGCCGATTACCAGCGTGGCAAACCTGCTGCAGTCGCGCGTGCCGGGCGTATCGCTCAGTGGTCAGTCGGGAACGGCCGGCACGGCCACCCAAATCCGCATCCGCGGCGCGTCGTCGATCAACCTGTCCAATCAGCCGCTGCTGTTCATTGACGGCGTGCGTATCAACGAAGGCCAAATTGCTTCTGGGCAGGCGGGTCAGCAGTTCGACCGCATGAACGACCTGAACCCCGAAGAGATCGAGAGCATTGAAGTGGTGAAGGGTCCGGCCGCGGCAACGCTGTACGGCGCCGACGCTTCCGCTGGCGTGATCCAGATTATCACCAAGAAGGGTCGCGCGGGCTCGAACTCATTTGAGCAGTCGTTGCGTCTCGAAACGGGTACGGCAGAGCTGGTGAACTACACGCCGCCCAACAACTACGCGTTGTGCACAGCGGCCAGCGTGGCCACCACCAGCACCAATCCGCTCTGCCGTGGCAAAACCATCGGCGATCTCGTCAGCGACAACCCGCTGCAGCGCGTCAATGCCTTTCGGAAGGGCGAAGATCGCGTGGTGAACTACGGCGCCCGTGGCGGCGGTCAGAACTACGGCTTCAACCTCTCGTACGGCTCGCAGAACACCTCGGGCACGCTGCCGAACAATCGCTACAACCGGTTCAACGTTCGCACCAACGTGAACTACGTCGCGAACGCAAAGTTGAACGTCGACGTCGGACTCGGACTCACGCAGAGCACCATCGACCTGCCCGACAACGACAACAACATCTTTGGTTGGCTGGGTGGTGGCCTGCTTGGAAGCCCGCTCACGCGTAACGACACACCGGCTGGTGCGCTCACACAGGATGGCTGGTTCAGCAATCGTCACTACAACGCGATCAATTCGATCCAGCGGCGCCTGCTGACCAAGCGAGTCACCACATCGGTTACGGCGAACTACACACCGACCACGTGGTTCACCAACCGCGTCACCGGCGGTATGGACTTTGCCAGCGACGATCAGCGCAGCTTCTTCCCGAAGAACGATAGCCTCTGGTACGGTGGTTTGACGGACGGCGGCAGCAACGCGTCGCAGGCGCGTGCTGCTGAGCGCTACACGTTCGACTATCTCGGCAATATGAAGAAGGGCTGGGGCGCCGATTGGGAGACCAACCTGTCGTTCGGCGTACAGGTCATCTCGTCACGCAACACCCTGCTCACCGGCACGGGCATCGGGTTTGTGACGAACAGCAACAATTCCGTCGGATCGGCCGCGACCACGACCGGCGGCGGCGGATTTACCGAGCAACGCCAGTTCGGATACCTGAGCCAGCTGCAGGTCGGCAACAAGAACCGCCGCTTCTTGCAAGTGGGCGTACGCATCGACAAGAACTCCTCATTCGGTGTGGCCGCTCCGGCCTTTGTGTTGCCCAAGGTAGGCGGTAGCTGGGCGATCTCCGAAGAAGAATTCTTCAATCCGCTCGCGCGTTTTGTGAACACGCTGCGTTTGCGCGCGGCGTACGGCACGACGGGTCGCTCACCCAATCCGGGTGACGCCCTGACCACGTTGGTCGCGGCGCCCTTCAACATCGCCGGCAGCACATCGGCGGGCGCCATTCCCGGCAACCCGGGCAACAGCGATCTGAAGCCGGAGCGCGGTACCGAATTTGAGGCGGGTCTCGACGCAGGATTCTTCGACAACCGGGTTTCCGCCGAGCTTACCTACTTCAAGAAGCAAACGAAGGACCTGATCATTGCTCGCCCGATTCCCCCCTCGCTCGGATTCTCGTCGAACCCGCTGGCGAACATCGGCTCGGTCGTGAACAGCGGCGTGGAACTCGCGCTGAACATCAGTGCGCTCAACACGTCCAACGTGCGTTGGGATATCCGCGCCGGCGCCAACACGCTGCACAACGAACTCACGAGCCTCGGCAGTGGCACCAATCTGGTGAAACCCTTCCCACTTGGCGGCGCCGGTCGGACGCTCGTCGGGCAGCAGCTCGGCGTCATGGTGTCCAAGCGCATCGAGTCAGTCAACACCACAACCAATGTGGTCACGGTAAGTGACACGCTGGCGCCAGTGGGCAACTTGTTCCCGACGTTCGAGTGGAACCTCACCAACACGGTGACGCTCTTCAAGAATCTCCGGGTGAGTGCGCTGATCGACGCGAAGCGTGATTTCATTGTGCAAAACTTCACGGCCTTCTTCCGTGAGACGCAGCTCGTTCGGTCGAACTTGCGCCTTGATCCGAAGCTCCTGTCGGCCACGGATCGCCTGCGTCGCTTCGGCAACCCGACCTCGGGTCAGCCAGCGTTCGTCACGAACAAGGGAAACCCGGCTACCGTGAACGACGTGATCGATGACTATCTCGAGCGTGGCGACTTCGTGCGCCTCCGCGAAGTGTCGGCGACGTACACCGTGCCGAACAGCGTCGCGAAACGCATGCGCGGCGTGGTCGATGGTGCATCTGTCACGTTGGCCATGCAGAACGTGAAGCTCTGGACGAATTACTCGGGACCGGACCCCGAAGTGAACTCGCAGACCGGTGCGTTCTCCCGTCAAGACTTTTTGACAGTGCCGAATGCACGGAAGTCCGTGCTTCGTTTCAACTTCACCTTCTAACCGCGAGACGATCATGAAGAAGATCCAACGCGCGGTGACGCGCACCTTGGTTGGCACGACGCTGGTCTTGGGCGCGGCCGCCTGCTCCGACGACTTCCTGCAGGTCACCAATCCCAACGTGATCGACGCGGCTACCGTCGACCCCACAACGGCCGGTGCGACGCTCGCCGCCTCGGCGCAACAGAACTTCGCCGTCGCGTTCGGCTGGCTCGCGATGTACAGCGGCTGGTTCACGGGCGAAGCCAATGTGTCAGACACGTTCCCGACGCGAAACGAGTTCGGACAGCGCACGATATCCGACCTGAACGGCTCGCTCGACGCCGATGTGTGGACGCCAATCTCGCGGGCCGTCGCGGCGGCCAAAACGGTGCTGGACCTCACGCTGCCAAATCCGACCACCAACATCAACCTCGCGCGTGCCGCGACGTTCCGTGGCTACTCGCTGCTGATGTTGGCCTCGGACTTTTGCACAGGTACGATCTCGGCGGGTCCTGAGATGACCCCCGCGCAGCTGCTTGACTCGGCGTCGTTCTGGTTCACACGCGGCATCGATGTGGGCAGGGCCAACGCCTCGGCCGACGGTATTGCACTCGCCAATGCGGCGCTGGTAGGCCGTGCTCGTGCCAAGTTGCAAAAGGGCGACAATGCCGGCGCATCGACCGATGCGGCGGCAGTTCCGGCCGGCTTCGAGTACAACGTGCGCTACACGGACGATCAGAACAGTCGCACCCGTCTGTCGAACCGCCTGTTCCAGTTTAGCTTCGACCGCGGATCGATCAGTGTCGCGCCGTGGTACCGCCAGAACGACCCACGCGTGCCCTTTCGTGCGCCGGGCACCGGTACGGCGGGTCCACAGGACGCCGTGCCGGGCGGCTTCTTTCAGCAGGCGAAGTTCCCGGGCTACGCCTCGAACATCCGCCTCGCCTCGAAGCTCGAGGCGGAGTACATCGTGGCCGAAGCATCGGCCAACGCGACGACGCAGCTTACGCTGATCAATGCCCGTCGCTCGGCGAACGGCCTTACGGCCTACGCCGGTGCCACGAATGCGGCCAGCGTGAAGGCCGAGCTGTTCAATCAGCGCGCCCTCGAGTTCTACCTCGAAGGCAAGCGACTGGCCGACTTCCGCCGCGCTCCGGCGTCGGTTACCAGCATCACGGCCGCCGGTCAGCCGTACTTCAAGCCGGGCTACGGCAACACGGGTACGGATACGTGTTACCCGTTGCCTCGCGCCGAGCGTGACAACAACCCGAATACGGTCGGCAAGTAGTCGCTGGGATTCGTGGGTATGACGGAAGGAGCGGGCGCCGGGAACTTCCCCGGCGCCCGTTTTCCGCGTGTGCCGTGACCGTCAAGACGTCTTGACACTTCCGATGGGAAAACTGGTTGACAGTCCCGTGAATTGGTCGCACCCTATCTGACGAAGAGTTCTAGGCAGCACGCGTCTGTGCTCCCGCCGTTCGAATCGCGGCTGCCGTCATCCCGCCTCACCACGGATTTGATGACTTTTCGTGCCGGCATGAGTTCTTCAACGCAGCCGATGCTGCCCAGGGTGGCATGATCGTGAATGCGCGTGGGGACGACGCCTCCGAATGTGCCCGGATCACGATGGTCCACGCGCGCACGTTCTCGTTGGCGAGCAAGCTGCTCCCCGCGGGAAAGCGTCGAGCCGCGTACGCGCTCTACGCATTCTGCCGTATTGCCGACGACCTGGTCGACCAGGCGGACCACGACAATGTTCCCGAACTCTCCAACCAGCTCGACGCCTACCGCAACCAGTTGCAGGCCGCCCTCGATGGGCGACCCAGCGGCCCGATCTTCCGTGAGGTGGCGTGGGTGGCCCGTGAATACGAGCTGTCGCCCGCCCCGCTGTTCGAGTTGCTCGATGGCGTCCGCCGCGACCTCGAAGCGCACAGCTACGCGACCTGGCTCGAGCTGGAGCAGTACTGCGAAGGTGTCGCCAGCTCCGTCGGCGAGATGTGCACCTACGTGTTCGGCGTTCCCGCTGGGCCGACCATGCGCATCCAGGCCATCCAGTACGCCCGCACACTGGGCACGGCCATGCAGCTTACCAACATCCTGCGGGATGTCGGCGAGGACGCCCAGCGCGGACGATGCTACCTGCCGGCCGAGGACATGGCGCGCTTCGGTTTGACACCGCAGGACGTGCTCCTAAACGGCCCTGAGCTGGCGCGTAGCGCGGGTTGGGCGCCGCTGATGGCGTACGAGGTTAGCCGAGCTCGCGCGTTGTACGAGGCGGCCATGCCGGGGATCGCGTTGCTCGACGGCGACGCCCAGCGATGTACCACCGCCTGTGCCAATGGCTACGCCGGTATCCTCGCGGCCATCGAAGCGCAAAATTATGACACCATTTCGTCTCGCGCGCGCATCGGTCGGCTCGCGCGCGTTGGGATCTTTTGGAACGCGTGGCGATATCGTGCGCCGGCGCCTGATCTCTTAGCCTTGGAACAGGGTCCGCAGATCGTCTGGGAACCCAACACGGTGGCTGCCCACGCCGATTCCCTGATCCGACTGGCCTAAGGGGCTCCTCGCATGACCACGTCTGCCGACCTGCGGGATACCCTGCGGGACCCCCTACGGGACTTCTTACCGTCCACGCTGTTCAAGATTGCCGGCGTTGCGCTGCTGGGACACGCGGTGTTCAGCGCGTTCTCGGCTTTCGCGTTCGCGACGTTTCTCGTACCGCCGTATCCGGAGTGGCTGCAGACGGCGCAGAACCAGAAGGTGATGGCCATGGGCTTCACGTATGGGGGCGCCACCACGGTCACCCTCGGTGCGATCGCCGGGCTGGCGTTCCTCGCCCATTGCATCGGCCGCCGCCGCGCGATGCTGGTGTTCGTAACGTCGTTCTGCCTCGCTTTTATTGCCGAGTACGCCGGCACCGTCACCGACTATCCGTTCGGTGCCTACGAGTACACGAGTCAGCTGGGCTACAAGATGTTCGGTCGAGTGCCGTTCAACATCCCAACGTCGTGGTTCTACATGCTGGTGGCCTCGCTGGCGATCTGCGGCCGGTTCCTGCCGGCCAAGGACGACAATACGTCGAAATGGTACTGGGCCCTTATGGGAGGGCTGGTGCTCACCGCGTGGGACGTCTCGATGGACCCCGCGATGGTCAAGACCAACCACTGGGTTTGGCAGATCGGCAGTCTTGCCGACCGCTCCGCGTTCGAGCAGTTCATCGGTAAGCCGTTCTTTTTTGGCATGCCGATCACGAACTGGCTCGGCTGGTTGTTCACCGGCAGCATCGTCGCTCGCGTGATGCTCGCGATCGTACCGCCCACCACGTGGGCCGCCACGGTATCGCCGCATCGCCTGCCAATCGCACTGTATGCCGTGAACGGCCTGCTGCCGCTGGCGATCTGCTTCCGTCAAGATATGGTCCTGGCCGGCGTGCTCGGCACGATTGCGATGGCGATTCCCCTGTGGGCTGCGCTCCGCAACGACCCACAGCCAGTCGTAATTCCCGGCTCGGCCCACATCGCCCGCGTCGTGGTATCCGGCCGCTGATAATGCGAACGCCGGAGGGAGTCACAGACACCGTCGCCTCGGCCGGTGCGTTAGTCTCATGAGCTGGCGGCGCGGCTGATTCACCTCTGGCACATTACCGTGCTCGTTCGCCGCTGAGCATCGCGGCGGAGCGGCGCTTGCCGCTTTCTTCAGCACCTCGGTTCATGCGCATTGTTGTCATCGGCAGCGGCTTCGGCGGACTCGCCGCAGCCATTCGCCTGCAGGCACAGGGCCACGACGTCACGATTGTCGAGAAGCTCGACAAGGCCGGTGGACGCGGCTACGTGTTCGAACAGGATGGCTTCACGTTCGATGCCGGCCCGACGATTATCACGGCGCCGTGGCTCATCGATGAACTGTTCGCGTTGACCGGCAAGAAGACCGAAGACTATATCACGCTGGTGTTGCTCGATCCGTTTTACAACATTCGGTTCGAGGACGGCTCGGTGTTCCATTACAACGGCGACCGCGACGAGATCGTGCGTCAGGTGGGTGAGTTCAACCCCGACGACGTTGCCGGTTACATGAAGTTCCGCGAGAAGGCATGGGAGATTTTCAACGTCGGAATGCCGCTCATCGACAAGCCGTTCCTGACGGCCGTCTCGATGCTCAAAATGCTCCCCGACCTGATCCGCACCCGCTCCGACGTGTCCGTGGCGGACCTCGCCGACAAGTACCTGAAGGATGAACGCCTGCGACAGGTGTTCTCGTTCCATCCGCTGCTGGTGGGTGGCAATCCGTACAAGACGTCGTCGATGTACGCGCTGATCCACAAGCTTGAGCAGCAGTGGGGCGTGTTGTTCGCGATGGGCGGCACGGGTGCGCTGGTACGGGCGCTGGTGCAGGCCTTCGAAGACCTGGGCGGCACCATTCGCTTTGACAGTGAAGTCCAGGAGATCACCGTCGACGGTGCCCGGCGTCGCACCACCGGCGTGAAGCTGGTCAGCGGCGAACACTGCAGGGCCGACGCCGTGGTCTGTAATGGCGATGTGGCGCAAGCGTATCGCACCCTGCTGCCCCCCGAGGCGCGTCCGTCGATGAGCAACGCCAAGGTAGAGCGCATGCACTTTTCCATGTCGTTGTTCGTGATCTATTTCGGCACGGACAAGAAGTACGAAGACCTCGCACACCATGAAATCATCATGGGCCCGCGCTATCGGGCGTTGCTGGAAGACATCTTCGAAAAGAAAATCTTGTCCGATGATTTCTCGCTGTACCTGCACCGCCCCACCGCCACCGATCCGTCGCTGGCACCGCCGGGGCACGACTGCTGGTACGTGCTCTCGCCCGTCCCCCATCTCGGCGGCAACGTCGATTGGGACGCCGTGGGCGACCGCTATCGCGACCGGATCATGGGCTATCTCGAAGAGCGCTACATGCCGGAGCTTAGCAAGCACATTGTGACCGAGCGCCGGATTGACCCGCGGTACTTCGAGAAGAGCCTGAACAGCTATCTGGGCAGTGCCTTCGGCCCCGAGCCCATTCTTACACAGTCGGCCTATTGGCGGCCGCACAACGTGAGCAAGGATATTCCGAACCTGTACTTTTGCGGCGCCGGCACGCACCCGGGCGCCGGACTCCCGGGCGTGATCTCCAGCGGGAAGATCGTCGCGGAGCTCATCGGCGGGGCGCCTGCCCGGGCCGCCGCTCCGGCCCCCGAACTGTCGCGGCGCTGATCGAGACCGACGGTGGCTGTTTCACCGCGGGCCGGCTCCCCCGATGGCAGACTGGCCGTTCGGACATTTTCAGTTGGCGGCCCTGGTTTCGCAGTTCACCCCGACTCCCTGTCTCACTTAGATTCCGCCGCATGACCATCACCATTACCCCGACCGAGAGCGCGGGAGTCTCGCGCCGGATGCAGATCTCGGTGCCGGCCGACACCGTCGCCTCCTACGAAGATCAGGCGGCGCGCAAGTACGCGACGCAAGCCCGCATTCCTGGCTTCCGCCCAGGCAAGGCCCCGGCCGCGATGGTGCGCAAGCGCTACGCCGCCGAAGTCCGCCAGGAAGCGATCGAACTCGCGATGAACGACGCCTTCCGCGAAGCCGTTGAACGCGAAGGACTTAAGCTCGCCGCACAGCCCCACGTGCATGATCTCAAGGCCGAACCCGGCCAGCCGCTCGAGTTCGAGCTGCACTGTGAAGTGCGCCCGGAGCTCGCGCTCGAGAAGCTTGAAGGCTACACGGTCACCCGGCGCGACTCGGTCGTGAGCGACGACCTGGTCGACGAGCAGATCGAGAAACTCCGTGAGCAGAAGGCGGATTGGGCGCCGGTCGAAGACAAGCCCGCTCCCGGTGACATGGTCACCGTCATGCTCTCCACCGCCGACGCCGATGGCTCCCTGCCGGAAGGCAAGGAGTACCGTCTGGTGCTCGGTGGCGGTCAGGCCATCGCCGGCATCGAAGAGCTCATCATGGAGACCGCCCCCGGCGGCACCACCGAGCGTCAGGTGCGGTGGCCCGAAGATTTCCCCGATGAAGCGCAGCGTGGCGCCACGAAGCTCGTCCGCGTGGTGCTCACCGAGGCAAAGCGCAAGTCGCTTCCGGCGCTCGACGACGCGTTCGCGCGCGAGATCGGCGACTTCGATACCGTGCAGATTCTGCGCGACGCCGTGCGCGCCGACATGGGCGCGCACTCAACGCGTGAAGCCGACGCCGACGTGCGTGGTCAGATCATCGACCAGATCGTCGAAGCGAATCCGTTTGACGTGCCCAAGGCGTGGGTCATGCAGCTGGTCGACGGCTACATGCAGATGTACGGTGTGCCCGATGCGGAGAAGCGGCGCTTCTCACAAGATTTCATTCCGATGGCCGAGCGTCAGGTGCGTCGCGATCTGGTCATCGATACGATCGCCGAACGTGAGTCGCTCACCGCCAGCGCGGCGGCGGTTGATGCCCGCATCGAGGAGCTCGCGAAGGCCCGGAACGTGGAGCCCGGTCAGGTGTACGCGCAGCTCCAGAAATCGGGTCGCTTGCAGGAGATCGAGCGTGAACTCACCGAAAACCGCGTTTTCGGCTGGCTGCTCGAGAAGAATCCGGTCACGGCCGCGTAATCGCACGATCCCCGTTCGAGACACCGCCCGACCAACCGTTTCAGGAGAGTTGTAGCATGGCGTCGATCTATATGCCGTACATCATCGAGCGCTCAAGCCGTGGCGAGCGCACGTATGACATCTTCTCGCGCCTGCTGATGGACCGTATCGTGTTCCTGGGGTCGCCGATCAACGACGACGTCGCGAACATCATCATCGCGCAGATGCTGTTCCTCGAGTCCGACAACCCCGAGAAGCCGATCCACCTGTACATCAACTCGCCCGGCGGCAGCGTCTCTGCCGGTCTGGCGATGTACGACACCATGCAGTTCATCAAGGCGCCGGTGCACACCACGTGCATGGGCATGGCCGCCAGCATGGGCGCGTTCCTGCTCTGCGCCGGCGCCGCCGGCCATCGCAGTGCGCTGCCGCACTCGCGCATCATGATCCACCAGCCGTCGCAGAACGGCGGCGGTGGTTCGGCGTCGGATATCGAAATTCAGGCGCGCGAAATTCTGTATCTCCGAGCGAAAATGAACGAGCTGATGGCCAAGCACTCAGGGAAGCCGGTCGAGCAGGTCGAGCGCGACACCGATCGAGACCGTTTCATGAGCGCTGAAGACGCCAAGGTATATGGCCTGGTCGATAATGTGATTCAACATCAGGCTGAATTGGTAGCGGTGGCGAAGTAAGGCCGGAAACAGCCAACCGCTCAGTGTGCCGGGAGGAGGGTGCTCGTGCTGCGCCCTCCTTCCTGAGTCGCGCTTTTCCTGCCTCTGGCGGGTATGAGCTACGGTGAAACAGGCGCGTTGGAACCGCCAGCATGAAATTTCCGGCAGAATGCGCCGGGCACAGGTTTTAGCGCCGCGGCCGATACTCACTACTTAGCGTTTCACCCGACTTCCCACGGGAACACAGCCGGCCTCGCTTGACCATGCGCGCCCAAGCGAGTTAACTGTATGTAGGTTGGTGGCTTGTCTCGCCACGTTCCGTCACCGATTGCCCACCGTTCCGGACCGACATGTCCCACGACAAGCATCTCCGCTGCTCCTTCTGCGGCAAGTCCAAGGACGCCGTCCGAAAGTTCATTTCGGGCCCGTCGGTCTACATTTGCAACGAGTGCATCGCGCTCTGCAATGAGATCCTGGCCGAAGACGAGGAGCGTGAAGTTACCGAGGCGATCACCCAGGTGCCAACGCCCCGGGAGATCAAGAAGACTCTTGACCAGTACGTGATCGGGCAGGAGAACGCGAAGAAGGCGCTCGCGGTGGCCGTCTACAACCACTACAAGCGCATTAACGCGGCGAGCAACGCGCGTGAGGATGACGTTGAGCTCGACAAGTCGAACATTCTCCTGATCGGTCCCACCGGTACCGGCAAGACGCTGCTCGCGCAGACGCTCGCCCGCATTCTTGATGTGCCGTTCACCATTGCCGACGCGACCACGCTCACCGAAGCGGGCTACGTAGGTGAGGATGTCGAGAACATTCTGGTGCGGCTGCTGCAGGCCGGCGATTTCAACGTCGCTGAGTGCGAGCGCGGCATCGTCTACATCGACGAGATCGACAAAATCGCGCGGAAGTCGGAGAACCCCAGCATCACGCGCGACGTGTCTGGCGAAGGCGTGCAGCAGGCGCTGCTCAAGATTCTCGAAGGCACCGTGGCCAGCGTGCCGCCCCAGGGCGGCCGCAAGCATCCGCAGCAGGAATACATCCAGATCAACACCAAGGATATCCTGTTCATCTGCGGTGGCGCGTTCGATGGCCTGGAGAAGATCATCGAGGCCCGCACCGGGCGTCGCCAGCTCGGCTTTGACACCAAAAAGGGCGACGGTAAGGTGGTTTCCATCAAGCAGACCACGCCGAAAACCCCGTTCGCGGAAGTCGAGCCCGACGACTTGCTCCGCTTCGGTATTATCCCCGAGCTCGTAGGACGCTTGCCGGTGTGTGTGCCGCTCGAAGCGCTCGACGAAGATTCGCTCGTCCAGATCCTCAAGGAACCCAAGAACGCGCTCACGAAGCAGTACCAGCGTCTCTTCGAACTCGAGGATGTAAAAATCACGTTCGAGGAATCCGCCCTTCGCGCGGTGGCCAGCAGGGCGCTGCGTCGCGGTACCGGCGCGCGCGGTCTGCGGGCCATTCTCGAAGAAACCCTGCAAGACACGATGTTCGACCTTCCCACCCGGGATGACGT
This sequence comes from Gemmatimonadota bacterium, assembly GCA_031363815.1. Classification (GTDB taxonomy): domain Bacteria; phylum Gemmatimonadota; class Gemmatimonadetes; order Gemmatimonadales; family Gemmatimonadaceae; genus Gemmatimonas. Next base: position 14,819 of record JANLVC010000106.1, read on the forward strand.
GGTCGAAGTTCGCGTGACAGAAGCCTCCGTCTTGCACGGTGGTCCACCGCTCCTCGAAATCGCGCCGAAGCGGCAGAAGAAGGAAGCCTGAGCACGAACCGCACTTCAAGGACCGGCAGCCTACGGCTGCCGGTCCTTCCACTTCGCGATGTGGTGTTGTTCCCCCACGTCGCCATGCCCCTCCTGATCGGTCGCGAGGGGTCCCTTGCTGCGGTCAGCGCGGCAACCGGCGGTACGCATGAACTGCTGCTGGTCACGCAGCGCGATGCCGACGTGCATGCGCCCGGCGCGTCCGACCTGCATCGCGTTGGTGTGCTGGCGCGCCTGCAACAGGTGACGCGACTCGCCGGTGGCACCACCAAGATCCTGGTGGAGGCTCTCTCGCGGGTGAGCGTTCAGCGCTACACCTCGTCGCGCAGCAGTGCGCTGCTCGAGGCCCGCGTCACGCCGTTGCCGTTGCGCCTCGGCACGGCCAAGTCGGCGCCGCGTGACCACGCCACGCTGCGGCATGCCCTCACCATGTTCGAGGAGTACGCCAGCCTGCAGCGGCGTCTGCCTCCGGAAGTGGTCGGCCTCCTGCAGGCGGTTGATGACGAACAGCGCATCGCGTTCGGGATCGCCGCCCATCTGCAGGTGCCCATTGAACAGCGGCAGCGCCTGCTCGAAGCGCTCACGCTCGCCGAGCTCTCGTCGCAGCTGGTCACGGTGCTGGGCAGTGAACTCGAACTGCTCAAGCTCGAGAAGAAACTCGACGAACAGGTGCGTGGCTCCCTCTTTCAGAATCAGCGCGAGTTCTACCTGCAGGAGCAGCTGCGCGCGATTCACAAAGAGCTCGGCCAGGAAGACGGCGACGAGTTCGAAGCGCTCGCCAAGCAGGTCGCCGAGCGCGGATTGCCGCCCACGGTCGCCACGCGTGCCCATCGGGAGTTGCGAAAGCTGAAGCGCAGTTCGCCCATGTCGCCCGACGCTGCGGTCACCCGCGGCTGGCTCGACTGGGCGCTCAATCTGCCGTGGACGGTGCGCTCCGACGACACGATTGATCTCGATCACGCACGCTCGGTGCTCGAAGCCGATCACTACGGCCTCGAGGAAGTCAAAGAGCGCATCCTCGACTACATCGCCGTACTCGGTCGCGTCGGTCATTTGCCCGGCCCGATACTCTGCCTCGTGGGTCCGCCCGGCGTGGGCAAGACCTCGCTCGGCAAGTCGATCGCGCACGCCCTCGGGCGCAAGTTCGTGCGCATGGCGCTGGGCGGCGTGCGCGATGAAGCCGAGATCCGCGGGCACCGTCGTACGTACATCGGTGCCCTGCCCGGTCGTATTATCCAGGCGATGCGTCGCGCGGAAACCATCAATCCCGTCATCCTGCTCGACGAGGTCGATAAGCTCGGGAGCGACTGGCGTGGCGATCCGGCGGCGGCGTTACTCGAGGTGCTCGACCCCGAACAGCATCACGCGTTCAACGATCACTTCCTTGAGGTCGACTACGACCTGTCGCAGGTGCTCTTCCTGACGACCGCCAATTCGCTGGCCTCGATTCCGGAAGCACTGCGCGATCGCATGGAGATCATCCGGTTGCCGGGCTATCTCGAGCCGGAGAAAATCACCATCGCGCGTCGGTTCCTGCTGCCGCGCCAGTTGACGGCGCACGGTATTCCGCCGGAACAGGTCACGCTCGAACCGAACGTGCTATCGGCGCTGATTCGGGGATGGACGCGTGAAGCCGGCGTGCGCGATCTCGACCGTCGTCTCGCGCGTCTGTCTCGCAAGCTCGCGCGCCGTGCGCTGGCGCCCGACGCGAAAATCGTGGTGTCGAAGGAGGAGCTGCCGTTGATGCTCGGTCCGGCCCCGCACGATGAGCAGGAGAACGGCCTGCGCGATCAGGTCGGCGTCGCGTCGGGACTGGCCTACACGCACGTGGGCGGCGAACTGCTGGAAATCGAAGTGAGTGTCGTGCCGGGACGCGGACGACTGCAACTGACCGGCACGCTCGGCGACGTCATCAAGGAGTCGGCGGCCGCCGCCCTGAGCTACGTGCGCTCGCGCGCCCATGCCATGGGCCTTCCCGCCGACTTCCATCGCACGCGCGACATTCACGTGCACTTGCCGGCTGGTGCGACACCGAAAGACGGACCGTCGGCCGGTATCGCACTGGCCACCGCGCTTACCAGCGCGCTCACCGGCATCCCGGTGCGCGGGGATGTCGCGATGACAGGCGAGATCACGCTGCGCGGCCGCGTGCTGCCCATCGGCGGTGTACGAGAGAAGGGGGTGGCCGCCCATCGGCATCACATCGCGCATGTGATCGTCCCGCAAGGCAACGCCAAGGACCTGGCGGAACTGCCCGAAGATGTCCGGAACGAAGTAACGTGGCATCCCGTGCGCACGATGGATGAAGTGCTCGCGTTGGCGCTGCGTTCTCCCCTGCCCGAAGTGAGTGCTGCGATGGTAATCGATTCCGAGATGGAGCGCCCCACGTGAGCGACGCGTCTCCCATTGTCACCGACATCGCCGCGCCGGTCATCGTGCCACGCATCGACCCGTTGGTTATCAAGAGCCTCGAGTATCTCGGGCCCATGGCCACACAGGGCGGCTGGCGTCCCGACCCCGACCTGCCGGAGATCGCCTTTGCGGGTCGCTCGAACGTGGGCAAGTCGTCGCTGCTCAACCGCTTGATGCGTCGGAAGTCGTTCGCGCGCGTCAGCAACACGCCCGGCCGCACGCGTGAGATTCACTTCTTCAACGTGAACAAGCTCTTCTGCCTGGCCGACCTTCCGGGGTACGGTTATGCAAAGATCTCGAAAGCGCGAAAGGCCGAGTGGCGTCCGCTGATCGAGGGGTATTTGCGGGACAGCCCGGTGTTGCGTGGGGTGGTCCAGCTGCTCGATGTGCGCCACGATCCCACCGAAGACGACCTCACGATGCTCGACTTCCTCGCCGACCTTGGCGTGCCGACGATTTTCGCCGTCACCAAGATCGACAAGCTGCGAAAGCTCGACGTGAAGCCGCGCCTCGAAACACTGTCGAAATTTCTTGGGCTGGACATCGATCAGATCGTGCCGTTCAGCGCCACCACGGGCCTTGGCCGCGACGAACTGGCGTCGGCGCTGATCGACCTGTTGGCGCTGCCTGACTGGAAGCTGCCGGAGTCGTCGGATGACCTCACGGACGACGTGCCGGAGGGACACTCCGACGAACCGTTTGACCGAGAGGCAACGTGATGTTGGCTGCGAAACACACCGTGCTGGCCATGCTGGCGAGCGTGCTCTGCGCCTGTGCCTCCACATCCACGATCGTCGCCCAAGTGCCACCCACTATGCCCCCAGCCGGTCAGTCGGGCACGCAGGGTGATACGCTCGACCCGAACTGGATTCCCGCAGGCTTCGGCACGCTCAGGCAGGACGACATCGCACTGAAAGTGTCGCCGGCGAATGGTCTGCAGGTGCGCGCGATTCCGCTCGACGAGCGAATCATTCGGCTGTTGTCACCCGATTCGTACCGGTCGCTGCGCGAGCTCGTGATCAGCAAGGATCGGGATCTGCTCGCGGTGAAGGAGCGGAACCGCCTGCCCAGCTATTCCATCTGGTACGTGAGTTTCTTCGCGCAGGAGCAGGGCGAAACGCGCTTCTCGCCGCAGGAATTCATCATCAACAATACCGGGCGCGATTTCCGTCCGCTCGACATGCTGCCGATAACGCCGGGCTTCGGCCAGTACCGCCTGAAGCAGCGCGAAGTCCAATCAGCCTTGCTCATTTTCGACGGACAGATCGACGTCAATCAGCCGATTTCGGCGCTCATGGAAAGTACGCCGAGCGTGACCGACTGGAACCGTGTGATTCAGCGGATTGAGCGCGAACGGTCACTCGTGCGCTCACGCGCCGCGGCGGCTCCCAAACCGCCTGGCTGACGGGTCGCAGCGTCAGGCATCGGGAACGCGAAGCACGTCTTCCACCGCGCCTGCGTCGCCATCACGCAGCAGGTGGATGGCATAGCGAACCGCTTCGTGCTCGCGCGGCCAGGCCAGTTGCTTGATTGCCGCGGTGGGGGTGCGCCAGGCCGTGGTGTGGTGCTCGTTACTCAGCATCACGACGCTGGCATGCTCCACGACCGCGGCGAACACCACGGCCATCTGGATCGTGTTGCGCTGCGGAAGGTAGAACGGATTGACCGCAATGGCATAGAGACGCTGGACGACCATGCCGGTCTCCTCGAACACCTCGCGACGCGCCGCCGCCGCGGGCAGCTCACCGGGCTCGATGCTGCCATGCACGAGCTCCCAGGCGCCCGCACACCGCACGCCGGCCGCGCGACGAAGGGTCAGCACCCGCCAACGATCACGGCGACCGTGCGGAGCCGGGGCCAGAACGACCACATCGACCACGCCCACCGCGATCTGGACGTCGGCCGTCGGGACAGCAGGCCGTGCGAAGCTCGAAGGGTTCATCACCAATGCTACCCGGTCGCTTGCCCTGCAGCGAGCGCGACGGCGAACTTTCCCGTGATGACTGCTCTCACTGATTTTCTCGCGCGTGCCGCGCAGTGCCGTGCCACCGGTGGCCTCGTCCCCGTGTGGAGCGACTGCCTGCTCGATCTCTGTACACCCGTCTCGGCGTTTGCCAAACTGCGCCGTGGGCCGTTCGCCTTTCTGCTCGAGTCGGCTCCTGCCGGCGGAGAGTCGTGGGCGCGCTACACATACCTTGGCACCGAACCGCGTAGCGCATGGCGTCTACGCGACGGTGTCGTCGACGATTGGGACGACGTCCAGGGATGGCATGGCGCGCGTACGCCGGCCGACCCGATCGCCGATTTGCGTGACCTCGTGCGCGACATGCGTCCGGTGCCGGCACCGGAACTGGGCGCCCTCTGGAGCGGCGCGATCGGTTTCTTCGCGTATGACGTGGTGCGGCATATCGAGAAGCTCCCGCACGCGCCGCCGCGTGCGCTCAGCTATCCCGACGCCTGCTTCGTCTTCACGAACGCGCTGGTGGTCATCGACAACTGGCGCGGACAGGCCCGCGTGATCGTCTCCGTACCGGTGCCCGCCGGTGTTTCGGACGAAGCACTCGCGGCGCTCCATGCGGAGGCCCTGCAGACGCTCGCCGATATCGTCGCGCGCCTGCAGGGGCCCGACGTGCTGCCGCCGCTCACGCTCAACGAGTCGGCACCGGCCGCTGTCGCGCAGTCGAACTACGCGCGCGAAGATTTCATTCGCGATGTGGGGCGCATCAAGGAGTACATCCTGTCAGGCGATGTCTTTCAGGCCCTGCTCGCCCGTCGCATGTCGGTGCCGCTCGACTTCGATACGACCACGCTGTATCGCGCGCTGCGGGCGCTCAATCCGTCGCCGTACATGTACCACCTCATGCTCGACGGCATGGAGCTCGTGGGCAGTTCGCCGGAGCTGTTGGTGCGGGTGGCCGACGGTCGTCTCACGGTACGTCCGATCGCCGGCACGCGTCCGCGCGGCAAGACCGCCGAGGAGGACGCCGCGCTGGCCGCCGAACTATTGGCCGACGAGAAGGAGCGGGCCGAGCACATCATGCTGGTCGATCTTGGCCGCAACGATGTGGGCCGGCTCGCGCGCTACGGGACGGTGCGCGTGACCGACCTGATGACGGTCGAGCGTTACTCGCATGTGTTTCACATCGTGAGTCAGGTGGAGGGCGAGCTGGTCGACGGGTCGAGCGCGCTCGATGCGTTCCGTGCGGTGTTTCCCGCCGGCACCATGACCGGTGCACCGAAGGTGCGCGCCATGGAGATCATCGACGAGCTCGAGCCGGAGCGCCGCGGGGCCTATGCCGGCGCGATCGGCTTCATCGGTGCCGGCGATACCCACATGGATCTGGCGATCACGATCCGCACCTGCGTCATCGCCGACGGCGTGGCGTCGGTGCAAGCCGGTGCCGGCATCGTGCACGACTCCGTGCCGGAAAGCGAATGGGCCGAAACGGAGAACAAGGCCCGAGCGCTGCTCACCGCCATCGGCCGCGCTCGCGCGGCGTCGTAGGCGCGCATGACGCTCGTGCTCGTCTCCACCTCCGGCGACCGGCGCTTCCCACTCACCGGTCGCACCAGCTTCATCGCCGGGCGTGACCTGTCGTGTACACTGCCCATACTCGATCCGGCAGTGTCGCGTCGTCATGCCCAACTCCGCGTGAGCGAGTCGGGCACCCTTGAGGTGCAGGACCTCAAGTCACGCAACGGCACGTGGGTGAACGGCGCGCGCGTGCAGCGCGCCACGGTGGTACCCGGCGACACACTGGCCTTTGGTACCGTCGCCTTCACGCTGCAGCACCAGGTCGGCAGTGGCGCGCACCTCGCAGTGCCGTCGGGATCCGCGTCCGCCTCGCCCACGCCGCCGCTGGATGGCAGTTCCACGGTGTTGTTTGAACGTCGCATGCCGTCGCGCGAGCAGTCGCTGGCCGACGTCGCGCAGGTCACCGCCGGACATGCGCAGGCCACCGCGCGGCTCGCGCAACTCATCGGTATCGCGCAACACCTCGGAGGTTCCACCGATCTCGATGCGCTGCTCGAGGCGCTGGCCGGTGACCTGTTCCGCAGCTTCGACGCCGACCGCGTCGCCATCCTGTTGCGCGATGCCAATGGAAAACTGCAGACCCGTGTGTCGCGCGACCGCCGTGGCAACATTCCCCGCCCCGTGCCACGGGCGATCGCCAATGGCGTGGCCGAGCGCCAGGTGGCGCTGCTGACCAACGATGCCGGAGCCGATGCCCGCACGGCGGGGGCGTCGGTGTTGCAGCAGGCCGTGCAATCGGCGATGGCCGCTCCACTCATCGGCGAACAGCAGGCCACCCTTGGCGTGCTGTACGTGGACCATCTGCGCGAAACGGATGTGTTCACCGACGAAGATCTCGCGTTCCTCGTGGCCTTCGCCGGCATCGCGTCGGTCGCGGTGGAGCGCGAGGCGTCAACGGCACGATTGCAGCAGGCGGCCCGCGTACGCGCAAATTTCGAGCGCTATTTCGCACCGCAGATTGCGTTACGCATTGCCGACAGCACGGGCCGTGTCGCCCCAGGCGGATCGCGCCAGCACGTGGTCGTGCTGTTCAGCGATATCCGCGGCTTCACCATGATCGCCGAATCCCTGCCGCCCACGCAGATGGCCGATCAGCTGAACGAGTATTTCGGTGCGATGGTCGATTGCGTGTTCCGTCACGAGGGCGCACTCGACAAGTTCATCGGCGACGCGATCATGGCCTACTGGGGCGTCCCGGAAGCCGGCGAATACGACGCCGCGCGCGCCGTGGCGGCCGCGTTCGACATGCTGGAGGCGCTGGAGTCGCTGAACGCGCGCTGGGCGTCCGAGGGACGGCCACTGTTGACCGTCGGCATTGGCATTCACAGCGGCGACGCGTTCGTGGGGAACATCGGTTCGCCGCGCCGACTCGAGTTCACGCTGATCGGTGACACCGTCAACGTGGCGAACCGGCTGTGCAGTCTCGCCGGCGGCGGAGAGATTCTCGTCAGCGATGCGGTTCGCGCGGGACTCTCCGACCCCTACGCCTGCACGCCGCGTGCGGAGCTCGCCGTCGCACGACAGCATGGGGCGCCGCAGGACGTGTGGCAGGTGACCTCCACGTGGACCACCACATGAACGCCGCGCCGCTCACCCGCGTCGTCGGCGCCGCTGATGTCACCGGCATGCCGGTGGTCCTCGACGATCTGGCGGCGATCGTGCGCGAACATGACACGTTGTACGACTGGGCCGCGGAACAGCCGCAGCCGCGCGCCATGCGCGGACGGGCGCCGGTCTACGTGGCCACGCTCCCGTCGTGCGGTATCCCGGTCGTGGTGCGGCACGGATGGCACGGCGGTGTGCTGGCGCCGCTCACCGCCGACCGCTTCCGCCGCCCCACCCGCGCCCCCGTGGAAATGGAGCGCTCGGCCGCGTTACGCGCGGCCGGCATTCCGACCACGGAGGTGCTCGGCTTCGCGCGCTATCCGGCGGCGTTCGGTCTCTGTCATGTGGACGTCGTCACCCGCTACGTGGCCGACGCCGCCGATCTCGGCATGGTGCTCGCGGGCCTCGCGCCCTTCGTGGATTGCGAGACCGCGCTGTCGGCCACGCAGCGACTGCTCGTGCAGCTGGCCGGCCACGGCGTGATCCATCCCGACCTCAACGTCAAGAATATTTTGCTGCGCCCCACGCCTTACGGCAGCGAGGCGCTGATCATCGACGTTGATGTCGTGCGATGGGACGCGACCCGCGCTCCCGACGACACGATGCGTACGAATGTCGCGCGCCTCACGCGGTCGGTGCGCAAATGGCGCACCCACTTTGGTTGCGACGTCACTGACGCGAGAATCGCCGCGTTCAGCGACGCCGTGACCGCCGACCTGACGTCTGCTTTCCGCCCCGATGAACGATAGCGTGACCGCTGCTGCCACGACCCCACCCCTGCCGCCCTGCTCTCTCGATCGCGTCGGCATCGTGATGATGAGTGCGGTCGGTGATGCGGTGCACGTCATGCCGATCCTTCACGCGATCAAGGCCCATTCGCCGGCATCGCGGATTACGTGGGTGCTGCAGCCTGGACCGGCCACGCTGGTGCGTGGCCATCCGCTGGTTAACGACATCGTGCTCTTCGACCGCTCAAAGGGCTGGAAGGCGTTTCTCGACACGCGTCGCGAACTTGCGTCGCGCCGGTTTGACGTCGTGCTCGCCCTGCAGGTGTACTTCAAGGCCGGCCTCATCACGAGCTTCACCCACGCCCCGATCAAACTGGGCTTCGATCGCGAACGTGCGCGTGATGCGAACTGGCTGTTTACGACACATCGCATTCCGCCGCACACCGGCCAGCATGTGCAGGATCAGTACTTCGAGTTCATCGATGCGCTCGGTGTGCCACGCGGCGCCCCGCAGTGGACATTGGGTCCGTGGAACGACGAAGAGCGGGCATGGCAACGCGACTTCCACGCGCAGTTCGATCGTCCGATCGCACCGATTGTTGTGGCCACCAGTAAAAAGGCAAAAGACTGGATGCCTGAGCGGTGGGCCGCCGTGTGCCACATTCTGTGGAACGAGTTCGGACTGCAGCCGGTGCTCGTCGGTGGTCGCTCCCCGCGCGAAGTGGCGGCCGAGGCGATCATCCTGCGCGATGCGCCCATGGCCCACTCCGCGTTGGGCAGTGGCCTGCGTCGGCTCGCGGCGATCCTCGACGGTGCGGCCGTGGCGCTCTCACCAGACACCGGCCCGCTGCACCTCGCCGTCGCTTTACGCACGCCCGTGATCTCGCTGCTCGGCTACACGAACCCGAAGCGGGTCGGACCGTATGACTTCGCCCGCGATCTGATGATCGATGCCTACGGCGATCCCGGTGAGAACTATCCCCTCGACATGAGCTATCGCGAGGACCGCATGGGGCGCATCACGGTGGACCACGTGCGCGCCATGCTCACGCGTTGGCAGGAACGCTATCGACGACCGTGAGCGGACCGAACGCGTAGCGGAAACCCAGATCGCGCAGCAAACCGACCATTCGACCGAGCGGAAGTCCCATCACGGCGAAGTAGTCGCCGTCGATGCGCTCGACATTGGTCGCACCGAACCCCTGAATGCCGTAGGCGCCCGCCTTGTCCATCGGCTCCCCGGTGTCCACGTAGGCGGCGATCTGCGCCACATCGAGCGCCCGGAAGGTCACCGACACCGACTCCACCCCCGACAGGGTCACGCCGCCATGCGCGACCGCCACGGCCGTGAACACGGTGTGCGTGCGTCCACTCAAGCGCGTGACCATGGCGATGGCCTCCGCTCGGTTGCCGGGCTTGCCCAGGATATCACCGTCGATCACGACGATCGTATCCGAGCCGATCACGACGGCCTCCGGATGCAGCACCGCCAGCGTGCGCGCTTTCTCCCGCGCGAGGCGTTCGCAGTGCGGCACGGGCGCCTCGTCGGGAAACACCGATTCGTTCACATTGGCGGGGTGTACTTCATGCGTGATTCCGATCAGCGTGAGCAGCTCCCGGCGGCGCGGAGACTGGGAGGCGAGGATGACTCGGGGACGGGTTCCCGGAGCGGGCGAGGGCAGGTCGGAGCTGGTCATATGAGTAAGTTTAGACGACCGTAATTCTCCTCGCATCCCACACGCGCATGTCCGATGAACAGGCCCATTTCGAGACGCTCGCCATCCGCACGCAGGCGCCCGTCTCCGCTGAGCGGGAGCACTCCGTTCCGCTATATCTGACGTCGAGCTTTCGTTTCGACGATGCGGAGCATGCGCGTGCGCTGTTCGCGGAGGAGGTTGCCGGCAACATCTACAGCCGCTACGCGAATCCGAACACCGACGAATTCGTGCGCAAACTGTGTCTGCTTGAGGGCGGCGACGACGGCATCGCCACAGCGTCCGGGATGTCCGCCGTGTTCACGGCGATCGCCGCCCGCGTGTCATCGGGCGATCACGTGCTGGCGTCACGCGCGCTCTTCGGTTCGACGCACCAGATCTTCACGCGCATTCTTCCCAAGTGGGGCGTGTCGTCGGACTACGCCGACGCGGCGGACGCGACGTCGTGGGAGCGATTGGTTCGTCCCACGACGAAGTTGATCTTCGTCGAGACGCCATCAAACCCCGGGCTCGAACTGCTCGATCTGCGCTGGCTTGGAGAGTTCGCGGCCGCGCGCGGAATTCCGCTCGTGGTCGACAATTGTTTTGCGACACCGTATCTCCAGCAACCGCTCGCGCTCGGTGCGAACGTCGTAATTCACTCGGCCACCAAGTACATCGACGGACAAGGACGCGCGGTCGGTGGCGCGATTGTCGGCGATGCGGCGTACATCGCCGATTGCCGCTTCTTCGCGCGACATACGGGCCCGACGATGAGTGCATTCAATGCCTGGCTGCTTTCGAAGTCGCTCGAGACCTTGGCCGTGCGCATGGATCGCCATTGTTCGAACGCGCTCACGCTTGCTCAGCATTTCGAGGGACATCCCACGTTGTCGGCGGTGCGCTATCCGTTTCTCCCATCGCATCCGCAGCACGATTTGGCGCGCTCCCAGATGTCGCAGGGCGGCGGCATCGTCGTGCTGGAAGTGACGGGCGGCCTCGAGGCGGGACGGAAGTTTCTCGACGCGGTGCAGATGGTGTCGCACTCGGCAAACCTCGGCGACACGCGCACGATCGTGACGCATCCCGCCTCGACGACGCATTCAAAGCTGACACCGGCTGAGCGCGCGGCGGTCGGCATTTCCGATGGACTCATTCGGGTCAGCGTCGGCCTCGAACACGTTGCTGATATCATCGCCGATCTGGAACGGGCGCTCACGAGCGTGAACAGCGCCTCCTGACGCGAGCGCATCGACGGCGTGTGGCAGAGTGACAAACCCTGGCCTGGCATATGCGGCGGCTCGGTCGTCCCCCGTCGCACCGACCAGCCACAAGGTCTGGCCGGAGGCGACTCTCCCACTCTCTTTCCTGAAGAGCCCGTACTCACCGGCCGCGTGCCTATCAGGCGGGGGTGGCGACCGCGGCTTCTCGTTCGAGCCAGATCGTGACTGGGCCGTCGTTCACCAGCTCGACGTCCATCATGGCGCCGAACTCTCCTGTTTCGACAATTAACTGGTGCTGGCGCAAAAACATCACGAATTGGTTATATAACGGAACAGCAATTTCTGGTCGGGCGGCGGCGATGAAGCTTGGACGCCTTCCCTTGCTGACATCGGCGTACAGCGTGAACTGCGATACGACCAAGAGCGAACCTGCTCGCTCGGTGATATCGTGATTAAGTTTCCCGTCGGTGTCGGCGAACAGGCGAAGGCCGGCGATCTTGTCGGCCATCCATCTGAGTTCCCCCTCGGTGTCCGTGTGCGTGAACCCCACCAAAAGCAGATAACCAGATTGAATGCGCCCGGATACTCTCGATTCCGCCTCGAGATCGTCCGAACGGATACGTACTTCGGCCCTGCTCACACGCTGAAGTAAAATTCGCATAGCGCGAAAGTCTGGCACTGCACTCCGATTCTCGGAAGTGCAGAAGGAAAATGTCAATCATGACGACCGTGCAACCACGACTTGCGCTACACTTTGATCTGACGCCGCGTTCTTCGGCGACAGAGGCCGACTCCGCTTTCCTAGCCGCTTGTATCGCGTGGCTCGGGCTCGATCAGGGTCAGCAGTTAAACTGGGAGACTCCATCCAATCACACGCTTGATGGTGGACGTATCCTCCGGTGGGCGCCGTACCGCGAAGGCGGATCGGCGCTGGCTGACATCGTGGTGCACGCGCCTGATCCTCTCGATCGTTCGCTGCAGTGGTCCACGCACGTCACCTACGTGGTGACCACGAACGCGAGCGGCTCGGTCCACCGACAGGTGAACCTCCGCGTGAGTACCCAAGGAGGCCTCAGCAACGGCGCGCCTCCGCCGGTACGACCGCCCCGCCTGCTCTCCGAACTCGATACGCAGTTCACGCTCGTGTCGAACGACGGTCCGCTGCAGAGGATCCCCACGCAGCTCGAGGCCGGTACGCTCGACGCCTTCGTGCGCTTCGTGCTCTGCGATCCGGCTCGGACGATGCCGGTGCTCCTGCTTACCGAACTGCCCGACGGTGGCTACGTGATGCCGCCTGAACAGTTCGCCGCCGAGATGTTCGGACTGGGGCTCTGCTTCATGCTGCGCCATTCCGACACGTTTGCACTCTCCGATGCCGTGGGCGGTCACGCGCGGAGTGTGTTCCTCGGTTCGGCCCGCGCCTACCTGCCTGGTTTCACGCTCGAATCTGATCCGTTCCAGCACCCGCTCGTCCTGGCCCGTGCGCTGGCCCTTCCCGGAGAACGTCGCCGGCTGGTTCAGCGCCTGGCCGAAGTGTCGGTGCACCGTCCGTTCTCCGATCCGGCCATCGTGGACACACTCCGCGATCAACGGGCGTCCACATACGGCAAGCGCCCGGACGCCACGGAAGCGCTCGCCGCCGCCGAGTCGGGCGTGGAGATGGACAAGGGTCAGCTGATCTCGCTGGTCCGACAATACGAAGACGCGGTCCGCTCCGCAGAGGGTGAGCTCTCCCGCACCCGCGAACGGCTGGTTGAGGCTCGAGAACAGCTTGAGGCCGAGCGCGCCTCGGCCCGGGCCCTGCGCACGACGCTTGCCGCCCACAAGGAACGCCAACCGATCTCCAAGCCAGCGAGCGACGCCCCGCAGTCGGTGCTTGAGGCAGTCGAACGCGCGCAGGCCCTCTATTCCGACGCGCTCCGACTGCTCCCCTCGGCGTTCTCCGCAGCCCGCGAGTCGTCGTTCCCCGACCCCGATACCGCGTGGTCGTATCTGAAGGCCCTCGGCGAAGTCGGCCGTCGTCGTCAGGACCGCGCACTGGGTCGCCCGCTGGGGGATGTCTTCATCGACCTCGGTGTTGATTTCTCACCCGGACCGTCCGACGGCAGTCGCAAGACGCCCTACATCTTTCGCGATGGCGAGCGTGAGATCGAGTGCGCCGACCAGCTTCGCAAGGGCGCGAACCCGCTCACCTGCCTGCGGATCTATTTCACGTCGTCGGAAGACGGCGGATTTGTGATCGGCCACGTAGGACGCCAGATCGAAATCGCCGCCGTCGTGCCAACGCCTGCGGAAATCGCAGAGTAAGGCCGCGGGTGCCCGCGGTGTGATTGCACACCGGTAGTTGGTTGGATATGAACGTGTGAACGACAAACGGAAGTACCGCTTCGATGCCTGCAACGATGGTGGCCACCTTCGTTGAAAGATCTGAGTCAGTACTTCCGTTTGTCGTTCACACGTTCGCCACCACAATCGCTTCCCGTGTGTCATCACACCGCGCGCATCAGTGGATCAGGGGGCCGTTTCGTGGAACACCACACTCGACTCATGCTGCAGCGCGCGCCGCAGTGCCCACGCATCCGAGAACAGCACGACCACATGTCCCTTATGGTCGAACAGCTTGAGGCGCCCTTGTCCCGTGGCCACGCGTTCCACGTCAGCCTTCGATCCGGTGATCCAGCGTGGCCAGCGGTACGTCATCTTCTCGAACTTGCACGGCGCGGCGTACTCATGCTCGAGACGGAACGCCATCACGTCGAACTGCAGCTGTCCCACGGCCCCCACGATGGGCTGTGAGCCCGCGGAAGTCTCCGCGAAGAACACCTGGGCCGCGCCCTCCTCGGTGAGCTGACGCAGGCCGCTGTCGAACTGCTTGCGCTTCAGCGGATCGGCCGGAATCGCGCGGGCGAAGTGCTCGGGTGGGAACCGCGGAATTCCCTGGAACTCGAGTTTTCCGTCGCCGCCCAAGGTGTCGCCGATGCGAAGGTTGCCGCGATCCATGATGCCGATGACGTCACCGGGCCACGCCTCTTCAATGCTGACGCGATCGCGCGCCATGAACTGCTGGGGCGCGGCCAGCCGGATCGGCTTGCCACTGCGCTGATGCAGCACCTGCATATTCGCGGTGAAGTGACCGGACACGATACGCACGAACGCCACGCGATCGCGGTGTTTCGGATCCATGTTCGCCTGAATTTTGAACACGAAGCCTGTGAAATCCGTGCTCTCCGGCTCCACGTTGCCGGTGTTCGTTTCGCGCGGCCCTGGCGCCGGCGCCAGTTCAAGAAACTCGCGGAGAAACGGCTCGATACCGAAGTTCGTGAGCGCCGAACCGAAGAAGACCGGCGTGAGCGAACCGTCGATGACCCGGCCGTGATCGTACGGGTGACCGGCAGCGTCGAGCAGATCGATGTCGGTCATCAGACGATCGAACGCGCTCTCGCCCATCGCGTCGATCAGCGCCTCGTCGTCGATGCTCACGATCGTGTCGTCGGCCCGCGTGGCACCACGGTCACCGCTGCGCTCGAACAGATGGACTTCGCGCTTCAGTCGATCGTACACGCCCACGAAGATATCGTTGTTGAACACCGGCCAGGTGGCGGCAAAGCAGTCGATGCCGAGATCCGATTCGACGTCCTGAATGAGTTTGAGCGGATCTTCACCGTGACGATCGCACTTGTTCACGAGCGTGAAGATCGGCGTGCGACGCCGTTTGCACACCTCGAACAGCTGCCGGGTGCGCTCTTCCACGCCGCGACGGTTGTCGAGCAGCATGATGGCGCAGTCGGCCGCGACCAGCGTGCGATACGTGTCTTCCGAGAAGTCTTCGTGACCCGGCGTGTCCAGCAGATTGAGCTGGTAGCCCGAATACTCGAACTGCAGCACGGAGCTGGTGACCGAGATCCCGCGCTCCTGCTCCAGTTTCATCCAGTCGGACGTGGCGTGCCGGGTGGCACGCCGCGCCTTCACCGAGCCGGCCAGGTGGATGGCGCCACCGTACAGGAGCAGCTTTTCGGTAAGCGTGGTCTTCCCGGCGTCGGGGTGCGAAATGATCGCAAAGGTCCGGCGACGGGAGATTTCGTGCGCGAGGCGCTCAGCGGCAATTTCAGGAGAGACAGCGTCAGTCATTCCGAAAGCTAAGCGCCCGTGTGGGGTATCCGAAACGGCTACTCGACCGTCACCGACTTGGCGAGATTTCGCGGCTGGTCCACGTTGCAGCCGCGCTTGACGGCGATGTAGTAGGCCAGCAATTGCAGCGGTACACTCGCCAGGATGGGCGTGAGCAGATCCACCGTTTCGGGAATCCGGAACTCGTAATCGAGCTTGCCGGCCAGCGACGGCTCTTCGCGCGTCGTGATCGCGATGATCTTACCATTCCGCGCCTTTACCTCCTGAATGTTCGACGTAATCTTGTCGAACACCGCGTCGTGCGGGGCGATGCATACCACCGGCATCATCTCGTCGATGAGCGCGATGGGTCCATGCTTCATCTCGGCCGCCGGATAGCCCTCGGCGTGGATGTACGAGATTTCCTTGAGCTTGAGCGCGCCTTCGAGCGCCGCCGGGAAGTTGTAGCCACGACCGAGATACAGGAAATTCGACGCCCGCTTGAATTCCTCGGCAAGCTCTTCGATCTCCGGGGCACGATCCAGAATCGATTGGATCTGCGCCGGCAGGTCGGCCAACGCCTGCGCGATTTCACGACCCCGCGCCACACTCAGATTTTTCAAGCGCGCCAGCTTGAGCGTGAAGAGCGCCAGCGCCACGACCTGGCTGGTGAACGCCTTGGTCGACGCGACCCCGATTTCCGGCCCGGCGTGCAGATAAATGCCGCCGTCGTCCTCGCGCGCGATCGTCGAACCGACCACGTTCACAATTCCCAGCGTACGCGCACCACGACGCTTCGCTTCACGCATGGCGGCGAGCGTGTCGGCCGTTTCACCCGACTGCGAGATCACAATACAGAGCGTCGTCGGCGTCACGATCGGATTGCGATATCGGAACTCCGAGGCGTATTCGACTTCGACGGGAATACGGCACAACTCTTCGATCATCATTTCGCCGATGAGCGCCGAGTGCCAACTCGTGCCGCAGGCCGTGATGATGATATTGTCGATCTTGAGCAGATCTTCCTTCGAGATGTTCAGTCCACCGAGCTTCGAGAAGCCTTCTTCAAGAATAAGACGTCCACGCATGGTGTTCTCCACCGTGGTCGGCTGCTCGAAGATTTCCTTCAGCATGAAGTGCGGATAGCCGCCGCGCTCGATCTGCTGCAAGTCCCAGTCGATCCGCGTCACCGGCTTGTCGCGGATCGCCGAATCGAAGTCAAGCACCTTGTAGCCATCGCGCGTCACGACGGCGATGTCGCCGTCGTCGAGATACACCACATTCCGCGTATGGGCCAGCACGGCGGATGCGTCGGACGCGATAAAATACTCGCCCTCGCCGACGCCGATCAGGAGCGGGCTGCCTTTACGGGCGGCCACGATCTTGTCCTTCTCGTCGCTGGTGATGGCCGCGAGTCCGTAGGTCCCGTCGCACTGCCGCAGCGCTTCAATCACGGCCGCTTCGAGGTTGCCGGCATACGCCACCTCGATGAGGTGGGCGAGCACTTCGGTGTCGGTGTCCGACTTGAACACGTAGCCGCGCGCTTCCAGCTTCGCCTTGAGCGCGGTGGCGTTTTCAATAATGCCGTTGTGGACGACCGCAATCTTGCCGTTCTGGCTGGCGTGCGGGTGCGCATTCTTTTCCGTCGGCGGACCGTGCGTTGCCCAACGGGTATGGGCAATGCCCATCGTGCCCAGTGGCGGGTCGTTCGCGATCACCGCTTCAAGCCGCGCAATCTTGCCCGCCGCCCGGCGCGTTTCCACACCCTTGCCGTTCATGATGGCGACGCCCGCCGAGTCATACCCCCGATACTCGAGGCGCTTCAGCCCTTCGAGCAGCATGGGAGTCGCGATCCGATTACCAACGTAGCCGACGATTCCGCACATGGTCGTTCGAGGTCTAAAGTGATCCGAGAGCCGACAGCGGCGCCCGGGCCTGCATGATCAACGTGCGCGCATCCTGCTCGGACGGTCCTTCGGCAA
The DNA here is from genome assembly GCA_031363815.1 of Gemmatimonadota bacterium. GTDB lineage: Bacteria > Gemmatimonadota > Gemmatimonadetes > Gemmatimonadales > Gemmatimonadaceae > Gemmatimonas. The sequence continues at coordinate 32,195 of JANLVC010000106.1, forward strand.
TCACGCGCACAATTGGTTCGGTCCCCGACGGGCGCAGATGCACCCAGCGGTCGGGCCAATCCAAGCGGAGTCCATCCTGCGTATCGGCCACCGCGTCTGGAAACGCGGCGCGCAGTGCCACATACACGGCATCCAACGGCGCATCGGGACGATCGAGCTTGTCTTTCACGATCACATATCTCGGCCGCTCCGCAATCACCTCGGAGAGCGGTCGAGCTTCCTCCAGCATCAATTGCAACAACAGCGCCGCACCCACCGGCGCGTCCCGCCCGAGGTGCAGCTCCGGAAGAATGACCCCACCGTTCCCTTCGCCCCCGATGGTGGCGCCCAGGTCGCGCATCGTCATCGCCACGTTCACCTCGCCCACCTTGGCGAAGTGAAAGGAAACGCCGGCGTCGCGAGCGACGTCAGCGACCACGTTACTTGTGGACAGGTTCGTGACCACCGGCCCAGGCCGATGCCGAAGCACCGTACGGGCGGCCAGGGCCAGTGTGTAATCTTCGCCCGGTGCGATCCCATTATCGAGCACGAGCGCCAAGCGATCCACGTCGGGGTCCGTCGCAAAACCGATGTCGGCCGCGGTCGCCTTCACCAGGGCCACCAACTCCCCGAGGTTCTCGGCCACCGGCTCCGGTGGGCGATGAAACTGACCGTCGGCTTCCATGTTGATGGCGTACACTTCACACCCCAACTCGGTCAGCAACTGCGGCATGATCACCCCACCGGCACCGCGGCAGCAGTCGAGCGCCACGCGGAAGCGGCGGGCACGAATACCGTCCACGTCGAGATAAGGGAGCGCCAGTACCTGATCGATGTGACGCTGCACCGCCTCGCTGTCGTGCACGATCTCACCGAGTGCGTCCCACGTGGCGCGCGGAATACCGCTGTCCATAAGGGCGCGCATTTCGGCCCCTTCGTCGGCCGACAGGAAAAGTCCCGACGGGCCGATGAACTTGAGGGCATTCCACTCGATCGGGTTGTGGCTGGCCGTGATTCCCAGACCGCCGGCTGCGTGGTGGTACTCGACCGCCAGCTGGATGGTGGGGGTGGGGACCATGCCGATGTCGATCACGGTGCAGCCAACCGACTCCAAGGCCCCATGCACGATGCGCGTGAACATTGGTCCGGAGACCCGGCTGTCACGGCCCACGACGACCGTGCGTTTACCATGTCGCGCGGCCCACGCGCCGAAGGCCGCGGCGAACGTCGCCACGACTTCAGGGGTCAGGCCATAGCCGACACGTCCGCGTACACCGGACACACTCACCATCAGCCCTTCGAATGCCATCTCGCTCCTCGGTAAATCGACGTCCATTCTGGGGATGATGCAAGGTAGACGGCAAGCGGCGTCCGGCCAACGTACGCCTGACGCTGTATTCCTCCGTGCAGCACCGACCCCCGCCTCCAGACGATCCAGCCGCACCTCCCGTTACGGCGGTGGCACGCGTCCTTCCAGTGCACTAGTCTCTTCGAGTATGTCCGATCCGCTTGCGCTGCTTCCCCTCGCCATCGCCGCCGGCGGGGGCCGACTTGGCCCCTTCGATGCCTCGCAACTCGCCGCCGCCGGGGTGACACTCCTGCAACGGTCCGCGCCCTTGGTTCGTGCGCTCGCCGGAAGGCGATCAGCGATCCTGCTGCCCAGTGGCCCGGCCTTTCTCGTGGCACTGGCCGCCTCGGATGGACGCGGCGCCCTGCTACTCGACTGCCAGGCGTCGCCGGCGACGATCGCCCGGCAACTGGGAGACGCCGACGTGGGGGCCGTGTTCACCGTCGCGACGTGCGTACCATCACTGCCCGACGGCACGTCGGTGGTGCTGCTCGATGACGCGCCGCGCGCGGCGCGCGTTATCGTTCCCGGACGCAGCATGGAGGTCGATCTGGGATCGCACCACGGTCTGTCGTTGGAGGGCGATACGGCCACCGAGGGACGCGACGAGGAGTGCATCGCGGCATACGGAGCATCGGGTATCCGTCACCTGCGCACGCACCGGGCGCTGATTGCCGCCGGTCGCGCGGCGGTCGCGGAACTGATGCTGACGCCCGTGGATCACGTACTGTCGCTGCTGCCCTGCAGCGATCCGGAGGCCCTCGCGGTCTGCATCGCGGCACCACTGATGGCCGGCGCCCGTGTGTCGTTCGTGTCGCCGAACAACGTGGCCGATGTCCTCAGTGCGCTCGACCACGACGACGTCTCGATGCTTGCCGCGCGATGGCGCACCGAGACTGGCCCTCGTGTCCGCGCGTTCAGCGTCGCGATCGCCGTCCAGCAACTCCGCGAGGGAAATCTGATGCGCGCCGGCGCGTAGGCGCGTAGGCGCTACGCGACGATTTGCAGGCGGGTTTGACGCTGCACGCTGCGATCCGGACGGGGGATCGCGTCACGGGCCAGCGCCCGCTCGAACGCGGCCACGCAGGCCGGATCGAACTGCGAACCCGCACAGCGTCGGAGTTCGGCCACCGCGTCCTCGACATGCATGCCGTCCCGATACGAACGGCCGCTCGTCATCGCGTCGAACGAATCGGCAACCGCCGTGATACGCGCTTCGAGCGGGATCTCATGACCGCGCAGCGTGTCGGGCGTACCGTAACCGTCGAATCGCTCATGGTGTGAACGCACGACCGCCAGCGCGTGCGGCATGTCACCCAGCAGCGGTGCCAGGAGACGCCAGCCGATGACCGGATGTTCCATCACGTGAGCGTACTCGGTATCGGTGAGTGGTCCGGGCTTGTTCAGCACCGACTCCCGCACGCCGATCTTGCCGATGTCGTGCAAACGACTGCCGAGTTCAAGCTCGTACAAAAGCGACGGCTCCACGTGCAGTTCCCTGGCAATCTCCATCGAATAGCGACTCACGCGCGTGGAGTGTCCCCACGTGTAGGAGTCTTTTACTTCGAGCGCTTCGGCGAGCGACTGCAACGCGGCGAGAAACAGCTCCTCGTACTTTCGCGCCTGCAGCGCGACACGCGCCTCGAGTTCCACGCGATACGCCTGATTTTCGATGAGCAAGCGGCGCTTCTCCAGCGCCTGCACGACCCGGGCACGCAGTTCTTCGATCGCGAACGGCTTCGTGAGATAGTCGAGCGCGCCGGCGTCGAGGCAGCGCACCGCCAAGTCGACATCCGACACCGAGGTGAGCATCACGACGGCGGTGTCGGGCCAACGCGAGCGGATCGCGGTGAGCAGCTGCGCGCCATCCATGCCGGGCATGTGATAGTCCGAGAGCACCAGCGGCGACGGGGTGGCCGCCTGAATCTCGAGCGCATCGGCGCCACAGCTCGCTTCGAGGCACTCAAACCCCTCGGCCTTCAGGAGGCGACGGACCACCGCGCGCATCGACGATTCGTCGTCCACGATGAGGCAACGGCGCGGCGCGCCGGCGAGCGCACTGGCAAAACGCATCAGGCCGCCGGCTTTGGATCGCGCGGCAGCGTGGGCCAGACAACGGCTTTGGGCTGCAGAGCGGGGGCACGTGGGCGCAGATCGCGACGGATTCCGAGAGGCGCAACTCGCCGGCGCTCCGTGACGGCAGTAGTTTCCGCTCCAAGTTCGCCTCGGACCACACGGAGCCCATGACGCGCATTTACGACGAAGACCTCGCGGGTGGCATGGCCACTCGCGCCATCCATGCCGGCCAGCGCCCCGACCCGGTGTCGGGTGCCATCATGACGCCGCTCTACCTCACGTCCACCTACGTGCAGGAAAGCATCGGCGTCAACAAGGGATACGAATACGCCCGCGGGAAGAATCCCACCCGTCAGGCGCTCGAACGGAACGTGGCGACGCTCGAGGGCGGCCGGCATGGATTCGCGTTCAGCAGCGGCATGGGCTGCCTCGACTCGATCATGAAGCTGTTCCGCGCCGGCGATCACATCGTGTGCGGGGAAAACGTGTACGGCGGCACGTTCCGTCTGTTCGATCGAATCTTGCGTCATTTCGGCTTGTCGTTCACCTACGTGGATACGGATGATCCGCAGCGGGTGGCGGATGCGATGACGCCGTCCACGCGAGCCCTGCTCGTGGAGACGCCGACGAACCCCCTTATGCGACTCACCGACCTGGCCGCCATGAGCGACATCGCCAAGCGACACCAGGTGCTACTGATCGTGGACAACACCTTCGCGACGCCGATCTTCCAGCGTCCGCTGGAACTGGGCGCCGACATCGTCTGGCATTCGACTACGAAATACATCAACGGTCACTCTGATATGATCGGCGGCCTCGCGGTCGTACTTGAGGATGAGCTGGCCGATCGGCTCCAATTCATCCTCAATGCCGCCGGCGCAGTCCCCGGCCCGTTCGATGCCTGGCTGGCCCTGCGCGGCGCGAAAACGCTCCCGCTTCGCATGAAGCAGCACGACCTGAACGGTCGCGCCGTGGGTGCCTGGCTGCTGGAGCGGCTCGGCGAAGACCGGGTCATTTATCCGGGCCTCGCCCACCATCCGCACCACGAGCTGGCCAAGCGGCAGATGAGCGGCTTCGGCGGCATGATGACGCTCGATCTGAAGACGATCGACAACGCCCGGAACTTTCTCGAGCGGGTACGGGTGTTCGCGCTGGCCGAGTCGCTGGGCGGCGTGGAAAGCCTCACCAACCATCCGTTCAGTATGACCCACGGGTCGGTCCCGGCCGACATCAAGATCGCCATGGGCTTGAATGACGGGATGGTCCGCCTGTCCTGCGGTATCGAAGATGCCGAGGATCTGATCGCCGATCTCGACGGTGCCCTTATAGGGATCTGATCCCGATTCGCCACGGCGTGGAACTTGAGCACCCTCCCGCCGTAGGGAGGGTGTCTTCAGCCCCCTGATTATGCCCGCCATTCCGCTTACGCAGATCTCGTCGGCCACCTGGGAACATCCGGCCGACCGCGCCGCCCTGCAGACCCTTCGCGCCCTCCCGGGATTCGACGAAGTCGTGCGCAAAATCGCTAGCGTCTTTGGCGAACGCGGCGTCCGCAATCTCTTTCTCGGCGACGCCGTCTTGGTCGGTCCGGCCCAGCGCCCCACGCTGCACGCGCTGTACCACGACGTGCTGCAGGCGCTCGACTGGCCCAATGCCGGATACCCAATCCCCCAACTGTACGTGGCGCAGAACCCGATCGCCACCGCAGGCGCCGTCGGCTTCGACCAGCCCTTCATCGTGATCAACTCTGGCGTACTCGAACTGCTGGAGCCCGAGGAGCAGCGCTTCATTCTGGCGCAACAGCTTGGCCACATCATGACGGGGCGCACCACGTATCGCACGATCGCCCTCATTGTCCTCTTTTTCGGCATGAGCGCACTGCCGTTGCTGGCGTCGATCGCCCTGCTGCCCTTCCAGCTCGCCCTGCTCGAGTGGTATCGCAAGTCAGAGCTGTCGGCCGACCGCGCCGGTATGCTCGGCACGCAGGACCCGCGCGCCAGTCTGATGACGTTCCTGAAGCTCGCCGGCGGCCGTGCTTATGGTGACACGATCAACCTCGACGCGTATCTGGCGCAGGCCGTCGAATACGAAGTTGGCGGCTCGGCGTGGGACAACGTGATCAAAGCGCTCAACACGGCGCTGCGCGAACACCCGTTCCACACGGTGCGGGCCGGCGAACTGAATCGCTGGCCGCAGTCGGGCGCGTACAACGCAATTCTGAATGGCGATTATATCCGCCGCGGCAGCGAGGCGGAGCGCCCGCTCCGCGATGATCTGCGCGACGCGAAGGACTACTACGCTGATAAAGCGAAGGCCGCCGCCGAAACTGTGGGTGATGTGATCAACCGTGCGGCCGACGCGTTTCGTGACGCGTTCAAGACGGCGGCCAGTGCGGCCAGCATGGGTGACGACATGCCGCCTCCTCCGGCCGCTCCACCGCCATCGCCGCCAGCGCCTGAGCCGCCGGTTGGGGTGTGATTCACTGGTTGGGTTGAACTGATCACACGGAGATGCAGAGGGCGCAGAGTACGCAGAGAACAGCAAATGTTTCTCTGCGAGCCCTGCGCCCTCTGCATCTCTGCGTGATCGTTTCTGCAAGGGTCAGCGGGTCTCTCTTCACTCTCGCATTGGACTAGATTTCGCGGTATGAAGATCCTGCTCCTCGGCGCTGGCGGCCGTGAACACGCACTCGCTGACGCACTCGCGCGAGAGAATACCACCGTCGATATCGTGGCCGGCCCGGGAAATCCTGGCATTGCTCAGTTGGCCCGCGTGGTGTCCGTGGATGCCTGCGACCCGATCGAGGTCGCGGAGCTGGCTGAGCGTGAACAGGTGAAGCTCGTGGTTGTCGGACCCGAAGCGCCATTGGCCATCGGCCTGGTGGATCATTTGCGGCACATCGGCGTGCCGGTGTTTGGGCCCACGATGGGCGCGGCGAAGGTCGAGACGTCGAAGGCCGACACGAAGGCGTTGATGATGGCGGCGGGAATTCCGACCGCCCGCGCCGAGACGCACAAGCAGTCGGCCGACGCGAAGGACGCGGTGCGGACGCGCTTCGGCGTGCCGGTCGTGATCAAGGCGAGCGGGCTGGCTGCCGGAAAGGGCGTGATCATCTGCCACACGATTAAGGAAGCCGACGCGGCGATTGAGCGGGTGCTTGAAGACAGAGCCTTTGGCGACGCCGGCAGCGAGTGCCTCGTGGAATCGTTCATGACCGGCGAAGAGCTGTCGCTGTTCGCCGTGACCGACGGCTACAACGTGATGCCGATGATTGGCGCGCAGGATCACAAGCGCCTGTTCGATGGCGACGAGGGTCCGAACACCGGCGGCATGGGCGCCTACACGCCGGTGTCATTTTCCACGTCCGCGCTTGTCGACGATGTCACCGAACGCATCTTGCTGCCCACCCTGCATGCCCTCCGCAGGCGCGGCACGCCGTTCACGGGTTTGCTGTACGCCGGCCTGATGTTGACCGAAGACGGCCCCAAAGTCGTCGAGTTCAACTGCCGTTTTGGTGATCCCGAAACGCAGGCGATACTGCCGATGCTCACCAGCAGTCTGCTCGATCCCATGATGACCGTGGCACATGGTGGGCGCATCGGCAGTCTGTCGCCGTTCACGTGGCGCGAGGGCGCGTCGGTCACCACCGTCGTGGCGTCGCAGGGCTATCCCGATGCGCCGGTCACCGGCCAACATATCACGCTGCCGTCGTTCAGCGACGATTTGCGCGTGTATCACGCGGGCACCGCGCGCGCCGATGATGGATCGTTGCACACGAGCGGCGGTCGCGTGTTCGCGGTGACGGCGATGGCCGATAGCTTCGCCGATGCGCAGGAGGCCAGCCGTGAGGCGGCCGCGCGCATCGAGTTCGAGGGCGCGATTCATCGTCGTGACATCGGATGGCGGGAAGCCGCGCGACGTGCCTGAGCTTCCCGAAACGGAAACCATCGCGCGCGACCTCAACTCAATGGTGGGTGGCGCCACGATCGTGGGGGTGGTGGTACGCAAAGCCGACGTGCTGCGCGAAGCCGATGCGGCGGGCTTTCAGGAAGCACTGAACGGACTCGCCATTGCCCACGTTTGGCGACGCGCGAAGCTGATCGTGCTCGATATGCGCTTGACTGGGTCGTGTCCCGCTGGGCCGCACATCGCTGAGCCGCACATCGCCGAGCCGCCGTGGCGTGTGGTGGTGCAGCCTCGCTTTACCGGCGGTATGGTTGTTGATGATGGGTCGCTCACTGAGGCCGATAGGGCCTACGTCGCTGTTACGCTGCGCCTGCAAGACGGGCGAGCCCTGCACTACCGCGACGTGCGGCGACTGGGTACGGTCGCCCTCATGTCACCCGAACGTTTTACGAAGTATTCGAGCGCATTAGGTGCCGAACCGCTTGACCCGCAGCTCGGCGACACCGAGTTTTCGGTTCTTGTTCGGGAGTCGCGTCGAGCCATCAAAGTGTTGCTGATGGACCAGAAGCGACTTGCCGGCGTCGGCAACATCTACGCGAACGAGGCTCTGTGGCTGGCCGGAATCGATCCGTCGCGCGACGCGTGCACCCTCTCCGAGCAGGAGAGCGCCACGCTTCGCGAGCAGTTGTGTGCCGTGTTGACCGCGTCCATCGCGGCGCGCGGCACGAGCTTCCGCGACTACCGGGATGCGCGCGGGGAACGCGGATCTTTTGTCGAGCAGCTGGCCGCCTACGGCCGCGCCGGTGAGCCCTGTCTCACATGCGGCCGCCGCTTGGTCGGCACACACGCGATCGACGGGCGCAGCACCGTCTTCTGCTCGCACTGCCAGCGGTAAGTCGCGGGCCAAACTGGCGACCCAGCTCGACCTGGCGGTCGGCTCACCCGACGCCGACGTCCAACGCCTGCGCGCGCAGGTGCGCGAGCAGATGCGCAACGTGCCCGGCGTGTATCTCATGCGCGGCATTCATGGTGAAGTGCTGTACGTGGGGAAAAGCACGCAGGTCCGCACGCGACTCCTCTCGTACTTCCGACTTCCCTGGCCCGAGCACCGTCATGCGCGAATGCTGCGCGAAACGTCGCGCATCGAGTGGGAGCCGATGCCCAGTGAGTTCGCGGCGCTGCTGCGCGAAGTGCGGCTGATTCGCGGCCATCTTCCAAAGTACAACGTCAAAGCCGCGCGCCCGCTCGATAAGTGGTGGGTGATCACCGTGGCCGGCGGCCCTGCACCGCGGCTTCGCATTCAGCGGGCCAGTGCCGCAGCACGCGCAAAGCAGCCGGCGCAGGTCATCGGACCGTTTGTTTCGCGCCGACCGCTGGTCGAGGCGCTGCGCGTACTCAACGACGCGCTCGGCCTGCGTGATTGTACCGACCGCGTGCCTATGGTGCTGCACGATGCCGTCGACCTGTTCGACGACATGGCGCATCCGTCGCTCATGCGCACACCCGGCTGTCACCGCTACGAAACGCGACGCTGTTTAGGGCCGTGCGTGGGCGCCACCACGGAATATGCGTATCGCGCGCAGCTCTCCCGTGCGCGCGCGGTGCTTGAAGGACGCGACGATTCACCGCATCAGCAATTGGTACGTGAGATGTCCGCCGCCAGCGCCGCGCTGTCGTACGAGCGCGCCGGTTGGCTGCGCGATCGTCTCACGGCGCTGCAGGAACTCGACGCGCAATTGGCGCGGGTGCGCGAGGTCATCACCAAACCCAGTTTCGTGTACGCGATGCCGGGGCGCGATGGCGATGACCGCTTGTACCTCGTGCGGCACGGACGCGTGGTGGCCGAGGCGCGCTGCACCGATGTGGAATCGGTGACGGCGCTGCAGGCGCTGGAGCCGCGCGGCGGGCAGGTGCCAACCGGCGCCGTGGTCGATCAGCTCGACGAACTGCTGATGATCGAGTCGTGGTTTCGCACCCGTCCGAACGACGCGGCACTCAAGGCCGACACGGTGGTCGGGGCGCTCAAGGCGCTCGCGCGGCAGGCGCTCACGCGGCAAGCGCGAGATTGGCGGTATGCGGACACACGCACGTGAGATCGGCGTGCGGAGTTCGCGTGTCGGGTTAATAGTGGGCCACCCCACGACTCGACACTCCAACGCACAACTCCAAACTCATGGGCGTCTGTCAGCGCACACCCTACGCCTCGTCTTCGACCACCACGTCATCCGGAATTCCGAGCGAAATCAACTCCACGTCCACTTTTCCGTTCAGGATGTACAGCTTCGCGACGCTCGGCTGCAGCTTGAACCGGCGCGGGCCGGCCGCGCCGGGGTTGACCACGATGCGGCGAGCGGCCTTGGTGATCAGCTGCTGGTGTGTGTGCCCGTACACGATCACATTGGCATTCATGTACGCGCTCACGAGCCGCGGCGGGTTCACGCTACCGATTTCATGTCCGTGCGTTACCACGATGCGCACCCCGTCGATCACTTCCTCGATCCGCTCTACCAGATCCGGGCGGCCCGGCGCGTCGGTGTTTCCCCACACCGCCTGAATGGGCGCCAGCGTGGCCAGCTCGATGAGCACCTCGGGCGGACCCACGTCGCCCGCGTGGAAAATGCGCGAGACGCCGTCCAACGCCGCGAACACTTCGGGGCGCACCAGTCCGTGCGTATCGGAAATCAGGCCGATGATGATGGGTTCCTTCATATCTGCGTCTGGTCCTGTGCGAGGTGGTCGCGTCGGCGCCGAAGTTCGGCGAGCGCGCCCAGTCCATCGGGCGAGTCGGGAAAGCGATCGGCCATGCGCCGGAGTTCCACCATAGCGCGGCCGGGGTCGGCCAACGCTCCAAGATACAGGTCGAGGAGGCGATGTGTGGCAAATAGCTCATCGGCACGGCTGGCATTTACGGACTGGCGGAGACGCATGAGCAGTTCGCGTGCCCGTGTCGGATTTCCCCCCGCGCGCATCTGCATCTCGGCCTCCGCGCGAAGCAGCGCGGCAGTGTCGCCATGGGCGGCCCGCAGGGCGTCAAAGGCGATCGAGGCCGCCTGAAAATCCCCTCTCGACGCGAGCGCCTCGGCGTGGGAATACACCGCCCCGTCGCGCCCCCGACCGCCAGGCTCCAGCAACCCACGCATCACGCCTTCCGCCAAGCGCTTAGAGATTTGCACCCCAGCGAGAATCACGCCCGACATGCTGCAGCCTCCGACGACGGCCAAAATATATCGCGTGCTGCCGGTAATGCCGTACAGCTTTAACAGCAGTCCGCAGGCCAAGGTCATCACTACCGTGACGATCGTTGCGATGACGCTGCGATTGAGCCAGGCTCGTTGGCGGTCGCGCTCGACCGCCAGCTTGTGAAGCGCCGGGTCGAACATCATTCGCTACTGATCTCTTCGCCCCAGCGCTTACCCAGCGTGTGCTCCACGTTGAGATGGTCGAGCACGCGCGCAACCACGAAATCTACTAAGTCATCGATGCTGGCCGGCTTGCAGTAAAAGCCTGGCGCCGCCGGAATGACCGTGGCACCGGCCCGCGTGACCTGCGTGAGATTCTCGAGGTGAATGAGCGACAACGGTGTTTCCCGTGGAACCAGAATAAGCGTTCGCCGCTCCTTCAGGGCCACGTCGGCGGCGCGTTCCACCAGCGAGCGCGACGTGCCGTGCGCGATCGCACTCACGGTGCCCATACTGCAGGGGCATACCACCATCCCGCTCGAGCGCGCCGAACCAGACGCGGGCGCCGCACCGCGGTCGTTGTCATCGAACACCGTGATGCAGGCGTCGAAGGCTTCGGTACCGATTTTCGCCCGCAGCGTAGGCAGGTCGGGGATGTCGCTCTCGGTGGCCAGCAGGCGGAATCCGTGGCTCGATACGATCAGCCAAGTGGGCACGTGCAATGCGACCAGCTGCTGCAGCAATCGCACCGCATACGGCGCGCCCGATGCGCCCGTAATAGCCAGCACAACGGGATGTCGAGCCGCCACGTGCGTCATGCGACGAATCCGGAAGCGAGGAAGCGAGCGACCGCGAACACCGTAAGGAAGCCAAGCGAAATAATGCCGTTCATCGTGAAGAACGCCGCGTCGAGCTTGGTGAGATCATCGGCGTTCACCATACGATGCTCCCACACCAGCATCGCGGCCACGAATGCGACGCCGCCCCACAGCACCGTTTGCACCCACGGCACCCCGGTACCCAGCGGATGCGTGGACACGACCACCGAGAGGCAGGACACGGCGATCACGTGCAGTATGCGCGAAAAGAGAATCGCCTTCGGCACACCGATCGCCGACGGCATACTGTGCAAGCCGTGGCGACGATCGAAGTCGGCGTCCTGCAGCGCGTACAGCATGTCGAAGCCGCCGCTCCAGCATGCCACCGCCAGTGCGAGTACGCACAATAACCACCAGGGGTCGCTCCATGCGCCGGTGACCGCCAGATAGCCGCCCACTGGCGCAATGGAAAGCCCGAGACCGAGCCACAGGTGCGAGTAGCGCGTGAAGCGTTTGGTGTAGCTGTAGCCCAGCACCCAGAGCAGCGCCACCGGCGATAGCACAAGACAGAGCCTATTTAACTGCCCTGCCGCGACCACGAACAGCACACTGGCCACGGCCACCGATCCTTTGGCCTGCGCCAGCAACAGCGTGCCGGCCGGCAGCTCACGCTTGGCCGTGCGAGGATTGATCGCATCGACATCGCGATCAACGATACGATTGAACCCCATGCCCGCGAATCGCGCCGCCGTGAATGCCAGCAGCACCCAGCCGACCATCGCGATGGTCACCGGTGCCACGACGCTCGCGCACAACACGCCCACGAACGCGAACGGCATCGCGAACACGGTGTGCGGCAACTTCACGAAGTTGGCCAAGCGCACCAGCATCGACTCGCCCGTTATCAGCTGACCATCGCGGGCGCCCTTCGGCGGCACGACGCTGCTCATGGCGTGCCCAATGGCGGGAAACCGAGCTTCGACCATTTCGCATCGACGGCGCGCTGCGTGCCTTCATCCATGGCGATCACCTTGGGCCACGCGCGCGTGAAGCCTTCCTCCGGCCACTTCCGCGTGGCATCGATGCCCATCTTGCTGCCGTAGGTGAACGCGCGGCTGGCATGATCAAGCACATCGACCGGCCCCATGGTGAATCGCACGTCGCGCTGCGGATCCATGTTGTTCAGCGCCACCCACCACGCTTCAACCGGATTGCGCACGTTCACTTCCTTATCCACCACCACGAGCACCTTGGCGAGCGACATGAGCCCCTGTCCCCACAAGGCATGCATCACCTTGTCGGCATGCCCCGGATACTTCTTGTCGATGCTCACGAACACGAGGTTGTGAAAGCCGCCTTCGGCCGGCATGTGGTAGTCCACAATTTCCGGGGTCGTGAGCTTGAGTAGCGGCAGGAAGATGCGCTCGGTGGCGTGGCCGAGGTAGAAATCTTCCATTGGGGGACGGCCCACGATCGTGGTGGAATACACCGCGTTCCGGCGCATCGTGACGGCCGTGACATGCACCTTGGGATACAGGTCGGCTTCGGAATAGAAACCGGTGTGATCGCCGAACGGGCCTTCAACGACCAGTGCGTCCGACGGGTCGATATAGCCCTCGATCACGAACTCGGCGTCGGCCGGCACTTCGAGATCACACGACACGGCCTTCGTGAGCTTCACCGGATCACGGCGCAGGAAGCCCGCAAACAGAAACTCGTCGATGTTCGGCGGCAGCGGTGCACTGGCCGAAAACATGCTGGCGGGATCGGCACCGACCACGATGCACACCGGCATCTTCTCGCCGCGTTCGGCCATTTGCCGCATGTGCTCAGCGCCGGTCTTGTGGCGCTGCCAGTGCATCGCCACCGACTTCTTGTCCAGCTGCTGCACACGATACATGCCAACGTTGCGGATGCCCCGCGCCGGATCCTTGCTGATCACCGCCGTCATGGTCAGGAACGGGCCGCCGTCTTCCGGCCAGCAGTGCAGCACGGGGATCTTGTCGAGATCGATCTCGTCACCCTGCCACACGATGTCCTGACACGACGGCGTGCCGCTTTTGGTGCGCGGCGGAAACTTCGACAGCTCGAGCAATCGCGGCAGCAGCGACAGCTTGCCGAAGAAGCCGTCGGGGACTTTGAGATCCATGAGCGCCGTGATGCGATCACCAATAGCGTCGAGATCGTCGACACCGAGCGCCATTGCCATCCGGCGCATGGAACCGAACAAGTTGATGGCCACCGGATACTGCGAACGCGTGCCGTCGCGCAGGATGGGATGCTCGAACAGCAACGCCTTGCCGCCGCCGGGCATCTTGGACACGCGGTCGGCGATTTCGGTAATCTCGAGATGCACCTTCACCGGTTCGGTGATGCGATGCAGTTCGCCGGCGCGCTCGATGGCGGCGATGAAATCAGAAAGCGTATCGAGAGACATCAGAGTTCATCCGGGCGGTGCGACATGTCGTTCCTCACGCGGTCCCCACGTGAATCGCGGCGATGCCGAAGGTGAGGCGTTCCCATGTCACCGTGGTGAATCCGGCCCGGCGCAGGTGGCCGGCGAGCGTTTCCTCAGTGGGGAAACGCGATACCGACATCGGCAGATATGTGTACGCGCTGCCGTGCCCGCTCACGAGACGTCCCACCAGCGGCAGCACGTGATGAAAGTACAGGTGGTAAAAGGTGCGCACGAGCGCCAGCGGCGGCGTGGAGAATTCAAGGATCACAAAGCGAGCGCCAGGGGTGAGTACGCGATGCACTTCGCGCAATCCGGCATCGAGATCGGCCACATTGCGGATGCCGAAGGCGACGATCGCACCATCGAACGACGCACCGGCAAACGGCAGCGCCAGCGCATCGGCACCGACGGGGGCCAGCACGTCACGCGGCGCCTTGCCGTTGCCGTGACGCAGCATAGGCACGGCAAAGTCGGCACCGATGACGAAGCCGGTGAACCCCCGCTGTTTCACGAGCGCGGCGCCGACATCGAGCGTACCGGCGCAAAGATCGAGGTAGCTCCCGGCCGGTCGCTGGGACCACTGCAGGGCGCGCAGGGCTTTCCGCCGCCAGCCCGTATCGAGGTTCATCGACAAGACGTGATTCAGCAGGTCATAGCGCGGCGCGATGTCCGAAAACATCTGCTGCACGTACTCGCGCTTCCCTTCCCCACGGGCGGCCTGCTCGGCACGGCCGGTGGATTCCGCGCGTTCGGGGGCCTCGTTCGGAGGCGGGACGACTGGCATTGGCGAAACATCGACAGGCGGGGGAGTGCGAGCAAGCGTACGCCCGTGCTAGGTTATGCGATCCGATGCAGACTTTCGACGAGCTGGGAACACTCCCCGATGCCGATGTCGTTCACTTGGCGCAGCAAGGCCGTGAGCTCGCATTTCGCGAGCTGGTGCGGCGCTACGAACGGCCGGTGTTTTCGCTCGTCTTCCGCATGGTCCGCGACCGGGAGACGGCCGAAGACCTCGCGCAGGATGCGTTCGTCAAGGTGCTGAACCACATCGACAAGTACAGCCCCGAGTTCAAGTTCTCGAGCTGGCTGTTCAAGATCGCGAACAACGTGGCCATCGATCACCTGCGGCGGCGGCGGCTGGACACGATCAGCATGGACGGCTCCCCGCACGCCTCAACGGCCAGCGAGGTCGAGGCCACGACGCTTAACCTGGAAGCGGATCAGGAGAGTGCCCTTGATGAACTCGAGGCCAAGGAGCTGGGATCGGCCATCGAACGCGCCATCGCCAAGCTGCGGCCCGAGTATCGGGCGTGCATCATGCTGCGTCATGTGGAAGGTCGCTCCTACGAAGAGATTGCCGCCACGCTCGACCTGCCGTTGGGCACGGTGAAGACTTACATCCACCGCGCCCGCCACGAGCTTCGCAAGGCGCTCGAGGGGCTTCGGGATTGATGGACTTTGTGAAGCAATCTTCGTCAAGATTGCCTGAAACCCTGTGAAACCCGACGGCGGGCAGGCGCGTAGTTTCCCGTGGAGGCCACGAATGCACGACAGACACCTGAGATCAGACGAAATCGAGCTCCTGCTGGACGGGGAGGAAGGCTTTGGCGTCGCTCCCTTGCGAGCGCACGTCAGATCGTGCATTTCGTGCCGTCAGGAACTGGAGAGTGCCAGCGCGCTGATGGTGGCCCTCGATGCGCTTCCCGATTTTGCCCCATCCGTGAACTTCTCTGATCGGGTCATGACGCAGGTGCAGGTGTTCGAGCCGTGGCACGCCGCCGCTACACGCACCGTCGAGCGGCTCGTCCCGGCTACGCGTCCGGCTCGTATCGCGGCCGGTTTCGGCGCGGCGATTACGGCGGGACTGGCCACCGCCGGCGCCACCTGGGTGGTGGCGCGCGCCGACATGGCCTTCATTCTCACGCAGCTTGGCGCCGAAGGGGTGCGCGACCAGATCGTGGCCGCCTCCAGCGACGTGGCGTCCACCGTACTTGGGCAGCCGGGCATCGCGGCCATGCAAAGTGGCTCGCCTGAACTGGCGGCCATGGCGGTGGGCGGATTCGTGGCCATCGTGGGGATGGGGGTTGTGGGACTTCGCGCCCTCGCCACCGCCTCGCGTCGTGCCCGGTAAGGTCAGGGCATGCTGACGGCGACCACCAATCTGCTCGCGGTCGCGGGCGTGTTTGGCATCGGCCTGATTATCGGTCTCGTCGTGCTCATGACCGCCGAAGAGGCACTGACCGCCGTCGCCAAGACCGCCGCCCGCGACATCTCCGGCAGCTTCTGGGTGGGGATGCTCTGGCAGCTGCTGGCGGTACCCCTGCTGGTGGTGCTGCTGGTGGCGTGCGCCATTACCATCATCGGCATTTTGGTGATTCCGATTGCGGCCTTCGCCTGGGCGCTGGCCTACGCCGGCGCATTCACGCTGGGCATTCTGGCCGTGGCCCTGGTCATCGGAAGGGCGCTGGCCGGACGCAGGGCCGGCAGCAGCGAACGCAGCACCGCCCTCCGCGGACTCGCCGTTGGGCTCATCACGCTCAGCCTGATCTGGTTCGGTGTCGCCATCGCCGCCAAGGTGCCGGTGGCCGGCGCGATCGCGCGGCTCATCGCGGTGGCCTTTACGTGGGCCGTGGCCACCGTGGGCTTGGGCGCGGTCGTGAAATCCCGGATGGGTGTGGCGCAACTGTCCATGCGTTTCGGCCGCTCGCGCTTCGCGTCGCGCTGGGGCGCTGCCTCGACGACCACCACGATAGAAGTCGCCGCACCGGGCTGGCAAACCCCGACACCTGTGCAGGGCGTCGTGGCCGCTCGGCGACCGGTGAGCGCCAACGGCGGAATTGATCGCGGCACCGGGAACGGCGCCGAGCCGTAGGCTCGAACGGCGCCAATAGGGGTGCCGTTCGATAGGTCAGCGCAGCGGGTTCTCGTAGCGCAGCCCACGAAAACGCGCGAAGTCGCCGTCAGCGCTGTGCAACGTCGCACCACGCTCGATGCACAGCGCGGCCAGATGTACGTCGGTGGTGAGGTTGCCACCGCGGCCGGCTTCGGCCAGCAACGTACGCATTATCGACCAATGCCGAGCGCCAGGTTCCAGCGTGCTCACCACCGGCCGCGCAAACCATTCGTCGACGTTCGCAATGACATCGACGAGCGCGAGCGGCGAGTGGAAGATCCGCGGGTTCGTGCTGATGCGTACGACGCCCATCACCGTGACCCACGTGAGACCGACCGGCTCATCACCGTTGAGCAGCGTGCGCCACCACTCACACGCGCGAGTGCACTGCGGGCTGTCACGATTGAGCGTGTAGACCAGCAGGTTGACGTCGGGGACGATCACGCGTCAGCGCCCCTCATTCATTTTGCGGATGATCTCTTCGTCCTCGAGATCGTCCGCGATCCAGCGGGCCTTTACGAGATCGAAACCCTCGCGAATGGGGCCCATACTGTACGAGGGGGGCTCGTAGCGCTTCGGTCGAGCCGATGGGGCGTCGTCGAGGCCGCGAAGAATCACGCGATGCAGCAGCGCTTTGAACGGCACTCCTTCGCGGTGAGCCTTGTCACGGAGGCGCTGGAGCAGGGCGTCGTCGAGATCGATGGTCGTGCGCATACATGATGCTAACGCATCATGCAAATGATGTCAACGCATCACCGGCCCGAGCTCAACCGCCTGACCGCGCGACAGCCTCAGCCGGGCCGCCGCGTGGCCATCGCGCACAGCGATCTCTACGAAGCCGCTCGAGCCTACCAATGCCACCAGTTCACCAGGCGCGGCCTCGCCGTACGTGCGCACCAACCGCACCTGATGCCCTCCCACCTGCACCGCCACGCCGTCGCGGGCCGCCAGATTGGTGATCGCGTTGCCGAAGCGGTCGATGGTGAGAATCTCGCCGTGCAGTGCGCCATCGGGGGCGCGTCGCGGTTGCGGCGTACGCAGTCGCACGGGCTCCGTGAATGGCTCGCCGAGCATCTCAAGCGACAGGCCGCGTGCCAACTGCGCGGCGGCCGGGGCAAACACATCCCGCGCGTGGAACGTGGGCGAGGCCTGCGCGTGAATCGTGAGCGACACCACACGCGCATCGAGTGCAAAGAGCGCCGGCGACAGCACCCCGTTATCAGGCCCCACCAGAAAGCGTCCTTCGCTGCACACAGCGATCGCCTCGCGCGAGGTGCCGACGCCGGGATCGACGACCACGAGATGCACGGTGCCCACCGGAAAGCGACGCCAGTAGCGAGCGACCGTGAGGCGGGCGAACGCCACATCCTGCGCCGGCACGTCGTGTGTGAGATCGAGCAGCGGAATACCGGGCGCCAGCGTGGTGAGCACGCCCTTCATTTCGGCGACGTAGCCGTCGGCGGTGCCGAAATCCGTGAGTAGCGTGATGGCGGGAGCGATCATGTCGTAACGTGTCGCCGTGGCGCGGCGATGGCTACTGCTTCTTGAGCGATCGCCGCAGCGGTGTTGCGTATTCGAAGTCGCGCGCGGAGGTGCGCGTGCGCTGGAGGATCTCGCGGCCTTCTGTCGAGCGGGTGAGCGTCTTGCGCGAGATAGCGATGCTCCGTCGCGTGTTCACGAGCGGTGCCGGCGCCCGATCAAAGGCTGGCGCCATGAACGGCGCACAGGTCACGCCCGAGCCGTACCCGTAGCCGGGTTCGTCGGGGGAGTAGAATACGGCCATGACGTCGAGGACCAGCGACCGTGGGATGCGATACGCCGTGCCGATGGTACCGACAGATGGGGGTGTTCCATACGTATTGATCAGCGGCGCAGTCGTAATAGCGGCGCACGGTGAGTTCCGAACGGGACACGCCAGCCGTGCCGGCCACGACGGCGTCGGCAGGATCAAAATTTACGGTAACGGCAATCTCGGCCCACGGCACCGTGGTCGGTGGCTTCGGTGTAGCGCAGTAGCGCATTACACCCTCACGCGACGCCACCGTCCACTGCCCCACAGCGCGGCCATCAACAGGCCGCGAGCCGCAGCGGTCAGCGCTAGCGTCCACCACAAGCCGCTGGTGCCCCACTGCGCGGCCGCCCACGCCCCGATCGGCAGTCGCAGCACGGTGATCGTGCTCGACCCGATCATCGGCCACAACGTCCACCCAGCACCGCCCATCGCGCTTTCCAGCACGACCTCGGCGCCCAGGAACAGCTGAGAGAACGCGGCAATCCGCAGATAGCGCGCCGCCTCGGCTATCACCCCGGGGTCGGTGGAAAAGATCGCCGCGAAGTCCTCGGCAAAGAAGAATGAGGCGCCGGCCATTACCGCACCGACTACGCTTACGATACCGGTGGCGGTCCATCCGGCGCGTTCGGCACGATCGGGATCGTCGGCACCCATACTCTGCCCCACGATCGCGGCCACCGCAGCGCCCATGCCCACCGACACGACATAGACCACGCTCTCGATGCGAAAGCCCAGCCCGAGTGCAGCCAGTGCCGGTGTGCCGAACTGCGTCGTGATGCGCGTGAGCAGCACGTAGATCGCGCTGAACGCCACGCCCGTCAGCGCCGCCGGCGCGCCGACGCGCGCGATGCTCGCGATCACGTCCCAGCGCGGCGCGGCCCACCGCAGCATGCTGCGACGTTGCAGGATGATCACACCGGCAATGCAGCCGAGCCCACGTGGTACAAGGGTGGCGAGCGCCGCGCCGCGAATACCGAACGCGGGCACGGGTCCCAGGCCGCGAATGAGTATCGGGTCGAGCACCAGCCCGAGCACGGTGGTCACCGCGAGGATGTACAGCGGCGTGCGCGTGTCGCCCTTGGCGCGGAACGCGGCATCGACGGCGAAGAAGCCGAAGATGAGCGGCATGCCGAGCAGATACGTGCCGAGGTACTGTCGGCCGATGGCGCTGACGTCGGCGCCCGTGTTCATCACGGCGAAGAGCCAGTGCAACACAAACGGTGTGGCCAGCGCGATCGCGCCGCCCAAGAGCAGCGCCAGCACGAAGCCTTCGCTGATCGTGCGCGCCGCTTCCGACGGGCGACGTTCGCCGTGCCGACGGGCGGCGATCGCATCGAGGCCGATGCTGACCATCTCGCCGATCGAAATCACGAGCCAGATCCAGAAGATCGAACTCGTCGCGGCGGCGAGCGCATCGGGGCCGAGCGTTCGTCCGATCCAAAACGTGTCCACGTTGTGAAACGTGGTCATGAGCAGGTTCGCGACGACCGCCGGCAGCGCCACGCGGCGAATCGTGAGGGCTAACGGCTCCCCGACGAGTTCACCGCGTGGGGCGTTGTCTTCAGCGAGCAATCGCGCGCTCCAGAAGATCGCTGACACCAAGAGCGGCAGCCCACTGAGCAAGGTGCGTCAGATCGAGCTGATCGCGGTTGAGGGCGACCAGTCGCTGAATGTCGCGCTCCTGAACGGCAGACACCTCGCCGCCTGTACGAAACCAGCGCAGCTTGGCCAGCAGAATGTCCTCAACCGCCGCGACGGCGATTGGCGCACCGGCGCCGGGCAGCGTTACGGTGATCGCGCGACGAATCGCTTGACGCTCGAACTCACCAGTCGCGGTAAATACATCAACCTTCAAATACGTCGTGGCGTGGATGAGGTTGAATGATTCTCCCCGCGAGACGGCGGCCGCCGCCACAGCTGGATCAGCGATGAATTCGGATGCCAGATCGCGAAGGACTCCACGCAGATCACCGTGGCGGAAGTCCGCCACAAAGTCCACGTCGTTCGTCGCCCTGAACTCGCCGTGCATACTGCTCGCGAACGACCCGGTGATGAAGTACGGTACGCCCGCAGTCCTGAACGCTGCAACAATCCGTTCAATAACGAGCGAGAGGTCTGCCGGGTCTGCGGTCACAGGCTGTCACACCCCACGTGGTGCCGCCGATACGCCGGCCGCAGCGGTCAGCACGCATGGCGGTACGACAACATCCGGCCCGTAGAGCTGCAGGAAAAATCGCTCCACGACTTTCGGTCTCCCGAGATGCCCCACCGCTCGCTCCGCTCCCGCCCACGCGAGATTCCGTGCAAGGCACGTCAGCGACAGCATGCGCTGCAGCCGCTCGGCCGGCGTCATGCCGGCGAGCAGTGCATCGTATGCGTGTTGGGTCGTCGCGGTGGTGTCGTTCACTGTCCGACTACGCGCCGTAGATGCTGACAAGGCGCTCCACAACACGCTGCGCAACCGCTTCGAGTTCCTTCGCGGCGCGCGAGGTCGGCTCGGCATCGACAATCGGACGACCCGTGTCACCGCCTTCCTGAATGCGCGGATCGAGCGGCACCTGTCCAAGAAGGGGCAGGTTACACTCGGCGGCCAACCGTGCACCGCCACCGGTGCCGAACACAGCGATCGGCTTGCCGGTTTCGGGGTTCTCGAAGTACGACATGTTCTCCACGATGCCGAGCACGGGTACAGCGGTGCGCTCGAACATTTTGACGCCGCGGAGCGCGTCACCGACCGACACCTGCTGCGGCGTGGTCACGATCACGGCCCCATGCACCTGTGTGGCCTGCACGAGTGAGAGCTGCGCGTCACCGGTGCCCGGCGGCATGTCGACCAGGAAGTAGTCGAGCTGTCCCCACGCCACGTCCTTCAGGAACTGCGTGAGGATCTTCATCACGATCGGGCCGCGCCAGATGGCCGGCTGCTCCTTCTCGATCAGGAACCCAATCGACATCACCTTGATGCCGTACGCCTCAAGCGGAATGATTTTTTCATCCACGACGGACGGCGCGGCATCAACGCCGAGCATGAGCGGCAGGTTGGGGCCGTAGATGTCGGCGTCCATAATGCCCACACGCTTGCCCATCTTGGCGAGCGCCACGGCGATGTTCACGGCCACGGTGCTCTTGCCCACGCCACCCTTGCCCGACGACACGGCGATGATGCGACCGAGCTGCGGGTAGGCGACGGGCTCGGGAACTTTGGGCGGCGCCTTGGGGGCGGCGCCCATGACAGGGAGGGAGCGTTTCATGCCCCCGGTGGCGGGTGCTTGCGGCTGATTCATTGCTGACGGTCCTGAAGGCGCTGAGGTCGGCGCGCGGCGCGCCGGCGTGGGTTCAGTCTGAGCAGGGTCGCGTACGTCGACGCGGACATCGGTAACGCCGGCGAGCGCCTCGATGGCCTGTCGGACGTCGCGCACGAGGGTGGCGTCGTCATCCGCGGCCAGCAGGAGCGTGAGGCGCACCTTGCCGTTTACCGTGGTGGCGATATCCCGCACCATTTCGGCGGCCATGACATCGGCGCCGGTGCGGGGGTTGCGGACCGAGGCGAGGGCGCCGGTGATCCGCTCCATGAGAGGCTGCATTGGAGAGTCGGGTTGTCGGGATGACTACAGCAGGAAAACTAGGCGCCGTGGCGGGGCGCTCCAAGCGGGGAATAGCGTTCCGGCGGTGGAATGGCCATGCCTGCAGGAATCTGGTGACAGTGCGCTGACGAGAGGGTGGTATGGTGGCTCCGTCGCGCGGATCCGGGTCGCGTCGACCGGTGCGACGCACTCTGCGGCGCGCCACTTCACGGATAGATCCCGAGGTTTGTCATGATGATGACCATTCCGCGCGCCGCATTCGGCGTATTTGCATTGCTGTTCACCGTTGCCACGGTCGATGTGTCGCGCGCGAGGGCGCAGACGACCACAGTGACGTCCACGGCGTGCGCCATGGGCACGCTCACGGCGTGCGGCTCCCAGCCGATCACCAGCTGCGAGACGTCGCTCCAGTTCAACCTGAACGTCTTCATGCAAAGCGGCGGTTTCGTCTTTACGCAGACGAACTGCTCCGCTGGCTACAAGACCCTGTACAAGGACCGGACGTCCACCTCGACCGGTACGACAACGAACGGACCGTACAAGACCTGCAGCGCCACGACGACCAGTGGATCGTCGGATGACGGGTTCGAGGGGAACACCGAGCTCTGCGTGCCCTGATGACTCGCGCCCCGACCCTTTGGCACTGGGTGGTCGCGGGGCTTGTGGTCTCGCTCGCCGGCGTCGGCTACGACGTCGCGCGGGCGAGGCCGCAGAGCACTCTGCTTGGCGCGATGCGCCACTACCTCCCCTCCGCGTCGCCAACGGCGTCGCTGACTATGCAGACGCCAACAGCGGTGCAAGCCGCCGTCCTCCTGCAACTCAGCGACTGCTCCGGCAATCTCCGCATGCTCCACGTACTGCATCGCGGTGCAACACGGCGTCAGATCCGTCTCGCCGTCATGTGGTATGTCGGTCCCGTCTCAGACTCGACGGCGATGCGGACCGAATTGCCGGCATGGACGGCCGCAATCCCGTTGCACCCCGCGCCTGTCGCAGTGGTGCGACAGTTTGCGTCACTCGGTCACACCACCACGCCCGCCCTGCTCGTGCTCGATCAGGAAGGGCGCGTGCGCTTCACCACACAGAGCCCGCGCTCGTCGCGCGAGGTTGCCGGCCTGCGGCGCATCATCGAAGGAATTACCTGGATCGAGGAGATCTGAATGCCCGTCAGCCGTCGCGCCCTTCCCGCACTGATCGTTGCCCTGCTCGCCAATTTCTCGATCAGCGGGGCCGCCCTGCAGTCGCAGCCGTCGCCGCAGGCGCCCGCGATTCGCCGCTTCCACCCGGACTCCTTTTATATCCGCGAGTGGGTACGCGGCGGATCGAAGGAGCCGGACTTCCTCGTCGAGCCTCGACAGCTCGCCGTCACACAGAACGCCGTCATCGTGCTCGACCTCGGCACCCGTGAAGTGCACGCGCTCGATCTGAAATCGGGTGCGAAACGCTTCGTGCTAAACGCCACGGGTGAGGGTCCCGGTGAGTTCAAGCGCCCCATGCACATTGCGACGACCGCACAATTGGTCGGCGTGCTCGATGCAGCGACGAGCCGGCTCACCGTGTACTCGGACTCCGGACGGTATCTGTGGACCACACGCGTACCCGATGGCCCCATGGTGGAAACGATGTGTCTCCTCCCTCGCGGCATTCTTCGCGTGAAATATCTTGGCGCCGTGAAGGCTATCGCGATGATCGACAGCAGCGGTAGAACGATGTCCCGCACGTCGCTGCCCGTTGTCACGGCCCTCGAGAAGGCACCCTCATTCGCCAACTCGGCCTACATCGCCGACGGGTGCGCGGGGGAGTCGATGGCCGTCGCCCCTTTCTTCGGTAGTTCGTGGTACAGTATCGCCGCCACTGGCGTGGCCAAGCGATATCCGTACATCGAATCGGCGCCCGATGCCGTAGTGACAACAAAGCAGCGCCGACTCGAAAAAACGGCAACGCATGTCACGACGCAGACCACCATGACAACCGAGGTCAACCCGATCGCTCGCGGTGCGATGCAGCGCGGAGACACCGTGATTATCGAAGCGGGGGCTACCAGGATTCACCCCCACCAACTGCTCGATTACTACCGCGCAAGCGATGGCGCGTATCTCTACTCGCGCCGACTGCCGTTCATTCCCACCGCACTCGCCATTACACCAGACGGTCGAATCCTTGCAACGTTGGTCGGCACCGAGACGTCGCTCGTCGTTGCCCTCACCAGCACGCCGCTGTCACCGCGCGAGATCGCCAAAAAGAAATCGCGCCAATAGCACGCGGCCTCACGCTACGGCCTCACGCACCGACCGCGACGCTACGCCGCGGCCGGCCCATCCGCGAGATACGCGCGCGCCTCTGCCACCACCCGCTCCTGCACCTCCGCCAGGCTCCCCGTCAGCAACGCCCCAGAGGCCTTCGCGTGTCCGCCGCCGTCATACCGACGCGCGAACTGCTGCACGTCGACTGTTCCGGTGCTGCGGAACGACACCTTCACTTTGCCGTGCCCCAAATCGCGGAAGAACATCGCCATGCGTGTGCCGGAAATCGACCGCGGGTGCTCCACGATCCCGTCGAGCTCCTCGCTGGTCACGTCGAAGCGCTCCATCGCGCCGGCGGCCACCGAGATATACGACAGCCCGAGTTCCGGATCCGCATGCAGCGTCGCCAGCGCCTCACGCAGGAGCTGCAAACGCCCTACGCTCACCTGCGCGTAGATACGTCGGTACATCTCCTCTGGATTCACTCCCGCGGCCAACAACGCGGCGGCGATGGAGTGCGCCCGCGGCGACGTGTTGCTGAAGCGGAAGCTGCCCGTGTCCGTCAGAATGGCGGCGTACAGCGACTGGGCCACCGATGGCGTGACGTCGAGTCCGAGCGTCATCGCAATATCGAACACCAATTCGCCAGTAGCGCACGCGGCGGTGTCGGCAACCGCGATGTGTCCGATCGGCTCATCGCCGGCCACATGGTGATCGATCACCGAAATCGGTACCGAGAGCGATCGCACCGTGTCGGTCAGCCGTCCGAGTCGGCGGATGTCGTTGATATCGAGCACGATCAGCGCATCAATGCCGTCGAGAGCGGCGGCACCACGCGCGCTCGCCTCCTCGACGTCATCACCCAGGAGGAAGTTGAACATTGCTGGCCACGGCGTGGGATTCACAATGCGTGCATGAATCCCCCGCTGCGCCAGCAGGCGTGCCAACGCCGTCTCCGAACCACACCCGTCGCCGTCCGAGTTGATATGCGTTGACAACGCCACCGTCATTCCTGGGCGCAACGTCGCGTACCATGTCTCGATCGCGTCGCGACGTGTCGTCGACGCCGTTAGCACGCCATCACTCATTTGGCGCCGCTGTCCTTTTCCTGCTTCCCGATTTTCGAGTTGCCCATGCCGTACACGAAGTAGACCGTCATGCCGATAGCGGTCCAGATGCCGAGCAGCGTCCACGTCAGCTTGGGCAGCTGATACATCATGTACAGCGTGGCGACCGCACCCATGACGGGCACGAACGGCACCCACGGCGTACGGAACGGACGATCGAGTTCCGGCGACCGCTTGCGGAGCACCAGCACGCCAATACATACCGTAGCGAATGCCGCCAGCGTACCACCCGACACAAGCTCACCAAGGAGGCCGAGGGGGAAGAATCCGGCGATCACGATGGCGAGGAGACCGACGATCCACGTGGACGCGGCCGGCGTCTGATACTTCGGATGCACCTTCGCGAAGATCTTCGGCAGCAACCCGTCACGCGACATCGTGTAGAAAATGCGCGGCTGACCCATGAGCATCACCAGCACGACCGACGACAAACCGGCAACGGCGCCGACGTTGACGAGGTACTCGAGCCACTTGAGCTGCGGAATGGCTTCAAGCGCGGCCGACACCGGGTGTGGCACGCCGAGGACCTGGTACGGCGCGAGGCCGGTCATGACCAGCGACATCAGGATGTAGAGCACCGTGCAGACCAGAAGCGAGGTGATCATGCCGATGGGCAAGTCACGCTGCGGATTCTTGGCTTCCTGTGCAGCCGTGGAGACCGCATCGAAGCCGATGTACGAGAAGAACACAATCGGCGCCGCGCGCAACACGCCAGCCATGCCGTACTTCGTGCTGCCGTCGGCGTTCGTGACCATCTCGGGGATGAACGGATGCCAATTGTCGGTGTTCACGTACATGAAGCCGAAGCCGATCACCAACAACACAATCGTCAACTTGATGACCACGACGACGTTGTTGAAGGTGGCCGATTCCTGCACCCCACGCACCAGCAACATCGTCAGCGACAGAATGAGCAGGATGGCCGGCAAGTTGATCAGGCCGTTCACGACGTCACCGCCGGCCGCCGTGCAGGCGTCGCGGGTGGCAAAGGCGATCTTGGTCGTGACATCCGCGAGAATCCCGCCCGTGCTGGTATCCACGCACGTAAACGCGCGGACCACTTGATGCCCGTTCACGACGGTCAGCGGCGCCGAGGCAAAGGCCGCCGGCACATGAATGCCGACCGTGCTGAGCATGGCACCGAAATACCCGGACCAACCCACCGCGACCGTGGCGGCGGCGAACAGGTACTCGAGCACCAAATTCCATCCGATAAACCACGCCACGCCTTCACCCATCGTGGCGTAGCTGTACGTGTACGCCGAGCCGGCAATGGGAATCATCGACGCGAACTCGGCATAACAGAGCCCGGCGAAGAGACAGGCCAGACCGGCCAGCACGAACGACAGCGAGACGGCGGGCCCGGCGAAGTTGGCCGCCGCGGTACCCGTGAGCACGAAGATGCCGGCGCCGATGATGGCACCGATGCCAAGCATCGTGAGGTTGAGCGCGCCGAGCGTTCGCTTCAGGCCGCCCTCAGAACTCGCGGCCTCGGCGCGTAACGCCGTGATTGACTTCTTAGACCAGATTCCCATCGGGCGGGGGTTGGGGACAGGGTGGGGGTTGACCGCGGATGCGAGCTGAACCCATACGCGGTAGGGGGACTCGGACGGAACGATACGCGTTGGACCGCAAACGCGTTACATCTTGTTGGCGGTCCGACGCGATTCCCTCGAATTTACGCGGGCCTGTCAGATAGGACCCAACGCCGACGTTATAGCGAGTAGTTCGGCGCTTCGCGGGTAATGGTAACGTCGTGCGGGTGCGATTCACGCAATCCCGCCGTCGTGATGCGCACGAACTCGGCATCGGTACGCAGCTGCTCAATGGTTCCGCAGCCAACGTAGCCCATTCCACTGCGCAGACCGCCAATCATCTGGAAGATCACGTCGCCCACCGCGCCCTTGTACGGCACCCGTCCCTCGATGCCTTCCGGTACGAGCTTTTTGGGGGACATTTCCCCGTCTTGGAAATAGCGGTCGGCCGATCCATCCTGCATGGCCGACAACGATCCCATGCCACGGATCATCTTGAAGCGGCGCCCCTCCAGCAGGAACGACTCGCCCGGGCTCTCCTCCGTACCGGCCAGCATCGAGCCCATCATGACACTCGAGGCACCGGCGGCCAGCGCCTTCACGATGTCGCCCGAGTACTTCACGCCACCGTCGGCGATCACCGGCACGTCACCCGCGCCTTCGACCGCATCCATCACCGCCGTTAGCTGTGGTACGCCGACACCGGTCACCACGCGCGTGGTACAGATCGAGCCCGGTCCGACGCCGACCTTCACGGCGTCGACTCCCCGCTCGACCAGCGCCGCCGCACCGGCCCGCGTGGCGACATTGCCGGCCACCAGCTGCACGTCGGGGAACGCCTCGCGCACCCTGGCTGTGGCCTGCAACACGCCGTCGCTGTGCCCGTGCGCCGTATCGATGACCAGCACGTCGACACCGGCCTGAATCAGGGCGCGGGCGCGATCGAGATAGTCACCGCCGGCACCGAGCGCGGCGGCCACTCGCAGCCGGCCGTGAATGTCCTTGTTGGCGTCGGGATACTGGCGACGCTTATGGATGTCCTTCACCGTGATGAGGCCCTTGAGCACACCACGCTCGTCGACCACGGGCAGCTTCTCGATGCGATGCTTGCCGAGGATGCGCTCCGCTTCGTCGAGCGTCGTGCCCTCGGGGGCGATCACCAAATCTTCCGAGGTCATCACATCGCGGAGCGGGCGATCAAGATCGCGCTCGAACTGCAGGTCACGATTGGTGAGGATGCCGACCAGCAAACCGCTGGCATCGACGATCGGCACACCCGAAATTTTGAAACGCATCATCAGCGCCACGGCTTCGCGGAGCGATGCGGTCGGGGAGAGCGTGATGGGATTCAGGATCATGCCGCTTTCACTACGCTTTACGCGATCGACTTCAGCGGCCTGCCGATCGATCGACATGTTCTTATGCAGCACGCCGATCGCGCCGAATCGGGCCATCGCAATCGCCATCTCGCTTTCGGTCACGGTATCCATCGCCGCCGAGGCGAGCGGCACGTTCAGCGTAATGCCGCGGGTGAAGCGCGAGGCGATGCTGACCTCCCGCGGATGCGTCTGCGAATGACGCGGGGCGAGGAGCACATCGTCGAACGTCAGCGCGAGATCATCGCGCAGGCGCGCCTGCGATCGTGCACTGTGGTCGGTGCCGTGTGCATGGGAACGCGAAAGCCCGCTCGCCGACGTGGAGTCGGCTGCGGGCTGTTGCTGCTGCGTTTGGTGTTCTGTCGTCGAGGGTGCCATCTTGAAAAATAGACGGCCTCCGCAGTGCTGTCCAGCGGTTAGCCGCCGGCCATTTTCCGCAGCCGGCGACGCAGGCGCACCGGCAGGAAGAATCCAGCGGCGCTCACAAGCCGTGCCAGGTTCACGTCCTCGAGTTCGTTTGGATCACCTCGCCAGTGATCGAGCAGTACCGTGCGCCCCGCATTCGCGACCAACCGCTGCAGCGCGGTCATGAGCAGGAACAGGTCGTCAACCTCACCCAGAAACGGGATGAAATCGGGAATAAAGTCGATCGGCGACACCATGTAGGCACCCGCCACCAGTACGAGGAAGCGGTCGAACTTTGAGACGCGACTGTCGCCGACTAACCCGACCAGCAAACGCAGGTACGCGGGAATCTGCCGGATCGCGCGCAGGACAGAGCGCTTCATGCCGGTCTGCGGGCGGACCGGTTCGTCGTCGTCGATTACCTGACGGCGACGGGACCGGCGCGGGGCATCGTCGTCAGGACGCGAGGTCTCCTTCGGTCCACGTCCCGTGAACAGGCCTCGCTCCGCACGCCCCGCCCGACGGTCCGCCGCGCGCTCCCGCGCCAAGGTATCGAAATACCGTTCCCGCGCCGGCTCCGGCGGCAGGTCCTCGTGTCGGTCCATGGTCATGCGTTCCCTCGATTACAACGGGTTCGGAGCTGCGGAGTTCAGGCGTTGAGCGTCAGGCGTTGAGCGTTAGGCGTTGAGCGTCAGGCGGCTTCGCTACGCCGCCGCACTCGGCGGCGTGGGTGGCACACCGGGCGGTGCAGGTTGCGTGCCCGGAGCCGTGGGGGGGCCGGCGGAAGCCGGTGGTGGAGCGCCCACCTGATCGGCGGCGGTCTTGGCGGCGTTCACCACATCGCCGGCCACTGTCATCGTCGTCTGCGCGACGCCATTCAACACGCCCATCGCCTTGTTCAGAAAGCCCATGGTCTCGGACACCGTGCTCACCGCCACGCCACCGGCGCGCAGCTTGTCTTCGACGCCCTCGGCGAACCGTGTGAACAGGTTGGCCACCGGCGCCGACTTCTCGGCGTACTTGGACTCCAGAAACTCGACGTAATCGAGGATCTGGTATAACCGCTCATCGGAGAGCGTGTCGAGTTTGCGATTGATACGATCGCGGACGTACGGATTCATCGAACCTCCGGCGTCTCGGGGACGCACATTCGGGCGGGACAGGATGGCTGCCCTGCCCTACGGCTCAACCGCGCCAGCGTTTCCGTTCGCCGCGCGCGTCGATATGGCAATATGGTGTGGAGAAGCGCCGGCTGCTGTACACGCCAAGTCCGCCCGCCAGCTCCGGGTGCAGCCGCTCCACCCAATCGACGGCCTGTTCAACGCGATAGGCATCGAAAATCGTCAGCTTGCCGTCGCCGTCGGCGTCGATCGCCACGTCCGCCGCATCGCCGTACAGATGGCGTGAATCGCGGGCCGATCCCTCCACGCTGGAATTGTGGATCGGGGTGCGGAAGCCACTATGCACCTCGACATCGAAATCCATGCGCTCCTCACCGCGACGCCGTGCCAGTTCGCGCATGACGAGTTCGATTTTGTCCAGCACGCGCGGGTCCACCGCCACGTAGCGAGGCCACACGGTTTGCCGGTCGTGCGTGACGAAATCGCGCACTTTGATGTGCCGCGTGAGCTGCAGATCGAGATCAGCTTCACGCACCTCAACGAAGCCGGCCGGACGTTCGGCCTGTTCGTCGTGCGCCCACTCGGCGGGATAGCGGCCGATCTGGTAGCCGTTGAGCGTGCTGCCGAGCTTGAGCTCGAACGGTACCAGCACGGCGAGCCGCGGCTCCGTGATGCGTTGCACCACACCGGCGCGTGTCACCGCGAGTTCGTAGAAGCCAGGCGTGAGCGGTACGAGTAGCGTGTCGCCATGAAGCGGTCGCGCCACATCGGCCGAGCTGTTGCTGCGCACTTCGATCCACTGATAGGTGAACCCCTGCGCATTCCCACGCACGCGCACCGGGAACGCGACGCGTTCACCAGCGCGTACAAAATGCATCTGCACATCACCGCTGACGCCGCGTGACTCCGGTCCCGCTTCAACGACCGGCACCGCCAGCCTAGCGCTCTCGGCGGACGAACCGGCCAGCAGTTCACCGGGTGGCTGATACAGAATGACTGCGGCAATAGCCGCCATCCCACTCAGCACCAGCGCCCCACGACGACGGATCATATCTCCCCCCAACGCGCCCGTGAGCCGCGCACATCGATGTGCACGAACGGACCATGCGCCGAGGTGGCTTTGTAGATGCCGACGCCGCCGGTGAGGTCGGGGTGCTCACGCTCCACGTTCTCGGCGGCCTGGGCGAGCACCTTGGCATCCCGCGTGTCGACGCGTCCGTCGCGATTGAGATCGCTCATCCAGTCACGATCGCCGTTCACCACGTACACGTCGGCCGCATCACCGTACTGATGGCGACTATCCTGTACGCGTCCGCCGACGCCCACACCCTGTTGGTTGTACTGCGGGGTGCGGAAACCCGACATGACGCGAAGACGGTTGGCCGGAATACCCATGCGCTGCAGTTCGCTCAGCACGAGTTCGAGCTTGTCGACGAGCGGCTCACGTAGCACGAGATACTTGGGCCACACGGTGGCCTGATCGTGCGTGAGGAAGTCGCGCAACCGGAAATGCTCAGAGATCGGCGTGTCTTGATTGAGCGCTGTGACTTCAAGGAATCCGTCGGGGTTGTTGTACGCCGCCGCCCGTACGGACCGCTTCTCGCTCGGGAAGAACCCGATGCGATAGCTGCCAATGCGTCCCTGTACCTTATCGGCGAAGGGACGCATGGTGATGAAGTGGAACGAGCCGGCGGTGTCGTAGGCGGCGTACACACCGGCGCGCGATACGGCGGAGTCACCGAAGAGTTCACGCAGCAGCGGAATACCAGCCGCTCGAGCCGGGCTCATGAAACTGGCCCGAAGTTTGCGGCTACGTCCCTTTAGCGAATCGAGCAGCGGAATGCGCGAGGCTGTTGTGGCGGCAGTGCCCGCCGTCAAACGGCTCGCTGACGCCGTGCGTGCAGCCGCGACTTCGGCATATCCTGGACGGGCGAACGCCATCAAACCGGCGCACGCGGACACACCGGCCACCGAAATGGCAAGCCGGGTCCAACGAGTCTGTTTATGGCGCCGCGGGGAGGATGCGCTCTCCTGGGCTGCCGGCTGTATCTCGAGAATTTTCTGGGTCACGGAATCGGGTTTGACGCTCAATCAGAGGACGAGCGAGCGACAGTCAGGAAATATAGCCGACCCGGTATTTAGTAAATGTAGACCGGAGTGCCGACCGCGACTCGATCATACAGCGCCGCGATGTCTTCGTTCCGCAATCTGACACAACCATGGCTCACGGCCTGCCCTATCGACCCCGGGTTATTGGTGCCATGCAGTGCGTACCCGTCGCCGAGGTACAGGCGATGGGTACCGAGCACATCCGGGTACTTCCGTTGATTGGTGCCATAGGGCGGGATCACGATCTTGCCGTCGGCGACGATCTCGCGGCCATCGCTGGCGGTGAGCGGGCGGATGCGGCCATCGGACCCCCGGCGCACCACGTCATTCCCCTGCACGATGATCTGCGAGCCATCGCTGAGCTTGAGGGGCACGCCACGCACA
This sequence comes from Gemmatimonadota bacterium, assembly GCA_031363815.1. Lineage (GTDB taxonomy): Bacteria > Gemmatimonadota > Gemmatimonadetes > Gemmatimonadales > Gemmatimonadaceae > Gemmatimonas. The sequence goes on from JANLVC010000106.1 coordinate 64,528, forward strand.
AGCTGCACGATGCCGAGTCTTCGCTTGTTGGCCTGCTCCTGGTAGTGCCAATCGGGCGGAATCCACGCCGGAGCCGAATCCCGGCGCTGCACCGTGAGGCGACCTCGCGGCGTTTCAAAGCGAAGGATCTTGCTATTGCCCTTGATCACCAGCTGCTTGCCGGAGCCCGTCGCGACGGGCGCCGTATACAACACGCTGTCGCCATGCTTGTACCAGACGCGGCGGTCGGCGATCGAAACGACCAGATAGTCGGAATCAGCCGAGGGTTGGGCTGGCGTGTCGTCGAGGGCTGCTCGCAGGCTGTCGGTGGTCAGGCCGGCTTGCAGTGCGGCCTGCTCCAGCGCTTCGCTGTTGTCGTTGAACACCATGCGGGCCACGTCGCGCTCGAAGCGGTCACGCAGAGTGAGCCGCACCAGCCAGGCGGCGTGCGCGGCGGCAACGGCCGCCAGCAGGAGCAACCAGAGGGGAGCACCGCGCCAGCCAGTGCGACGTCCGGCCAGCGAGCTGCCTCGTGAATTGATTGAAGCGGTCGTCATCAGAAAAAGTAGACCCGCATGCCGAGGGAAAGATTCGCGCGAATGGCGGCAAGTTCGCGCGCGGGAACCCGAATACTGCCGGGCATCACATAGCTGCTGTCGGCCAATGGACCCGACGCCGGGAGCGAGTAGATCAGCGTGCCACCCGTGGTCACGACGGCGCCGCGGCCGACCCAGCCACTGTCGGCGCGAACGGCCGGGACCGGCAGGCCTCGGTCCACCCAGACCCAGGCCGGGAGTTCGTAGCGATCGGTGGGCGTGAGCAGGCGCTGTACCGCCCGGACGCCGCGCGGCACCGCCACGTACATGGTGTCTGGCGCCACGCCTACCCGACGCTCCGGGCCGATCTCGGCCGTGATCTCGCGGAGGCGGGCCGGCCCGCGATCGAGCGCCAGATACGAGGAATCGGTACTGATGGCGAGATGGAGGCCGTCGTCGCCTTCGGCTTGCCGGCGCATCAGTTCGAGCATCAACTCGGCTCGATCGGCCTGGGCGGCAACAATGGCATCGGCGCGGGTTCGCTCAAGGGCGGACATGCCTGCTCTGAGGCGCGCCGATTCCTCGCGATAGCGCGCACGACGCAGCAGCAGGACGCCATCGAGCAACCCGATAGCGAGCAGCAGCAGGACCAGCAACAGCGTACGTCGACGAACGCGCATCGGAGCTCGGTTGAGGGCAGAACAGCGTGAGGACGGTGGTGTCGCGGTCGCGGCGTCCAGTAGATTCCAACAATCCAACATGCCTCGACGATCCCCGACCGGGTCGCGGGTGGTCCCATGCGCCCGTGGCATCGCCGGTCCTCCTCCAGTTTACTTCATAGCCTGATGACAGCGCGCCCTGCACGTGCCGTAGCCCTCATCATCCTTGACGGTTGGGGTTATCGGGAAGACCGGGATTCGAACGCGATCCTGCTGGCCAATACGCCGAACTGGAATCGCATCTGGGCCCACGAGTCGCGCGCCCTGCTCTCGGCCTCGGGACGAGCCGTTGGGCTTCCCGACGGCCAGATGGGCAACAGCGAAGTCGGACATCTCAATTTGGGTGCCGGACGGATCGTGAGGCAGGACTTGGTGCGGATCGGTGGCGCCATCGAGGACGGAAGCTTCTACCGAAACGCCGCGCTGGTGCAGGCCTGTGATAGCGTCAATGCAACGGGCGGCACGCTCCACTTGCTGGGGCTGCTGGGCGACGGCGGCGTGCACGCCCACGATGCGCACTTGATGGCCCTGGTGGAATTGGCGCAGCAGCGTGGCGTAACGCGGGTGGTACTGCACGCGATGCTCGATGGCCGTGATACCCCGCCGCAATCGGCGATGGGATTCCTGCGTGCCGCCCTTGCCAGGATCGGCGACCGGGCGCAGCTCGCCTCGGTGTCTGGACGGTATTACGGCATGGACCGCGACAATCGCTGGGAACGCACCGGCCTGTGGTACCGTGCTGCGGTGCTGGGCCATGCGCCCGTCGAAGTCGATGCACTCGCGGCGCTGCAACGCGCCTACGACGGCGGCACGACCGACGAATTCGTGCGGCCGTACGTGATGTCTGGCCCCGATGGCGCAGCACTCGCGCCGATGCGTGACGGCGATGCGCTGATCTGCTTCAACTATCGCAGTGATAGGATGCGTCAGACGCTGCGCGCACTCGCGATGCCTGATTTCATCGGCTTCGACACGGGCGTGCGTCCGCCGATTTCGATCACCACGATGACGCGCTACGACGACGCGTTCCCGTTTCCGGTCGCGTTCGCGCCGCAGTCGATGCGCCATCTGGTGGGCGAAGTGATATCCGACGCCGGCCTGTCACAGCTGCGCATCGCGGAGACAGAGAAGTATCCGCATGTCACGTTTTTCTTCAATGGCGGACGCGACGAACCGTACCCCGGTGAAGAGCGGCACATGATGCCGAGTCCGAAAGTCGCCACCTACGACGTGCAGCCCGAAATGAGTGCCGAGGGTGTGTGCGAGATTCTGTGCGACGCGCTCGCCAATCGCACGCACGACTTCATGCTGTGCAACTTCGCGAACACCGACATGGTGGGCCACACCGGCTCCATCCCGGCAACCATCCGCGCCGTGGAAACGGTAGATGCCTGCCTTGGCCGCATTCTGAAAGCTGCCGAGAAAGGCGGTGCCCGGTTGATCATCACCGCCGATCATGGCAACGCCGATGTGATGGTCGATCCGATCACGCATCAGCCACATACCGCCCATACGACGAATCCCGTGCCGATCGTCGTGCTCGACCCCGATGAAACGGTACCACTGCGAAGCGGTGGTGCCCTCTGCGACGTGGGCCCCACGGTCCTCGCGCTGCTTGGCCTCACGATACCCCCAGAAATTACGGGTCGCGATCTGCGCGACCTGCGCGATCGCTCGCCCTCAGCCACCGTGTGATGCCCGCTTTGTCTTCCGTTCTGCGTTCTGCTCTGCGTTCTGCTTTCACCGCGGCGGGGTGTTCCGCTGGCGTGCGACGCTCGATCGCCCGTGCCGGTGTGGTCGCCTTGGGCAGCTTGATGCCGGTACTCGTCGCTGCCCAAGTGGGTCATCTCCCCACCAATAGCCCGTTCGAAGACGTGAAGCTGGGCCAGAACCTGTCGATCATGGGCGGATGGATGGCGATGAAGCGTGACCCGGCCGATGTGGCGCCGAAGTCGTCGCTGGCCGCGGCGCTGCGCTACGATATCGCGATCGGCGGTCCAGCGTCGCTCTACGTGCGCTATCTGGTGTCGCCGTCCGAACGGAAGCTGCTGCAGCCCACGAATCCACTCGCAACGCGGGTGATCGGCATGCCGGCTGTCACCACGCACCAACTTGATGCTGGTCTTGATCTCGCGCTCACCGGCAAGAAAACATGGCATCGGCTCATCCCGTCGATCAATGGTGGCGCCGGCGTCGTGAGCGATTTTGCCGCGGCCGATACGGGGGCGTTTCAATTCGGCACAAAGTTCTCCTTCTCGTATGGCCTCGGGCTGCGTTATCTGCCGCGCAAGGGACCGATGATCCGCGTGGATCTTACGAACTTCATGTGGCAGTACGACTACCCCGACCGCTACTTCGTGAAGGCGTCGGACACGACGTCGGTGCTCACCGACACGCGGAACCGCTCGGCGTGGCGTGGTTCGCGCACGGTCACGGTTGGCGTCACGCTGCCGCTGTTCCGCTAAGCGCGTATGCCGCGCACGTCACTCACCCGCCGCGTACCCTTCGCCGCGGCCCATCGCGCCCGTCGCCCCGACTGGAGCGATCAGCATAACGTCGACGTGCTCGGCGCGTGTGCGCACCCGAGTTATCACGGTTACCGGATCGATCCTCGCCACAGCAATCTTGATGGTCCGGAGTTCGGAAATGACCGTCTGATTCCCACCGGCGAGCATCTCTCGCGCTTCCTCGGCGAGCGCGTGCAACGAGCGCACACCACGGCCGTCGTGATTTGCGTGCATCGGGCCGCGGATACGACGCTCAGCAGCCCGTACGAGGTCGACGCATGAGGGCGCATTCCAGATCGCGCACGACGGTGTTCGCCCTCACCCTTGGCGCCGCGATGGCGGCGGGATGCGCCCGCGGCCCGTCGGCTTCGCTGGAAACGCCGCGCCCGGAGCCCACGGCGCCACTCATGATGCCGGCCGCGATTGTCCCCGCGCCCACGACGCAGTCCATACTGCAGGGGATCGTGGATTCCGTGCTCGCCGCGCCGATGTGGCGCAATGCGCGCTGGGGGTTGCTGATGGTCGACGCCGAGCGTGGTGACACGATATTGAGCAACGATGCCGACAAGCTGTTTATGCCGGCGTCGAACGAGAAGCTGCTTACGGGAGCGATCGCGTTGCAGACGCTCGGTCCCGACTTTCGGTGGCATACCCCGGTGCTGCTGCACGGGAGCCAACGCGGGGCCACGTGGCGGGGTGACCTGCTGGTGTCTGGCAGCGGCGATCCGGGCGTGAGCGATTCGCTCAGCGGCGGCGCGGCGATGCAGGCGTTCACGCCGGTACGCGACGCGCTCACGGCTCGTGGGATCACGCGCATTACCGGTCGCGTGCGTGCCATCGGCGATGCGTTCCCGGGGCTGACCACCGGTTTCGGCTGGGCGTTTGACGATTTTGATGCCCCGTACAGCGCGGCGGTGGACGAACTGCTGTTCAACGAAGGCGTGCTCGTACTGAAGGCGCGCGCGGCCGCGCGTGTGGGCGGCGTTGTGACGGTGTCGAGTACGCCCACGCGGTCGTATCCGCGCCTGCTGGTTCAGGCCACTACGCGCGATTCCGTCGTGGTCGCAACCAATGGTGGGCGACCGCCGCGCATCGAGGCCGTGTACGACAGCATCGGCGATCGGGTGGTGGTCACGGGCACCTTGGCATTGGGCGACAGTGCGTCGATGGCGGTGTCGTACCGTCATCCCAACGATGCGTACGTCGCGGCCCTCACGCAGTCGCTGGACGACAGCGGTATCCGTGTGGCCGGCCGCTCGGTGGCGAAGGCCGACACGCTCGGTCGCTCGGCCGACACCGTGGTCGTGCTACAGTCGGCGCCGCTGTCTGATGTGCTGCGCCGCATGCAGAAGCCGTCGCAAAATCAGATTGCCGAACTGCTGTTTCGCACCACTGGACTCAGGGCGAGCGGCGACGGATCGGCCGACAGCGCGCGCGCGGTGGGCGTGCGTACGCTGGCCATGTGGGGCATCACCACCAGTGATGCCGCGTATCGCGACGGCAGCGGATTGTCGCGTCATGACTACGTGACGCCGCGGGCACTCGTGAAGGTGCTCGATGCGATGCGACAGTCGCCGTGGTTCGCGACCTTTCGCGATGCGCTGCCGATTGCCGGGGTCGACGGCACGATCGGCAACCGCATGAAGGGGACACCGGCGGCGGGCAACGCCCGCGCCAAGACCGGTACGGTGGACAAGGCGCGCGCGCTCTCGGGCTACGTGACCACCGCCGACGGTCGCCTGATCATGTTTTCAATGCTGAGCAACAACTTCACCGTTTCTTCGCGGGAAGTGGAGCGTGTGCAGGATCTGTTGGTGACCACGCTGGCCGGCCGGCCGTTGGGCAGCATCGCGCCGCGAGCGCAACGTTGACGCACGCGTTGCCGCCGTCTGGCCCCGTGCCACTCTCGTTCGACGACGCGCTCGACGCCATTCTTCGGCAGTCCGACGGTCGTACCACCACGCTGGAGCACGTGGCCCTCGCGCAGTCGCTGGGTCGCGCGTTGAGTGCGCCGGTGCGCAGTCGCGTGGCCTTGCCACCGTGGGACAATGCCGGCATGGATGGCTACGCGGTGCAACGCGCCGATGTCATGGGTGCGACGCGCACTGTGCCGCGAGTGCTGCCGGTCGTGGGCGTGAGCGCCGCCGGCGCCGATGCGACGACGCTGCCGTGGGTGCAACGGGGCACGGCGCTGCGGATCATGACTGGCGCGCCGATGCCTCCGGGCGCCGACGCGGTGATTCGCATTGAAGACACCGACCAAGGACTCGAGCGTGTGTCCGTGTTCGACGAGCGCGATGCCAACGGCCGCGCGAACGTGCGCCCTCGCGGTGAGGACGTCACGGCCGGCAGTGATCTCTTCGCGCGCGGAACCACGATCGGCGCGTCGCATCTTGGCGTACTGGCCAGCATCGGCGCGCAGACCGTGCCGGTGTATCGGGCGCCGCGGGTGACGATTGTTTCGAGCGGCGACGAACTGGTGATGCTGGACCGGTTCGACGAGGTCGAGGCCGGACAGCGGATTGTGTCGTCCACGAGTTACGCGTTGCCGGCGCTGCTGCGTTCGGCGGGCGCCGATGTGCGCACCCTGCCGCTGGTTCCCGATTCGCTACGCGCGCTCACCGACGTGCTCGCCGGCGCCCTCGATGACGGCTGCGACTTGCTCGTCACGACGGGCGGTGTGTCGGTGGGTGCGCACGACTACACCCGCGACGCACTCGCCGCGCTGGGCGGACAGCAAACGTTCTGGCGGGCGCGCATTCGCCCCGGAGGACCGATCGGTACCGGCCTGGTGCGCGACGTGCCATGGCTCGGCTTGCCCGGCAATCCCGTGTCGACGATGGTGACCGGCTCGCTGTTCGCGTGGCCGTTGATTCGCCTGTTGGGTGGACACGCCGGTTTTCGCCCGCTGCGTGTTCCGGTTCGCTTTCTCGACAGCGCCGACACGCCGGCGCCGCTCACACATTTCCTGCGCGTGATTGTGTCGGCCGGCGCCGACGGCATGCCCGAAGCGCGACTGGCCGGCGCGCAGGGCTCCAACCTGTTGCGAACCATGGCGCTCGCCAACGCGCTGCTGATGATTCCAGCCGAGGTGTCACGAGCCGACGCTGGGATGACCTTTACCGCGATCCTGTTGCCCGACGTTCCCCTAATGACCACATGACCCGTCCGCTCCTGACCGACCTGCATGGCGAGGCGCTGGACGAAGCGCTGGGGCGCTGCTTCTCACTTGCCACGGAAACGGTGGATATTGGAGGACGCGCGGTCACACTCGTGAAGCCGGAAAACGCCGACCATCTGATCAGCGAAGCCGACTACGTGATGGACGAACGTCTGCCGTACTGGGCCGACCTGTGGCCGTCGGCGCGGGTGTTGTCCGCCACGATGGCGCGTGAAGCAGGCGCGGGGCGCCGGCTGCTGGAGATGGGCTGCGGCCTCGGTCTTGCGACGGTCGGCGCGATGCTGGGGGGCTTCGACGTGACCGCGACCGACTACTACGAAGACGCGCTGCATGTGACCCGGGGAAACGCGGCACGGAATCTGGGGCACGAGCCCACCGTACGCATGGTGAACTGGCGCGAGTGGCCGACCGATCTTGGCGTGTTCGATGTGGTCATGGCGGCCGACGTGCTCTACGAGAAGGAGTACGCCATTCTCGTGGGCGAGTGCATGGCGCGTGCGCTTGCCCCTAACGGGGTGGCCATGGTATCCGATCCGGGCCGTCTCGCGCTTCCCATGTTCCGGGACAATCTCGTGCACGTGGGCCTCGAGATATTCGACACGGTGACGACGAAGTTCGAGGAAGGGCCGGTGAAGCAGGAGATTCAGGTGATGCGTCTGCGCCATCGATAACGAGTGCGTGGTCGTTAACGTACCGCGGCCAGCGTGGCGGCCAGCACGCGCAACAGTTCGTTCGTGCCGAACGGCTTGGCAATGAGCGGAACATTGGAAATGCCTTCCACCGACTGCTGCTCGAGCTCGTCGTAGCCTGAGAAGAACACGATAGGGAAGTCGGCCGCGACACGTCGGATGCGGAGTGCCAGTTGCACACCATCCATCACGGGCATGCGCACATCGGTGAGCACAATGGCAATGTCGTCGCGATGCGCCATGAACTGCGCGAGCGCGGTCTCTCCATCGCCCGCCTCGAGCACGCGCCAGCCGTGACGCTCCAGCAGCCGTCGAGTCGTACTCCGCACCGCCGCGTCGTCATCGACCAGCAGCACGCCAGTTGCGACTGCGGCGACCGCGGCGGCACCATCCGACGCCGATCCGGCCACGTCGGGCGTGTTGGTGGACAGCGGCAGTGTCACGCACATCGTGGTGCCCTGCCCGAGCACGCTCTCCACCTGCACGGTGCCGCCCGCCTGTGTGATCACGCCGTACACCACGGAGAGCCCAAGGCCGGTGCCGCTTGCCATCGACTTTGTGGTGAAGAACGGCTCGAAGATGCGCTGCCGAGTGGCTTCGTCCATACCGACGCCGGTGTCCGCTACGCTCAGTATTGACGATCCTCGCGCCGCATCGACCCCGACCGAGATGCGCAGACTCCCGCCGTTGGGCATCGCGTCGCGCGCATTCAGCACGAGATTAAGCAGGACCTGCTCGAGGTGACTGCGATCGGCGATGACCATCGCGTCGGGGACATCCGCCTCGATGTGCACTACCACCGTTGGCGGTATCGACGTACGAAGCAACGGTAACGTGTCTCGCACCAGGGCAGCGAGGTCGATACACTCGGTCGCGCGCACCTGCGGACGACTGAACGCCAGCAGCTGTCGGGTCAGACCGGCGGCGCGCTCTGCGGTCTGCAGCGCGCTCTCCAGATCAGCCCGCGCGTTGTTGTCGGCAGGCAGTTCATACAGCGCAAGCTGCACAGCGTTGCGTATCGCCGCGAGCAGATTGTTGAAGTCGTGCGCCACCCCGCCGGCGAGTTGCCCCACAGCCTCCATCTTCTGGGCGAGGTCGAGTCGTTGCTGCACGATGGCGCGCTGACGGTCAAGCTCGTGCCGTCGCGACTGGTCGCGCCACGCCACAACGGATACGCGGCGGCCTGCGAGCATGGTGTGTCGCACGCTTACTTCGACCGGCACTTCGGTACCGTCGGGCTGCTGATGTACCCAGTCAAAGGTGTGCGCCCCGTGTTGCAGCGTCACGGCCCCGTGCGCCCGTGACTTCGTGTCGGACGGCGTTCCGTCCGGTTGCATCGGCGGCGAAAACTCGGCCGGCCGGTGGCCGATCAGCTGCGCCTTGTCGGTGAGCCCGAGAATGCGGAGCGCAGCCGGATTACAGTCGATGACGCCGGAATGATCGGAGATCAGCAGACCGTCATGCGCATGCTCAAAGACCAGGCGGAAGCGTTCTTCGGCCTCCTTGCGCGCGGTGATGTCCTGCCCGATAGCCACGATGCCGACGGGCGCGTCAGTCTTGTCCAACACACGGGTCACGTTCCAGAGAAGCGTACGCCGCTGCCCATCTGGGAGGATGGAGTCGTCCTCAAAGTTCAGCGTAGGCTTGCCACCGAGGACGGCTTGAATGTCGGCGGCGACCGCTGCCCGATGTTCGAGCGCAATGAAAGTCGCGACATAGTCCTGCCCCAGCGCCTGACTGCGCGGCGTCTGATACAGCTCCTCCGCCGCGCGATTCCATGCAAAAATGCGGTGATCCGGGTGCAGGCCGAGAATGACACTACCCGACGTCTCGAAAATGGCCGCCAGAAGCGGCCCATCGGCGGCGTCACCAAACGACCACTGCGGCGTGTCGGGCATTGGCCTCTGGGCTCATTCTGAACGGCCACGAGGAATGCTTCTCACGGCCTCGTGGAGCGTAGAAGGTAGGCGGGAAACCGGTCGCGTTCAATAGCAGGGGCCGCGACGGCCGCGGCACGGCGTTGACGGGCCGGTCCCGCAAGAGTGTCGCACCAAGCCCACACTTACGGCCTCGCCTGGGCGCCCTTCACTCTGCAGATCGGCTGGCACCATCCTTCCAGTATCGCATGGCATGAACTCGCCGACGCGTATCACCTGGCTCCGGTCGCCGCTCATGGCGCTCGCGATTCTACTCTTCGCGCTCCTTGCCCTGCTGCCGGCGGTGGCGATCACGGCGCAAGCCGCGCCGGCGTCGCCGTCGCCGTCGCCGTCGGCCGCGCCGCTGGCGACCGTTGACGGCGAAGTGAGCGACATGTTCGTGAAGGGGAAATCGCTGGAGGTGCGTTACCGCAACACCGGCACGACGGCCACGGAGATCGTGGGCGAGGTGCAGGTGCGCGACGGTGACGACTCACTGGTGGCGGCGGTGCCGCTGGTGGAAGGCACGCGTGTCGACGCGGGCAAGCGCAAAACGTTTCGCGTGGCGATGCCGTCGCTGCCGCCGGGCCGGTACACGATGTACGCCGTGGTGAATTTCGGCGGCGACACGTTGACCGCCGCGCAAGCCGAACTCGAAATCCGGCCGTAAGCGGCTCGCGTGAAGCAGGCACGCATACGCCACGTCGTCGCGACGCGACCCAGTCGCTACGCGGGCATGATCGGCAACAATCGCGACGCCACCACTTCGGAGATATCAAGCACCGGCACGTCGCTGCCCAAGCCGGTGACACCATCCGTGATCATCGTCATGCAGAACGGACACGCCACGGCGATTTGATCGGCGCCCGTGGCCAGCAGCTCCTCGCTGCGCTCCACGTTCACGCGCTTGCCCACGTTCTCTTCCATCCACATGCGACCACCGCCGGCGCCGCAGCACATGCCCCGGCTCTTGGTGCGCGGCGGCTCCACGAGCTCCATGATCGGCAGCACACGCGTGAGCGTGTTGCGCGGCGCGTCGTAGATATCGTTGTAGCGACCGAGGTAGCAGGAGTCGTGGTACGCCACTTTGAGCCGCTGGCCATGCTCGGTGTCGAGCGGCACGCGTCCCGCTTCCAGCAGCCGTTCGATATAATCGGTGTGGTGAATGACTTCGTAGTGGCCACCGATGTCCGGGAACTCACTGCCCATCTGGTGGAAGCAGTGCGGGCAGAACGTCACGATGGTCTTCACGTGGTAGCCGTCGAGCGTTTCGATCACGCCCTTGGCGAGCATTTGATACAAGTACTCGTTACCCATGCGACGCGCCGGATCGCCGTGGCATGTCTCTTCCTGTCCGAGGATCGCGAAGCGCACGTTGGCCGCCTGCAGGATGCGCGCGAACGCTACCGTGATCTTCTTGGCGCGATCGTCGAACGACCCCATGCAGCCGACCCAGAACAGGATGTCGGCTTTCTCACCCTTTTCCACCAGCTCGGCCATCGTGGGGATGTTCATTCCTTCGGCCCACTGCGCGCGGTCCGACGCGCTGAACGCCCACGGGCTGCCATTGCGTTCGAGGCTTGTCAGCACCGGCGCCAGCTCTTCGGGGAATCGCGACTCCATGAGCACCAGGTCACGACGCAGCTCATTGATGATGTCGAGCTGGTCGATGCCGACCGGGCACTCCTCTACACAGGCGCGGCAGCTGGTGCACGCCCAGAGTTCTTCTTCGGTAATCCAGTCGTCGAGCAGATTCTTGGTGAGGACTGCCGTCTGCGCTTCGGTGGCCGTGCCACCGCTGGCCGCGATCGCATCGAGCGTCGTGGCTTTTTCGGTAAGGCGTGCGCGCGTGTTCACGACAATCATGCGGGGCGAAAGCAGCTTGCCGGTAACGTTAGCCGGGCACACCGCGGTGCACCGTCCACACTCGGTGCACGAGTAGCCGTCGAGCAGATTCTTCCAGCTCAGGTGTTCCACATCAGCCACGCCGAACTGCTCGGCGTCTTCCGCTTCAAGATTCATCGGACGCATGGCGCCGATGCGCCCCGGGCCACTCGTGTTCGAGAACCACACGTTGATCAGCGACGTGAGCACGTGCAGGTGCTTGGAACCTGGCAGGTGATTCAGGAAGTACAGAATCAGCACCGCGTGAATCCACCACGATACACGCGCCACGATGTGCGCCGTCTCCGGAGACACCCCGCCGAACAGCGGCAGCAGCACACCGGAAATAAGGCGGCCGTCGGTTGACGCTCCAGTGCGCAGCTCCATCACGAACAGCAGCAGCAGCGTCAGCATGAGCATCGCGATCATGCTCAGGATGAACACGGCATCGGCGCCGCTTACTTCGGCAAAACGTTTCGGCTTGATCACCAGGCGACGGTACAGCAGATACGCCACGGGGATCAGTACGAAGACCGCGAAAATCTCCTGCGAGACCACGTACGGCAGATACAGAAACCGCGGGAGAATCACATCCCACGTGAATGGCGTGTACAGCCCCTGGATCATGATCTCGAGCGTGCCGAGGCCAAGCACACAGAAGCCCCAGAACACCAGGGCGTGCATCATGCCCCCCACCGGATCGCGCAAAATCTTGCTCTGCGCGAGCCCGATCAGCAGGAAATTCTTCGTGCGCTGATCGGGGTGGTCGGTGCGCACTTCATCGCGACCGATGTGCAGCCAGCGATACAGTCGCTTCGCGCTGCGGGCGAAGAACCCGATGGCGACGGCGAGAATGACCGCGAAGACGAGATTCGAGGCCTCCATGTTTCCGATCAGCCCTGCGCCTTGACAGCCTTCACGGCAGCGGTGAGCACGGGCATGATTTCGAACACATCACCCACGATACCATAATCGGCGATCTTGAAGATCGGAGCGTCCTTATCCTTGTTGATCGCCACGATCGTCTTCGACGTGCGCATGCCGGCCAGGTGCTGGATGGCACCGGAGATACCGACGGCGACATACAGGTTCGGACTCACGTTGCGTCCCGTCTGTCCAATCTGATCCGAATGCGGGCGCCAGCCCTCGTCGGTTACCGCACGCGTGGCACCGACCGCCGCGTTCCCGAAGGCATCGGCAAGATCTTCGCACAACTTGAAGTTCTCGGGCGACTTGAGTCCGCGACCTCCGGCCACGATTACCGGCGCATCGTTGAGATCGAGCTTGCCGGTGTTGCCCTGCCTGAGCTCCACGACCTTTACCCGCGACGCCGACGGATCGGCGGCCGACGTGATCGACTCGGTCGCCAGTGCGCGAGGCGCCGCGGCGGGCTGGAACGCGGCCGGTCGCACCGACAACAACGCCGGCGTGCCGGTAAGTGCCAACGTGGCGACGACCTTGCCGTTCATGGTGAAGTGCTGACCCAGCACGGTGCCGCCTTCCACCGTGAAGCCGGTGAGATCGGCCGCGAGACCGACGCCCAACTTGGCCGCCACACGCGGCGAGAGATCGCGTCCCTGTGCCGTCGCGCTGAACAGCGCGTAGCCATAGGTGCCGCTGCCGAGCTGCTGCGCCACGGTCGCGGCGAGCGCTTCCGGATTGTACTGCGCGAATCCGGCGTGCTCGAGCACGAGCACTGCGTCGGCGCCGTATTGGGCGAGCGATTCGGCTTTGGCACCGATGCCGACGTCACCGGCGAGCAGCGCATGCACGCTGCCACCTCCGGAGCGCTCAGCGAGGGCACGACCGGCCGTCACGGCCTCGAGCGCAACCTTGCGCAAGTCGCCGTCACGGACTTCTGCGAATACGAGAACGTTGGCCATCTTAGAGCACCTTCGCTTCGGTCTGGAGGAGTCGCACGAGCTCGGGCACCGCGGCGGAACTCTCGCCGAGGATACGTCCGGCAACCCGTTCGGGAGGCAGCGCCATTTTGTGTACCGTCACCTTCGCGTCGCCGAGCTGCGCCAGCTTCACGTCGAGCGGTTTCTTTTTGGCGGCCATGATGCCCTTGAGCGACGGCAGCCGTTCCTTGTTCAGGCCGTCGTCGATCGTGAGCACCGCCGGGAGCGGAAATTCCACGACCTCGATCGCGCCTTCCAGCGCGCGCTCGGCGCGACCGGTTGCACCGGTGATGTCGAGCTTGAAGACGTTCGTCACACACGGCAGATCGAGCAACTCGGCGACCATCGGGCCCGTCATCTGATTCATCGAATCGATGGCGATGCGTCCGAAAAGGACGAGGTCGTAGCCGCCTTCCTTGATCTCGGCCGCGAGCGCACGCGCAATGGCGAGACCGTCGGCCGGAATGCGGTCAGCCTTCAGCAGCACTCCGCGATCGGCACCCATGGCGAGCGCCTTCCGGATTTGCTCCTGCGCCGCATCAGGGCCGAGTGAGATCACGGCCACTTCGCCCACGTTGCCGTTTTTCTCCTTGAGCTGCAGCGCGGCTTCGATCGCCCACAGATCGAAGTCGTTGACGTCGTACTTAAGGCCCGCTTCGTCTACGCGGGAGCCGTCGGCGGCAATGGCAAACTTCACTTCCATGACCGGGACGCGCTTGATGCACACGGCGATCTTCACCGCGGTCGCTCCGTAAAAGAGGCTGAGAGGTAGGAACTGCTTCGCAGAGGAAGCTAGGCGCGGGTACCCCCGCCGGCAATGCGACGGGAGCGTCACCGGTGAAACGCGTGGGCTCGCGCTACTTGAACGCGCTCAATCCGGTGATGGCCTGACCGAGAATGAGCGAGTGCACATCGTGCGTTCCCTCGTACGTGTACACGCTTTCCAGATTCGCCATGTGGCGCATCGCGCTGTACTCGGCCAGGATGCCATTGGCGCCAAGCAAGCGGCGCGCTTCGCGGGCAATATCGGTGGCGATACTCACGTTGTTGCGCTTCGCGAGCGACACCTGCGTCGGCGTGAAGTTGCCGGCGTCCTTGAGGCGTCCCAAGTGCAGCGAGACGAGCTGCGCCTTCGTGAGTTCGGTGAGCATGTCGGCCAGTCGTACTTGCTGGATTTGAAAAGCACCGATCGGCTTGTCGAACATCACGCGGGTTTTCGCGTAGGACACCGCTTCTTCAAAACACGCCATCGCGGCGCCAAGCACGCCCCACGAGATGCCGTAGCGCGCTTGCGTGAGGCACATGAGCGGGCTCTTGATCCCCCTCGATTCGGGGAGAATCGCATCCGCCGGCACGTGCACATCGGTGAGAACGAGTTCCGACGTGTGGCTGGCCCGGAGCGAGAGCTTGCCGTGCTGGTCCTTGGCATGGAAACCCGGCAGCGACGTATCGACGACGAAGCCGCGGATGCTGGTATCGTCGGTGCTGTCACCGGTCTTGGCCCAGATGATGGCCACGTGCGCCTTGGATCCATTGGTGATCCACATCTTGCCGCCATTGATGATCCAGCTGCCGTCGGCCTGCTGCCTGGCACGGGTGATCATGCCCGACGGATTCGACCCGTAGTCGGCTTCGGTGAGGCCGAAGCAACCGATCATCTCCGCCTTCGCAAGTTTGGGCAGATAGTGCTGTTTCTGCGCCTCGGAGCCGAACGCGAAAATCGGATACATGACCAGGGCGCCCTGCACCGACGCGAACGAGCGGATGCCCGAATCGCCGCGCTCGAGCTCCTGCATGATCAGGCCATAGGCCACGCTCGAAAGACCGGCGCAGCCGTACTCCTCGGGGAGGTTCGCACCGAGCACGCCGAGTTCGGCCATTTCCGCCACCAACTCGTCAGGAAAGCGGCCCTGCACATAGCAGTCGCCGATGATCGGCAGCACGCGTTCGTCGACGAACTTGCGGATCGTGTCGCGGATGGAGCGCTCTTCTTCGGTGAGCGCCGCATCGATGTTGAACAGATCGGCGGCGTGCGCCTTGAGCTCGACGGAGGGCAGCGCGGGGATCGCGCTCGCGGACAAGAGATCAGTCGCCATTTGGGAAGCCTTTCAGCTGGAGAAGCGAGGGGGTTGAAACGTGAAATCTAGCGAGTGGCGATGTGAAGCGGACAGCATGCTCGAGGTTGGTTGACACTCAGATTGCCAGATCCTCTCTTTCCCAAATTCACAAATTTACCATTCCCATGCGAGGACATTATGCAGCGTTGGCCAACTGTGTTTCGTCGCGTCGTCGTGGCACTCGCCTTGTCCGGCTGCACCAGCGGCGGTGACGGCGGGAACCGTGGCGCGTGGCGCCTCCGGTAACTCGACCCTCTCGCTGAGTGGCGTGGGCGGCAACACCGGATCGGTGCCTCTTACGGCGGAGCACCTGCCCACCGGCGTGACGGCCACCTTCACTCCAGCACCGCTGACGGGATCGGCCTCGGTGCGACGGTGGTGTTCGATGTTGGCACGACGGCTCCCGCCGGATCAAGCGCGATCACTGTACGCGCGACCGGCAGGAATGTGACCGCCGGCACGGCGACACTGCCGCTCACGGTGTCCCGCACTGGTCTCACGCTGTCCGCCAGCGCGACCACGGCGATTGCGGCACAGGGCGCTGCCACCACGATTCCAATCGTGATCAATCGTGTCGGTACGTTTACCGGAGACGTGACGCTGTCGGCCGAGGGGCTGCCCACGGGTGTGACCGCGGTGTTCGCGCCGACCACCATCACCGGAACGAGTCGCGCGACCACGATTACGCTCAGCGCGGCCAGCACGATCACAGTGGGACCGAGCACGATCTCGATTCGCGGTGCAAGCACGGGCGTGGGAGCGCAGACGCAGACGATAGCCGTCACGGTGGTGGTGACCGCGCCGTAAGCGCGATTTACCCGGTGGCCTTGCGTCGCTTCTCAAGCGGCGTGACATCACGACGCGCGGCGGGGGTAATTCCCACGTCGCGCGCCTTTTGCCGGAACGCCGTGCCATGATCTACCGGCTGACCGGTCTCATGCTGCCACTGGTGCACCATTTCGTGCAGGAGCGTGTGCATCCCTTCACGCCAGCCATGCCGCGTGATGTGCGTGCGGGACATCACGATCTCGGGCGGCATATGGCGCGAGCCTGGATCGTAATGCCCGAGTCGGGTGGCCATGCGTCCTGACAAGCGCAGTGGAATCGACGAGAGTGCGCCGTCGAACCACTTCGCGTTGAGCTCGCGCTGCGCTTCCATGAGCTGCGCGATCATGGCCACGTCTCCCGGGCGCGCCGGTTCCTGTCGGCGGACGGACGGACCGCGCTCCACATCGAAGGCGAGAATCGCCTCGCGCGCGGTGGTGCGTTCGGTCTTGTTGCGCGCGGTTGCAAAGGCCACAATCGCCCGCAACACGGACTCGGGGGCTTCGGCGTAGCCTTCGTGGATGCGCAGCGTGCGGCCGATCAGGGACACCATCACGGTGCGCGTGCGCATGAGTACCAGCGCATCGACGCCGCGCAGCCCCAGGTCTTCGAGGCGTGAGAAGAGCACGGCCGTGCGGGCGCGTACGGCCGTGCGCCCGCGAGCCGGACGGGTGTCGTCGGTTACCGGCTTCGGCCGCACGGGCACGAAGGCTGGCGTGAGTACCGGCGAGAACAGCTGCGTGAACAGCTGCGACACCGCAGCGGTCACGGACTGCGTGAGCGATGGTGCGGGTACGGACGGCGGTGCCGCCGGCAACGCTCCCCGCGACGCGTCCGACGAACGCACGTCCGACGCGGCCGGAGCCGCGTCGAAAAAGTCGAAACCCAGTTGCGTGTGCCGTCTACTCATCGAGGCGGAAGATGCGCCCCCTACTGGGCTCCGCGCAACGTATTGACCATTTCGGCGAGGGCGTCGATCTCGTCGCCCACGATGTCGTGACCGATTCCCGGATAAATCCGGAGATCGACGGCCGCCCCGAGTGTGCGGAACACATCGGCCGACGACCGCACGATTGCCTCGGGGATGTGCCCGTCGGCATTCCCGCACGCGAGCAGCACCGGCGTTCCGCCGAGCGACCCGTGATCATCACGCGGCACCAGCGGATTGCCGATCAACCCGCCTGCCAACGCCGCCACGCCACCGAAACGCACGCTGGTCTTCGCCGCCGTCGCCGCGTACTCCAGCATCAAACAGGCGCCCTGCGAGAAGCCCACCAAAATGATGCGCTCACTGGGGATTCCCGCCGTACGGACCTGATCGACGGCGGCGCCCACCGACGCCAACGCGCTGCTCAGCCACGGCTCGTTCTGCTCCCGAGGATCGAGAAAGCGCTTCGGATACCAGCTGTTCCCCACCGCCACCGGCGCCACCAGTGCGGCGTCGGTGGCCTTGGCCGCCTTCGCGATCGGCAGCATGCCCTCCGCGCTACCGCCACGTCCGTGCACCAGCACCAGCGCGTATAACGCCTGATCCAGCGGCGTACCCGCCACCAGCGGTGCCTGTCCCGCATGCGGACCCAAAGCTGTCCCCACCGGCGTCCCCATCGTTTCGCTGTTCACAAACTCACCTCCATGGTTTCAGGAATCGGCAGCGAGCGGCCGGGGTGCGACCGCATTCCCCGATCGCCATCGAATCCATCGTAAGGCCACGGTGCGCGATCGATCGCTTCGATATGCGCCTCAATGTGTTCGCGATGCTCGCCGAGCCAGGGCGGCAGCCGCAGAGTCGCGCCAGTCGTGCTTACCGGCTCGTCCACCATGAAGCCGGGGCCGATGGTGGCGAGTTCCACGATGTGTCCGTCGGGATCCTTGGTGTAGATGCTCTTGAAGTACACGCGGTCCATCACCGGCGACACGTTGAGCCCCGCGTCGAGCAGGCGATCACGAAACAGGAGTTGCTCCGCCTCGTTCGCCACCGCCAACGCGTAGTGATGCCCCTGCCCCGTGCCCATGTGCGAGCGACGCTCCGTGACCGGGCGCTCGAGATACGTGACCAGCGACCCGGGACGCGCATCGGGGCTGCCCCACGACCACTGGCGCGTGCCGGGATCGTCGAAGTTCTCCGTCTGCTTCACCAGCGTCATTCCGAGCACGCCGCGCAGGAACTCGTCGGTGCGCTCCACGTTGACGGTCATCGCCGTGAGGTGGTGCAGGCCGCGGGTGAGCGCCATGGCCGCATCGATCGTCGACACCGGCTCCGGCCAGGTGAGCGTGGCGATCAGTGCTTCGTCGCGACCACCGTGCACCAGCTCGGCCGGCGGCGTACGCTGTAACGTCGTCCCCACCTGCTCGTTGAACAGCATGCCCGGGCCATCGGTCGCGATCTCCAGGATCACACCATCCGGATCGCGGAAGTAGAGCGACGTGAAATACTGCCGGTCGTACGGACCACGCACGCGAAGTCCGAGATCCGTGAGACGGCGCTTCCAACGCAGCAGTGCGTCGCCGTCGGCCACTCGCAGTGCGAAATGGTGCGTGCCGCCGATGCCGGTGCGGCCGCGCGCAGCACGTGGCCATTCGAAGAATGTGACGACCGTACCCGCGCTTCCCGTTCCGTCGGCGAAGTACAGGTGGTAGGTGCCGGGATCGTCAAAGTTGACCGTCGTCTTGACTAAGCGCAGACCGAGCACGCGGGAGTAGAAATCGACCGTCCGCTGCGCGTTGCTGGCGACGAGCGTGACGTGATGGAGACCGAGAATCTGTGACGTGGTGGATATGGAGTCCTCCTGCCCGTCTGGGGGGCGGTTGCTATCTTAGTACTAAGATATATCCATGAAGGTCCACGTCAAGCGACGTTCGCCACGAGCCGCACGGTGATCGAGCGCGCGGCTACCGGTCCAACGTGACGGACATCGGTCCAGGGGCGAAGCCGCCGTTCTGGAAGCCCCAAGTCCGTACGGTCACCTGAGTGGCCGTCGCCTCGATCACGTTCAGCGCTGAGGGTCGTCGCTTGCGCATGCGGTTCGACAGCGTGTTCGCCCCGCTCACGACAAAGCGCCCCGTTGCACGTTGCACGATTTCGAGACGCTCTTCGTGATCGTGCCCCGTGCACACCACGTGCACCGGCATCGCGGCGATGCGGTCGAGCGCCGCCTCCGGCTTCTTGAGGCCCCACCGGTGTGACAGGCGCCCGCGCACGACATTGTGGTGTACCACGAGCAGGCGAAGATCGCCCGCCGGACCGGCCTCGAGTTCGCGAGCGGCCCAGTCGAACTGGGAGGCAGTCAGGCCGCCCTTCACGCGCCAGTCACGCGGGTACCACGTGACCGCTTGCGGCAGCATACCGGCGGCCGAGTTGAGTCCAACCATGGTCACGCCCGTCACCCGGACCACCGGCTCGAGCACCGGATTGATAAACTGCTTGTACTGCTCGTGCAGTCGATCGGCCTCACCCCATCCGAACGGGGCGTGCCACCACGCGGTGTCGTGGTTGCCCGGCACTTCCATCGTTGGAGCGATCGCCCGGAACTGATCGAGAATCTCGCGGGCGCGCGCAAACTCGGGAATGCGCGCGTGCTGCGAAAAGTCGCCGGAGATCACGATGGCGTTGAAACGCGACGCGGCCGCCACCTCGAGCGCGGCGGCCACGTGCGCGGCCACGAAGGGGCGGCCGCAATGAATATCCGACACGTGCAGGACGCGCACGGGCTCCACGCCCGCGACCGCGCTCGCGGCCGCGCTCGTTGCGATATCAGCCAAGGCGCGCGATCACGGCGTCGGTGAACTCGTCGGTACTCGACGTGCCACCCAAGTCGCGGGTAAGCACCGCCCCATCACGAATGGTGCCTTCGAAAGCGCGCCGGATATGCTCCGCGCGACCACGATCGCCGATGTGATCCAGCATCATGCACGCCGCCAGCACGAGAGCGCCCGGGTTCGCGATGTTCTTGCCGGTGAGGTCTGGCGCCGTGCCGTGCACCGCTTCGAAGATCGCGGTATTGGTGCCGAAGTTGGCACCTGGCGCGAGTCCGAGCCCGCCCACGAGGCCCGAGATTTCATCGGAGAGGATGTCACCGAAAAGGTTGGTGGTGACGACCACGTCAAATTGCTCGGGGCGCATAACGAGGTGCATGGCCATGGCGTCGATGATGCGCTCTTCGAACTGCACGCGCCCTTCGTACTCACGGGCGATCATGCGTCCGACATCGAGGAACAGCCCCTGGGAAAACTTGAGGATATTTGCCTTGTGGACGAGCGTGACCTTCTTGCGGTTGTGCGCGATCGCGTAATCGAAGGCGTAGCGCACGATGCGCTCCGACCCGTACCGCGTGATGATCGCCACCGATTCAGCGGCCGCTTTCGGATCGTCGCCGATCTTGACGTAGTGCTCGACGCCGATGTAGAGCCCTTCGGTGTTCTCGCGCACGAGCACGATGTCGACGTTATCGAAGCGACCGGGCACGATCGTGTACGCGGGGCGGACGTTGGCGTACAGGTCGAACGTCTTCCGGAGGGCGACGTTGATGGAGCGGAAGCCTTCGCCAACCGGCGTCTCCAGCGGACCTTTCAGGGCCACGCGGGTCCGCTTGATGGAGTCGAGCGTGGCGTCGGGGATCGGATCGTTCCAGCGCGCCACGCCGGCCATGCCGGCGACCTGACGGTCCCATTCCACGTCGGCGCCAGCGGCGGCCAGGATGCGAACGGTGGCGTCGGCGATGGACGGTCCGATGCCGTCGCCGGGGATGAGCGTTACGGGAGTAGCCATGCCGAATAAGATCGTCTGACGCGCGCGGGGAGTGAAGTCGCGTGCTGGAATGCCACCAATCGCGCGACGGCACGTCCAGACTGGAGTACGGTCTGCCCCATTTTACCGGATTTCGGCCATTGCGTCATTGACAGCGGCCTGTACCAGGGCGTACACCGTATGCCATGCCCTCCCCTGCACCTACCTCCCGCCTGCTCAGACAGGTCCCGTGGATCGCCATCGCCGTGCTCGGCGCTGGCGCCATCGCCACCATCGCCCTGAACAAGGGTGAGACGATCAGCGCCGCGTGGCTACTTACCGCGGCGGTCTGCACCTACCTCATCGCCTACCGGTTTTACAGTCGGTTTATCGCGGCGGACATCTTCGGCCTCGACGCCACGCGGGCGACACCAGCCGAGCGTCTTGATGACGGTCGTGACTATGTGCCAACCAACAAGTGGATCGTGTTCGGCCACCATTTCGCGGCGATCGCCGGTCCCGGCCCGCTGGTCGGCCCTACGCTGGCGGCCCAGTTCGGCTTTCTCCCCGGCGCCCTTTGGATTCTGGTGGGTGTGGTGCTGGGCGGAGCGGTTCAGGACTTCGTGATCCTTTGCGCATCGGTACGCCGCGACGGTAAGTCGCTGGGGCAGATGGCAAAGGAAGAAATCGGGACGGTGGCCGGCGCCACGGCGCTGGTGTCCATTCTCGGCATCATGATCATCCTGATCTCGGTGCTGGCCTTGGTCGTGGTGAACGCCTTGCGTGACAGTCCGTGGGGCACCGTCACCATCGGTCTGTCGATTCCGATCGCCATGCTGATGGGTGTGTATCTGCGTTGGATCCGCCCGGGTCGCGTGCTCGAAGCGACGGCAGGCGGTTTGGTGCTGCTGTTCCTGTCGCTGTACGCGGGTAAGTGGGTCTCGGAGTCGGCCACGTGGGCGCCCGTGTTCACGCTCAGCGGTGTGACGCTGTCGCTGTCGATCATGGTGTACGGCTTCTTCGCCTCGGTGCTTCCGGTGTGGATGCTGCTGGCTCCGCGCGATTATCTCTCGGCGTTTGTGAAGATCGGCGTGGTGCTGGCGCTTGGCGTCGGGATCCTCGTGGTGATGCCGGACATGGAGATGCCGCCGGTGACGAAGTTCATCGACGGTACCGGTCCGGTGTTCTCCGGCAAGCTGTTCCCGTTCGTGTTCGTCACGATTGCCTGCGGCGCCATCTCCGGGTTCCATGCCCTGATTTCGTCGGGCACCACACCGAAGATGCTGCGTCGCGAGCCGGATGCACGACTGATCGGCTACGGCTCAATGCTCACCGAGTCGCTGGTGGCCACGATGGCGCTGATCGCCGCGTGCGTGCTGACGCCCGGCATCTACTTCGCGATCAACTCACCGACCGCAGTGATCGGTACGACCGCCATGAGCGCGGCCGACACGATCAACGGCTGGGCGCTGTTCAAGACCATTTCGGCCGCCGATCTCGAGCTCCTGGCTCGCCAGGTCGGTGAGAACTCGCTGCTTTCGCGCACCGGCGGCGCGCCCAGCCTCGCGGTGGGCATGGCGCACTTGTTCTCGCGCGCGCTCGGCGGCGAAGCGGCGATGTCGCTCTGGTACCACTTCGCCATCATGTTCGAGGCGCTGTTCATTCTGACCACGCTCGATGCCGGCACACGCGTTGGCCGTTTCATGCTGCAAGATCTCCTTGGCCAGGTGTTCAAGCCTCTGGGTCGGGTGTCCTGGTATCCGGCGGTCGTCCTCTGCTCGGCGCTGTTCGTGTCGATGTGGGGCTACTTCCTGTACCAGGGCGTGACGGATCCGCTGGGCGGCATCAACTCGCTGTGGCCGCTGTTCGGGATCTCGAATCAGCTCTTGGCCACGGTGGCGCTGTGTGTGGGCACGACCGTGATCGTGAAGATGGGGAAGGCGAAGTACGCCTTTGTCACCATCATCCCGCTCGTGTGGCTCGTGATTGTGACGTCCACGGCGGGACTGCTCAAGATCTTCTCGAGCGATCCGAAGCTTGGATTCCTGTCGCATGCGCGACTGATCGAGGGGCAGATCGCCGCCGGCACGCTTCCCGCACACATTAAGTCACTGGGCGCGGCCCAGCGGATGATCTTCAACGACCGCCTTGATGCGGCCGTGGCCGCATTTTTCCTCGTGTCGGTGGTCGTGATTCTGACCGCGTCGATCATTGAGTGGGTGAAGGTGATGAACGGGAGCAAGGTGGCGGTGTCGAGCGAGACGCCGTACATCCGCACGCAGCTGGTGGACGCCTAAGCGACTGCGGGTTGGTGCAACGCAACGGGGGCGATGGCAGATGCCGTCGCCCCCGTTGTCGATCTGGCGTGTACTCAGCTGAGCGAGCGACAGTAGTCGACGCGATCTTCGATTATTTGCGGCAACAACCAACGAAGCGCCGTTTCGGCCGCGATACCCATGTCGGTCGGCGCCGAGGTGCGGCCCGGCGGATGGAGCGGCCCTGAGGAGAACGCGTCAAGTTCACGATGCAGCGCCGGGCGAAATTCTCGCAGGCGCGGGATGTCGTGCATGGCGTCCAGGGCGCGATCGAGCGTCACATACCGCGCACGAGATGCGCCGAACAACATCTCGCGGGTGTTGAAACACACGCCGGCGGTGAGGCGTTCGAGCGTGAGCGCACGGCGCGACCGCAGCTGCGCGGTGTCGGCGGCGATGGCCAACAGGTCGGGACTCGTCGGGTCGGCGGCCGCGCGCGCGAGCGGCGCGAGGGCACCACGCGGCACCGGCGCAACCGCGCGGCTCTGCTGCAACAGCCGTTCGGCGGCGGTATGCAGCGCGATATCGTCGGCCTGCAGCGCGATGCGCGCGAGGAGCTTTGCGCCGTCGACCAGCATGACCCGACCGACCAAGGCATCGATCGCCAGCGGCTGATCGATCAGGTGCCGCGCGCCGGCGATGTTTTCCTGGGCGCGGACGAGTGCGGTGGCGACGTCACCACGCATCAGCGCGCGATCGGCCTCCTGCTCGTTGGCGACCCACCACCGCTTGATGGGTTGCATTTGGCGGATGGGGATCGCGTGAAGATGGAGGCGGTCGCCGAATTTCGGCGCATACCCCCACAGGGCGGGCCATGGTGCACTGCGCACCCACGCCCGATAGAGCGTGAGCGTGGCGGTATCCTCGGCGCTCGCCGCCGGCCGCGAGATCCAGCCGCGATCCGAGGCCGTGGTGGTGACCGCCAACACGCGGCGCATGGTCGCGGAGTCGAGGGGAGCGGCGTCACCCAAAGGCGCCACGAGCGAGTCCACCAAGTCACGCAGCACGGCCAGCGTCCGGGTGCGGCGAGTATCGACCAACACGTCCGGCCTGAAGCTCGGCTCGAGGCGACGCGCCGCATCACCCGCCGCATAGACGCTGGCCGCCGTGGCCGACACGACCGCTCCCGACACGGTGAGCAGCGACAGCATCAGCAGACGGCTCGGCGTCATGGAGCCCGACAGAGACATGGGGGGTCTCGCTCTCGCAAAAAGGTGGGTCACGAACGAACTTACCAACAGGCCGCGCGCCGACCGACCCAGCGTCGGGCGCTCACCCACCCTACGAGCCAGCATGACCGAGGTCACCCTCGTGTCACAGCGGCGCCTCCCATCGTCACGCCATGTCACACGCAGCGCATGCCACGCCGTGGAAAGTCACGATGCGTCGTTGGATCGCCACCGTGCATCGGATCATCGGCGCGCCGGATTACGAGACTTACTTGGCGCACATGCAGCGCAAGCATCCCGGCTGCACGCCGCTGGATGCGCGCGCGTTCGAAAAGCAGCGCCTCATCGACCGCTACAAACAACCCGGCTCGCGCTGCTGCTAACCGCACGGAACGGCCGGGGGACGGTCGCTCGGCGCTACGATTCAGCAGGGGTGAGCACGACGAGTGACATGATCACCGCGGCCACAACGGCGAGCGCGGCTCCCATCGCGAACGCGGCCGGCGACCCGTAGGCGTCCCACACCACGCCGAACCCGATGCTCGCCGGCAGCGCGGCGACGCCGAGGGTCGCCTGATACCAGCCAAACGCGGTGCCCCGACGCAGCGGCGCGACGAGATCGGCGACGAGCGCCTTCTCCGTGCCTTCCGTGAGGCCGAACACGACCCCGTAAACGCCGAAGAGCGCCCAGGCATGCCAAGGGTCCGTCGCCTGTGCGAAACCGGCGTAGACGGCCGCGTACAGCCCCCAGCCGGCCACGATCAGCGGCCGACGCCCAACGCGGTCGGACAACGCACCGGCCGGCGTGCTAAACGCACTTTTTACCACGTGCAGCAGCACCCACACGAGCGGGATCAGCGCCGTGGGCACCCCGAGTTGAGACGCCCGGAGCAGCAGGAACGCGTCGGTCGAGTTGCCGAGCGTGAAGATGAGAATGGGAATCATCGTGATCCAGAACGAGCGCGGCAGGGCGGCGACGGGGCCGACCGGCGCGGCGACCGCGGCGGGGATGACGGCGGCGCTCACCGTGTCGACGCGGTGCTCACGGACGAACACGATCGCCACCATCACGGCCAGCGCGCCCGGAATCGCGGCCACCCAGAACACGTCGCGCACCGGCATCGCAAGCCATTGCAGACACGCGAGCGCGATCAGCGGGCCGACGACCGCACCGGCATGATCCGCCGCGCGATGAAAGCCGAACGCCCGGCCGCGGAATTCGGCAGGCGTCGAAGCGGCCAACAACGCGTCTCGCGGCGCGCCGCGGATGCCCTTGCCCACCCGGTCCACCAAGCGGATCGCGAGCACCTGCGACGCACTCTGCGCCATCGCCACCAACGGGCGCACCAGCGAGGCAATCGTGTAGCCAACCACGATCAACGGCTTCCGGCGGGACACCCGGTCTGACCACCATCCACTCGCCAGCTTGAGCAGCGACGCCACGGCCTCCGCGCCCCCTTCAATCACGCCCACCATGCTGACCGACACGCCCAGTGTGCCCACGAGAAAGAGCGGTAGCAGCGGCGCGATGATTTCACTTGACGCGTCGGTGAGAAAGCTCACGGCAGCGAGGGCCAGCACGTTGCGCCCCGGCACCCAGCGTCCTGCGGTTGCCTTCGCGTGCTTGCCAGACGGGATGAAGCTCATGCGATGACCACGACGGACTCCGGAAAGAGCTGGTTGACGCGAGTGCTGACCACGTGGCGCGATCAACGCGCCTGGGTTTTCGAGCACCAGATCTCGATTTTTCGCGTCGCGGACCCGACGGGGAACGAAAGCGAACGCGCGGCGCTGCGGCAACAGGACTGACTCGCCGATGCGTCGCGCTTCGACGGCATGGTCGCCGTGACCCGACGCGCGCTTACTCGTCGACCACTTCGAACGCGGGCGCACTTGGGCGCGTGGTAAAGAACAGCGCGCGATGTGAGGCCGAACCATGCGTGCGCAGATATCGTTCCCGCCACCGCGACGCGAATCGTTCGGCATCGGCCGCGGGCACCATCGCCCACACGCTGCCACCGAAACCGGCGCCGAATGCACTGGCGGCCTGTGCCCCGAGATCGCGCGCGTATCGCGCCAGATGTACCGTTTCCGCGATCTGGTTCTCGAGCGCCCGCTCGGCGCCGCCCTGCGACCGATCGACCAGCGACCCGAACTGCTTCACATCGCCAATGGCCAACGCGTCGGCGGCGTGCGGAACGATCACGAAGGTCTCCTCGAAGAACTGCTCGAGCCGCGCAATGAGATGGTTGGCGGAGAACTCGCGGTCGGCGCCTGCTCGGGCGGCGGCCAGCAGCCCTTCCGGCACCTGCGTAACGGGTCCGTTGGACGCGGCTTCGAAGGCCTCGCGTAGGGTGCGAGCCGGCGTTGTCGATTGTTCGCCACCGCGGAGATTCCAGGAGTCCACCAGCCTGTGCGCGGTACGCGCTGCGCGATTATATCGCTCCCTCGCCGCACCGGCTTTCGCTGCCCCGACGCCGCTCACACCAATCACGAACGCGGAGTCTGCCACCCATGGCACCGATCGCTCATACGTCACCGGCGCCCAGCGGAACAGCTCCAATCGTTCAGGCTCGCTGCACAGAATCGCCGTCTGATCCTGCGCGCCACCCATCGTCCCCACGCCGCGTTCGCCGGCCAGCAGGCCGAAGTCGGCGCCATTCTCGAGGGCGCCGATATAGCCGGCCAGCGCCGCACGATCGGTGACCGTCGTACGCCACGCCGATAACGCACTCAGCTCCGACAGCGCAACGAAGGCGAGCGTAAGTCCAACGGTCAGGGCACTCGAACTTGAGACGCCGGCCGCTGGCGGCAGATTGCTGGCCAACGCAATGTCGGCCCCACGCACGGCGCTGCCAAAATTATGAATCAGGCGCCGCAAGACGGTGCGCGGGTACACGGCCCACGGCAGGGCGCTGCGAACGGGCGCGTCGAACGCAATCGACATCGACTCTCGTCGACGTGCATCGCGCAAGACCGCCACGCGATCATCGCGACGACGGGCCACGATCACGATACCGCGCTCCACGGTGCACAGCAGCGACCGCCCACCGGCATAGTCCACGTGCTTGCCGAGCACTTCGATGCGCCCGGGCAAAATCCACACGCGACGGTGGTCCGACGGCACATCAGCGTCATCAAGCGCCTGATGCGCGTCGCGCAACAGCGAACGATAGTCGCTCGCAACCAGCGGCGAGAATCCGACACTGTCCAAGGGGCGGCGAACGAACAGCTCTTCGAGCGGGGGAAACGCGTCGATCATCACGGGTGCGGATCGACCGCCGACAGCCGCTCGACCACGCCGGCGATATCCGAGCGACGCGACAGATCGAGCACCGCTGCGCTCATACGAACCGCGCGAACCGGTACGCCTTCATCGAGTGCGAGTCCGACAGCTTGCGGCAGCTCATACTCACCGCGCGACGACACCGGCACGTGACGACAGGCCTCGACGACGGCCGGTGTGACCGCCCACAGGTTCATGCCCACCCATCTGGCAGCCTCACCCGCGAGATCGAACGTCACGTCCGGCTTCTCGATGATACCGCGGAGCATGCCGTCGTCGCTGACATCAAGCACGGCGAACGCTCGCACGCGCTCCGCGTCCATATTGCCCTCGCGCACCAGTCCATCGCGATCGAAGGCCACGACACCGGCACTGTCCGCCGCGGCCAACGCGCGGAACGCCTCGATGGGATAGTAATTGTCGGCGTTCAACACGAGAAACGGCTCGTGCCCGATAACATCGGCCGCCACCGTCACGGCGTTGGCCGTGCCGATCGGCGTCGGCTGCACGGCGAAGCCAAGGCGAACGCGACGGGGCGGCGCGTCGACAGTGAAATGCTGCCTCACGCGGTCGTGGCCGGGGCCGATCACGAGCAGCACCTCGGTGAGGCCCGCATCAGCGAGCGCCGAGATGAGGTACTCCAGGAAGGGACGCTTGATCGGAATCATCCCCTTCATACCGGATTCAGCGGCCGCTGCCTGCGCAGCCTCGAGTGTGGCCGTGCCGTCGGTGTCACGCATGCGGGTACCGACGCCTCCGGCCATGATGACCGCCGAACGGATCATGTCGTGCTTGGGCCCTGCGGCGCTGTGGACGTCTGCCACGCACCGCGGGTAAAGTCGGGGAATTTGACTGGCGCACTGCCCTTCTTGATCGACTGCTCGCAGAGCGCGTAGGGCACGCTCCACGCCGCCGCGTCATACACGTCGAAGTCGGGGGCGAGACCTTCGCGCATGCACTGCACCAGGCGATACGCCATGATGAAGTCCATACCGCCATGGCCACCATTCTTGCGCGCCATGTCACCCACGGCGGTCCACAACGGATGTTCGTACTGGTTCGTGAATTCGGCCAACGGCGTCCACCGCTCGCCACCGGGCGCGCCGTCGATGTAGAGGCGGGCTGGATAGTCGTTGAAGATCGCTTTCGAACCCTGCAGGTTGTTCAATCGTGAATACGGGCGCGGATTCACGACATCGTGCTGTAGCAGGATCGTGCGCCCTTTCGCCGTCTTGATGAGGGACGTGTTCATGTCGCCGGCCTTGTAGCGCTCATTCCACTTGGGACTGTTTTTGGGCTCCGACTGCTCGCGCCATTCGGTGAGTCCGGCCTCCGGCGACGACATCGACACGACGTATTCGAACTTGTCGCCCCGATGAATGCCGAGATATTGCGCGACCGGACCGAGGCCGTGCGTGGGATAGAAGTTCGTGTCGCGTTCGGTGTGCGGGACGCGACGCCAGAGTCCTTCGTCCTTGTTCTCGAACAGGATGGCGCGGAGATCGTGCAAGTACGCCGCTTCCGCATGCAACAACGTGCCGAACACCCCTTCGCGCACCATGCGCAGCACGGTGAGCTCACTGTTGCCGTAACAGCAATTCTCCATGAGCAGACAATGCCGCTTGGTCTTCTCCGAGGTGTCCACCAGCTCCCAGCACTGATCGACCGACAGGGCGATGGGCACTTCGCTGCCCGCGTGCTTCCCGGCCCGCATCGCGGCCAGCACGACGGGCGTGTGCCACGGCCACGGGGTCGCGGTGTACACGAAATCGATGTCATCGCGCTGCACCAGCCGTTCGAAGTCCCGCTCGCCATTCGTGTACAGCGCAGGGGCCTGGCGTCCCGCCTTCACCACCTGGTCGGCGGCGCGCTGTGCCTTCTCGGGCACGATGTCGGCGAGGGCCGTGATCTCCACGCCTTCAATGGCGAGCAGTTCGCCCAGCACCGAGCTTCCGCGCAGTCCCGTGCCCACGATGGCAATGCGCACGGTGGCGTGCTTCTCGAACGGAACACCGAGCATGCGGCCGTTGCCGGCCAGCCGCGGCGGCGTGAGATCGACACGCCAGTCATCGGTGCTCGCCAGCAAACGGGCCGGGGTGCCGGTGACCGCGGCCGCGGCCAACGCCGCCGCCGCACCGCTCAACAGGTCACGGCGTGATACGCCGCTATGGCTTCCGTTCGAGTCGTCGCTCACACGTCCATCCGGATATCGGAGTCATCACCGAGGCTCATGCTGCCTTTCACGCCCTTCACGACCACGCGGTCACCGAGGAACGCGTCGTGCAAGAACGCGTGCTCGATTACCGTGTGCTCGCCAATGACCGCGTTCGCGACGGTCGAATGCCGGATCGTGCTGCCTGCGCCAAGGGACACGTTCGGCCCTACGGTGGCGTGCTCGATGGTACAGCCGTCTTCGATGTACACCGGCTCCACGATCGTGGCGCCGGCCCCCAGCGTGTTCGGGCGACGGGCGCGTCCCTTCTCGAGCATCGTGCGATTGGTATCGAGCAGCGACTCGAGCTGACCAGCATCGTACCACCCGGCGACGTCGACGACTTTGATCTTGGCGCCGTGATCGATCATGTACTGAAAGGCGTCGGTGAGGTACCACTCGCCCTTGTTCGGCGTCGTGGTGAGCACGTGGTCAATGCCCTCGAACAACAGCTTCCAGTTCTTGATGTAATACAGGCCGATGTTCGCGCGCTTCGAGATCGGCTCTTTCGGCTTTTCGACGATCTTCGTCATGTGACCGTGCTCGTCAGTCACCACCACACCGAAACGCTGATAGTCCTCGACTTCCTTCGTCCAGATGATCCCGTCGTCATCGCTGTCCTTGAGGATGCTTAGGTCAGCGTCGAAGATCGTATCGACGAAGATGATCAGCACGGGCTGATCCACGAACGGCTTCGCCAGTGCCACGGCACCCGCCGTGCCATCCTGCACCGCCTGCTCGATGAACACACTGGGGATGTCGTACGTCGTGCGCGCGTACGTTTCTACCTTGTCCTTCAAATGACCGGTGATGTAGACCACCTGCTCCACATTACCGAGTGTAAGCACGTCATCCATGACGTAGCTCATGACCGGGCGGCCGGCGACCTTCAGCATCGGCTTCGGCGTCACGTGCGTGTGCGGACGCAGGCGCGAGCCTTTCCCGGCGAGGGGGATAATGACCTTCATGTGGAATTCAGTCGCGAGTGGCGGGGTGAGTCCGGCGCTGCTGCAGTTCGACGCAAGATGCAGAACGGCGCCGTCCTCGGGGAGGGGCGGCGCCGTACGAACTACGGAGGCTTATACAAGGAGCGGCGAGCGCGTCAGGGGGCGCTGGTGCCCTCGCGACCGTACCGATCCTTGATTCGGACGACATCGTCGAGTTCCGGGGTGCTGGCTTCCAGCACATCGCAATCGATGATGGCTTCCATGTAGTGGATCGTGCCCGGCGTGATCCGGAACGACTGACCGGTGGTCAGTCGCTGGTCCTGCAGCTCGATTTCACCCGGCAACTGCACCCAGTACTTCATTTCGCCCTGCAGCAGATAGACGGTTTCGTCCTTCCGCTCATGGTACTGCACGGACAGTGCCTGTCCGGCGGTGATGTGCAGGATCTTGCCCACATACCGATCGGTGTGTGCCCAGATCGTCTCGTGTCCCCACGGTTTCGGCACATGCCGGACTTCGACGCGACCACTCATGCAACGCTCCAGAATCGTAGACGAATCATGCGACCATCCTGCTGATGTCAGCGCGATGGCAGAACCAATCGATAAAAACGGGCCGTCGGGCTCTCCGTGCTGCCGTATGGGTCGAGCCACAGGGCATCGGGCGCCTCGTCGAGCCGAAACTGCACCATCTGCGAATCCCTGAGCGGGTCGCCACGCACCACGGTCCACCCGGCCGCTGTCCGTACGCCCACCGGCATTGGATGCCGATACCGACCGACCCTCACGAGCTGCGCGGTCACGACCCAGTGAGTCCGCCCACCCGCTTGCTCCCTACGGACGACCGGCGCCCGCAGCGCGTAATCGATAATTCCAGCCTGCTGCACCCACTGGTCGAAAAACCATCCGAGCGGCTGTTCGCCGATCCGTTCGGCCACCGTCTGCATGGCCCAGCGGTCGACGTGTCGAAACTGCCACATCGCGTAATACTCGCGCAGGAAGCGCTGGAACGTGTCTTCACCGAGCAGATCGTGGAGGGCCTGATACATCGATTGGCCGCGATCGTATGCCGACGCGTTGTACACGGCAAAGCTTCCAAAAAGATCCGCCCGCGTTCCCATCGGCTCCGCCGTGCCTTCGCGCACCGTGGCTCCCTGCTCTTCCGACAGGGAATCGAGCCGTGCGCGAAGCGCGCGAACTGCCGTGTCCCCAGGCTGGGCGGGATTGCGCTCATCCAACATTTTGAGCCGCGCGGCGAGCAGCACGCGCGATTCGCCGGCCTGCAGCGACGCCTGATACGACGACAGTCCTTCGTCCATCCAGCCACTCTGCCATTCGTTGTTGGCCAGAATGCCGTAGCTGTACACATGCCCGAGTTCGTGAACCGTGAGACCCAGTGATGCCTCCCCGTTCATGAGCAGCATCGGGAATTCGGTGCCGCTCGCATCGATCCGCTTCACGACCGTGATCTGCGGATACGGATAGTCACCGTAAAGCGCCTCGAGCCAGCGCAGCGCGGTACGCGTCTGGGCCAGTGCCTTGCCGCCTTGCCACTGCGTGAGCGACCGGTCCACACACGCCTTGTCGGCGGCGTCGCTCAGCGATGCCCGCGAACAATCGTCGGCGGCGTCGGCCCGATACAGCACGTGCACCGACACGGTATCCCATATGGGAAAGCGGTACAGCTGCGACGGCACGCGCACGTACGACGTGCCTTCGTAGCGATATCCCGGCGACGTGCTCCACGCGAAGTGGTGCACGTTGCGCGCGATAAACCGGACGGCCTTGTAGCCCGTCGGCACCAGTACCGATGGCGCCGGCGGAACATCCCGATATGCCTGCGCCGCCAGCCGCGGACGCGCACTGCCGGCCGCCATCACGCGCGCATAGCCGGGATCGCCGCTTACCGGCACGCCCGTCGCTCCCACCGTTTGATCGGCCGGCAGTACCAGCGTGACGTCGAACGCGCCGAACTCTCCGTAGAACTCCCCCGCCGGCACCAGCGCGTTCGGCTTCCAGCCGTCGCGATCATACACCGCGACTTTGGGATACCACTGCGAAAAGTCGAAGCTGCGCCCTCGGCGCGCCTGACGACGCGGCACGGTACTCGGTCGCGCCGTCCAGGCAAAGTCCACGGTGATCGAATCACCCGGCGCCAATGGCGTCGGCAGCGCGAAACGCGCCACGGTACTATCGGGCGCCAAGGGATACTCCACCGTGACCGCCAGCCCGTTCACGCGCGGCGGCGCGGTGAAGCGTTCGTACGCGTAGTCGGGGTCACGGAGTTCCTGAAAACGGAGTCGTCCTTCCCGCTCGTCGGCCGCCGACCACTTCGATCCGGGGCGGAACGCGTTGAGATGCTGATGCACCCAGAGTTCGCGTAACACGTCGGGGCTGCGGTTCACGTAGCGCAGCGTTCCCGTGGCGGTCAGTACACCGAGACGCTCATCGAGCGTGGCCACGATTTGATAATCGCCCCGCTGCTGCCAGTACCCAGTGGTGTCACCACTGGGCGGCGTAGACGCGGGGCGTACGGGAAATCGCGGCGAGAGCGCGTGCTGATTCGGAAGACCTCCCTGCTGCGCCGTCGCGCGCCGCGGCGATAGCTGCAGCGCACTGGCCAGTATGAGCGCGGAGATGCCGCTGTGACGAACGGGTGCGAAGCGCATGGGCATAAAGGGAAGCTGAAAACGCAGAAAGCACGACCGGATGTGAAGTGGGGGAGCACACCGTAGTGCACTCCCCCACTCCTTCACGAAACTAGCGGTGCGGAATCAGGCGCGCGACGCGCCCATGCGGCGACGCAACAGTCCGAGCTTCCGGCGCAACGAGCCATCCATCACCGTGTCGCCGATGCGAACCACGACGCCGCCGAGGATACTCGGGTCGACCGCGAGGTGCGGCACTACCGTCTTGCCGACGATGGCCGACAACCGTTTGCCGATCTCGTCGCGCTCCTCGTCACCCGTTTCACGTGCCACGGTCACGCGCGCATGCACGATGCCCGCCGAGGCGTCGAGCAATATGTCGTACTCATTGGCGATGGTCGGAATGAGCATCTGTCGACGATTCTTGACCAGCTGCTGCAAGAAGCGCAGGAAAAGGCGCGGCACGCGATCACCAAGCGCCCTGGTCAGAATCGCCGACTTCTGATCGGCTGCGATACGCGGCGTCTCGAGAAAGCGAAAAACCGTGCTGTCGGACTCGATCACCTTGGCGATCTGCCGCAACATCGTGCCCCATCCCGTCGTATCCTCGGCTTTACGCGCGAGGGTCAGTAGCGCCTCAGCGTAATTACGGGCGACCGATTCGCCCTGCACGCCGGCTGGCATCAGCGCGTACCCTTCGCGCCGTCGAGCGACGCCAGGAAGCTCTCGACGATCTTGCGGTTACCGGTCGAATCGAGGTTCTGCTCGATCACGCGCGACGCGCCGGCAATGGCAAGGTCGATCGCTTCCGTTCGCAATGCGGCGATGGCGGCAGCCTTCTCGCTCTCGATCGCACGGCGGGCTTGCTCGATCATCTCTTCCTGCTGCGACTTTGTCTGCGCGAGCAGATCGGTGCGCATCTTTTCGGCCGTGGCGCGGCTGCCAGCAATGATCTGCTGCGCTTCCGTGCGAGCGGTTTCGAGATGGGCCTTCTGTTGCGCGAGCATCGACTCGGCGGCAGCGCGGTCGCGCTTGGCGCCTTCGATGGCGTCTTCGAGCGCCTTTTCACGCGCCTCGACGGCAGCGAAGATCGGCTTGAAGGCGAACTTCGACAGCACGACAAGCAACAGGACAAAGATGACCAGCGTCCAGGCCATCACGCCGACATTGGGATCGAGCAGATTCGGCGGGCCACCTTCGGCGGCTTCCGACGCGAAGGCCGGAGACGCGATGACCGCGAGCAGAACAGCAAGCGCGCCGGTACGGCGAGCGACAGGAGCGAACATGGAGAGGTCCACGAGAAGAAGAGAGTGCGGTGGGGCGCCCGGATGGACGCCCCACGCGCGAACACGTTAGAACGTGATCTTGCCCTGGATCTGGAAGCCGATCACGACGCCGAACAGCGCGGCGCCTTCAATGAGCGCGGCCAGAATGAGCGCGGCGGTCTGGATACGACCGGCGGCTTCTGGCTGACGCGCCATGCCCTCAACGGCCGAACCACCGATGCGGCCAATGCCGATGCCGGCGCCGATCACGGCACCACCGGCAGCAATGCCGGCGCCGATCATGGCAAGGCCCTTCGGATCCTGAACAACCGGCGCGACAGCCTGGAGGAGACCCATGATTTCCATCGTAACACTCCGAAAATAATCGTTGAGAAATGCACTCCCGACGGCGGTATCAGATACCGCGCTTTCCGTCAGCGGGCCGAAGCCCAACGGAAATCACCGATCGCTCGATCGGCTACGTCTCTCGAAGGCAGTGGGAGGAACCGCCGTGAGAGTCACGATACTTCTTAGTGGTGCGCTTCGCGGATCTGACCGATGAACACACAGGCCAGCAGCGTGAAGATGAAGGCCTGCAGGAAGCTCACGAACAGTTCGAGCAGGCTGATTGCCGTCGCCATGAGGACCGGCACGCCGGCCAGGGCCCACGATTGGAAAGCGAAGATGAGGCCGATGAGCGCGAGGAGCACGATGTGTCCGGCGGTCATGTTCGCGAACAAACGGATGGTGAGCGCAAACGGTTTCGAGATCTTGCCCACCATTTCGACCGGCGACATGACGAAAAA
This sequence comes from Gemmatimonadota bacterium, assembly GCA_031363815.1. Taxonomy (GTDB): domain Bacteria; phylum Gemmatimonadota; class Gemmatimonadetes; order Gemmatimonadales; family Gemmatimonadaceae; genus Gemmatimonas. The sequence goes on from JANLVC010000106.1 coordinate 100,152, forward strand.
CATCACGATGCGCATGACGATCGGCAGATCCTTGTTCCAGTAAAAGATCGTGTTCAGATAGCCGAGGCCGTTGGCGCGCATACCCGCGACCTCCACGACGACTGCCGTGATGATCGCCAGCGTCGCGGTCACGGCAATGTTGCCGGTGGCCGTTGCGCCGTACGGGATCATCCCGAACAGATTACAGACAAGAATGAAGTAGAACAGCGTGAGCGCAAACGGCACGAAGGCCTCACCGTGATGCCCGACATTCGGCAGCACGACTTCGTTGCGCAGATACAGCGCCATCGCTTCCATCGCGCCGGCAAAGCCCTTGGTGCGGCCTTCTGTTTCGTGCTGCTTGCGCGAGGCCGAGGCCGCGCTGATCAGGACGACGGCAACGAGCAGGGCGGCCGCCAGCATGAACACCACGTGCTTGGTCGGCGAGAGATCGACTTCCATGCCACCGATGTGCACCGGCGCCCACTTTGGAAGTGCGACTTCCTTGGCGAGGTGGCGGTTAAACCACGGGATTTCGAGGTGCGAGCCGTCCGTAATGTGCGGTGTGATAAAGTCCACCGGACCCGCTGCCGGCGTGGCCGGAGCGTGTTCAGTGAGCTCCTGCGCGCTCAGCGCAACGGGCGCGAGGGCAAGGAGCACGGCACAGGACAACGAGCGGAGCATCGACTGCATCCGATTCAGGCCTTAGTGAGCGTTCAGAAAGATCGGCTCGATCACGGTCGAGACGAAGTAGAAAACGACCAGCGACATCAACGCGGGGGTCGCGGGTAACCCCAACGCCGTGGCTCCCAGGAAGGCCCAGAATGCCACCGTAGCAAACCGCAACAGCACCCCCAGTGCCCACCCCGCCATCACTTGCGTTCGCGCGACGAGCATCGCAATCGCAAAAGTGAAGGTTTGTACAATGACGGCAAGCCACGCACTGGCACGCACGGCTCCGGCCGACGCGGGGTCAGTCCAGACGAACCGCTGCATGATGAACGCCGCGACCAACACCAGCGTGACCTGCGCGGCGGTGAAGCCGAGCAACGCACGAAGCATTCGATTGGGCGCAACACGATCGGTCGTCATGGCTTCGGCAACGAATCGGTGTCGTTTGTGGAACGCGAAGTCACCGGCTTCATGAGACGCCGATAGCTTGCGTAGAAAGCTCCTCCCCCGCCAACGAACAGCCCGCCCAGCAAGAAGAGGGGCGAGGTGTCGAACCGTTGGTCCAGCCAATTGCCGGCGTACACGAACAGCAGGATGGACGCAAAAAACTGCATGCCGAGGCCGGCGAGCGCCCACGGAGATTGCTCTCCGGGGGGCGTATGGCCGGGTGTTGGGATCCGCGGTTCATCTGCCATTCTGGGGGGAAGCTAGACGCTTGTGAAATTTTTCGCAAGCTATCAAAATGACCGAACCCGAACAGACGCCGACACGCGAGTGCGGGCCAGTTCAACGTGCGAAATGTGAAGCGGCGTCGTCACTTAGCGTGTCAACTGCGGCTTGACAGCCACAGCTGTCGTTGATAACGTGGATGAGTATCGAAATGTGACCGTGCGTCGTCCAAACATATGTCGGTGCAGATGATTGGCATCGGCCACCGCGGCCCGACCATCCGACCCACTCCCTGATGCTTTCGCGCATCATCGTTCCACTGCTGGCAGCTGCCGTGCTCATGTTTGCGTGTGGTCCGCGCACGTCGAGTCCGGTGGCCAGCGCGCGCCTGACGGTTGGCGCCGAGAAGGGGGTGACGTCTCACGTGATGGTGGACACGGCTCGTGGCGTGGTCCGATTCGCGATCGAGGTCGCGAACGACTCCCGCAAGCGGGTTGAGTTGAACTTCCCCGATGGTCGCACGCATGATTTCGTCGTGCTGAACGACGCCGGCCGCGAGGTGTGGCGCTGGAGCGCGGGGCGGCTGTTCACGCAGGCCATGCAGAACCGCCTGCTCGACGCGCATGATTCGGTGGTCTACGACGAAAAGTGGTCGCCGCCGTCGCCCGGCCGCTACACCTTGGTGGCGTCGCTGCGCAGCGAGAACTATCCCGTGCAGCAGCGCGTCGACTTCGCGCTCCGATAGCCCCTCGCGGTCCCGTGCACTGCCCGCGCGATCCATTCCGCGCGTTACATTCTGTGATACGGCAACGGACGCCCGCGGGCGTCCGTATCTGTTTTCAGGCTCGTCCATTTCGCACCTCATCCCGATCTCGTGACTACACCGCCTGTCGAGAACGACCTCGCCCTGCTCGACCGTCTCGCTGAGGCGCGACGCGAGCTGTCCACGCAAATCGGAAAGCGCATCGTCGGCCAAAAGCAGGTGGTCGACGATCTCGTGACCGCGCTGCTCGCCGGCGGACACGTGGTCCTGGTCGGTGTGCCGGGGCTTGCGAAGACGTTGCTCGTGCAGACCGTTGCGCAGGCGCTCGACCTCACCTTCTCGCGCGTACAGTTCACGCCGGACCTGATGCCGAGCGATATCACCGGCACGGAGTTGATGGAAGAGGAGCCGGGCACGGGCAAGCGGGCGTTTCGTTTTGCCGAAGGTCCGGTGTTTGCGAACATGGTGCTGGCCGACGAAATCAATCGCGCGCCGCCGAAAACGCAGGCCGCATTGTTGCAGGCGATGCAGGAACGCACGGTAACGGTGGCGGGTCGCACGTATGAATTGCCGAAGCCGTTCTTCGTGCTCGCGACGCAGAATCCGATCGAACAGGAAGGCACGTATCCGTTGCCGGAAGCGCAGCTCGACCGCTTCATGTTTGAACTCGCGGTTGGCTATCCGTCGCGTGAGGAAGAAGAGCAGATCGTGATGTCGACGACGGGCGTGTCGCAGGGCGAGGTGCGTCCGGTGGTCGGCGGCGAAGAGCTGCTGCGCCTGCAGCGTCTCGTGCGCCGGTTGCCGGCACCGCCGAGTCTTGTGGAGTACGCGGTAAAACTCGCGCGCAGCACGCGGCCGGACGATCCGAACGCGAGCGCGCAGGTGAAGAAATACGTAAGTTGGGGTGCCGGTCCGCGTGCCTCGCAGTACCTCGTGCTCGGCGCGAAAGCACGGGCGGCAATGGACGGACGGGCGATGCCCGACCTCGACGACGTGCGCAGTGTGGCGAAGGCGGTGTTGCGTCACCGACTCGTGGTGAACTTCCAGGCGGAAGCCGACGGCATTCCGACGGAGTCGTTGATCGAGTTTCCCTGAGCGTTGCGGGTGGACGGACAGCACGGATGACGGACGGCGGGCGGTTGCTTTTCGAGAGCGACCGCCCGTGGTGCTATTGGCGACTCCCGCGGACGGCATGTGCTGTTGGGACTGCTTCACCAGAGCGACATTTAGTTCCGCTGACGCGTCGCTGACGACACGTGACCAGTGTCATGACGTCTTGGGTGACGGCGATGATCGCCTCGCCTGTTCCCTTGCCGACGGGTGTGCCCATGGCTCGCATGCGACTCCAATCAGCAGCTCGAGGCGAGCTGACGTTGCCGGATCTGGCGGCCAACAGTGACCTCGGCGGCCAGTCGTTAGTGTTTCAGACCCTGGGGGCCGCGCGTCTGCTTTTGGGTGACGACCGCATCGTGCCATCGACCGGTACGCTGTTCGCGCTGCTCGTCCGCGTGGCGTCTCGCCCCGAGTATCGCCAGCCGCGCGACGAGTTGCTGACGTCCTTGTGGCCCGGTCAATCGATCGCGCGGCAGCGCGGCAACCTGCGACAGACGCTGTACAAGGCGCGGTCGATGGGGATCAACGTATCGCTGGTCGGCGACTGCGTGTGTCTCGACCCGCGTCAGGTCGTCACCACCTTTTCGTTGTCGCAGACGACGGCACTATTCGATCGGGATGTCATTCGCGGCAATGAGCCATTCGGCGTGTTCATGCCAGGCTACGTGGCACCGTGGCCCGAGTTTCAGGAGTGGATCGATGCCCAGCGCTCGACGGTGCATGCCGCGGTGCGGCGCGTGCTCGTGGAGTTGTTGCGCACGCGCCGCGCGCGGGCCGACTGGTCGGGGGCAGAGGCGTTGGCGCGGTGGCTGCTGCAATTCGATCCACTGAACGAGGAAGCCACGTTGACCGTGGCGGAGTGCACGATGCTGGCCGGGTCGAAGGCGGAGGCGGTGGCGATCATCGATCGCTATCTCGCCGAGATCGGCCCCTCGGCCGGCGACATACGGCTGCCGGCGACCCTGCTGCGGAAACGGTTCACCGAGCCGCCGTCGAAGAAGCGTCCGTCGTTTGCGCCGACGGAGCGGCACTTCGTGGGGCGTACGAGCGAGTTGGCGAATCTGACGATGGCGATGCGGCGGGCCCGTTGGCACGACGGGAGCGCGGTGATG
>JANLVC010000125.1:0-4045 GCA_031363815.1 Gemmatimonadota bacterium
AACCCCGAGGTGCTCCGGTCCGATCAGCTTCGCGACGTGATCGAAGTGATCCAGCGCATGCTCGATGGTGGTCGGCTCCCGGTCACGCACAAACATGCGCACGCCGGTAATGCCCATCACGCTTCCGCTCTTTTTCAACGCCAGGATTGCTTCATCGCTTTTATCACGTGGATGCCCATTCGCAAGCACGCGACAATTGGAGTGCGTAATCAACACCGGCTTCTTCGACAGTTCGAATGCATCCAGCGTGGTGCGATCACCGCAGTGCGACACGTCGATGGCCATGCCCACACGGTTCATGCGATCGATGATGGTCACACCGAAGTCGCTAATGCCCTCGTCGCGTCGCTCCGTGGCCCCGTTCCCGATCAGGTTGCGGCTGTTGTACGTGAGCTGCGACACCCGCTGCCCGAGGTTATAGAAAAAGTTCACATCGTCCGGACGGCGAAAATGCTGCGCATTCTGCAAACCCAGGATCACCGCGATCTTTTTCGACGACTTCACGCGTGCGAAGTCGTTGACCGAATCGATCCGCATGAGCCGCTCGTCGCTGCCGGCGATAAAGGCATTCCAACGCGAGAAAAACTCGAGAGCCTGTTCGTACGCGTTCGATCCGCCAAGTCCGACCGCGGGATGGAAGACATTGATGCCCGAGTCGAGGAAGACCTTGAATTCCGCCTCGGTAAATGTTTCCGGGTTGGCTTCCCACTTCGCCTGATTCGGAAAGTTGAGCGTGAACACACTGAGCATGTCGATCACCAGCGTGCGTTGCACGAGGGCGATGGCGCGGGCAGAGTACTGCGGCGCGTGCTGTCCGAACAGCTGGTAGCGACCGAGATTGATCATCGGGGCCGCCACGGTCGCGATGCCCACCGCGGCGACCTGTGCCAGCAAGGTGCGACGGGAGATCGGAGTGGTCTGGTCTTCCATGAGAGGGCTCAGCGGGCCGGGGCGATGCGGGTGAATGCGTTACCGAGAAGTTGGAGCGCAGCAATGCGGCCGTTGCCATCCGGCTTGAACGTGATGGTGCCCTCGCCATTCTGGCGACTGGCCCACCGCGCGCGAAACGTTTCGTACTGCCAGTGGCTAAGGTCACCCTCGTACGCCCTACCGAATCGGGCATGCAGCGTGTCACCGTTCGCGGTAATGACGACGTCGCCATAGGTGAGGTGCCGGTAGGTGCCCACATACTGCGCCACCGGCAGGCTTGGGCCTGTGCCGGTCACCCGTTGCGAGAGGGCCTGCGCCTGCGCCGCCACGGACTTCGCGTGCTGGGCATCGAACAGGGCGAGCAGTTCCGCACTCCAATTCCGCGGCTTCGCACCGGGTGCGCCACCGAATCGATCGAACACGTCGTACATCAGCGCGTGGCGGAGTTCCACATGATCGGCGTTCGCGAGTACGTACACCCCGAGCTTCTTGTCGGGGATCAGTCCGATAATGGCGCTCATGCCATCGATGCTGCCGGTGTGCATGACCACGGCCTGCCCGTTGTAGTCCTGCAGAAACCAGCCGAGCGCGTAGAGGAAGAAATGCGGCTTGGCGAGACTGAGCGCGGGATACGTGTTCGGATCGGCGACGGTCTGCGGAGACAGCCATTGCTTGAACGTCGGCTCGCTCACCAGCCGCTTGCCGTGTACCCGTCCGCTGTCGAGCACGAAACGCATCCACCGCGCCATGTCGTTCACGCTCGACCACACCGAGCCGGCGGGTGCGACCGGATCGACCGCGCGATTCGTGATCACCCGCAGCGTGCCATCGATCTCACCGTGCGGCACGGCCACATTGGGCTTCCCCTCGATGCCAGCCAGTCGGGTCACCGTTCCCGTCATCCCCAGTGGCGCGAAGATGCGCGTTTCGAGAAAGGCGTCCCAGGTCATGCCCGACACCGCGCGAACGATGTCCCCCGCGAGCGCATACATAATGTTCTGATAGACGAACCCCGACCGGAACGAGTACGCCAGCGGCAGCGTTGCCGTGCGCGTGAAGATCTCGTCGGCGCCGTAGTCGGCCCCCGCCCACAACAGGTCGGCGTTGCCGAGTCCCGTGCGATGCGTAAGAAGATCACGCACGGTGAGTTCGCGGGTCACGTACGGGTCGGAGAGCCGAAAGCTTGGCAGATAGTCGATGACGGGCGCATCCCAACGCACCTTGCCCTCGTCGACGAGCATGGCGAGTGCGAGCACGGTCATCGCTTTGGTGGTCGAGCCGATCGCGAAGCGCGTGTCGGCGTCGACCAGCGCGGGCTTGCCGAGCTCACGGAATCCGTAGCCCTTGGCCAGCAGCACCGAGTCGTTGCGCACCACGGCGATCGCTAAACCAGGTGCCTTCCAAGCCTTCACAGCCCGGGCCACGTCGGCATCGAACTGGGCAACGGCCGCCGGCTGCGCGTTCGCGCGGGTGGCGGTCAGGGAAGCAACGCCGGCCAGCAAGCAGGCGGCGAGGCCGGCAACAGAACATCGTCGAGGCATAAAGTGGCCCTTGTATACAGTATTGAACACCGTCATCGCGCCAAATTACGATCCAGAGGAGCAGGGGGCAAGCGGTGCGCGACGGCCCGCCTCCTCGGCTACCAGCTACCAGCTGCCGCGTTCACCGTGCAGGCCGATCACGCGAGACAGGCGCTGGGCAGCGTTGCGCCAGTTCATCTCCACCGCCTCGCACGCCGCACCGGGCTCACCCGATTCGATGGACTGGCTGATCACCTCATGCTCCCCCACCGAGGTCGAGATCTCTTCCACCAGGCTGTTCACATACAGGCGCGCGTAACGCTCGGCCTGCGGCTTGAAGGCATCGTGCAGCGCCAGCAGCCGGGGGCCGGCGCCCGCTTCCACGTATGCACGATGGAACGCCATATCGAGGTCGAACAGTCGCGGCGGATCGGCTGGGGTCGCGCGGCCCGCCGCCGCCAGATCGGCATTCAACGCCCGCAAACGGGTCACGATCTCCGCCCGCTCCACCGCGGGAAGCTCAGCGGTTGCCCGCGCCGCAAGTCCCTCCAGCTGACCGACGATCTGGAACAGTTCCATGGCATCGCTTTGGGTGAGAGGTGCCACCGCGAGCCGACGTTCCTTCGTGCGATCCAACGCGACCACGTAGCCTTCCTGCTGCAGGCGGTGCAGCGCGCTACGCGTGGGTGTGCGGCTCAGCCCCAGCCGATCGGCAATGTCGCTCTCGATAATGCGACTGCCGGGCGCCAGACGACCGTGCACGATGAGCTCGCGCAACTGGTCGTAGGCCCGGTTGACACTCTCACCACGACCGCCTGCCCCATCGCCGGGCGCGTTCGATGCGTCAGATGTACGATCGACTGCCATGTGGGGCGCGGGTCGGCAGAGAGAATTGGCGGAGGGCACTTCGCGAAGAGCGCAATCTACACGGCCGATATGCCGTGCGCCGTTAGCGCATTCGCGCCAGCAGCCACTCCGCCACCGCACCCACGACCTCCGGCTCCAGACGCGGATTCACCAGCTTCATGTAGTTGCCCGGAAATCCCACCGGATCATGCACGAAGAGATGATTCATCGCCGGAAATATTTTGCTGGTGACATCCTTGTTGCCGGCGGCGCGAAACGCCTTGGCAAGCACAGGAACCTGTTCGGGCGTAACCTGCTGATCCGTGGCGCCGTTCAGGATAAGCACCGGAACCTTCACCTGCCGTGCCGTTACCAGTGGATCGTACGAGAGGAAGAAGTGCATCCACGGATTCGATGCCTTGAGCGAGTCGATCTTGGCCGGAATCCCGGCAATCGTTTGGGCCCGCGTGGCCGCGGTCAATGCCGTGTCGTTGTTGGCAAGATTGGTGAGCTGAAAGGCGAGAATCTCGCGCCCACCCTTGCCCGGGCCGGCCAGCAGCACGAGGCCCTTGAGGCTTGGCTCTTTGAGCGCCACGAGTGGGGCGATGAGCCCACCTTCGCTATGTCCCACGAGGCCAAGCTTGGAGCCGTCGATCTCCGGGCGGGTGCGCAGGTACGCGAGCCCGGCACGGATGTCGTTCGCGAAATCTTCACTCGTGGCCGTGGCATGATTGCCCTTCGACTCACCG
>JANLVC010000133.1:0-14125 GCA_031363815.1 Gemmatimonadota bacterium
GGGTCGGTCTCGGACGTTTCACCGAATCCGAAGGCGCGGTGCAGGTGGACGCCGGCGCCTTCCATGGTGGGCTGAGCCTGCACGATTCGCTTGACGGGACGGATAGACATCAGACTCTCTTGGGTTGGAATATTGTAAATATATCTCAGTAATGAGAGAATGCAAGCGGCGACTTCATGACGGGAGCACCCCCCGGTCACGGAAGCGCTCTTCTGTCCCGCGTGCTCGGCCACCGGCGGTGGTAGCACCTTGAGGGCGACCAGCCGGTCGAGCCGTTCATTGTAGGGGGGAAATCCGCCTGCAATGATATGGGAAAAATTTACGTGCGCGCACATTAGGCGGTTACAACGGCGGTTCCGGAGGTAAAGAAATCGAGGCGGCCGCGCTGTGTGCGCGACCGCCCCGCTTCGCCCTCCGATGTACCGTGCTTCGACTTTTTCCTACTTTTCCGTGTCGAGCATCGCCTTGATCTGATCGCGCGCGTCCAACAGATGCGCTCTGGTGGTGCGATCTCCAGAGCGCCCAACGGCCGCCGCCAGCTCGCGATCGAGCATGCGCATTTCGTCCTTGAGCAGTGGGCGGAAATCGCGTGTGTTCCCGACCGTCTGACCGAAGAAAGCGGCCAACGAAGCTTCCTGCGGGTTGGCGGCGGGCGGCTTGATCTTGGACGCCATCGCCTCGAGATACGTGGCTTGCAGGCGACGACGGTAGGCGTCGATCGGCTTACCAACGTAGATCTCGCTGAACAGGCCACGACGGAGATCGGTCAGCATCTCGCCCAGCGTGTAGATCTGGGCCTTGTTGGTGGCGATCGCCTCGACCTCCACCATGCGCTGCAGCTTGGCGTTCTGCACCAGCGACGACAGCGTGCGCGCCTGGGCGCCACTGACGCGATTGATGTTGCCCTCCGACTCGATCTTGCGGAGGATATCCGGCTTGATCATCGCCGTCGGCGTGGTGAACACCTCGTCGTTCAGAAACTTCACGGCGTCTTTCTGACGCGCGCGAGGCACCATCGTCCACACCGGCCCGCTCTGGCTGACGGCCTTTTCCTGCTTGTCGAGGCCACCGACCACGCGCGTGACGTGCTGCGCTTCGGTCGCCCATTGATTGAGCACGCCGCCGTAAGTGGCGCGCAGCAACGAGTAATCAGCCGTCTTGTCGGCGGTCGAGGCGGGCACGACCAGATCCACGATGCGACGCAGATTCTTGAAGCCGAGGCGCGTGGACTTCACGGCATCGGCATCACCGATCGCTTCCGACTGTTCGCCAGGATCGACTTGGCCACCACCGTAGCGATACCACGGTACAGAGTCCTGCATGCGCGCCCACGTGTCGAGCGTGGTCTTCTCGTCTTCCGGTTTGCGTACGCCGGCGATCGGCGTGTAGCCCCACTTCACGGCGAACACGTCGTACGGTCCGACCTTCGGCACGAGATCCCCAAGCGGGATCCCGTCTTCCGGCTGCGCGATGTAGTTGAAGCGCGCGTAGTCCATGATCGACGGCGAATGGCCCATTTTCGCAATCCACGTCTTGCTGCGGATGGAGTCGACCGGGTACATCGAGCTGCCCTTCATGTTGTGCGGGAAGCCGAGCGTGTGGCCGACTTCGTGCGCCGCCACGAACTGCACCAAGCGTCCCATGAGCGAATCGGGAAAAGGGAACGTCTGCGCGCGCTTGTCGAGATGGCCCACCTGCGAGAAGTACCACTCGCGCTGGAGGTCCATGATGTTGTGATACATCTGCACGTCGGCGTCGATGATCTCGCCGGTGCGCGGATCGACCGTGCTCGGTCCGACGGCGTTCGCCACTGGCGATGGCAGCCACCGCACCATGGCGACCGACGCGTCTTCACCGGAGAAATCCGGATCGGTTGGCGCGACGCCGGCCACGATACCCTTGGCAAAGCCGGCCTGTTCAAACGCGCCCTGCCACTCTTCGATGCCGGCCTTGATCCACGGCTTGAGCCATTCGGGCGTGGCTGGATCGACGTAGTACGTAATCGGCTTCTTTGGCACGCAGAGATTTCCAACCTTCTGATCAGAGCACTCGAGGCGCCAGCGCGAGATGTAGCGACGCGGCAACACGCGTTGCTCGGCCGAGCCGAAATCGGTTTTGTTCGGGCCGAAGAAACCAACGCGCGCATCATTGAAGCGCGGCATCATCGGCACGTCGGGCAGGCGCACGATGGAGAACGTATACGCTTCGGTGGTTGCCTGGGCGCCCCCGAGGTTGAGCCCCGGAATGGCAATGCCACCGGCACCATTGGGCGTGAACGTTTGCGTGGCGGTCACGTTCACGTTGCGCGTGAATGCCGCAAACTTCTCGATGTACGAGCGCGAGGCGTCGACCGTCGCGCGACGTCCGCCCGCGGCGAACTCCTGCACACCACCGGTAAACATGCGCGTCACTTCGATGACCGCCGCGCTGTCCTTGCCGTACGCTTCCACGTTGAGGGCGGCGATGATCGGATAGAACTCGATCATCGACATCGCGCGACGCGTGGACAGCGTGCTGTCGGTCGCGACGTTGTTGTAGTTGATGTCGCGAATGAGGATGCGATGGTCGCGGCGCTCGAAGCGGATCACGCGGTTTGGTCCGAGCGTGCCGTTGATGCCGATCCCGGCGGGCGTGCCGGCGAGCACGGTGGTGATGACAAAATCTTTGCCCACTTCGGCGGCGGGGATTTCGAAGTACAGCCGCGATCCCACCTGGTGCACGGCAAACACGCCGGTCTTCGTTTTGGCGCGCGGCGTGATCACCGTGGCGTACGGGCGCGGTGTCGGGTCAGCCGCTCCGGCTCCGATACCGGCGAGACCCGCGAGGCCGGCGGGAAGTCCTCCGGCGGGCGGCTGGCCGGGTGTGGGCTGGCCGGGGGTCGGCGTGCCATTTTGGGCGGCGGGGCGAGCGGCAGGCGTCGGAGCGGCTGTCGGCTTCTTGGCCGGCTGACACGCGGCGAGCGCGAGCCCTGCCGCGGCCAGCGGGAGGGAGCGAAAGCGCATTGGATCTGATCGGAGAAGGGAGGAGACGCCCGCTCATTCGACGGGCTCTACTGGAGTTTAGCTAAAACCCTCGCGAAATGCCGAGTCGCAGCATGCGCGGCTCTACCGGGTGGGAATGCACGTCGGCCACACCGGAGGTCGATTCGCCGGCAAGCCGCGAGGCGTAGAAATACTGCACATCGCTCGATCGGGCGTTACCGGCATTCAGTACACTGGCCGTGAGCCGGATGCCGCGGATGGTGCCGCCGACGCTCAGATTCAGCAGCGTCGTGGGCGTACCGCGCACGCTGTTGTCTTGAACCAAGGCGCTGGCGCCGAAATGGCGTACGCGCGCGACCGCATGCACGCCGGGCAGCGGCTCCCAGGTCGCGCCGGCGGTAATCACGCGCTCAAGTGCCCCGGGGATGCGATCAGCGGCGCTTCCCACATCGGCGAATCGCGCTCGCGTGAACGACACATCGGTGTCGATGCCGAGCGCGCTTATGGGCTTCCAGTAATTCGCCATCGTCATGCCGACGCGACGCGTGCGTCCCAAGGCCTCGGTGGTGCCGGCGTCACCAACAAACAACAACTCGCTAGCAAGATCGAGCGTCCACACAGACGCGGTGGTGCGCAGCCACTCACCACGCGAGGTACGCACGCCGATCTCCGCGGCGCGCGAACGCACCAGCGGGCTCACCTGCGTAGCGGAATCTCCGCTGACCGGATCGAACCGGATCGTGGTACCGCGCGCATCGTTGCTGTGAAAGCCAAGACCTGCCCCCAGGTACAACTCCGTGCCGTTCACCGGAACAAAAATGAGGGACACCTTCGGACTCCCGATCGTTGCCAGGCGCGAGCCACTGTTGCGTGTGTCGTTGCTCTGTACACGGAACGCGTAACCGTCTTGCCGCAGGCCGAGCACCGTGCGCAGGCGCGGACGCCACTGCGACTCGAGACTGGCGTAGCCACCGATGCTGCCTTGGTCGACGTTGTCGCGGCGAACGGTATCGCCACGAACGCGCCGGTCACTGCGATACAGTCCCACGGCAATGTCGTCGCCACGCAGCTGCACGCCGGTGCGCACCACGTGCGCGACCCCGGATACGACGCCCACTCTCGTGAGCTCGGCGTTCACGCCGCCAATGGTACGGTGATCGGTCTGATTGATCTGATCGCCGCCGCCAGCATTGTCGAGAAAGTAGGTGAAGTTCGAAAACAGACTGAGGGCGTGTCGCACCGCGAACGCATCAACGGTGAGCTTGCCGCGGCGCTGGGAACGTGTCCACGCCACCGACACACTTTGACGCGTGGCATCTCCGCCGAGGGTTGGGTCGATCTGTCCGAAGCGCCCGATTGCGCCCGTTGCCACCGCGCGCGCAGGGACTTGGTCGGTGGCGTTCCATCGATTCGCGTAGCCCAGTGCCAGCACCGAGAGCTCATCTCGTTTTCCGGTCCAGCTCCATCGCGCCATGCCACTGAACTTGCCGAGTCGTTGCGGCTGCTCCCACGGCCCGTCGTAGCGCTTGGCCTCGCCGCCGATCAGCCACCGACTGCGCCCGGTCGTCGTACCCGCACCGAGTACGGTACGTCGGAAACCGAACGCGCCCGTTTCGAGTGATGCCACCGGCTTTGGTAGCGAACGGGTGAGATGGAGTGTGGCGCCGCCGGCGCTGCCAAAGTCGCCGAGTTCGGCATACATCGGTCCGAATTTGTACTCGAGGTGATCGACGAACTCGGGAATGAGCGGATTGAGATCGGTGTAGCCATGCCCGTGCCCGTGCGTGGGGAGATTTAACGGCATCGACTCGAGGCGCGTCTGGAAGTCCGTGCCGTGATCGAGGTTGAAACCGCGCACAACCATTTGATTGGCTTTGCCGTCGCCACTGTGCTGCGTGAGGATCATACCAGGCACCGCCTCGAGAAGCTCGCCCTCACGTTGGAGCGGACGGAGCCGGAGGTCGGCGCGCCCAATTCGGCCCTGCGACGCGCTCGTGGCAATGCCAATGAGATTGTCCGCACGTCCACGCACCTGGACGGTGCGTAGTGTCGTGGACTTTGACGAGTCGGCGCGTGCATTCGCCGCCGTGGTGGAATCCACCTGCTGCGCGGACACCTTCACCACAAGGAGCGGTGCCGAGAGCGCGCAGCTCAGTATTTGGCATGACGCGACGCGAGATAAGCGCATGAGCTCGGTGGAGAGACGTGGCGGTTGGAAGCAACTGGATACCGTGCGGTACGCCGGCCAGCCTGAATTGGATGGCCGACGGCCAAGCGAGCAGCGTGCTGGTGCACGATGTGCCGTGGAGCGGAGATCCAATTCGTTGTCAGCGCCGTAGACCCCGTGTTGACCAGTGAACGACTGTGCCTCCTCGTTCGATCATGCTCCCCCACACCAGGATCACTCTGTGGACATCTCCTTTCTTTCCCGACGCGCCACCCGCGTCGTTGCCCTGGTCGCCGCCGTCGGCTCGATCGGTGTAGCCGGTGCGGTCTACGCATCGGATCATCAAGACACGCCGGAAGTCGAACTCAATCCGCGCATGGATATCAACGATGTGTACGCGTTTCCCGGCTCCTCGGCCGATCGCATCGCGCTCATCCTGACCACGTCCAGCCCGATCGCCGGCACCAGCGCATCGTTCGATCCAGACCTGCTTTACCAGCTCAAGGTCGACAACAGTGGCGACGCCATCGAAGACTTGGTCTTCCAGGTCACCTTCGACGGCGGCGTTGGCGCGGCGCAGCGGTACACCGTGCGCGGACCGGTCGCGCCCACGATGACCGGCACGAAGACGGCGCTCGTCACGACGGGTCCAGTGCTCACGGGCGCTGTGGGTTCGATTGGCGGCTCCGCCACGGGAACACAAGTGTTCACCGGTGTGCGTGCCGATCCGTTCGTAATCGACCTCGAGCAGTTCTTCAACATCGTGCCTGATCGTCGCCCGTCTACCGGCCCGCTGTCGGGACCGGCTACGCCCACGGCCTCAGCCTTCCGCACACCCGGCATCGACTTCCTCCGTCCGTTCAATACGCTCGCCATTGTCATTGAACTTCCGAAGGCCCTGTTGCAGTCGAACACGGCCACCACCGCCAACTTCGGCGTCTGGGGCACGATCAGCCGATGAACGCCAATCTCAATTCTCACGGAGTCCTGCGCATGCGTCGCTCACTTGCCACCCGTCTGTTCACCGTTGCGCTGGTCCTTCCGTTGTTCGCGGCCTGCAGCAATGACGACACCGGCAACACGATGACCGGTCCCGAGGGGACCACTGTTCGCGTGTACTCGCAGGTCGAACGCCTGGGCAATCCGCTGGTAAGCGAAGTGTTCTTCGCCAAGCGCGATCACGGCCTGCACAACACCACGGCGCCGTCCACCGATGTCGCCAATGGCTTCCGTACGAAGATCAAGGCGTTCACGGACGCGTTCAATCGCGGCAACACGATCGGCACCACACTCGGCGCCGTGCTCGTGCCGGACATGCTGATGGTCTACCCGAACCGCGCGGCGGCGACGTCGGGTTGGCTAAGCTGGGCACTCGCCAGCGGCTATGGTGGTCGTAACCTGAAGGACGATGTCGTCGATGCCGGTCTCACGGCGACGTTCGGTAACCTGCTGGATCCGTCGGCGTCGGTGGTGGCGGGATTGACGTCGGACAACATCAGTACGTCGGTCCGCACGTACGGCACCACGTTCCCGTATCTCGAAGCGGCGCGATGACGCGGCTGATGATGTGGCCAGTCGCGATCGGTGTGGCGATCGCCGGCGTCAGTGGTATTACTTACCAACGCGTGACGGGCGTCGATCTCGACGTTCCGCCGTCGGGAGTTAACACGGGCCCATCATCAGTGCTCGCTTCGCGTGATGCGGTTCGACACGCGGAGCGAGCCGCGCGGGATGTCCAGATTGTCGTATGGAATCAGGCGCTTGCCGCAGATCCAATCAGTGCGGTCGCCATGGGCCAATTGGCTGCATTGCATATGCAACGGGCGCGTGAGAGTGGATCATGGGACGAGTATCTCGCCGCGGAGGCGCTCGCCCGTCGTTCCCTCGCGGCGCGCACCAGGCGCAATGCCGCGACCGCGGTGACATTAACGAATACGCTACTGGCGCAGCATCGCTTCACCGAAGCGCTGAGCGTCGCCCGCACGTTGGTCGTGTGGGAACCCGAGCAGCCCGCATATCGTGCGTTGCTGGGTGAAGTCGCGATGGAGGTCGGTGACGACTCCACCGCGGCGGCCATGTTCAACACCGTATGGCCGGCGCGCTCCGGACTGTCGATCGCACCGCGACTGGCGCGGTGGCTGGAGCTCACGAACCACGTGGAAAAAGCGCGACGGGTGTTGCACGCGGCTCGCGACGAGGCCCTCGCCCGCCGCGATCTGTCCACCGAAACCAAGGCGTGGTTTCAACTGCGTGTGGGCGATCTCGAGCTGCGTGCCGGCCGCGCTCGCCAGGCTGCGGATGCCTATCGCGCGGGGTTGGCACTCGATGATCAGGATCCGCGACTGCTGGCGGCCATGGCGCGACTGGCCGAACACGAGCAGGAGCCAGACGCGGTGATCGCGTGGGGCGAACGCGCGATTGCCGTGCGCATGGAGCCCGCCACGCTCGGCTTGCTGTCAAACGCCTACGCGCAGCGTGGAGACAGCGCCAAAGCGAAGGAGTATGCACAGACACTGGCCATCGTCGCGGCAGCGCAACGCGGACCATATGATCGCGCGTGGAGTCTGCATCTGCTCGATCAGGAACAGCAGGTTGCAATGGTGTTAACGCGCTCCTTTGCCGAGTTGGAGACGCGCCGGGATGTGTATGGGTATGACCTTGCCGCATGGGCGTTGTACCGTGCAAAACGATACCACGAGGCACGCACGATGATGGCCAAAGCGCTGCGCTTCCAGACGCCCGATCCGCTGCTGCAGAAGCATGCGGAAGCAATCGCGGCCGCCCCCGCTGTCGTGTCGGCGAGCCGATAAATGCTTTCCGAATTCCTGAGCTTTGCGGTACTCGGCTTTCAGCACATCGTGGCCGTCGACGCCTTCGATCACGTGCTGTTCCTGCTGGTGCTGGCCGCGATATACCGCGGGCGGGATTGGCGTCAGCTGTTGTGGGTGATCAGCGCGTTCACGGTGGGGCATTCCGTGACGTTGGCACTGGCGGTTACCAACGTACTCGTGCTGCCCTCGCGCATCGTCGAATTTCTGATTCCCCTCACGATTGTCGCCACGGGTGTCGAGAACCTCGTGCAGCGCGCCCGGTCGGCCGATGGACAGTTTTCACGCTATCGTGTGGTGTTTGCGGTGGTCTTCGGGTTGGTGCACGGCGCCGGCTTTGCCGGATATCTGCGCAGCATGTTCCTGGATGCGATCGCGGTGCCGTTAGTGGGATTCAACGTAGGAATTGAAGCGGGGCAGATCGTGGTACTGGCGGGTACGGCGGTGCTGTTTCGCCTGATCGATGGCGCCTTGTCCATCGCGGTACCGTCGCGCGATCCGTTCCCCCTGCGCATGTCGGCGGTGTCGCTGGGCGTCACGCTGATTGCTTCGGGGTGGGCATGGCAAAGGTTTCCGCAATGACGCGCTTCGCCGCTGTGCTGCTGTTGAGTCTGGGCCTGTCGTCAACGGCGCGCGCACATGCCATTCACACGACCCACACCACCGTGACCGCCGACGCGCAGGGCTATACGCTCACGGTGCGGGCGTTTGCCGACGACCTGTCGGCGTCAGTGGCGCGTTTCAGTGGGCGGACGCCTCCAGCCGATTCATCGGTACGCGTGCCGGAGTTGGTGGCGTACGCGACGGCGCGCATGGGGCTCGTGAATGCCGCCGGCGGGCATTTCGTGTTGCAGTCGTGCGGTGTGAAGCGCATGCCAGACGCCTACGTGCTGTGCTTTCGCATTGCCGCCACGCCGCGCACCGCGCCGCTTCGACTCAGCAATCAGATGCTGGTTGAATTACACGCCGACCAGGTCAATATCGTGCAGTGCGATGTGGCGGGCACACGCCGTACGAACCTGTTCACGCGCGGCCGGGCGCCGACAACCATTGTAAGCCGTGGTGTGTGCGCGGCCACGTAAGTCCGGCCGCGCACACGCCACACGCTTACGGCTGCATCAATTCTTCGGGTCGAGCATTTTCGCAATCTGATCGCGTGCATCTTCAAGATGCGCCTTGCTCATGCGATCGCTCGTCTTGGCAATTGCCGTAGCCAGATCGGCGTCGAGGGCACGCATTTCACTCTTGAGGATCGGGCGGAAGTCCGCCGTCGTGACCGGCGCGGCAGCGCCTCGGGCACCGGCCGGCGCCTGCTGAATGGCGGGCGTGGCGGGCGGGTTGATCTTAGTTGCCATCGCTTCGAGGTACACGCGCTGCAAACGACGACGGAAGGCGTCGATCGGTGAGCCGCTCTCGATTTCTTTCCAGAGTCCGCGGCGGAGATCGGTGAGCATGTCGGCCAACGGATATACGTCGCTTTTCGACTTCGCCATCGCTTCGAGCTCGATCATGCGGGCGAGGCGGTCGTTGCTGACCACCGACGCCAGCGAGCGCGCCTGCGCATTGCCAACACGGCTCAAGCTGCCGTTTGATTCGATCTTGCGGATGATGCTTTCGTCGAGCAGCCACGTGGGTGTGGTGTACGCGTTCTCAAGCAGGAACTGCAGCGCTTGCTGCTGGCGCTTTGGCTCCACGTTCCGCCACACGACGCCCTTCTGTCCCACGAGCTTCTCCTGTTTGTACGCCGACCCGATGATGCGGGCGACATGACCCATCTCCGTGGCCCACTGTCCAACCGTGCGGCCGTAGATCTCTTCGAGATCGTCGTAGGTGGAGCCGTCCTTCCACGCGGTCGTCGATTCCAGCAGCGCCATCGTGCGCTTGAGATTTTTCACGCCGAGCGCGGTCGCCTTCACGGCGTCGGCATCGCCCACCGCTTCCGACTGTTCCCCGGGGTCGGCACCCTGCGCGCCGCCGTCGTTGGCGAAGCGGTACCAGGGGATCGTGTCCTGCATCTTCGACCACATGTTGAGCGTGGCCTTCTCGGCTTCCGGCGTCTTGGCGTTTGGAATCGGCGAGTAGCCCCACATCACGGCGTACTTGTCGTACGGACCGACCTTGGGGATCAGGTCGTCGAGCGCGATGTCGTCTTCCGGCTGTGCGACATAGTTGAAGCGCGAGTAGTCCATGAGCGTGGGCGTGTGGCCCATCGTCTTCACAAACGTCTTGGATCGCACCGAGTCCAGGGGATACATGGAGCTCGCCTTGAAGTTGTGCGGGAAGCCGAGCGTGTGTCCTACTTCGTGCGCGGTCACGTATTCCAGCAAGCGACCGGCGAGTGAATCGGGGAACGGGAATTTCTGCGCGCGCTTGTCGAGATGACCGACCTGCGTGAAGTACCAGGAGCGACCGAGGTTCATGACGTTGAGATACGTCTGCACGTCGGCGTCGATAATTTCACCGGTGCGCGGATCCTTGAGCGACGGACCGACCGCGTTCTCGGTGGCCGACGGGAGCCAGCGCACCATGGCAACAGTGGCGTCTTCGCCGGAGAAGTCGGGATCGTTGGCGGGCGCTTCGGCGGCCACGATGCCTTTGTAGAAACCGGCGGCTTCGAAGGCTACCTGCCAGTCTTCAATGCCCTTCTTGATCCACGGCTTGATCCACCCCGGCGTGGCGGGGTCGAGATAGTACGTGATCGGCTTCTTGGGCACGCAGAGATTGCCGACCTTTTTGTCGGAGCACTCGAGACGCCAGCGCGAGATGTAGCGCTTGGTCTCCACGCGCTGCGTGGCGCCGGAAAAGTCACGCTGCTGCACGCCGAAGTACCCCACGCGCTCATCCAGCAAACGCGGCTGCATGGGGACGTCGGGCAGTTTGGCGATCGAGAACGTGTACTTCTCGGTCGTCGGCGCCGTTGCGACGGCCGCACCCGGCGCGCCACCACCACCGGGCGCACCAGCCTGCGGTGTGAAGCTTTGCACGGCGGTCACGTTCACGTTGCGCGAGTAGGCAGCGAAGCGATCGATGTACGACCGCGCGGCGTCGACGGTGGCACGACGGCCAAGCGCCGTATACTCGGCCACACCACCGGTAAACATGCGCGTGACTTCAACGACGGCCGAGCTGTCGGGGCCGTACGCTTCGATGTTCAGCGCGGCGAGAATCTTGGTAACGCCGATCAGTTCGGCGGCCATACGCTGCGAGGTGGCGGTGTCGGCGATAATGTCGCGGTAATCGGCTTCGCGCACGAAGATGCGATGGTCACGGCGTTCGAAGCGCACGAGGTTGTTGCCGCCCTGCGTGCCACGAATGCCGATGTCGTCGGGCGTGCCGGCGAGCGTGGTGACGATCACGTAGTCCTTGCCCAGTTCAGCGCGCGGAATCTCGAAATAGAGACGGCTGCCGACGGAGTGAACTTTGAACACACCGCTCTTGGTCACGGCGCGCGGCGTGATAACGGTGCCGTAGGGGCGCGGCTGCGGGTCTTGTGCGGCGTTGGCACCACCCTGCGCACCGGGCTGGCCAGCACCCTGGGCGTCGCCTTGATTGGGCGCTCCGGCGGGGCGATTGCCCGGTGCCACGGCGGCGGCCGGCGTCGGCGCCGGAGTGGGCGCGGGGGTCGGCTTCGGGGCGCAGGCGCCGAGCACGAGGCCGGCGGCGGCGATCGACAGTGAAGCGTGTCGCATGCAGTGTGGTTCTTTTTGGGGAGGGATTGGACCGCGGTGTGGCGATCCGGTAGACGGAGGATTACGGCTGGTTGTGGTGGTATGCTGGGGTTGAACTGCCAAAAGCTTAGGGGGCAGGGAGGAGGGTGTCAGGAAGGTGGGGGCAAGAGCACCGCGCCGCTGTCCTGCGTCCAGCCCCCTGACACCCTCCTCCCAGCCCCCTTGTATGTCTCACGGTCCGTTGTTTCGCATGCATCTTCAAACGCACACGATGCGGATGCAGCAGCGGCTCGATGCGCCGGAGGGGCGCGAGCAATACGGGCAACGCTTTGCCACGGTCGAGCCGGTGTTCGCGAACGTGCGGTACAACAAACGGCTGGATCGCTTCACGCTGCGCGGCCGCACAAAAGTGCACGGCCAGTGGCTGCTCCTTTGCCTGGTGCAGCACATCGAAAAGCTGACCCACGCGGGGTATGCGGCGTAAATCACGAGGCGAGAGCGGTGCGCGCGGTCGCGAATGGCGCACGCATCGCGCGCATTGCGCGGCATTATCGTCTATCAATGTCGAATTGAATGACCGCGCGCTGTTTTCGCACCACGCGGGACCTCCACCATCGGTGCGTTGAGGCTTTTCCTACAGCCTCAACGCTGGCTTCCGCAATCCGCTCGTCAGCAGCAAGCATCGTTATACGTTGGCCCGCGCCTTCCACACCTTTGGATCGCGCCGATGATGCAAGACGGCAAGGATTTCGATGACTCTAGATCGAGTTCGATAGAACACGCTATACGGAAAATCGGAGAGGACGGCGCGCCGGAGGCTCGGCTGCACTTCTGGGTAAAGCTCAGGATGCATCCCGATGCGATCGAGCGCGACATCAATAGCCGTCGCGAATTCTCTACCAAGTCCGTGACGCTGCAGCTCGTACCAGTCGCGCGCTTCCAACACCTCGGCGCGCGCCGCGGGCCGAAAAACAAAGTGCGGCGTCATTCGCCGCGCTGAAGGAGCTCCGCCCGAACTTGCTCCCACGGAATTCCTTCCTCCGGATGAGCGTCAGCATCCGCTACACGCCGATCCAATTCCTCAATCTGAGCCGGGGTCAGCGCGAGAGTGTCCGCGCGGACGTTCGCTTCCGCAGCGATGCTGTCCCAGATATCCTCGACCAGCTGCAAGCGCTCGTCGATGGAGAGGTGCCGGTAGTCAAAGGATGGAGCGACCATAGTCGAAATATGCGTCCCGCAGTTGCAACGCGAAAGTGCCCTTCCTATTCGCTCAAAACGGCTTCGGTCTAACGAGGCTGTAGAAAAAGCCCCGCAGCAGGCCAATGTGGAAACGGAATTTGATGGCACGCGACGGGTTTGTCTCGCATCGAATGTGGTGTCGTTTCGCCTCGCTGCCGAGATCCCGCCATGGCCCGCTACAGAGTGGTCGATACGAATCCGCAGTTCCTGAGCGTTGACCTCGCGCGCCAGCTGCTGCCCGGGACGTTCGAGCACGCGCTGAACCACCTGCTCGACCACGAAGTCGATCTGGCGCACTTCGACGCGCGGTTCAAGAACGACGCGACCGGCGCGCCGGCGTACCCGCCGGCCATGTTGCTCAAAGTGGTGCGCTTCGCCTATTCCCAGGGCATCGTGCGCAGCCGGGCCATTGAACGCGTGTGCCCAAGGGCACGTGACGTGCATGGCGTTGTGCGGCATGACCGCGCCGCATTTCACCACCATCGCCCACTTCGTGAGCTCGCTGCGCGATGACATTGCCCAAGTGTTCGCGGCGGTGCTGGCGGTGTGTGATGGCCAAGGACTCATCGGGCGAGAGATGTTTGCGATTGATGGGGTGAAGCTGCCGAGCAATGCGTCGAAGCATCGGAGCGGCACGCGGGCCGAGTTCACGTAGCGCGCGGAGAAGATGGAGGCCGCCGCCACGACGATGCTGGAGCGGCACCGGGAGACCGATGCGGCGGAGCTTGAGCCCGACGTCGCCGCCAAGACGACCGCCCGGATCGCGCGGCTCACCAAGGATGCGCAGCAGTTGCGCGAGTGGCTCGCCACCCATCCGGCGGATCGGCACGGCCCCACCGGCGGCCTGCGCAAAAGCAATCGCACGGACAACGAGAGCGCGAAGATGGCGACCGACAAAGGCGTCATCCAAGGCTACACGGGTGTCGCCGCCGTCGATGCGAAACATCAGATCATCATCGAGGCGCAGGCGCATGGGACTGGCTCCGAACAGGAGCTCTTGCTGCCGGTCGTGGAGGCGCTCTCCATGATGCGCACGAGTACGACCGTGCTCACGGCGGACGCGGGCTACCATAGTGAAGCGAATCTCGCCGCACTCGCGGCACTGGACGTGCCGGCGCTAATTGCCGACCCTGACATGCGGAAACGCGACGAGCGGTTTGCGGATCGTGAGCACCATACCACGGCGCCGAATCCGCTGCACGACAAGTCGAGCACCACGAAGAAGGCCCTGCCGCTGTTTAC
>JANLVC010000143.1:0-13034 GCA_031363815.1 Gemmatimonadota bacterium
AGTGGGCGACGATAAACGGAATGATGTGGCGAGCGGATTCGCTCGCCATGATCAGTCGCGACAGGTCCGAACAATCGCATCTCGTGACTCCCTCAGAGAGCTAGATCACTCAACGGCCACCCAGTGTGGCCGAACATGGCCATGGTCAACGGCGATCGCTCGCCGGAGGGCGAGCAATCGAGTTGGCCATGCCACTATGGTGCACGGGCGTGAGAACACCCGATTGGCGCAAAGGGAACGGAAGGACGCGGCGAAGATCGCGCATCGCTCCCGGATGCGTGACAGGCACGCGGCGGGAAACTGCTGGTGAGAAAAGCGGTGGTACGCGTGATAACAATGCGAACCGTCGATCCGTCACTGTGGGCTGCGGAAATCGATCGCGCCACGAACAGACTGATACGGGACTGAGACAGGAGGGACGCGAGAGGGTACGGTGCGGTACCCCCCGTGTCAATGTCGAACGCCATTGAGAAGGCACACTAAGGAACATTCGCATTCCCGTCGACAGACGAAGCGTCCGCCGACGGGGACGACAAGAATTACGGTACGAGTGGCGAGGGCGGCGGCGGCGCCGGGAGCTCGAACTTCAGCGTCGACATCGTGGCCGAATCGGACACCAGCGGCGTCGTTCCCGCGGGCAGACCATTGAGCTTCAAAATGTAGACCACCGAGTGCAGGTACTGATCGGGCGTCAGCGTGCCGGGCGCATCGTCCGGCATGGTGGTGCGAATCTGCTCGTACAACTCGAACAGCGAACGACCAACCCACTTCGTTCGGAAGTCGGCGCTCGTGACATCCTTCGTTTCATGGCAGCCGGAGCAGGTGGTCGCCCACACCTTGGCCCCCTCCTCCGCCTGCGCTTCTGTGTACAATTTCGCGCTATCAACCACGAACATCGCGGCGCGAAGCGGAGAGACGGCGAGAGGACGCTGAGCGGACATGCGACTGCCGCCGAACACGCTGGCGGCAACCACGGTCGCCAGGAACGCGCCGGGAAGATAATTGCTGATCGTCATGGCCGATGAACGTGTGTCGCCGGCAGAACGCTGAGAAGCGGTGATTTGCGCTGCATCTCGTGAACCTTTCGTAAAGAGTCGATTGCGGTTGTGCGGACAATTGAACATTATCGCCCCATGACGCATACACCGCCCGACGCAGATGGGTTGGAATCCGCCGAGCCGAGTGGTTCGGCCCTGCCCCGCCGCGACTTTCTCCGGATCGCCGGAGTCGGCGCCGGCGCCCTGTTCACATCCGGATGCGCCTCCGCCGGCGCCTTTGCGTCGGCCGCGCCGGTGCGCGGGATCGAGAGTGGACGCGCGAAGGACGGCGGCGTCGGACAGGTCGTCGTGATCGGCGCCGGGGCGTGGGGCGGATGGACCGCCTATCACCTTCGGCAGCGCGGCGCGCGGGTCACCCTGATCGACGCCTACGGGCCCGGCAACTCCCGCTCCACCAGCGGCGACGAAACCCGGGGCATCCGTTCGTCCTATGGCGACCGCGCGACCGGCGACCTCTGGACGCCATGGGCGCGTGCCGCACTCGAACGCTGGCGGCTCTTCGAGCACGAGTGGGCGCCCGTGTTCCGGACGTCCTACTTTCATCAAACCGGCGACGTGATCATGCGCGCCACCGCCGAGCCGTTCATCACGAAGACGCTCGACTTGTGGAAGACGAACAACGTGCCGCACGAGGTACTGAACGGCGCCGAGCTGCGGAAGCGCTATCCGGTCATCAAGGCCGATGACATCACGATCGCTATCACCGAACCGGATGCGGGGGTGGTGCGCTGTCGCGCAGCGACGCAAGCGGTCGCCGCGGTTGGCGGCAAGATGGGGGTGAAGCTGGTCATCAGTCGCGTACGTCCCGGCCCGATCGTGAACGGCTCGATGGACGGCGTCATCCTCGAAGACGGAACCACGGTACGAGGCGACTCCTACGTCTTCGCCTGCGGTCCGTGGCTGCGCAAGCTGTTTCCCTACATGGAGAACCGGATGCGCGTGCCCATCGGCGTCGCCTGCTATTTTGGCGTCCCCGCCGGCGACTCCCGCTTCACTTTCCCCAATCTCCCGAGCTTCAACTTTCCCGGTGTCACCGGATGGCCGGTGCTTCCGGTCGACAGCCGCGGCTTCCGCGTGCGTGGGGCCATCGCCGCGCCGCCACCAGCGGGCGCTGACGCTGCCGCGCGTCCTGCCGCCGGCGCCGCCGTCGGTCCCGCCGCCGGCGCCCCTGTGCCGACCGATCCGTTGCAGCAAGATCCGGACACGAGCAGCCGCTGGGCCAGTCAAGATCGCATCGATGGCTCCCGTCGCTTTCTCGCCGCGCGATTCCCCGCACTCGCCAATGCGCCACTGCTGGAGACCCGCGCCTGTCATTACGAATCGAGCGTGAACGGCAACTTCATCATCGATCACGTGCCCGGCACGTCGAACGCCTGGATCGCCGGCGTCGGGCAAGCCGAGGGATTCAAGTTCGGCCCCGTCGTTGGCGAGTACGTCGCCCAGCGCGTACTCGGCATTACCGGTGACCCGAAGCTCGTGGCCGCGTTCAAACTGCCCACCGAAGAATACGAGAAGCCGCCCGGCTGATGCCGTGTTGTGCTCGCGTTCGCGGCGCTCTGCCTCGCTTACGAATACAGCGTGGCACGCCGCTTCTTCGCCCGCGCCCGGTAGGGCAGAATGAACAGATACATCCCTGTGATCCACAAACCGAGCACAATAATCGCTGCCGGCAGGAACACCCCCAGCTTGACCAGGTCGTGAAACCACGATCCGTCGTGCAAGCTTTCGATAAGATCGGAGCGCCGGTACGCCGACTGCAACCAGGCACCCGTGGCGAGGTCGAGCTGTAGCTCCCAGTGCGCGACGGTCACCACCTTCACGATGCCCTTGCCCGGACGGACATCGAGCCGATCGATGTCCGCCCAACTCCTCACCTTCGTCTCAGGCACGGCACGGGCCGACGCCAGGATCTGTTCCATCGTGACCGTCGGCACGTGGTGCGCCTGAGGCGAGGTGGAGCTATCGGGAGAGCGTCAGTTCTTCCGCTTACCCCACGTCGGAGCGGTTGGCTCCTTCGTGGCGCGATCATTCTTGTAGGTGGAGAGCAGTCGCATCGCTTCCTGCACCGCCCGCTCGAGCTGCGGATCGCGACCGGCGATCACGTCTTTCGGAAAATTCTCGACATCGATGTCCGGCGCTACGCCTTCGTTCTCGACCGCGAACTTGTCGTCGCGCGAGAAGAAACCGAAACGCGGTGCGATCATCGAGCCGCCGTCTACGAAATTCGGTGTATCGGTGGTCGCCACCAGTCCGCCCCACGTGCGTGCACCAACCAGTGGTCCTAGCTTGCGTCGCTTGAACATGTACGGCATCAAATCGCCGCCCGATCCCGCCATCTCGTTGATGATCATCACTTTCGGTCCCCAGATCCCATTCGCGGGGCTGGTGAACGGATACCGATCGCCGACCGGGTTGTTGAAGTAGCCGTCGTAGTCACGCCCCAGCAGATCGATGATGTAATCGGCCGCCGAACCGCCACCGTTATAGCGCTCGTCCACCACGACGCCCTGGCGATCCTGTTGAGCGAAGTAGTACCGATTAAAGCTGGTGTATCCCGGCTGTCCGGTATTCGGCAAATACACGTACGCGAGCTTGCCACCCGACAGTGAATCGACCTTCCGTCGGTTGTGCTCCACCCACGCGCGGGTACGCAGCCCCTGCTCGTTGGCAACCGGCATCACGGTTATCGTGCGCGCACCCTGCAGCTCGGGGCGCGAGTTTACCGTGAGCACGGTCTGCCGGTTGGCGGTGCCATCGAGCAAACGGAAAATGTTGTCCGGCGCGCGCAGCTCCACGCCGTTGATCGCCAGCACATAGTCGCCTGCACTCACATTGACACCCGGTACCGCGAGGGGCGCGCCCAGTTCCGGATTCCAGCTCTCGGCGTCGTAGATGCGCGCCAGTCGATAGCGCCCGTTCTCGATCGCGAAGTCGGCACCAAGCAAGCCGCCGATGTTGGTCGGCACGTCGGGTAAGTCGCCACCGCGCACGTACGAGTGCCCGATCGCGATTTCCGCGCCCATGTTGTCCAACAGATAGTTCAGATCGGCGCGATGATTCACATGCGCCAACAACGGCTCGTACATTCGCTTCACGGCCGGCCAGTCCGCACCGTGCGCATTCGTCACGTACAAGTTGTTGCGCTGATTCCGCCACCCTTCGTTGAAGATCTGACGGAACTCCTCACGCGGATCGATGTAGGCGCGCAGCATCGCCGTGAGGCGACCGGTGCCGGCCGTCGGCACCGCGCGGTCGGCATCCACCAAGTAGAGCGCCCCCTGCGCCCCACCGGTGCGATACAGCAGCTTGCGGCCGTCGGCGCTGATGACGTACTGCGCGACACCGGTCACGAACGGCACGGCACGCCGCGTGGACAGCTGAAAGCGATGCAACGTATTGCCGCCAACGTTCGCGACCGCGCCACCGGTGCCAGTGCCGGTAACCGGCACAGGCTCGAGGAAGAACACGGAACCCGCCATACCGGCGCGCAATCCACCGTAGTCGCGCTCAGCCACACCCGACACCGCGACGATACGCTGCTGAATGCCATCAAAGTCGATGCGCACGGCACGAGGGGCAGGCGCCACCGCCGGCCGCGTGCTGTCGGCACGTGCTTCCGCCGCCGGCGCCGCCGCCGCCGGCGCCACCGCGCTATCGCCGCGGGTGCGGGCCGCTTCTTCGTCGCTCTCCGGCAGCAACGGCGACACGTCGCCCTTGGCCAGCACGGTGAGATACAGCGATCGCGTTTCCGGACGATCGTACTTCGACATATCCAGCAGCGACGAGTTCAACGCGAAATTCGTCGAGGCGAGAAACCACAGGTACTTGCCGCCTGCATCCCACGCCGGTGCCGTCGCGTCGGCCAGGCCGTCGGTGATCTGCTTGATCGCACTCGTCTCCGCATCGTACACAAAGATCGCGCGGAACA
Source organism: Gemmatimonadota bacterium (assembly GCA_031363815.1). Taxonomy (GTDB): domain Bacteria; phylum Gemmatimonadota; class Gemmatimonadetes; order Gemmatimonadales; family Gemmatimonadaceae; genus Gemmatimonas. Next base: position 4,987 of record JANLVC010000143.1, read on the forward strand.
ACGACTTGAGGCGCTTCGGATACGCCATGTAGCGCGAGTCGGGACTCCAGACCGGCACGATCGAACGGTCGGCCATGAAGTACGGATCGGTGTCGGCCACCTTGGCCTGTCCGCTCGCGAGATCAACCATCCAGATACGGAAGTGCGTATCCTGAAACGCGATCTTCCGGCCGTTCGGCGACCAGCTCGGCGAATACGGACGGCTCGGCTCCGGCAGCGCGATCTCCCGACGCGCGCCCAATCCGTCCTGCGGCGCGATCACCAGCGTGTACTCACCGCTGGCATCGCTGAAGTACGCCAGTGACTTGCCGTCGGGTGACCACGTGGGCGCGATCTCCGCTGCGCCGCTCGTGTTCGTCATGTTCCTCACGTCGCCCTTGTCCGCGGGGATCGTGAAGATCTCGCCGCGCGCCTCGACCGCCGCCCGTTTGCCCGTGGCCGACAGCGCCAGACTCGTGATGCGCGACGTCACATCCTTCCACGACGCCATCATCCACGGGAAGTCGCCGGTTGCCGTGATGTTCACAACATGCTCGCGGCCAGTTTTCGCGTCGAGTTCGTGCACGTAGCCGGCCTGCTCGAAGACGACCGTGCCCGCCGAGGCATCGAGCGATTTCACGTCGAAGTCGCGGAACTTCGTGATCTGCGCCAGCTGCTTCGACTTCGTGTCATACGAGTACACGTTCGACACGCCGTCGCGATCCGACAGAAAGTACACGGCGTCGTTCACCCACACCGGATCCATTTCCTTGGAATTGGTAAACGGTGTCGAGTCGAGCGCGAAGCTCTTGAGGTCGAGAATCCAGATCGGCTTGTTCTGTCCACCGCGGTAGTTGCGACGCTCTTCATCCCACGAATTCGGCATGCGGTACGCCACGCGATTGCCGTCGGCCGAGAGCTTGCCCTGATAAGCGCGGGGCATCGGCATCGGTGTCTCCACCCCACCGCCCACCGGCACGGTCCAAAAACGCTGCGCCGCGGAGGGCGTCCATGAGGCCCGCGGACTCGCGAACATCACCGACTTGCCATCGGGAGTCCATCCCTGCACCACGTCGGCCGACGGGTGCCAGGTGAGTCGCTTGGGCTGTCCACCGCCCACCGGCACGGTGTACACGTCGGTGTTGCCGGCGTATTCGGCACTGAAGGCGATCGTCGTGCCGTCGGGCGAGAGCTTGGGGTTTTGCGTCTGCCCTTGAAAGCTGGTAAGACGACGGGCGGCGCCACCGGCGCGCTCGACCACCCAGATATTGTTGGCGTAGGCAAACGCGATGTGCTGCGCGCTCACCGTGGGGGTGCGCAGCAATCGCGTGCCGGCCTGCGCACGAACGGAAGCGGCCGGAATGGCAAGGAGGGCAAGCGCGGGAAGCGCCGCCCACGAGCGGGCGATCAATCGTGACATATGGACGTCGGAGGGGGCCGCGAGATCGGGAGGGAACGCACCGAGCACTACCCGGCAAGTGTACCCGATAAACGGCTGGGGAGTTAGCCCTTTCGCCGGCGCTTCACATCGTGGCGCAGTAGATCACCACGCGCACCACACAGGCCGACCATGGTGCACGGTGAGCGGCGCAAGAACGCGTTCACATCAACATCCACCTCGGTGAATGCCACCCACTACGGCCTTCTGTCTGGCGCCGTCAAGGATCCATGAATATCCCGCCAGCCGCTTTACGCCCACGATGTCGAGCCACGAGACGTCGCGGATCGACGGGAAGGCGGGCGTCACGCCGGCCAACAGCCCTCTGGCCCGCGCGTCCACATCGGCCCGCTCAGCCACCCCGTCGGGCGCCAGGACACGTCGGCTAGCCACCGGCGGTTTGAACGGCGGGCGCCGTCGTCATGGAACACAGGCCAGGCCTGCGGGAACAACAGTAGGTGGAATACGCTCATCTTGATGAACTGGGTGGCGCTGGGCATGATTCACGTGCTCCCCTGGCGGCACGACCACACAAGCCCACTGCTCGGTCTCCCATGCCGCTCCGTTCGTCCCTTCTGGCCGCCATGGTCGCCCTCGTTTTCGCGCCGTGCACCGGCGTGATGGCCCAAGTCGCGCCCCCTGCGTTGACCGGCACGCTGAAGGGCAAGGTGCTCACCGAGGCGCGAACGCCGCTGGTGGGCGCGCAGATCCGGTTTCCGGGCTCGTCCGACTTCGCCGAATCGGACGAGGGAGGAGAGTTCACCGTGGCCCGCGTCAACGCGGGCACGATGTGGCTTCGCGTCCGTCGGATTGGCTACCGGCCGGAATCGCTCTCAGTCACCGTCGTCGCCGGGCAGCACGTCGAGTCGACGGTGGTGATGCGTCAGATCGCGCAAAGTATTGCCGCCGTGAAGGTGATCGGCCGACGCGATGTGACTGGGCACATGGCAGGCTTTTACAAACGGATGCAAACGGGCAGCGGCCGCTTTTTCACGCAGGCCGATATCGCGAAGCGCCAGCCCAACAGACTGACCGACCTGCTGCGCATGGTGCCCGGCATCCGCATCGAGTCACGCGGCTTCGACAATCAAGTCCGCATACGCGGCAGCCGATGCGCGCCGTTGGTTTGGCTCGATGGGCAGGGACTTTTCGCCGGCGAATTCGACCTCGATTCTGTCGATCCCTACTCATTCGAAGGCATTGAGGTATACAACGGCCCGGCCAGCGTACCGGCCGAGTTCCAGGGCAACCAGCGCGTGAGCAGCAGCTGCGGCACCATTCTTCTCTGGTCGCGCCGCGGTGAGATGCGCCCCAAGAAGCTAAAAAAGGGTGAACTCACACCGATTGCCCTTATCGCGCAAATGCTCGAACAGCTTCAGATTTTCACGGCGACCGACGTCGATGTCGGGGCGCGCGTGGATTCCGCTCTGATCGTGCGGCCGTTCTACCCCGACTCGCTCTTCGACGCGCAGATCGCCGGCGAACTGCTCGCCGAGTTTGTCGTCGGCCTCAGCGGCGAAGCGGTGATGGAGACGTTCAACTCGATTACGACCACCCATCGGTCACTCGTGGAGCCGGTGCGTCGTGCGGTGCGCGAGCAGCGCTTTGTGCCTGCGGTGCGTAAAGGTCGCGTCGTGCAGCAAGTTATGCAGCTGCCGTTCACCTTCGTGCCCGACTCCACCGCCCGTCGCCGCCGCTGACCGTATGAACGCCCCGACAACCACGACGTTACACTGCGCCATCGCGCTCGCCTGTTCCCTGATGCTGGCGTCGTCCGCCACGGCGCAGAAGCTGGTGGAGATCGGCCAGACCTCCATCGGCACGCCAGTATTTCTTGAGGCGAATTCGGTGACGCGCAGCAACGGCATTACCACGGCCACGGTGCGGGTGCGCTTGCAGCCGCCGCTCAAACATGCGTTGGGTGACCTGCGCAGTTCACGCACGATCGCCATGTACAACTGTGCGAAGCAGACGGTCGCGACAAAAGAGAGTTGGTACTATCTCGACGACCGCGGAAAGAAAATCGGCATGCACAAGCACGTGAAAATTCCTGGCTTCGGACCGTCGTTCAAGGGCTCGCTGGCTGACGTGGCCATGCGGCACCTCTGCGCGACTCCCCCGTCGCGCTGAGCAGCACGCCGCCAATAACGGTGGCCGCGCCGGCCAGGCCTAGCGCCGACAACCGCTCGTCCCACACGACGTACGCGGCCATCACGGCGATGACCGGCTCCAAGGTGGCGATCGTCGCCGCGCGCGCCGACGGCAGTCGCTTCACTCCCTCGGCGTAGGCGAGATAGGCGGCATACGTGCATACCACGGCTAAAAAGACGACCCCGCCCCAAGCGGAGCGCGACAGCGCCTGAAACTGCACAAAGGGCAGCATTGTCACGGCGCCGACTCCCAGCGCCCACGACATCACACGCGCCGATGCGTTTCCAGAGAAAAGCCGCCGCCCCACAAGAAAGTAGAGCGCGTACATCGCGCCCGCGAGCAGTCCCCACCCCACGGCGCCCGGTGACCAGCGCACCTCCCCGGTTCCACTGGACAGTGCCACGAGCGCGACGCCGATCAGCGTGAGCGTAAGGGCCCCCGCCGCCCGTGTGCTGACGCGCTCATGGAAATAGACCCGCCCACCGATCGCGACCCAGATCGGTGCCGAGTACATCAGAATTGAGGACAGCGCCACGCCGCCCTGCTCGATGGCGTTGAGGTACGCGAAGTACAGGACCGCAACACCGGCGACGCCGAGGAACAGCGCGGCGGGACGATCAGCACTGCGCAGGGGCTCAGCGCGCGTAACGGCGGCGTGAACCGTGAACAGCGCGGCCCCGATCGTCGCGCGCCAGAAGGCGATGGTCAGCGGCGGCGTTCCATCGGCCAGCGCGACGCGCGACATCACGCCCAGCAGCCCCCAACAGAGGACCGCCAGCAAAATGGCGATCGTGCCCTGCCGAATGGTTGCTGAAGTGGGTGGTGTCATCGCGTGGAATCTAGCAGCCGACACCGGCCAGCCGCATGTTGAACGCGTCCCGCCCCTTCCTCCTCGGCTCAGGTTTCCCGTGCGTATCCCGCGCTCTCTGCAGGCTCGCTGCTCGCTCGCGCTTTCCCTTGCGGCCGCGCTCTCGCTGGAGGGCGCAAGCACCGCCATGTGGAACGCGCTACGGGCGACCGGCATCGCGGCTTTTAACGCCAAGCGCAAGTCGGCTGGGCTTCCCACCCTTACGCTCCCCTGATCCATGTCTGCTCGCACCACGCTCCGCTACGCCCTTCTCGCGACCGTCACCCTGCTCGGCGCCTGCGCGTCGGTCAGCGGCTCGAGCAACGCACGTCCCCTCACGCCGGCGCAGCTCGCCGCGCGGGACGGCGGCATTCCGCCGTACACGAAAGCCGACGTCGCCTTCATGCAGGGGATGATCAGTCACCATGCGCAGGCGGTCACGATGTCGTCGTTCGCCGACAGCAATGGTCCGAGTTCGGCGGTACGCGTGCTCGCCGGCCGGATCACGGTGGCGCAAACCGACGAAATCGCCTTCATGAAGTCGTGGCTGGGAAAGCGAAAGCAGACCGTGCCAAGCGGAGACATGGAAGCCATGGCGCACGCGCATCACGCCGGCATGGACATGTCGAAAGCGACCGGCGACAGCGCAAGCGGCATGATGCAGAATGGCATGATGCCCGGCATGCTCACGCCGGCACAACTGGACACGCTCAAGAAGGCCAAGGGTCCGGCCTTCGACTGGTACTTCCTGACCTTCATGATCCAGCACCATCGTGGTGCAATCAGCATGGTCGATGAGTTGATGAGCGCCAAGGGCGCCGCCAACGATGACGACGTGTTCAAGTTCGTCTCCGACGTTGTCGCCGATCAAAGCACCGAGATCGATCGTATGGAGTTGATACTCAAGACTCGTTCACGTCCGTAAGCATCGACATCGCAGCAATCCCTTCCCTCTCCTCTTTCCCACTCTCTCCCATGCGAATACCTCTTCGTTCTCTGCTCGGCGGTGCGCTGCTGGTAGTCGGCAACGCGACGGTCCCTCACGTAGTCCACGCGCAGCCCAAGCCCGACCCGCGCGTCGGCCTGAAAGCGGGCTGGTTTGACGCCGGCGAAGCCGCCTGGAACATCAAGCTCGTCTCGACCACAAAGCCGTCGGACTCATTCCTCAACATGAGCACGCCCGGTGACGCGCGGCTCAAGAACTCCGATCTCGCCTTCAGCGGCAATCTGGTCTTCCAGGGCAACTACAGCGGCTGGCAGGTGTGGGACATCGGCAATCCGCGCAAGCCGAAGCTGCGTACCGCCTTCGTCTGTCCAGGTTCGCAGAGCGACGTCACGGTGTTCGGCAACCTGCTCTTCGTGTCGGCCGAAGCGGTCGCCGGCCGCGTCGATTGTGGACTTGGAGGCGTTGAGGCGGAGGTGAGCAAAGACCGCGCACGAGGCATCCGCATTATCGACATCAGCGACGTCGAGCACCCCAAGACGATCACCACGGTACAGACCTGCCGCGGCTCGCACACCAACACGCTGGTCACCGATCCGAAGGACCCGGAAAACGTGTACGTGTACGTGTCGGGCTCGGCCGGCGTGCGCTCCAGCGACGAGCTGGCGGGTTGCTCGGCGCTGTCTCCAGACGTCGATCCGAACTCGGCGCTCTTTCGCATCGAGGTCATCAAGGTACCGGTGAAAAATCCGGCGGCAGCCGCAATCGTGAGTTCGCCGCGCATCTTTGAAGGCCTCACCGAGGCTACGCGCCACGGCGATGCGGCGGCCGATCGCCGCGAGCGCCCCGCCGGCGCGCCCGCGCGCCCCTCGGTGGCAGGCCGTGGACCCACGCAGTGCCATGACATCACCACGTATCCGGCGGTGGGTCTCGCCGGAGGTGCCTGCAGCGGCTACGGCATTCTGCTCGACATCAGTGACATCAAGAATCCGAAGCGCCTGTACGCGGCGTCCGACACCAACATGTCGGCATGGCACTCGGCCACCTTCAGCAACGACGGCAGCAAAGTGCTCTTCTCCGATGAATGGGGAGGCGGCTCGTCGCCGCGTTGCCGCGCAACGGACAAGATGGAGTGGGGCGCCGATGCGATCTTCGTGCGAAACGGAGACAAGCTCGATTTCAAGAGCTACTTCAAGCTGCCTGCCGCGCAAACGAGCAACGAAAACTGCGTCGCGCATAATGGTTCACTGATTCCGATTCCCGGCCGCGAAGTCATGGTGCAATCGTGGTATCAGGGCGGCATCAACGTGTTCGACTGGACCGATCCGACCCACGCCTACGAGATCGCGTTCTTTGATCGCGGCCCGATGGACTCCACGGCGCTGGTCGGCGGCGGGCACTGGTCGGCCTACTGGTACAATGGCTTGATCTACGGGTCAGAAATCTCCCGCGGTCTCGATGTGTGGGAGCTCACGCCCAGTGAGCACATTTCCAAGAGTGAGCTCGACGCCGCCAAGTTGGTGAAGTACGCGTATTTCAACGCACAGGAGCAGCCGCAGGCCGTGTGGCCAGCGGCGTTTGTCGTGGCGCGGGCGTACACCGATCAGATGGCGCGCAACAGCGCGGTGCCGAAGGCGTGGCTTAATGGTGTGCTCGCACAACTCGCATCGGCCGAGAAGGCCAAAGGTGACAAGCGCGCGACGGCGTTGAACACGCTCGCGGCACAGCTCGACAACGATGCCGCCGCCAGCCCGGAGTCGAAGCGCGTGACGGCGCTCAGTGCCGTCGTGAAGTCGCTCGCGAAGTAACACCGGTCAACGCGAAAACACACACGCGGCGGGTCCGATTGACCGGACCCGCCGCGTGTGTGTTTCGTCTGCTCACTCTCACGACGCAAACGCCGCGTCAAACTGTGCAACACGTTCGGCCGCCTTCGCCGCGAGCAGATCAAATCCGGCCGCCTCACGCAGCGGCGCGTAGAACGGGCACAGGCGCGTGATGCCTGTATACGGGTAGAATCCCAGCTCCACGGCGCGAAAGGCCAACGCCATCGCCCGTTCAATGTCGCCCGCCATGGCGTACGACTCGGACAGGTGAAACGTGTGATGGCCGTCGAGCGTCGCGATGTTTACCGTGGCGAGGAGTGCGAGGGCATCGGTGTTGCGACCCTGCAGGGCGGCCACGAGCGCGCGAAGCTGCGCAGTGTACGGGAGCTGCACCGCATTCTCAGCCAGCCACTCGGCCTGCTTCGCGGCGTCATCGACACGGCCCACCAAGGCATAGGTATAGCCAAGCGCCCAACGAAACAGCGGACCTTCTGGAGCGAGGCGGACAACATTTTCTATGTACGCCAGCCCGTCGATCGCGCGCGTCAGCCACCATGCCGCCCGCGCCAAGCGCGTCCTTGATCTCGTAGCTACCCGTCAACTGTTCGGCGAGTGACGTTCGGACGTCGAGCATGACGGTGTGTTCTGTGAGATGAGGTGCGGGCGGTGAATATCGACGTGTTAAAGCTTTATAGGCTCTTCGTGCTTTTGTGTGGGTGATTTGAGTGGGTTGTGAGCGGGTGCGCGTCGTCGTTTCGGAGGGGAAAACGCTCTTGCGGTACTGGTGGCACGCGGGAAAGTGCGTGGATGACTTTCGAGCAGCGGCGCCCAAGGGAGTGGCGGGACGCGTATCGGTTTCCAGGC
>JANLVC010000013.1:0-14999 GCA_031363815.1 Gemmatimonadota bacterium
CCGCTGGCGGCAGTGTGTCGTACGCGCCTATCCGTGCAGTTTTCGTGTAATCCGCGGTCAAGCGGTTCTCGAACTATCCGGCTTGCTCTTTCAGATGGCTGACAAACAGCCTCACCGCGGATCGCACGAAAACTGCACGAGTTCGCCCGCGTACAAGCCACCGGCCTCCGTGCATTTCGAGCAAAGAAGAGGGCGTGGCATCGGTGACCCCGAGTGCCACGCCCTCCCGACTTTCAGGATACCCGGATTACCCCGGAATCATTACCAGTCCAGCCGCATCCCGACTTGGGCCATGCGCGCCGCGAACGCCGCCGTCGGTACGCCGAACGTGGCCTGCTCAACGCCAGCTGCGGTATAGCGGATGCCGCCGAACGACAGATTGTTCTTCCAGTTGAACAAGTTGAACGCCTCCGCCGACAGGCTGATCTTCTTGCCGTTCCAGTTCAGAATGGGACGGGCCAGCCGGATATCCACCGTGCGGTACCAGTTCTTCCACGCGTTGACTGGCCTGGTGGTACGGATCCCGGTGGACGACACCGTGCCACCGAGGAAGTCGTCGCCGAGGATGTTGTTGAGATTGATGTCGCGACCGTCCGTGGAGAGGAACGGACGCGTGCTGGCAACCGTGGTCACACCCGAGAACAGGAACCCAAACGGCAGCGGCAGGATATGCGAGAGCACCACGCGATGGCGCTCATCACCCGTAGTGCGCTGACGATTGAAGAGGAAGTCGTAGGAGAAGTTCGGCAGTGCCGCCGTATCGAAGTCTCCCTGGTACCAGCCGTGGGTGTAGCCAAAGTTCACACGCGCCTTGCCGCGCTGGTACGTCGCCTGCACGAGCACCGAGGAATAATCCGACTGCCCGATGTCATCCCAGATCAGAATGTCGCCGTACGCCGGCGTCAACTTGCGACGAGCCGGGGTCACGGTACGATCGAGGTAGTTCGGATTGCGCTGCACATAGAGATTGTCCATGTGCTGACGGACGTAATCGATATTGAAACCGAACTCCGGTGAGAGTTGGTGCCCTACACCAAGCGACATCTGCTTGGAGTTTGGCGTCTGCATCTCGTTGTTCATCAGGATGGGCGCCACGGCCGCCGAGGCGCCGGCAATCACGCGCTGGCGCAGGACCGCGGGATCACGCGTACCCGGGTTGGCGAACGTGTAGGTGCGCCACGTGGAGTTGCGGCGCTCCTGGAAGCCCATGAAACTGGTGACGCGATCGTAGATGATGCCGAAGCCACCGCGCACAAACGTGCGGTTGTCTTTGAGCGGATCCCACGAGAACGACACACGCGGCGAGAAATTGCCCAGCTGGTTTTTTCGGTTGCCGCGATTCAGAAAATTCTGGAGCGCCGGGATGGCCAGCAACGTCGGGTCGCTCGCCCACGGCACCGTGTACTTGTTGTTCATCGTGTTGAACTCCACGTCGTGCCGCAGTCCCAGCGACAGCGTGAAGTTCGGCTTGATGCGCCACTCATCGTTGATGTAGATGCCGGTCGTATATCCGGTGGCATTGGCAATGGCGTCGGAGGTCCCATTGGGATCGGTGAAACCCACCGCGATGGATGCCTGAATGGGTAGGGCGTTGGGATCATCGGAGGCGAACGTGAACGTGCCGTTCGTATTGTTCGGCTGGTTCTGTTGCGCCCCCACGGTGCTGAGCTCCACGCCGGCCTTGATGATGTGCGACCCGGCCTTCTCGAGGTTGTAGGTCGCGCGATTCACAAAGCGGAAGTGGTTTTCCTTGAGCGTGAGCGGGAAGCCTGATGTCCCGAACTGCACACCCGGATAGTTGAACTGCGGTCCCGGTTTCAGCGGTGCTTCGTTGTGGTTCCAGCTCACCAGTTGCAGCGAGGCTTCGTTCACCAGGTTGCCGCTGGTCGAGAGGTACCGCTGTCGCAACTGCGCGGTGTAGATCTCGTACTTCTGCGAGATGCCGGCATCCTGCGACGCCCGCCCACCGAAGTTGCCTTCGCCACGCAGGAAGCGCGTGGAACCCATGAAGTCGTAGGTAAAGCGCGGGCTCTGCACATACGTCAGGCGCGTGAACAGCGTGTGATTCCTGTTGGGTGCGGCGAAGGATCCTTTTGCCGTTGGCCACGCCGCGTTGGCGGCGGCCGTCGTCGGATTCACGTCGAGGTAGAAATCGGTGGCGGTCAGCTCGTAGCTGGTCGCCAGGAACAGCTTATCCTTCATGAGCGGACCGGCGAGGTTGAAGCCCAGTTGGTTACGCCCGAAGTTCGGCACCTTGGTCTGAAACGCGTTCTTGGCCAGCATCGACTTGTTCTGCAGAAAGCCAAATGCTGATCCTTTCCACGTGTTCGTGCCGCGCTTGCTTTCCGCGCTGATCACGTACGAACCAGCCCGCGTGAACTCGGCGTCGTAGGGATTCAAATAGACGCGGACGTTGTCGAGCCCTTCCTGCGGGAGCGGCGAGCCCGTCTGACCCAGGCCCACGATGTTGCCGTTGAAAAGACTCTTCATTTCAACACCGTCCATGTAGACGTTGAAGAAACGAAGATCCGGTGCGGCACCACCCGATGGCAGCGAGCGCCCCGATTGTGCAGCGTACGTTTTGATGCCCGGTACAATGCCGGCCAGGTTCATGATGCCGCGCGAGTTGAACGGCAGATTTTCGATTTCTTCCTTCACCACCGGCGCCGACACCGACATGCGCTGCACTTCGACCTGCTTCACGCGTTCGGCGGTCACGGTCTGAGCGTCCAGTTCGGCGGCGCCCTTCTCCATGTCAAACGTCAGGCGCGCGCGTTGGCCGAGGACGAGATTGACGGTATCCGTGCGCTGACGATACCCCAGCGCTTTGACGTTGACCGTGTACCGCCCCGAGTACAATCCGAGCACGCGAAATTCACCCGTTGTTCTGGTGGCGGAACGCGTGACTTCGGCGGTGGCCACATTCCGCACGGTGATCTGTGCGCCAACCACGGGCGCACCCTCGGCGCGAACGACGCCGTCCAGTATGATGGTGTTCTGGGCCAGTACGGCGGTGGACGCCATCGCCGACGCGGACGCCGCGAGGAGCAACCGTGTGAGGATCGGTCGCAACATGGTCCTTCCTTGTAGTTGGGGAGGGAGGGGTGGGACACGTTGCGTAATTGTAGAACGCCAGCGCCCGCGCGGCCAGCACGGGTTCGCGCGCATCCGTTGTGACGGTGGTGCCCACGACGGATGGCGTGCTGGTGGATGGTAGGTGGTGCCGTCATGGGTTGGATGTGAAAGCCGTGCAGGCACGGAGGCGGTATGGCGCGACTCCTAAAGCCGCGACCCACGGCGGCGTTCACGATGGCCGATCCTCGGCACGATCCTCAACTCCTGCGTCAACCGTGCTTCTTGTGTATTCGCACGGTCAAAGTGTGAGTCCGGTTTTGCGCATCCGTTGCGAGCAACGAGCATGTCGGCCATGCCTTCAAAGCGCCGGCGCCCACCGAACAAACGACCTGACCGCGGATTTCCACGAATGCACGCGGATCAAACAACAACGACTATTTGAAGGGATATGCACCAAGGGTGTTGGCGCGCACGTGCCCCATCCGCGGTTAGGCTGTTGGTGTGGTGGCTCAATCACGATATCGGTTGAGTCGCACCCAAACGAACGACCTCACCGCGGATTGCCACGGAGGCACGCGGATCAAACAACAACGACTATTTGAGAGGTAACCGATGGTGCACCGATGGTGCCGGCGAGCGTGCGGCGGCGCGACTGCACGAGCCAGAGGCCGGGGTGGAGTGGACGGTGGCCTGCGCCCTGGCGGTGGGGGAGCGGGTGCTGCGCAACGAGGTGCAGGCCGGGTATCAGACGCCGGCGACGGTGTACGGGGCGGAGCTGGTGATGGCGTGTGCGGGAGTGACGCGCGAGGACGTGTAAGAGAACGCTCCGCGACGTGTCCGGATCGGCGCGTCTCTTCAAAACGAGCTGGTGTAAGCGAACACGACCCGCCCATTGCAAAGAAGCGCGATCCCCACAAGGCCCCACGACCGTGCCGCCCGCTTCGTATACGGCGGCGCCGGCCGCTGCCAACGAGCGTTGCTCTGCAATGCCGCCGACTGCAGCAAGCATCGTTAACTGGCGGCCGAGAAGACCGCGACCTCGACACCGGGACGCAGGCCCAACCGATCGCGTTCGTCCTCCAGATCGTAACGCGTTGGCAAGTTGAGCCAGAACTGCGCGGAGGTGCGGAAGTATCGACCGAGTCGCACTCCAACGCGCGACGTAACCGCCGGCGCCCGCCATCCTCGCCTCGCCTCGCCATCCCCGCCTCGCGCGCCAGCGGGCCACACACGTTCCACATCGCGAGAGACTTTCCAATCGTGAGAACAGAGTCAGCGCGCGCTCGCGCAGGTGACGTTGTTTGCGCCAAACAACATCTTTTCGATGGACGCTACGGGTGCCGCTCGTGCCAGTGGTGGCTCGGGAGGCCGGTTTGTTGTCGCGGGCTGGCGCATCCACTGGCCGAGGTGCAACATATCGCGCGTGCGTGCCCCATCCCAACGGGGTACGGCGTGCAGCTGCGGGATGCATTTCGCGCGGTGACGGACACGTCGTGCTCCCTCGTGCTGCGTCGTGAGCGCGCTGACGTCGCGCGCTGACGTCGCGAGATGCCTGAGTGAGCGCTCAGGCATGCATGAATGCCTTGGTTCGTTGTCCGCGGCAGCACGTCGCGAGTTACAGGCGCTCGGGAATCGGTCACCTGCCAGAGGGTATGCGGCCGACGTAGTACTCGTTTCTACCAGGAGAAGCGCATGCGAAGGAAATGGGGGGCGATACTGGCGGTAGCCGTTGGGCTGCTGCCGGCGATAGTCAGCGCACAGGATCGAGGTGGTACGATTCGCGGTCGGGTGCTCGAAACCGGTACCAATACGCCGCTGGCGGCCGCGCAGGTGCTCGTCACCGGAACACGGCAGGGTGGTCTAACAGGCGCCGACGGTCGATTCGTCCTGCTTGGCGTGACGCCTGGCTCCGTGCTGATTCGCGTGGTGCGGTTGGGTTATCAGCCCGCGTCCAAGACGGTGCAGCTGTCGGCGGGTGGTGATGTCTCCGTTGATTTCACACTTGCGGCGGCCGTCAAGACGCTCGACGCGATCGTGACCACCGCCACCGGTGAGCAATCGCGGAGATCCTACGGCAACGTGGTGGCCACGCTCAAACTCGACTCGCTGGCCGAGAAGTCGGCGGCGACCAACGTGAATGAATTGCTGCAGGGCCGTGTGGCCGGCGTGCAAGTCGTTCAGGGATCCGGACAGACCGGCACCTCGTCGTCCATTCGTATTCGCGGCAACAGCTCGCTGTCCCTGTCAAACGAACCGCTGATCGTGGTGGACGGCGTGCGTATCGACAACTCGCCGGCACCGGGAAATTTCTCGACGCAACGCATCAACAACTTCAACGGCATCAATCCCGAAGATATCGAGTCGATCGATATTCTCAAGGGACCCTCGGCGTCTGCGCTGTACGGCACCGCAGCGGCTAACGGCGTGTTGGTCATCAAGACCAAGCGCGGTCGGGTGGGCGCAACGCGTTGGGCCACGAATGCCGAGTACGGCAACGTGAGCCAGCCCGCGCAGTTCTTCGACAATTATCGTTCGTGGGGACGAAACCTCGTGGGCGGCGTACCCGGCACAGCGCCGATTCTCTGCCGCCTCAGTGACCAGTCACTCGGGCGTTGTGTGCGGGACTCACTCACCACGTTCAACCCGCTCATGAATGCGGAGACGCGCCCGTTCGCCACACAGCCGCGCCACCAGGTCGGCGTCAATGCGTCGGGTGGCAACGAGAACCTGAGGTACTTCTTCTCTGCTGAGCGGATGGGCGAAACCGGCCCGTACGAAATGCCTTCGGCGGAAATCGCGAGACTCACCACGCTGCGTGGCACGCGGCCGCGCGAAGACCAGATCAATCCGAACCAGCTGTCGCAGACCTCGTTACGTGGCAACTTCACGTTTCCGTTGGGCAAGACGGCCGACATGACCGTCTCCACCGGGTACGTCGATCGTTCGTTGCTCAGTCCATTCGACGGCGGGTTCTTCGCCGGTCTCTCGTTCCAGTCGTACTTTGCGCCTGGATTCCGGACCGCGTTCAACGGAAACTCCGCGCAGCATACTGGTGATATTTTTTCGGTCACGCAATCTCGGCGTGATCAGCGCTTTACAGGCTCTACGCAGATGAATTGGAAACCGGTATCGTGGCTCAGCAATCGCGCGGTAGTCGGAGTAGATCAGATCGCCGGATATTCCTTTCGCTTCGCTCGCGCCAACGAAGGCACCGTGACGGGGTGGGGACCGCCGGGACAGACCGGCGGCAAGGACGCGAATCGCAATACCTTCTCGCGGTACTCAGTAGACTTAGGCTCGACCGCCAGCTTCACGCTGACGCCGACCATTTCGTCCAAGACCAGTGTCGGTGCACAGTGGTTCAAGGACACGCAGTACGAAACAGTGGTGCAGGGCTACACGTTGCCCCCCGGCGCACAGACGCCCAACTCGGCGTCGATTCGGACAGCGAGTGAGTTTACCGCGGAGAACGCCACGTTCGGCGCATACGTGCAGCAAGACTTTGCCTGGAACGAACGCCTGTTCCTGACGGGCAGCGTGCGCACAGACCAGAACAGTGCATTCGGACGGAATGCCGGTAACACGCTGTATCCACGGCTCGCGCTCTCGTACGTCTTGTCGGAAGAGTCGTGGTTCCCGCAGTGGAACACGCTGAACAACCTCCGCTTCCGTTCGGCGTGGGGCCAAGCCGGCGTGCAGCCCAGTACGATCGCCGCGCTGCAATTCCTGAACGCGAACACCGTGCCGTTGGGCGGCACGGAAGTGGGGGCACTTCGCCTCGGTGCCATCGGAAATTCCGACCTCCGACCCGAAGTGACCACCGAGTCGGAGACCGGTTTCGACGTCGCGCTGTTCAGCAATCGTGTGAACATCGAGGCGACGTATTTCCGCAAGCTCTCACGAGACGCGCTCTTCCAGAATCCGCTGCCTCCAAGCTTTGGCGCCGGTGCAAATCAGTGGCAGAACATCGCTGCGGTCATGAATGCCGGTGGGGAGTTGTCAGTGGACGTGCAGCTGCTGAACCGCAAGTGGCTCGCCTGGAGCACGCGCATCAACGGGTCGCGCATCAAGAATAAGCTGGTGGATGCGGGCAAGGCGCAGCTGGCGGTAACGCAGGGCGCGCGTAACGTCGTGGGGTTTCCGATGTTTGGTTTGTGGGCACGGCCCATCAAGCGCTTCGCCGACGCCAACAACGATGGCATCCTGACGGAAAGCGAAATCGTCGTCGGCGACACCGCGGAGTACAAAGGCCCCACGCTGCCGGTGAACGAAGCCGGTTGGTCGAATACCTTCGGCCTGTTCAAGAACACCGTGCAAATCAGCATGTTGATGGACTATCGCGGTGGCCATTTCAACCAATGGGGCTTCGAGAATCAGCGGTGCCTTTCTGGCAACTGTCAAGCCGTGAACGACAAGAACGCGCCGTTGGTGGATCAAGCCGCTGCAGTGACCACCACCAGCGCTCGGCTCGGCAATAGTGTGTACGGATATTTCACGCCAAACGATTTCATCCGCTTCCGTGAGTTGTCCGTCGCGTACACGCTCCCCGTGTCATTGGCCGGCAAAATGAAGGCGCGCACGGCAACCGTGGCCTTCGTGGGTCGCAACATCGGATTGCTGTGGACACGGTTTCCGGGTATCGACCCTGAAACGAATGGCAGCGTCGCGAACACTGGTGGTGGCAACAACGACTTCTTCTCTGCGCCGCTCCTGCGTTACTGGACGTTGCGCGTCAACCTGGGGTATTAAGAGATGACTTCGACAAATCGAGATCGTGCCATGCGTCGCCGCACACTTCTGCTGGCTGCCGTCGCGGTGCTGGCGCTCGGCGCATGCGAGCGCGAGCAGTTGCTGGGGGTGAACACGCCCGACCAGATCCGGCCTGAGGACGCGGCCAGCCCCAATGGTGCCGCGGCCGTTCGTGCAGGCGCTATGCGAGACTTTGCACAGTTTTTCGGAGGCACCACGGGCGTAGGCGTCAACGTGTACGTCGGGTTGCTCAGCGATGAGTTGATCAACGCGCGTCCGGGCGCCGACCACATCGACGTGCGCGCGTTCAACGAGAATACGTTCCCGGCGGCAGCCTGGAACAAGTTCTCCGATAGTTACACGCAGGCCATACGCGCCGTGCGGTCGCTCAATCAGTATGTGCCGGCCGGCGCCGGTCGCAATCGCGACATCGGGCAGCTGTATGCACTGCAGGGTATCACGCTCAACATTGGCGGTGAACTATTCTGCAGCGGCGTGCCGCTGGCGTCCGTCAACGATGCAGCGCCTGAGGCCGCGACGATTGTGACCTCGCAGCAGATGTACCAGCGAGCCATCGCGCAGGCGGACAGTGCGCTGGGAGTGCTGGGGGCCACGGGGCCGGAGCTGAATCTCCGGTTGCTCGCCCGCGTCGCCAAGGCGCGCGCGCAGTTGAACCTCGGTCAATTCGACGCGGCCGCGGCCACGGTGTCGGCGGGCGGCGACGGCGTCGGTTCTGCAGCAGTCCCAACAAGCTGGCAGTATGCCGTGGAGTTTTCGCAGACCACGCTCGTGAACACCATCTTCGATTGGATGGTGAACACCGCGAACTTTGGTCCGTCCGACCGCGAAGGCGGTAATGGCCTGGACTTCCGTTCGGCTCGTGATCCACGCGTGCTGACGACCACGACATCGCGGCTCGGGCAGGATGGCTCTACGCAGGTATTCACGCTACTGGGCTACGTCAACGGATCGGCGCCGAGCACGCTGGTGAGTGGCGTGACCGCGCGCATGATTGAAGCCGAGGCGGCGCTGCGCCGTGGTGATGCAGCGCTGTGGCTGTCCAAGCTGAACGAGCCGCGAGCCGATGCCACCGTGCGCGCCCTGCGCAATATCGCAACGACAGCCGACGTCTTGCCGCCGCTGACCGACCCGGGCTCCGCAGACGCGCGCATCAACTTGCTGTTTCGTGAGCGTGCATTCTGGTTCTATCTCACGGCCACCCGCGTTGGCGATTTGCGCCGCCTGCAGCGGCAGTACAATCGTGCGGCCACGGCCGTCTGGCCGACGGGCGCATACTTCAAGGGCGGAACGTACGGGACGGATGTCACGCTCACTCCCTCATTCGCCGAGTTTAACAACACGGCGTACAAAGGGTGCACCGACCGTAATCCCTGATCGGATCCACTGATCGCGTATCACCGACGGGCCGCACTCACACGAGGACTCTTCCTGAGCCTCATGCTGAGTGCGGCCCGTCGGCCGTGGTGCGTGCGCTCCACATCAACCGTTTCGCGCCCGCGCTCAGGTGCCGGCACGTCGACGCGTGACAATGACTCGACCCCGCAGGGTCTTCCTCAGCCATGCCGTGCGGATCAGTGATCGCTGGAGATCCTATTCTTGGCCGCCTTCAGCATCCGCATCGCTTCCTCGATGGCGGTCTTGAGTTCACGGTCGATCTGCTTCACTTCGTCATTCGGCGAGTTCTTTACCCACACGTCGGGCGGAACGCCGAGGTTCTCGAGATTCACGCCGTAGTTATTCGGCTTCGTGGGATCGTAGGTCACGACCAGTGATCCGGGCGTGCGGATGGTACCGCCGTTAATGAGCGCATAGCTGCCCGTGGCGATCACCGCCGCCGCCGTGGGACTGCCCACGATACGGCCAAGGCCCAGCTGACGAAACGCCAATGGCGTGACTTCACTGTCGGAGCCGGAGCGCGCGTTGATCATCATGACCTTCGGGCCCGCGATCGCCTGACGCGGCCGACGTCCCCACGTGCGCGACCCGGTGCGTTGATTCCAGAATTGGTACGGCTCCCGCTCGAGGATGTCGATCAGTTCCTGGTCGATGTTGCCGCCACCGTTGTAGCGGATGTCGACGATGAGGCCCTTCTTGTTCGAGAACTGGTCGATCTCGTTGCGGAAGCGCGTGAGTGACGGCTGGTCCATTGAGCGGATGTGCACATAGGCGATGTCGCCGTTGGTTTCTTTCTCCACCTGCTCCCGCCGCGTCGCCACCCACTCCTCGTACTTGATGTCGGTGAGCGAGGTGACACTGGCAATGCGCACGGTGCGTGCCCCGTCACCGCTTGCCGACTTCGCCAGCGTCACCGGCACATACTCGTTGATCGTCGTGGAGAGCAGGCGCTCGTAGTTCTCGCCGCTCTTCAGCGCCTGTCCATTCAGCGCGAGCACGTAATCGCCCTCGGCGATGTTCAACCACTCCTTGTCGGCCGGACCGCTGCGGTAGATGTGTCCCACGCGGTACCGGCCGGCATCACTCGGTTCGAGTTCGAACCCCAGATAGCGCGTGGTGTACACGCGCGGCATCTGCCGCGACGGCGGCCCGCTCACGCCGGTGTGCGACGCGTTCAGTTCACCGATCATTTCGTTGGCGAGATCGTATACGTCCTCGTTCGTACTCACGTAGCGCAGCAGCGGCTTGTACCGGCTCTTGATCGCGTCCCAGTCGCGGCCGTGCATCTTCTCATCGTAGAAGCGGTACTTCATCACCCGCCACGATTCCTCGAAGAGCTGCTCGCGCTCGGCACGATGGTCGACCATGACCGTCAGCGAGAAGTTCACCGGCTCCGCACGCTGCGGCGTGGCGAGCACCAGCTTGCTGATTTCGAAGCCCGGTGCGGCGGCGTCTCCACCCTCGCCGCCACGATCCGCCCGACGGAAGAACACCGCACGACGGTCGGCCGTGGGTGTAAGCTGCGGATACAAACCGCCGGCAATGCGACGGCGGTTCAGGCCATCGATGCCGATGGCGAAGAGACCCACGTTCGGGCTGTCGGGATCGATGGCCGCCTGCTGACCGCCGCCACCCACACCACCGCCGCCGCCCACTGTGAAGTAGACCGTACGGCCATCGCGCGAGAGGAAGTACGATCCGACCGGCAGGGTGCCCCGCGTGAGCGGCATCGCGCGCTGCTCGATGCCCGCCGGATCAAGTACGACGGTCAGTGCCGGCACCACGCTGTCGGGGAGAGCGGCTCCGGCGTTACCGGTATTGCCGGCGTTGACGCCGTTCCCACCGGAGCCACCGGAGCCACCGCTTGCGGCATTCGCGATGCGGCGTTGCCGCTCACGCACGAGCGGATCGTTCGGATCTTCGGTGCGTTTCGCCAACGACACGATGAACAGCTGCGACGTCGCGCCCTCACGGTTCGACGTGAACAGGACATGCTTGCCATCGGGCGTCATCACGCCATTCGCATCGTTGAACGGATTGCGCGTCACGTTGGTCTCCCGGCGCGTGCGCACATCGAATACGAACACGTCGGCATTCTGGTCGTCGTCGCGCTTGGTGTACGTGATCCAGTTGCCGTCGGCACTGTACGATCCCACGGCAAATCCACCCGCCTGATTGAAGGCGAGTTCGCGTGGCGCACCACCGGCCACATCCACTTCCCACAGCCGGTTGTTGCCGGTATAGGCAAGCTTCTGTGAGTTCGGTGCCCAGCTGAGGTCGGCCTTCACCGACGATTGCGTGGTGAGCTTCCGGCGCTGGCCACTCGCCAGCTCGTATGTCCACACTTCCTCGTCACCCGATTCATCGGAGATGTACGCCATACGACGGCCGTCGGGCGAGTAGCTCTGGAACCGCTCGCGCCACGGCGACGACGTGACCTGCGTGCGCTCGCCGATTCCGCTTTCGGTGGGCACGACCATGATCTCGCCATGCACGTCCACCGCCACGTAATCACCGGTGGGCGACGGCGCAAAGCCATCGGCACGGTTGGTCGTGGTCACGGTGCTGATGTCGTTCTCCTTCGCGTCGGCGGCGACGCGCAGATTGATCTTGCGCGGCGCTCCCCCTGGCGTGTCCATCACCCACAGGTCGAAGTCGTTTTCGTAGATCAGGTGGCGTCCGTCGGGGGAGATGGCCGGGAACTGCACGCCATCCTCTTTGTGTTTCGTCACCTGCGTGGGCGTACCGCCCGTGGAGGCGATCTTCCACAGGTTGAAGATGCCGTCGCGTTCAGAGGCAAAGTAGATCATGCCGTCGGCGCCCCACATCGGATGCACGTCGTGCGTGAAGCCCTTGTACTCCTTGAGATCCGTGTCGGTGACCTCCGTGATTTGCCCGGTGCGAAGATCCTGGATGGCGATGTCCGCGTTGCTGTTGCCGCGATACCCCTTTCGCCAGTACGACGGCAGCGTGCGGTTGAAGGCGATCATCGTGGCGTCCTGCTTCATCATGCCGGCGCGCCCGAAGTCCATCGCCATCGCACGCGGGGCCGAACCATCGAGGGGCAGTCGATACAGCGGTGAGCCGAAGGGATGCGTGCCGCGGGTGCTGGTGAATATCAGTTCGCGACCGTCGGGCGTGAAATACAGCGCCTGGTCGTCGCCGCTGAACCACGTGAGCTGTTTCGGCTCGCCACCGGCGGTTGGCACGACGTAGATGTCGTTGTTGCCCATACGATTGCTTGTAAACGCAATCGTCTGCCCGTCGGGCGAAAAGCGCGGCATGAAATCGCGCGCCACATGGGCCGTGAGCCGCCGGGGATTGTTTCCCTCCTTATCGGCCACCCAGATGTCATCCTGCCAGGTGAACG
Organism: Gemmatimonadota bacterium; assembly: GCA_031363815.1. GTDB lineage: Bacteria > Gemmatimonadota > Gemmatimonadetes > Gemmatimonadales > Gemmatimonadaceae > Gemmatimonas. The sequence goes on from JANLVC010000013.1 coordinate 12,611, forward strand.
CAATCGTGCCATCGTTCGCGATGTGCGCATAGCGCGCAAACTTGAGCGGCGCATTGGCCGTTGCCTGCGCGCCACCAAGTGACGGGGCGAGCAGCGCGGCGAGGGCCAGCCGTGCAAGAAACCGTGTTGCATCCATGAGCACCCACTCCGCAGAAGAGTCGAACCAGGAAGCCCCCGAATGCCGTGAGCGCAGCCGGAAGACCGACAAGATTTCCTGCATCACAGTGCGCCACGACGCGCATCTACGCAATAAACAGCTTGCGTCGCGTCGGCCTGCCGTACCCCTCGGCGCGCGCACACTTTCACCTACCTCCCGTGGTCGACGATCACGATCCCGTCGCTCGCCAGCAGCGCATCCTCCCACGCATAATCCCGTGTGCCGCGCGGCTGCTGCGCATACCACGAATACGTGTCGCGCATACCGTCTTCGAGCGGCGTGAGCGTGAGACCAAGCTGCTCGGTCACACGCGCCGCGCTGACGGTGATCGCCGGAATATCGAGGTACACGCCGAAGTAGTTTGGCGGCTGCATCAAGCTGCCACCGAGTTGTTGAATACGGGCGCGCGGCACGTGTGCCACCTGCGCGTCGCGGCCGGCCGCCCGTGCCAGCAGATGCACGAAATCGAGCTGCGTAATAGGCGGAACGGTGCCCAGATTGTACGCCTTCCCGATGGCCACGTCGTGCGTCGCAGCACGGATGGCCGTACGCGCCACGTCGTGCGCCGACACCCACTGCATCGTCGCCTGCCCGTCGTCGGGAATGATAATGGGACGTCCGTCACGAAGGCGATCGAAGAAGAACGCCTCGCGATCGAACGCGTTGTGCGGTCCGTAGATGAACGCCGGGCGCAACGTACAGACCGGCAGGCCTTCGCTTTGGCACAACGCGAACAGCGCACGCTCCGTGTTGGCCTTTTGCGCGCCGTATACGTCGGGGTGATCCTCGGGCACCAGCGCCGAATCTTCCGTGTACACTCCGCCCGTTGGATACACCGCCACGCTTGACGTGAACACGTAGCGTGAGAGCCCGGGTGCGGTGGCACGCGCCGCGGCGAGTACCTGATCGGGGGTGGTGCCGCGCTGCCAGTCGTACACGTTGTCATACACGACGTCAAACCGCTGGCCGGACAACGCGACCTGCACGGCCATGATGTCGTTGCGATCGCAGCAGATGGCCTGCACGCGATCGCCGAAGGGCGTGCTGCTTGCGCGGTGCAGAAGCACAACGTCGTCGCCGCGCTCAAGCAGTTGCTTTACCAGCGCCCGTCCAATGAGCTGGGTGCCACCGATAACGAGTACACGCGCCATGGTGTTCTCCGATGTGGGTACGAACGACAGTTACGGGGTTCGCAAGATGGGAAACGCAACGATCCGGCGAGCGCTATTGGAACGAGCTGTCGAGCGCACTAACAAGGATGAACAGGCCGATCGTCAACACGCCAGTCGCGACCAACGCCGGCTTCGAGCCAAGCCGGACACCACCGTACAATGCCGACGCGGTCTTGCCGTTTGTGCGCAACACATCGACGCGCGCTACCACGGCGCCGTAGTCACGCGCGTTGAGCGCCACATCGGCCGTGAGGCCCGGCGTGTTCGGACCGTCCCCCGAATGCGCGCTCCCCAGCAGTATGGGTCCAGCGCCCAGATCGAGCGCCATCCCTTGCGGCGAAAGCCAGCGCCGGTAGCGCCCCTTGAGCGCTAGCGCGGCGCCCGCGCCGAAGCTCGCCACCACCGTCGCGCCGACCGCCGTGTTCGTGGTGTGATTCTTCATGGCGCCGATCTCGAACGTGAGCTGATTTCCTAGATCATGGGACAGAAACTCCGGCGGACCTCCGACAGATCCGCCCTGACCGTACCGCGTGACCGAGCCGACCACGCGCTGATAGGCGCCAACCTCGGTGATCAGAAAGGTCGAACAGGTCGGCGTGGGACGTCCGCGAAAACAGAACGGGCGCGGCTCGGGGGCGGTTGGAGTGGCCTGCGCATAAGCACTCGACCACAGCCCACCTGCAGCGCCGAGGAGAACGCCACGGAGAACGCCGTTCATGACCCGTGTACGGGGTACGAAGCTGCGCGAGAGATTCATCCGGTAAAGTGTACTGCAGCACTCAGCATGATGCGACTGAACGCGCCGGCCCGCGCGAGGCTTATGGGAGGCGAAAGGGGATCGCCGCAAGCCAGCTGAGCCGCGCGATTGTGAGGGTATCGGTTTGTCGCTCGAGGTGCATCCGCGATGTACATTGACCGACGTGTCATACCACGAGACCAAACATATCGCCAACGTCTGTTTTGTAGCGGCGCTCGCGCTGCTCACGTCATGCGCGCGCGGCGCCCACACGCCCTCGCCGAATGCTGGCAGCGCACGCACGGCGCGTCTTGAAGCCGGCAC
>JANLVC010000162.1:0-12477 GCA_031363815.1 Gemmatimonadota bacterium
CTCGGCACCGAGCGCGGCACCAAGGTCGGGATGCAGCACCTTGATGGCGACGTCGCGTTCGTGCTTGAGGTCGTGCGCGAGATAGACCGTGGCCATGCCGCCGGCGCCGAGTTCGCGCTCGACGCGATAGCTCTGGCTCAGGGCGCTCGTCAGACGAACGAGTACGTCACTCATGCAGCGCAGCGTGAGACATTCGGGCAAGTCGCAGGGTTGACCGTCGTCGCTCACAGTAGCGGGCACGGTCCTGTGTGAATAACACCTTGCACGTGTACGGGCGAGACGGCCGATCATGGCCGCCATGCCCCCCTCTTCGCGCACCCCGGTTTCCATTTACTGGATAAGTCGCTGCCGTGGTTCGCGTGACGTGCTACTTTCGGCGTCAGGCGTAAACACGCTGCGTCATCCCATTGAATGATCGGAACTCTACACCATGTCGGTAGAAGGAGTTGTTGCAGACGCCAGCGGCGCGTGGGTGGCGACACTGGCGCTCATGGCCGGAATGTTCGGTATCGCTCACAGCGCGCGCGAGCCCCACGTCGCCGCACTCCCAGAAGCCAGCGTGAACACGCACGAGGGTGCGGCGGGCGCACGGCGCGGGGTGGTGCAGCAGGTCGCCCTTGAGCTGCGTCGGGCCACGTGGCGCCCCAATGGGCCCACGGGAATTGCCCTTGTTGTCCCGGTGTTCGGGGAGTCCGGACGCGCACCGCAGCTGCCGGGGCCTATGCTCCGCGTACGGACGGGAACGACCATGGACATCGCGATCGTCAACCGCTTGAGCGAGCGTGCGGTGGTCTTCGGCCTGCACGAACACGATGGCCGTAGCGACTCGCTGGTCCTTGCTCCGGGTGCTTCGCAGACGGTGCGCTTTACAGTCGCACAGGCCGGTACCTTCATGTACTGGGCCCGCACTACCACCACTGCGACACGTTTGTCACGCCGCGATGATTCGCAGCTGGTGGGTGCCTTCATTGTCGACTCGGGAGGCACGCCCGCTGCTGCCCGCGGCCCGCGAGAGCGCGTGTTGGTCGTAACGTCGTGGGAAGATTCCATCGTGCACACGCGGAGCCCTTACGGCACGCATCAGATCTATGCCATCAACGGGCGCTCTTGGCCGCACACGGAGCGCCTGGCGTATGCGCGCGGTGACACGGTGCGCTGGCGCATCATCAACGCGAGTCAGCATACGCACCCCATGCACTTACATGGCTTTCACTTTTCCGTGCGTGGGCGTGGCAGCTTTACGACCGACACGGCCTACGCGCCTGAGTTGCAGCGCGAGGCGGTCACGGAGTACTTCTTTGCCGGCACCACGCTGCGCATGCAGTGGGTGGCGGAGCGGGCCGGCAACTGGCTGTATCATTGCCACTCCATCAATCACGTCGACGAGGCGCTCCGCCTCGATGATGTCATTGAGGGGCCAAGCACACACGCGCACGTGACCGATGCCATGGCGGGGCTGGTTGCTGCGATTACTGTGCGTGAAAGACGCGCGGCACCCGTGCCTCGTGCCACGGCGAGTGTGCCGACACCAGAGCGCTCGCTGCGGCTGTTCGTCACCCAGCGGGCCTCACCAACAGGCGCCCAGCCGGCGATGAGCTACGTGCTGCAGCGCGAGGCGCGCGAGCCGGCGTCCGACTCGCTCGAGTGGCCGGGTTCCCCGCTGCTGCTGCAGCGCAACGAGCCGACACGTATCACGGTCATCAATCGCAGCGCGCAGCACACGGCGGTGCATTGGCACGGCATGGAGCTCGAGAGCTATTACGATGGGGTGGCCGGGTGGAGCGGCGCCGACAGCCGGACGGCGCCCATCGTGGCACCTGGCGACTCGTTCGTGGTGCGCTTCACGCCGCCGCGCTCGGGATCATTCTTGTATCACACGCACGCGGGCGAGCTCGCACAACTCACCGGCGGGCTGTACGGTCCGTTGTTCGTGCAGGACGATCGTACGACGCGCGACAGCCTCGAACGGGTGTTCGTCTTCTCCGACTCCACTGAAGCGGTGCTGTACAACACCGCGCCGGTGGCGCTGGTGAATGGCCGATCGCGCACCGACACCCTACGCCTTCGGGCCGGTGTCACCTACCGGTTGCGATTCCTTACCATTACCGGCGTGAGTAATCGGCGCCTGCGCATGCTTGAAAACGCCACCGTTACGCGCTGGACGCCGGTCGCCAAGGATGGTGCCGACCTACGCCCTGCCCGTCGGGTCCCGGTGGTGGCCGACCAGATCCTCGGCCCTGGCGAAACGCTGGACGTGCTGTACACCCCGACCGCGGTGGGTGTTCAGCAGTTCGAGGTCACCCGCTTGTTTGGTCCGGCCCAGATCAATCCGATCGTGGTGCTCGTCGCTCCTTCACGCTAGTCCGAGACGCTGATGACTGCTCGCGCACTTCTCCTATCCTGGTGTGTCACCTCGCTCTGCATCGCGGGCTCCCTGCACGCACAGACCGTTGTACGCCGTGCCGACAGCGTGGCCACCGCCGAGATCCAACGCCAGCTGGACCTCCTGTCGGCCACGAGCAGCATCTACGCCGTGCATCCGGCAACTGGCCGCACCGTAGCGGTTCGTGCCGACGTGCCTATGAACACCATGAGCACCATCAAGATCGCCATCATGCTGTTGGCGTATCGCGATGCGGAGGCGGGGCGATTCAATCTCGACGAGCGTATTACCCTTCGCGAAGACGACCGCCGCGGTGGAACCGGTTTGCTCAAGCGCTTTTCTTCGGGCATGAGCGTCACGTACCGGGATCTCGTCGATCAGATGATCATCACGAGCGACAACACGGCCACCGAGGTACTCATTGTCAAACTCGGATTTGATCGCATTAACGGCATGCTTCGAGAGCTGGGTTTCGTAGAGACCCGACTGGTCAGCTCCATCTCAACGTATTTCCGGAACGTTGCCGTCGCCATTGCACCGGAACGCGCATCCCTGAGCGATGCTGAGATCTTTCGCGCTCCGGCGCTTACCGGTCCACTCGCCGCGACCAAGCGTTTCGAGCTTGCACAGGATTCAACGATGTGGCTTGGACGCACCACGGCCCGCGAAATGACCACGCTGCTCGAGGGGATCTACACGGCCCGCTACGCGAGCAAAGCCAGCAGCGCCGCCATGATGGGGCACCTCTTTGGGCAGTTCTACACCAGCCGACTGCCGGCCACGCTGCGCTACCGGGCCGACGTGCGTATTTCCCACAAAACCGGGGATGCCCCGCCGACTTCCGGCAGCGACGTGGGCGTCATCGAATATCCCGGTGGGCCGCTGTTCATCAGCGTATACACCAACGCCAACCGCGGCGACTTCGGGCAGCTGGAGCTCACGATTGGGCGTATTGCGGAGCTGCTGGTGAACCGCTGGTGAGTAGGCCGCGCGGACTGGCTACGCCGCGCGCAGTGTGAAATCAACGTGGACCGCATCGAACGGGAATACGATGTGGCCCGTATCAGTCCGCTCGAGAACGCCAGCGTTCAGGAGCGCCGTCACGTCGCTATGCACCGCCTTCACATCCCGCTGAACGCGCCGCGCCGCGTCGCGGATGGACATGGCACCCGCACCGCACATGGTCCTGAGCAATTCCCACCGCTTCGCCGTCAGTACCTGCCAGAGCAACTCCGGTGACGAGAAGACGATGCGCGCGCACTCGTCGGCTCGACCGCTGTTCCAAGCCGTGGCGAACCCGTTCATGCCGTCGCTCGGCGAGCGGACTTCAAGGGTGACCGTTTTCATCGTTCCACCTCAGTATGGCGGCGGTAAAATCAGCACCGAGTTGTTCCGGGGACGAAAATGCATAGGGGCGCTCCACCGCGCCGATATGGCAATGATCCCCCTTCCCGGCCTCATTGTCGAACCGTAGCACGCACAGGCCGCACACCACGTACGCCAAGCGGTATTTGTAGTGGTGCGAGGAACCAAGGAGCGGTGCGTCAACTCTCCAGAGCACCAGCTCGGCGAACGCCCGTTCCGCGTATACCACACGCGTTCGATAAAGCAGCGTGGCACCCATAAGTCGTAATATTATGATGCGCTTAGGGTGTTGTCAATTACACCAACAGGGCGATGGTCAGTCGGTCAGCCATACATTTCACTACCTCAACAAAGCCTTCCCATGACGAGCCAGCGTGGTCATTCCGGCTTTGTACGGCCCGAACAGCACCATGAAAATCAATCATCGCACGTCATATTTCCATGGTAGTTCACTCCACGACCTCCCAGTTACCGCGGCCGCTCCGGCTTCCCCGCCCGCTGCCAGTTGAGCAGCAGCTCCACCGACGGCGCCGTCGCCCGAGGGGTGTCGTCCACCATCACGGCCACGAACTGCTGGCCGTCCTTTCGCACGTCGTAGTTCACGGAACTGCGAAGGTACAGACTCACAGTCGCCAATTGTCGCTGAAAGAGCAGGCGTTCGGCGCCGATCGTGGGCGTGGTGCTACTCGACGTGATATCGACCGCGACCAGTTTGGAGAGCGGACCCGACTCCGTGCGCAGGAAGTACAGCTCCTTCCCGTCGCCGCGCCAACGCGGGGAATCGCCACCGGCGGTGCTCACTAGCCACTTCTCGTCGGTAATCGGCCAGCGACGCACGAACACTTCGAACCGGCGGTTCTGCTCATCGCTGACATATGCGATCCATTTGCCATCCGGCGAGAAGACCGCCTGCATTTCGGTCGCATCAGTGGACAACACCTTCCACGCGGAGTCACCGCGAGGCGTTGTCGCGTACACATCGCCGCCGTTGGCTTTGTCACCGAACAGAATCGTGCGGCCGTCAGCGCTCCAGTCGGACGGGAATCCCGTCTCCATGCGCAGCGGAATTCGGCGATCGATCGAGCCGTCCGCGGTACGAACAAACAGATCGTTGCCATCGCGCGTCGATTCGAAGACCATCTGCTTGCCGTCGGGAGACCAGGCGACAAACGCGTTGTGGTGTGTGTCGTCTCGTGTTTGCCGAATGGGTCGCATGGTCGTGAGATCCATGCGCCAGAGGTCTCCGCGGTTCGCGCCGTTGTGCCACTCGTACGCGACCGACCGGCCATCGGGGGAGTAACGCGGGCCGAAGAAGTTGTCGATAGGATCGTCGGCGACTTCGCCAACCTGCGCGACAGTCCGGCCGGCCCGATCAAGCAGTAGCATGCGCACGGCGGACACTTGATCCTGCCGAAATACCAGTGAGCCCAGCGGACTGACATCCCACCCGCCGGAGCGTACACCGGCCAGTAGCTCGCGCGGCTCTGCCCGGAGTTCCATGCTTTCTGGATCGTACTCGGCCTGCCAAAGGTTGCCCTCCCCGTACATCACATAGCGACCGTGGGCGGGCATGAAGCCCGACAGTGCTCCATCGCGCGTGAGTTTGGTCAGCGACTCGAGACGTCGAATGCGTTTGGCACGGTACCCGGCGAATTCCACAAGGTCATATCGGTACTGCGTCTCGGCACTTGCCGAAAAGAGTAGAACGATGGCGCGTGCCCCGTCGCCGACGGCCGTCACGCGGCTCACGATATCCGTATTCGACTCCCCAGCATAGAAGTCCCCTTTGCGCCCATCTCTCACTGAAATGGCCTGGTACGCTTCCGTCTCCACCACCGACACGACGATGAGATCCTCGGTGAGCCACTGGCCATTGTTGCGCGGCACACCGACCTCAGCGATGCGTAGTGGCTTCCCGCCGGACGCGTCGACCCGATACAACGTGCCACCGATAAAGAATGCGATGGCGCGACTATCGGGCGACCACATTGGCGTACTGGCCCCCTCGGTGCCAGGCAACACCATGACGTTCGCCGAGTCGAGACGCCGCACGCGCAAGGTGTTGGTGCCAGTGCTATCTGCCATGATGACGGCCACCGCGTGACCGTCAGGTGCGATGAGGGGCCGTGCGAGCAGTTGTTCGTTGACGTTCCGCGAGAGCGTCAGCGTGGCGCGTAGGCGCGGCGCCTCGGCGCTGACGGCGGAGCGCGTGAACCAGAGCCACCCGGTGGTGAGTACACACAGCGTCGTCACCACGGACATAAGCGCGACGGCGGTACGAACGCGCGTGGTGCTCACCCATGGCGCATCTGACGACAACGACGCCACACCCGCTGATGTCGCAGCCGTCGCCCCCGCCAAGGCGTCGGCGAACTGACGCGCACTCTCCGGCCGGTCTGCTGGCAGCTTGGCGAGCGCCTGCAGCACCGCCGCTTCCACCCCGTGGGACACGGTATCGCGAAACGTGCGCAGCGACGTCGGGCGCTCGGTGAGCACGCGGGCAACGATAGCCTGCACGCTGTTGCCACTGAACGGCGGCTCACCCGCCAGCATCTCGTACGTGACCGCACCGAGCGCATAGATGTCGCTGCGTGCGTCGATGCTGCGTTCGCCCATCGCTTGCTCGGGCGACATGTACTGCGGCGTGCCGAGCGAGAGGCCGATCTGCGTCATGCGCGCACCGCCGGCACTCTGCACGGCGATGGCGATGCCAAAGTCGGCGACCACCGCGGCGCCGTCTTGCAGGAGAATGTTCTCCGGCTTGATGTCGCGGTGGATGATGCCCTGCTTGTGGGCGTGCTCGAGGGCGCTGGCGACTTCACGTGCGATGCGCAGCGCATCGGGAATGGAAAGCTGCTTTTCGCGATCGAGCCGCGCGCGCAGCGTTTCCCCGCGTACATAGGGCATCACGTAGTACAGCAATCCGTCGGCCGCGCCCGAATCGAGCAGCGGCAGGATGTGTGGATGCTGTAGTTTGGCGGTGGTCTTGATTTCACTCAGGAACCGCTCGGCGCCCAAGGCCGCGCCGAGATCCGGGTGAAGGACTTTGATGGCGACGTCGCGCTCGTGTTTGAGATCGTGCGCGAGATAGACCGTGGCCATGCCGCCGGCACCGAGTTCGCGCTCTACGCGGTAGCTCTGGCTGAGCGCGAGACTCAACCGTTCGTACACCGTCATTGGAGCGCTCCGCGCACCACCACAGTATGTGGCGGCCGCAACGCCCGCACGAGCACGAACTCGCCGTTTCGGCTCACATCGAACGAGGAAAAGGTGAATTCACTCAACAGATAGTCGCCCGAGAGCACCACGCGGTTGCGAAGCACTGATGGTGACGCGCCAAGCGCAACATCAGACGCCATGATCCGATTGCCCTGCCCGTAGTACACGGTATTCCCGTTCGGCGCCCACACCACGCTAAACGCCCCCTCCTGCGTGAGCTGCATACGTCCGCCCGGCCCCGGAAACGCCGCGACGAATGCCTGGCGTACTCCGTTTACATCGGCGGTATACGCGACCCACTTCCCGTCTGGCGAAAAGCGCGCGCCGTAATCATTGGAGGGGCCCGTGGTGAATCGATGCGCGGTGGTGTCCGCTACGGTCCACCACCAGAGATCACGGCCTTCGTCGTCCTGGCGAAGCGTGAACTTGCCGATCATGCTGCTCCCGTCTGGGGACATCTCGAAAACGCCGACGCCTTTGGGCGAGGGAAGCACGGACTCCGCGTCTCGGGCATCGGCCGCACGCCACATGGGGCCGCGCCCTCCTTTGCCGACGTCTGCATACATGACCCGTGCACCATCCGCGCTCCACGATGGCGCGGTTCGTCTGCCCGCCGTCAGATCCGCCGTCAGGTTCGACTGTATACCAGACGACCGATCCAGCGTGTGAATCGCGATCGTGGTGCCGGCCTCCGCCGACATCATCACCACGCGTCGACCATCGGGTGAGAATCGGGGCGAGAGAAGGCGCGTCGAGTCGGTTACCCGCGCCGTCACCTCTCCGCGGCTATCGGTGAACACGAGCTGAGAGGCATCCACCCGCTCGCGGTATACCAGATCGCCGCGCGGTGACAGTGCAGCGTCGGCAATGCTGACGGCCGGATAGGTATCGAGCCCCGTGGCCAGACGACGGGGCGTTCCGCTGAGCGCTCCTGTCGAGAGATCGATGGGCACGGAGAGCAGCTCCTGTTCCGGCGAGACGTACAGGAGCTCACCACGGAACACGCCGAGTGCCAGCAGTGCGTCGACCTCGATCTTTGCGGCCTTTCCTGTAGAGGCGGATACGACGTACAGCTCGTGCGTCGCGCCGTTTGGCGACTGCTCCGTGTACAGCACATGGTCACCATCACCGGCGGCGATGGGCCATCGCAGGTCCACGCCTTCCCGTGCGCTGGCCAGCGTACGCACCGCTCCGCCATCAGATGACACGACCGAGAGTGTGCGCGATCCCAACACACCATAAGCCAACTCGCGGTCGGAGAGCCAGGTGATACCACGCACGGTACTCGTAGCGTACGTGGTGACTCGTGTGGTGCTCCCGCCCTCAATTGGAATGCGACGCACTTCTCCGTTCGCCGTAAAGGCAATCGAGCGACCATCGGGAGAAAAAGCCGGGTTGAGCGCTCCCACGGTATTGTCGATCGGCGAAGCCGTGACCGCGTTCAGCGGCCGACGATACAGCTGCGATTGTCCAGTCGAGTCGGCGGCGACGTACACCAGCGTTGCCCCGTCTGGTGAAAACGCATAGATGCGCCCCGTCATATACTGCGGGACGACTTCCCCGCGTCGGAAGTCGAGAGTGAACCGCGTTTCCGGGGTCGGCGCCAAGGAGGACGTCGCTCCCCTTCCCAGCCATCCAGCCGCCGCGCTCACCGTGGCACAGGCGATGACGACTGCGGTCATTACGCCACGCGGTGTCCGCTTCGCACGCACGACGGGCGCGCCGGACAGCTCACGACTGTTGGGCAACATCAGCGCGAGTACGAAGGCCCCAGCGCTGGCAAACCGATCGGCCGGCAGCTTGGCGAGCGCCTGCATCACGGCCTGCTCGACCACCACGGGCACCGTATCGCGCACCGTGCGCAGAGAAGCGGGGCGCTCCGTGAGCACCCGGGCCACAATGGCCTGTGTACTGGCACCGGTAAACGGCGGCTCGCCCGTAAGCATTTCGTACGTGACGGCGCCCAGTGCGTACACATCCGTGCGCGCATCGATGGCGCGCTCGCCCATGGCCTGCTCGGGGCTCATGTACTGCGGCGTGCCGAGGCTGAGGCCTGTCTGCGTCATGCGGGCGCCGCCGGCGCTTTGCACGGCGAGTGCGATGCCAAAGTCGGCAACGACGGCCGCACCGTCCTGCAGGAGAATGTTCTCCGGCTTGATGTCGCGGTGGATGATGCCTTGCTTGTGCGCGTGGTCGAGGGCACTGGCGACTTCGCGCGCGATGCGCAGCGCGTCGTCGAGTGGCAGCTGGCGTTCGCGATCGAGCCGCGCGCGCAGCGTTTCGCCACGCACATACGGCATGACGTAGTACAGCAGACCATCAGCCGCGCCGGAGTCTAGCAGCGGTAAAATGTGCGGATGTTGCAGCTTGGCCGTGGTCTTGATCTCGGCCAGGAACCGCTCGGCGCCGAGTGCCGCACCGAGGTCTGGATGCAACACTTTGATGGCCACGTCGCGTTCGTGCTTGAGGTCGTGCGCGAGATAGACCGTGGCCATGCCACCGGCGCCGAGTTCGCGCTCGACGCGGTAGCTACGGCTCAGGGCGGTGGTGAGACGTTCGAGAGTCGTGGTCATTGCTGCTGGTTTGTACGGCGATCGCCGGTGAGCGCCGTGAGACGTCGTTTGGCGTCCTGCACCAGTGGCAGTAACGCGGCATCGGGACGGTCGATGTTGTCGACGGCCGATTCGTAATGTCTGACGGCCTTGCTTCCTTCCCCCGCCGCTTCGAGCGCGAGTGCCCACTCGTATTCCACCACAGGGTACAGCGGATGCACACTGGCCATCGGACGCGCTTCAAGTGGGAAGGTTTCGGTCCAGCGCAGATACTTGGCTACATCTGCCGCGCGTCCACTACTGCGCAGTCGTCGCGTTACCACAAAACGACCAATCGCTTCGGCCGACTCGATGAATGGCATGCCGCGCATGACCTCGTCACTCAGGCGCTGGAGCGAATCGGCGCCGGCGTCGGGCGAAGTGCGCGACAGCCAGAATGCCTGCAGCGAGCGACGCGCGTGCACGGCGACGGGATTGGAAAATGCCCCTAGCTGGGCAAGCGAGGTGCTCACCGACGCGCGATCGGTGCGGAGCGCGCCCAGCGCGCCTTGCAGCCATGTGCGTTCAATACGGCTGATGTCATCGAGGCCGGTGATGTCAGTTGCCTTGCCTATGGGCACCGCCGCATCGGGTAACGTGACCGTCCCGAGAAAAGCGCCGAAGAGCGCGAGTCGCGCGGCATGCAAGCGCATGCTCGGCGCGATCGTCGTCGATCCGGCCAGTGGCGCTGCCAGCGTAACAGCCTCCCGCCAGGCACCCGCAGCGGCGCGGCTCGACGCATCACCAAAGAGTACTGCTTCTTTGATACTCCCTTCGTAAATGTGCGCCGCGCGCAATGCGGCGAGGGCTTCACGCAGATAATGCTGCGGCGCGATACGACCGAAGAGCACGCCGGCGTAATACGCACCACCGGCGCCCGATCCGCCCATCGCGACGGCGCGTCCAACCGCGCGGAGGTTCGCGTTTACCGGCATTGGCACCCGGCGCGATGCGGCATCGATGGATTGTGACGTGATCGCGAAGAAGTTGGCCCACACACTGCTGCTGGAGTCACTCGCGAGCTCAGCGACACGCCCCGCGGCGCGGCGACGCAGCCGAGGGTCGTCGGAGAACCATTCGATCATCTGCAGGTGTGAGCGGGCATCACGATGTGCTGGATTCAGCGCGACTAGACGCTCGAAGTAAGGAAGCGCATCAGCCAGCGACAGGCCATACCATCCGCCGTTGTGGAGAATGAGATCGCCGGCCGCCATCTGTACGGGCGCATAATCCGGGTAGCGCGCGGCAAGTGCTCGCCAGCGCGCAATCTTGTCGGGAACGGTCAGCGGCGCCTGTTCAACGTCCAGCCACTCGCGCTCACGGGCCGGGAGCCGTGATGCGAGGGCGACCAATCGCCTCCAGATACCTTCGTCGCGCGGCTCGAGGCTCCAGTACAGCGCGAGATGGTAACGCAGGTACGGCTGCGCGAACATCGAGTCCTGTTCAAACGCGCGCCGATACGCCTTCATCGCGTTTGCAAAGTCCATCTCGCGAAACGCCTGTTCACCATTCAGAAAATCACGTAACGCACTGAACGACTTTGTGGTAAGCCCGCTGAGCACCGGGCTTGGTGCTTGTCCGCGTTGCCACACCTGGCGCAGCAGCTGCCACGTTAGGGAGTCGGAGAGCGCCGCGACATCGGCCAATGGCGCTGTCGCCGAAATACTGGCGAGTGTCGAGTCACCCGTCACTCGCGCAAGCGTCATGGTGGCGCGAATTAGCGCTCCCTCGTGCGTGAGTGCCCCCGTGAGTACACTCGCCGCGCCCAGCTCACCGGCGAACTCGCGTGCGCGGTTGAGCGGCAGGGGGGTGGGAAGGTCGCGTGTGCGCGAGAGTACGGTGCCGGCGTCGATGGTACGTACGTCGCCGACGCCATCGAGCGTGGCACTCAGGGTGACGACGAGGTCCTGCCCGAGTCGGCTCAGTGCCGTGTCGCTGATTGCCGTGAGCGGCAGTACGGCAATATGTTCCGCCCCTGCAGAGACGGTTCGCTCGGCAGTTGCTGTTGTGCGGAGGGTGAAGATCGCGGCGGTGCCCACTGCTGCGGCAAGCCCGATGGCGGCGAGGAGTGTCGACGTTTGTTTACGGTGGGGCGAACGTGCGGGATGTGCGGCATTGCTCGCACTTACCGGCACGGCATCCAGCCCTGCAACGACCGCTCGCGCGTTCGCCGGACGTTGCCCTGGCTCCTTGGCGAGGCACTGTGCCATGAGCTCGGCCAACGGTGCTGGAACATCTGGGCGCGCACGCCGCACGTCTGGAGCGGGCGTCGAAAAATGCGCCGCCATGACCTGCTGTGGCGATCCCGAAAATGGCGTGAATCCGGTGAGTAGCTCGTACGCGACGATCGCCCACGCGTATACATCGGCGCGTGCATCGGTCGATGGATCGCCTGCCGCCTGTTCGGGCGCCATGTACGCCGGCGTACCGATGGAGGTCCCCGTTCCGGTGAGTGCCCCTGAGCTGCGCGCTGCCTTCGCAATGCCGAAGTCGGCGACCAGGGCATGACCGGAGCTCAGCAGCACATTCTCCGGTTTGATGTCGCGATGCACCACTCCGCTTTCGTGTGCGAAGGCGAGTGCATCGGCGATCTCGCGAATCGTGCGTACGACGTCGCCCACCGACAGTGGGCGTTCGCGCTCCAGCCACGTGCGCAACGTTTCGCCGCGCACATATGGCATGACGTAGTACAACAGTCCGTCCGCCTCTCCACTGTCGAGCAGTGGGAGAATATGCGGATGCTGCAACTTCGCCGTCGTCTTGATCTCGGCGAGGAACCGCTCGGCACCGAGCGCGGCACCAAGGTCGGGATGCAGCACCTTGATGGCGACGTCGCGTTCGTGCTTGAGGTCGTGCGCGAGATAGACCGTGGCCATGCCGCCGGCGCCGAGTTCGCGCTCGACGCGATAGCTCTGGCTC
>JANLVC010000164.1:0-1985 GCA_031363815.1 Gemmatimonadota bacterium
ATGGCCGCCCTCGCCGGCCGCTGCCGCGTTACCCGTGAACTCGGCGCCGGCGGTATGGCCACCGTATTCATCGCGACATCAAGCCCGAGAACATTCTGCTGCAGGACGGCGCCGCAGTGGTGGCCGACTTCGGCATCGCGCTCGCGGTGCAAGCCGCCGGTGGCCAGCGCCTCACGCAAACCGGACTCAGCCTCGGCACGCGGACATCTGGGTCGTGGACAGCGACGGGAAAAACCTTCGCCAGGTCACCAGCGATGGCGCCAACAATCGATGGCCTCGGTTCACCGCCGATAGACGCCTCGTGTTCTATTCGAAGAGAACCGGCACCTATCAGGCTTTTCGCATCAATACCGATGGCAGTGGAGTGGAGCCGCTCACAGCGTTCGCGAGCGGACTGATCACCTATCCGCAGCTCAGTCGTGATGGATTGACGTTGCTCTTCGCCGATAGTTCTCGCGCCGCGGCGGAGGCGACTGGCCCGTGGCCTGCCTCGCGCACGCAGGTTCGGCCGCTATCCCGAGCGGTTGTGGACGGCATCCCGATCACGCCGCTTTCCTATTCTCCCGATGAGCGGTACATCGTCGGCAATCGATGGGACCCACCTCTTCGTCGACTCGTCGCATTGGCCGTGTACGATCGTATGCAACAGCGTGCCTGGGCGCTGCCAGCATGGCCGTCTCACAGTTTCTGGGCTGGCTCCCGGATAGTCGAACCGTATTCACGGCGTTGCGCGACGGGTCATTCGGCCACCTCGAGGTCACCAGCAACATCATGCAGAGGGTATCTGGAGCGCTGTCCGGCCATCCCGTGGGTGGTATGCTCGTGGTGTCCCGCGATGGCCGGAAGGTTTTCTCTTCCGTAGAGCGCGAGGAAGCCAATATCTGGATGCTTGAGACGGTGGGAGATCGGCGATGAGTTCTGGCCCTTCGATCTGGTAAAAGTAGCTACTGGAAGCTACCTTTACCTCATGCGCACTGTCGGACTCAAAATCCTCAAGAACAAGCTCAGCGAATACGTCCGCATGGTCGAGGCCGGAGAAACCGTGCTCGTGACCGATCGTGATCGGGTGGTTGCCGAGTTGCGACCGCCGCACGAACGCGGGCCGCTGGCCAGCGATGCGCAATTGGCGGAGCTGGTGCGGCGCGGGGTGCTGGCGCCCCCGCTGGTGATACGCGAGGGACCACCACCTCGCGCGCGCGTCGCTCCCACGGAGACGATTCTCCGCGAACTCGCTGACGATCGCGGCGAGCGATGATTTATCTGGATACCTCCGTGGCGCTGGCGCATCTCCTTGGGGAGGATCACGGACCGCCAGACACCATGTGGGACGACATTCTCGTCAGCAGTCGGCTGTTGGAGTACGAGGTATGGGCGCGGATCAACGCGCGCGGGCTCTCTCGCTCGCACGCCAGCATCGTCAGATCGCTGCTGGACCGCATCGCGTTCGCGGAGCTGTCAACCACGGTACTCGCCCGAGCGCTGGAGCCTTTTGCGGTACCGGTGCGAACGCTCGATGCGCTGCACCTGGCCACCGCCGACTTTCTCCGAACGCAGGGGCAACAGGTACGTATCGCGACGTATGACCGACATATGCAGGATGCCGCCGCCCACTTGGGGCTGGTGCTCTTCGAAGCGTAAGTCGGGCCTCGCACTGATTCTGCCACGTCAGCGTCGACGGGCGAGCTGCGCGACCTTTCGCGTCGTCGCGAGTTCGAGGGGGCAGGGTTGTTGCACTCACACGCGACGTCACGAGCAACGCCAGCCACGCGAGCAGTCTCGACGGCGCACGGCTCAACTGGCAGATTGGTGAGGTGAATTCCACCATCGAACGCCTCACCACCGCGCTGAGCCAGAGCTATCGCGTCGAGCGCGAACTCGGCGCCGGCGGCATGGCCACGGTCTATCTCGCGCACGACCTCAAGCACGAACGCGACGTCGCCATCAAGGTGCTGCATCCCGACCTTGGTGCCGCGCTCGGTGCCGAG
>JANLVC010000002.1:0-14400 GCA_031363815.1 Gemmatimonadota bacterium
CAAGCTGGTCGGGGTTGCTCCGCTGAGTCGCGACGCTGGCACCATGCGTGGCCGTCGATTCGTGCAAGGCGGCCGCGCAGCCGTGCGTGGCGTGCTGTACATGGCGGCGTTGGTCGCCACGCGTCGCCACGTGATCATTCGGGAGTTCTACCGGCGATGGCTGGCCGTCGGCAAGCCCAAAACACTCGCGCTCGTCGCGTGTATGCGGAAATTGCTCACCATCCTCAACACGATGGTGCGAACGAATACCACGTGGCGCGTAAGCGCCGCGGCGGAGGTACTCGCTTCCGCTTGACTTTTAAGACAGTTGCTCACGCCTGGCGGCCTGCGGGGGATCCCTGCGTGGCGGACGTTATGCAGGCAACTCCACGCAGCATAACGGGATGATGCCATGCCGCCCGCAACTCCGCAACGCACCGCAACACAACCACTTCGCGCGCGTGCCGAGTTTCGCCCCGCCGCCGTTAGGCTGCGGGCGTCGCAGCCTAAACGGATCTCGGCTGGAGAGTCGCGGGAAGCCTACCGATTAACGCCCGCGCGTGACGCTGCGGGCGGTATTCTCCACGGCAAACGGTGCGCTGGTCGGGATGCCAGCAGCACCCGAACGTCGCCGTCCTGCGACCAGGAGAAACCGGCACGCCGACCCGCAGCTTCTCCGAAAGCAGCGGACGCACGAGACGCATCTGGCTGACCCGCGCTGGATGGGCCAGACGCACGGAGCTGTCGTAGCACCGGTGGCGACGGCGGTGCACGGCGGTGCACGGCGGTGCACGGCGGCCTTAGCGCGGCCTCGCGGTGAACTTTGCGACGAAGGCGGCCCTGTTTCCGCACAGGAGACGCCTGCCAGTTGGCCTGAGCAACACATGTGCTGGTGGTCCGCATTTGCGTAAAATACTGGAAACACGGAAGTTGATTCCAAACCGAATCCATAGCGTCCGGAAACGCCAGTACAGTCCATCATAGTCAGTCGTAATGACACGCCCATGCTTCCGCGGCCGTGCCACCAGCCCATCGGCCCGCATCAGCCGGGCGACGCGCTTCATGTTTGCCGGGAGCCCGGGCGCGCAGCTGGTACGGTCGCACGTCGAAACCGCTTCCGCCTTTCACTTCTTCCCACAAATCTTGCCGGTCACGACGTGCTGGTTTTCTGTTCGATTTCCTGTGCCACCTCCGCCCCTATCTAAGAGCGAGTCGGGCGTCCACAAAATCGGGCCAAGTCCAGTTGTCGAACCGATCGTTTACCGTCACACGCGTTGGCGCATATACACCGCCTACGGCAACGTGCGCGCGATTTGACGCGTGGCTCGCGGCAGGGCATCAGGGCGCAATGGCCTACCTCGAGGGCGACGGAGCCGGGTTGCGGCGCGACACGCGTCGACCACATGAGGGCGCGACGCATGCGTTGGTGTTGGCGACGTCATAGTGCACCGCGCTCATCGTTCCAGTTTGAACCCCGGATCGAGCTTCGGCCGCTTCGGCGCGGTCGCGGCGAACCACCCCGTGAGGTACATCCATTGCGCCATGCGCGTGAGCTTCGGGTAGTCGATGCGGTCGGGGCGGTCGCGTGGAGTGTGGTAGTCGTCGTGCAGGTTGGTGGAGTACATCAGCGCCGGGACGTTCATGCGCGCATACGGCACGTGGTCACTCCGGAAGTACCACCCCTCGGGGTGTGTCGGCCGGTCCCAGAGCGTGTCGAGGATGAACCGACCGGTGAGTGCGTTCGCGCGGAGCGCCATCGCGACGAGATCCGCCGAATTGCGATGCGGGGGTTGCGAGCCGAGGAGCGAGGCCGAGTCGGGATGGTTCCGCCCGATCATGTCGCCGTTCAGTACCGCGGCGATCTGTGCGAGCGGCACGACCGGGTGCGCGGCGTGGTATCGCGAGCCCAAAAGTCCGCGCTCCTCCGCGCCGTGATGGATGAAGAGCACAGAGCGTTTCCCTGGCTGTCGCACGAAGGCCCGCGCCGCGGCGAATATAGCGGCGCTGACGGTCGCGTTGTCATCGGCACCCGCGTGCACCGAGTCCCCTTCCAGTGTGAGACGCACACCGTTCGCATCCTGGTGCGAGCTGAACACCACGTATTCGTTGCGGAGCACGGGATCGGTGCCGCGGACGATGCCGATGACGTTCATCGACGGCGCGGTGAACCGTTCCAGCCGCAGCGAGAACTCGGCCTGTGGCTGGCGCGCCAGCGTCTCACGCATTGTCGCGCGCACGAGGATGGCGGGCGTCGCGCCACTCCCAAGCACGGGCACGGGCGCGATGCGATCGGAGCCGTTTGCCACGCGCGGCATCGCGCGATCCACGTCGTAGGCGCCACGCACGCGCATCGCGGATACTGCCTCGAACGCGCTGTCCACCGGCGCGTTCGCAACCAGCAGGATGACCGTCGCGCCTCGGCCTGCAAAGTGCGCGACAGTGCCGGCGATCGCTGCATCGGCGTAGCGGATCGGAAACGGATAGCTGGTCGGACGGATGGTCGCCGGTGTCGGCGCGAGCAGCGGGGTCGCGACGATCCGACCGCGAATGTCGGCCGTGGTATCCGTCGCGTTCGGAATCCACAGCACCGTTCCGGTGGCCTCGGCGGGCACGACACCGTACGGGATGACATCGCCGAATAAGGTTTGCGGCTGCGCGCCGATGTTCGCTCGGCTCGCGCTCACCGAGACGCGCGTGCGCGTCATGTCGAACCACTGAAACCAGGTGCCGTCTTCTCCCAATGGCGCGAGCCCGATGCGGCGGTACTGGTCCGCCACCCACATCGAGGCGCGCAGCTCGTCGAGCGTGCCACCCTCACGCCCGCGCATTCCAGGCGACGCCATCTCGCCGACGTCGCGGCGCAGATCGGCCTCGCGGATGGCGGCGTATGCGGCGGGGACCTCGGGGCGACGTGCGGCGGTGCGCACATCGACGCGCGCGCCGGATTGTGCACCGAGGCTGGCTGTGGTGACGAAGGCGAGTGCGCTGACGAGGAGGCGCAAGGAAATGGGCAGAATGCGCATGGTCTGGGAACAGTGGCGGGCTAGCGCGCAAGGAGGCACATCACGCGTCGGGTATTCTGTTGCACGCACGGCGCGGCGGCAAGGAGCAGATACGGACCGCGCTGGCGAGCGCCGCGCCGAATCCGTAAGGTCATAACGGACCGGCCGCGTTCGCTCCATCTTTACGCCATGCCCTCTCCGCTCGCTCGCCTCTCCGCCGCCCTCGCCGACCGCTACACCATTCAGCGCGAACTCGGCGCCGGCGGCATGGCCACGGTGTATCTGGCCGAAGACGTGAAGCATCGTCGCAAGGTCGCCGTCAAAGTACTGAGACCGGAGCTCGCGGCGGTGATCGGCGCCGAGCGCTTCCTGCACGAGATCGAGACGACGGCAAATCTGCAGCATCCGCACATTCTGCCGCTGCACGACTCGGGCACGGTGGACGGTACGGTGTTTTACGTCATGCCGTTCGTGGACGGTGAATCGCTGCGTGACCGGCTGGACCGCGAGAAGCAGCTGCCGATCGCCGATGCGTTGCGCATCACGAAGGAGATTGCCAGTGCGCTCGACTATGCGCACCGAAAGGGCATAATCCATCGGGACATCAAGCCCGAGAATATTCTGCTGCACGAAGGACAGGCACTGGTGGCCGACTTCGGGATCGCGCTGGCGGTCACCACCACGGGCAGTGCGCGGATGACTGAAACGGGCATGAGCCTGGGCACACCGCATTACATGAGCCCCGAGCAGGCGATGGGTGAGCGCACGCTGGACGCGCGGGCCGACGTGTACGCACTGGCGTGTGTGTTGTACGAGATGCTGGTCGGCGAGCCGCCGTTTACTGGCCCCACAGCGCAAGCGATCGTGGCGCGAGTGCTGACTAGTGCGCCGGAAGCGCTCACGCGGCGGCGGCCAACCACGCCGGCACACGTCGATGCCGCGGTGTTGCATGCGCTCGAGAAATTGCCAGCCGATCGATTCGCCAGTGCGGCCATGTTCGCCGACGCGCTCTCCGACAGCTCCACGTCGTGGAGCGCGCGCGCCAGCGCACCCGTGGCAACGCCGGTCCGTGCATCGCGCGCGACCACGTTCACGATTGGTGGGCTCACCGCCGTCGCGCTGACGGCGGCTGTGGTCGCGGCATGGGCGCTCCGTGAGCGCGCGATCGCGAGCGATCAGCCGGTCGTCCGTTTCACCGTGCCGCTGGGCGACGGCGCGAATCTCCAGGCGTTGGCCGTATCGCCCGACGGACGTCGGATCGCGTACATCACCGACTCCGCCACGGTGCCACGGCTGAGTGTGCGCGCCCTCGACTCCACGACGTCGCGCGCGATGCCAGCGGCCGACGGTCTGCGCTACGGAGGCACCGCGTTTTCGCCCGACGGCAAGTGGCTGGCGTTCATCAATCACGGGAAGTTGCTGAAGGCGCCGATTGCCGGTGGCCCGGCGCAGCCGATCGCCGACGTGGAGGGCGCGAACGGCATGCTGTGGACGCGCGACAACATGATCGTGCTGGGCGGCTACGGCGCGCGCGGATCGGGGCTTCGGCAGGTGCCGGCGTCGGGCGGCGTGTTGCGCGCGCTCACCACCGCGGCGGCCGGCGCCCGCGGGCATCTGCATATGTATCCCGTCGCGCTGGCCGACGACGAGCGCATTGCGTTCACGGATTATGGCCCCGGCGGTGCGGAAGATGACTTCGTGAGCGTCACGTCGCGCCGCAAGGGCGTGGTCGTCAACACGACCATCGTTGGACAGGCGCACGGCTACGCAGCGGGACGACTGCTGTACACGGCGATCGGTGACGATGCGCTGATGACGGTTCCCTTCGATGCCGACAAGCCACGCGCCACGAACGACGCGAGTGTCGTCGCTCTCGGTGCGTGGAACGCGGCGCTGTCGGCCAGCGGCGTGCTGGTCAGCGCGAGTGGCGGACGGGCGGCGCGCTTCGAGTGGGTAAGTGCCGACGGACGCACGGCGACGCCGATTCCGGGACTCGATTCGGTGTTACGGGGCAGCGATCCACGGCTCTCTCCAGACGGCACCCGTCTCGCGTTTGCGGTGAACCTCAACAACGACCGGAACAAGCAGATTGCCGTGTACACCTTTGCCAACGCCACCACGAGTCCGTTGGCATCGATCGGGCTGCGTCCGGAGTGGACACCGGACGGAACGCGCGTGCTGTATCAGTCCACGCGCCCCGACGTGAAATCGTCCACCGGATTGCTCTGGCAGGCAGCCGACGGCAGCGGCATGTATGAGCCGCTGGGAACCGAGGCAACGCAGGCCGATGGTGCGATCTACTCCGGCATCATATCGCCCGATAGCAAGTGGCTGCTGTATCGCACCAACAGCGATGTGGGACTCAGGACCGTGGCGATGGGGAGTGCCGATGCATCCCGGACGTTCGTCGCAGCGGGTGCCTCGGCGTCGATGCCGCGCTTTTCACCGGACGGCGGCTGGGTGGCGTACGTGACCGGCGAAACGGCACGACGGGAAGTACAGGTGCGGCCGTTTCCCGGTCCTGGGCCCGTCATTACGGTGTCGTCGGGTGGAGGCACGGAGCCGCTGTGGTCCCGCGACGGCACGAAGCTGTTTTATCGCAACGGGCGCAAGATCATCGCGGTAGACATCGCGCGCGCGCCGGCGTTCCGTGTCGTATCACGCGCGACCTTGTTCGAAGGCGACTTCCTCGCCTCGCCGAACTATCCGCAGTACGATGTCGCGCGCGACGGCCGATTTGTCATGCTGCGTCCATCGGGCGGATCGGCGCAGATTCAGGTGGTCGTGAACTGGACCAGAGAACTCGAGGGAAGGCGGTGATACCCATCATGCGTGTGTTCGCTTCAGCGTTCGTGCCGTCGCGGTTCACCAAGGGACATCCGATCCCCGCCAGGTTCCTTCCACGCTGATCGCACACGCGCTATGAGAATGGCGCACCGTCATTGCGCACGTCACGAGCGTGAATAGCGTGAACGAGGCTCTTCGTGGAATCGTGTGGGTGAGTTCTACGAGTGCGGATTTTGTTGTTCAGGTCTTCGCCGAATCCGAGAACAGAAGTATCGTTCACAGGCCACGCATGCGCCGTGCGAGCGCCACGAGTGAGATGGCGGTGACATCGCCTCCCATGGGCCACTCGTCGTCGCCGCCGTGTACCACGAAGGCCGCGCGCGGCGACAGATCGGCGCAGCCTTCGCGAAATCCGCGTGAGACCGTTGGCGCCGTCGAGCGTTTGATTTCGATAGCAAGCTCCACTTGGCCGCCGCGCTCGAAGACCAGATCGATCTCGGCGCCGCGCGCCGTGCGCAGGAAAAAGGGTGTGAGCCCGGGGTCCGCCGCCGCGATCAGGCTCTCGATCACAAACCCCTCCCAACTGGGTCCGGCGATCGGGTGACCAAGCAGCGCGTGACGGCTCTCGATTTCGAGAAGGGCGTGCAGTACGCCGGCGTCGCGCACGTACACTTTCGGTGAGCGCACGAGGCGTTTGCCAAGGTTACCCGCCCATGGGCGCAGCCGACGCACCAGCAGTAGATCGACCAGCAGATCGATGTAGCGCCCGACCGCCGGTGACGACACGCCCAGACTGGACGCCAAGCGCGCCTGATTGAGCAAGCTTCCTTGTCCGTGCGCCAACATCTCCCACAGCCGCTCGATAGCCGCGGTCGGGAGACGTGGCGCAAACATCGGGACGTCACGTTCCAGATAGCTGCGCAAGAAATCCCGACGCCACGCCAGGCTCGTGCGATCGGACGTGGCTGTCACGCTTTCAGGAAACCCGCCGCGCAGCCAGAGCGTATCGACCGCGATGTCAGTGCCGCCGATTTCCCCGACGTCGATGGGCGTCATCTCGACATGTGCGACTCGGCCGGCGAGCGATTCCGATGCCTGCCGCATGAGATCGAGCGACGCCGATCCGAGCAGGAGAAAGTGCCCCGCCCGTTCACCCGCGGCGCGACGATCGTCGATGATGCCGCGGAGGATCTCGAACAGATCGGGCGCGCGATGGATCTCGTCGAGCACCACCAGCTTACGCGGCTGGTCGCGGAGAAAATCATCGGCGTCGTGCAGCCGACGACGATCGGCAGGACGCTCCAGATCCAGATACAGCGCTTCGGGCCCGCGCGACCGCGCGATCGCGCGCGCGAGCGTGGTCTTGCCGACCTGTCGCGGCCCAAGAAGCACGACGCCGGGCATGTGCCGGAGGCGCTCTTCGACGGTTTGCATGACGCGACGTGTTATCATTGTTGTAAATCTAACGCGAGACGTTCGTTATACAACACTTATATGGTAGCAATACCTAGCGCATAGCTCAAATTGACCGGTCCGCCACCGTTGTCGCGCAGACGGAGGATCTTCTCGGGCTTGATGCCGCGGTGAATCACCCCGCGCTCGTGGACGTGCTGTACTGCATCCGCAATCGGCAGTCATCCGCAATCGGCAGTCATCCCGAGCATGCCGTCGTCTTAAGCGCCGAACGTTTCACGGTGGCCATACCGCCGCGGCCGAGTTCGCAGTGGAGCGCGTAGCGATTTAGCGCGAGGGACCTTTCGCCTGTTCCTTTTCGTCGCGTGAGGGGCCGCTACGGCGCACCATCGGCACCAGCGGGGCGGAACGGCCGAATGCGAGGGAATCGAGGTTCGTGATCGTCGTTCCCATCAGCGTGCCTTCGACCGACATGTAGACCAGGTAGCGGTCATCGACGACTCGAAAGTGCGACCCCACCAGCACGGCCGATCCGGAAGTAAGCGTGCACTTCGCCGGTCGGAATGGTGTCCTCTGGTCTGGCCGATTCAGGGAGACGACGAACGCGAAGTTGTCGGCACCACCGCCGCACAGCGCACGGTCGTCTCCGATGAGCTGCGGGTTGACGCAGTAGGTGATGGCAAGTTCGCGGGTTGTTCCGGCTCCGGGGTCGATCCACCGAAGCAGGCCACCATCGTTGTCGCCAAAGAAGAGGCGGCCATCCGGCAGCCACTCGCCGCCCTGCGGATCCTGTGTGCGTCCCACTGTCGTCATGCCGAAGTCCGCCACATCGGTCGCGATCTTCGACACCGAGCTGCGTTTCGCGATCGCGCTTCGCGCGCAGCGTCTCGCCGTCGATGAACGGCATGACGTAGTACAGAAACCCGTCGGCGCTGCCACTGTCGAAGAGTGGCAGGATGTGCGGATGTTGCAGCGACGCCGTCGTCTTGATCTCCACCAGAAAGCGCTCGGCCCCGATCACGGCGGCGAGTTCCGGCTTCAGGACCTTGAGCGCAACGCGACAGGTCGCTGCTCACTTCGCGCGATCCAAACGTGCACGCACGTCGTCGATCCAGTTGAGGATGACATGTACCCGGAGACCGCTCGCACCCGAGGCAATAGGTCGCATCATCAGGAAGCGCCCGTCCGGCGCGACATCGTAATCCTGATCGCTATACTGATCGCGGATGAAATTGCCGGTGAACAGCACCGTGGGAGCGGACGAACCGAAGTTCGCGCCTTGCGGGCGTACGGGAACCACCATCATGTCCGCCCCGTGACGATAGAACAGCTCGCGCCCGTTTGCGGACCATGCCGGGCCCGCACCCTCGCCTGCGGAGATCAGGTAGTCTGCATCGAGCGCGGGAAACGGGCGCACATGCACGCTGTTCTGCCCGTTCACGTTCGACTCGTACGCCAGCCAGCGTGCGTCGGGTGAAAGCCGACCGCCTTTCTGTGAACCGGGAAGGCGCATGCGACGACTCGTCTTGGATCGGCGATCGAAGGTCCCGATGTCACTGAGGTCGCGCGCGTGTGACCCTTTCGTGGTATCGTCGGACGAACCGTAGTACACGATCACCGCGCCATCACGGCTTACATCGGTCGGCCAGGCATCTTCCAATGCTGACGATGTGAACAGCGTATCAAGTGGACGGCTGCCATCCGCGACCTGTTCTCCAAGGCCATTCGGCTGCCCTCCCAATGAGACGATGATGTGCGAACCATTGCTCGTCCACACCGGCTCCGAAAAGCCGCCCAGCGGCTGACGGCCACCTGTGCGCAGGTCGACGCTCCAGAGCCGCGGCTCGGCCTTGTTCACACCAGCGCGCTCCGACGACGACCGTCCGAATGCGACATGCGATCCGTCTGGTGACAATCGTGGCCAGCGTTGAAAGCTGGCCTGCAAGCCGAGCGATGTGACGACGCCGGTTCGCGACACCCACACCAGCTCGCGCTGCATCGCAGTGCCATTCACCACCGCCACCGACCGGTTAATCAGGACGTTGCCGCGTGGAAGGTCCGGCACCGCGACAGATACACCGGTCGGAGTGAGCCGCCTGGCATCCACACGTGTCGCGCGCCACTGTCCGGAGACCCGCGTAATCAGCACGTCTTCGACGAGTGCGACGTCTTGAAACATCGGGGTCGCGACGCGCCGGTTCGTTCCGTCGGCCGCCGCGACATCGAGGCGCGTCGAGTCGCTTACCTGCGTGGTCAACACGATCCGGCCATCAGGAAGGGCCGAAACACGTGTGATCCGTTCGAGAGGGTTAGTTGCCGCTGCGATCAACAGTTTCGCCGCACCGCCCGCCGCGGGAACCGACCACACGCCGCGCGCACCGGGAATAAGCAGACGACCATCGGGATGCCACAGTGATGGCCCAAGATCGAAGTAATTCTCCGCGATGGGTGCCACCATGCTGCTGGCGCGATCGGAGAGCCGCATCGTCCACACCGCCTGCTCGCGAAAGAACGCGAGAGAAGCCCCGTCGGGTGAGAAGAACGGATTGCGACCGCCTCCTTCGACGCGCTCGAGGTCGAAGCTACCCGACGAGCGGAGATACAACATTCCACCGGCTTCACTGAGAATAATGATGGCCACCGTCTTTCCGTCCGGCGAAACGACGGGCAGCTCCGACAGATCAGCGCCAACGTCGACGGGCGGCACGCTATCGACATCTCCACGCACCACGAAACGCACGGTCTGTGGTGTGATCGCAGCATTCGTCGCGACGCGCGGTGATCGTACCAGCAGCGTCGCGGCAGCGAGTACGAGAAGCGCCATCGCACCCACCGATCGTGGATTGGCAACCCACTGCCGCCAGCCCTGGCGCGCCGCACGCTGTGCTGCACTGCGCAAGGACGTTGCTCGCGTCGTGCCGGAGGAAAGCGCCACTGCGAATTCCGCCGCGGTGGCGAAGCGGTCGGCCGGCAGCTTGGCGAGCGCGGTGAACACTGCATCCTCCACTGCTGGCGACACGGTATCGCGTGTTGTGCTGATGGGCGCGGGCTTTTCCGTGAGCACGCGTGCCACGATGGCCTGCACCGTGGCCCCGGTGAACGGCGGTTGGCCCACCAGCATCTCGTAGACCACTACACCGAGCGCGTAGATGTCGGCGCGTGCATCGATGGCGCGCTCGCCCATCGCCTGCTCGGGGCTCATGTAGTGCGGCGTGCCAAGACTCAGGCCAGTTTGCGTCATGCGCGCACCGCCAGCGCTTTGTACCGCGAGCGCGATGCCGAAGTCGGCGACCAGCGCTGAGCCATCGTGCAGGAGGATGTTCTCTGGCTTGATGTCGCGGTGGATGACGTTCTGCCGGTGCGCATAGTCGAGGGCACTCGCCACCTCGCGCGCAATGCGCACCGCGTCGTCGATCGGCAATTGGCGCTCGCGGTCGAGGCGCGCGCGGAGCGTCTCGCCGGTCACCAATGGCATCACGTAGTACAGCAATCCGTCGGCATCGCCCGAATCAAGCAGCGGCAGAATGTGTGGATGCTGCAACCGCGCGGTGGTGCGAATCTCCGAGAGAAAGCGTTCGCCGCCGAGCGCCGCGCCAAGATCGGGATGCAAAACTTTGATCGCGACGTCACGCTCGTGCTTGATGTCGTGCGCGAGATACACCGTGGCCATGCCACCGGCGCCAAGCTCGCGCTCGATGCGGTAGCGGTCGGCGAGCGCGGTGCTCAGTCGTTGCAAGGTCACAGTGATTTCCATGTTAGCGCTGTGCTGCGGCGCTACGGCGAAACTGCTCGAGCCAGTGCTGCATCACAATGAAACGCGACAGCTGAGCGGCCTTCGGCACCGTGACGACAATGCGTCCCGTGGTTTGGTTGACATCCCAGCCGCTGCCCATACGCGGCACCTTCATGATGACTTGGCCTACTCCCACGGTGGGCGCGACTCCCAGCGTCACGGGCACGGCGTGAATGGCACTTTCGTCGGCACTTTGATAGTAGATCGTACGCCCATCGCCCGACCATCGCGCACGCACGCCACCCTTCGTCGAGACTTTCCAGCGCCCGCCCGAACCGGCGTCGGGGAACGGGCGCAGAAAAATCTCCGGCACCCCCGACTCGAGCGACGTGAACGCCGCCCACCGTTTGTCGGGCGAGATGCTGGCATCGCTTTCTCCCCACGACGCATGGAGGTAGGCTCGAGGGGCCGCTTTCGTCGCGGGATTCACGATATCCGCGCTCGTCTTCGTCGCGGTGGTGGAGAACACGAGCATCGTATCCGACGGCCACGCACTGGCGTGCTGATCGCCGGGCATGCGGAGCACCGCGACCGGCGGCATACTGCGGTCCAGCGGCTGCACGAAGACGTCCTCGGCGTCGGTAGTCAGCCCTTCGGCGGTGAAGGCGAGCCGCGACCCATCGGGCGACCAGACGGGTGCGTGTCCACCGCCGTCCTGCGTGAATCGCGTGAGCGTCCCGCGGGCAATGTCGTAGATCGACGTATTGCGGTTACTGCCACGGGACGCACCGACGGTGAGAGCGAGGAGCCGCCCGTCGGGGGAGAATCGCGCGTAGCTGACCGCCTGGGGCGCCACCGGTAGCGTGTCGATCTTTCCGGTGCGCTCGCGCAGCAGCAGCAGATACTCCGATTCTATGCCTGCGCGAAAAACCAGCGTTCCGTTTCGCGTCACGATGAACGGGGCGATGCCGCCATTCGCTCGCATGTCGAGCACCACCGCCGACGGCGAACCCTCCACCGCGTGCTGCGCCTGATTGAACCGGATTGTGTACATCCCGCCTGCCGTCGACCCGTAGATCAAGTGTCCGGTGGGCAGCAGCTGCGCTTCGGCCGACTCCTCGAGCAGCGCGAACGTACTATCGAGGGCCAGGTCGTAGTACATCAGCTTCGCACGCTGGCGATTATCCACGTACAGCACGCCTCGGCCGTCGGGCGTGAGCCGAGGCTGCGCGGCGGATTTCGCCTTCGAGAGTACCCGCAGCGCGCCGCCAGCGGGGAGCAGCGCGAGCACGGAGCCCGTCTCGAAAACGATGCTGCCATCTTCGCCCCAATGGACACGACCGGCCAGCAAAGAATCGGCGCGGAGCACCGCCACCGGCGCGCCACCGGCCACGGGAATCTTCCGCAAGTAGCCGTTCGCTTGGAAGACGATCCACTCGCCGTCAGGCGAAAACGAGGGCGACTCGGCGGATTCCGTGCCTCGCAATAATCGATACTCGCGCTGCCCCGCTTCACGGTAGGCAAGGCCTTGCTCGGTCGAGAAGGCGAAGCGCGTGCCGTCGCCCGAGACCGCAAATCGAGTCGCATCGACGAGGGCGTCCGGCGTGTCCAACATGAGCGACACCACAGGCGCCGGCCCGGCTCCCTCAGCGCGCCGCCACATCCATCCGGCGGCAGTCAGGGCAATCAGTGCGACCGCCCACCCGCTCCACGCGGCGTATCGCGATGTGCGTGCGCGTGACGGCGACGACGCGACATCCGCCCTGAGGGTGGCGTACGTCGCACCTCGCGCGTGCGTGTCGAGCATCGCCTCGCTGAAGGCCTTCGCGCTCTCCCAGCGATCGGCGGGCAGCTTCTCGAGCGCCGTATGAATGGCAGCGCCGACGTGCGCCGGCACAGCCTTCCGCAGCGAGGTGATGGGCACCGGCTCGCTGCTCAGCACCTTGGCGACAATGGCCTGCACCGTGGGGCCGGTGAACGGCGGCTCGCCGGCCAGCATTTCGTACGTGATCGCGCCGAGCGCGTACACATCACTGCGGGCGTTGATCGTACGTTCGCCCATCGCCTGTTCGGGCGACATGTACTGCGGGGTGCCGAGCGAAAGCCCGGTTTGCGTCATGCGCGCACCGCCGGCGCTTTGCACCGCGAGCGCGATCCCGAAGTCGGCGACGAGTGCGTGGCCGTCCTGCAACAGGATGTTTTCCGGCTTGATGTCGCGGTGAATGACGCCCTGCGCATGCGCGTGCTGCAGCGCATCGGCAATTTCGCGCGCGATGCGCAGCGCATCCGCGATCGGCAGCTGCCGTTCACGCTCGAGCCGTGCGCGCAGCGTTTCGCCGCGCACAAGCGGCATCACGTAATACAGCAGGCCGTCGGCTTCACCACTGTCGAGCAGCGGGAGAATGTGTGGATGCTGCAGGCGCGCGGTGGTGCGAATTTCTGACAGAAAACGTTCACCGCCGAGCGCCGCGCCCAGGTCGGGATGCAACACCTTGATCGCGACATCGCGTTCGTGTTTGAGATCGTGCGCGAGGTACACGGTGGCCATGCCGCCGGCGCCAAGTTCACGCTCGATGCGGTAGCGGTCGGCGAGGGCGGTGGTGAGACGATGCGCCTGGGCGCTCATGCGGGCGCATGCGGCTCGCCGCCCGATGCGCGGCGCGCCGCATGCCGAAGTGCTTCGAGCTCGCGCCGCAGCGGATCCCAATACGCGCGGTCGGCGGCCATCTCCGCCGCTTGCTCACTCGCGAGGGCATGCGCGACGTCGCGGTCGTCGCGTACCGCGCTTACCGCTCCACGGTGCGAACGAGTGGCTCGCTCAGGAAACTGCGTCATCACTTCTCGCAGAAACTCGGGCGATCGCAACTCGGCGAGCCAGAAGTCGATCTGTTCCTCGGAGACCTCCGCGTCACGCGCGCTGGCATAGGAGGCGTCCACCAGTCTTCGCAGCATCGGCCAGTCCTTGTCCCGCTGCGTCTTCTTGGCGTTCACCAGATCGCCCAACGACAGCAGGTCAACAAGGACCTCTGCCTGCGACGACGGATCCGACAGCGCGATGGTCGTACGGCGTTCCCAGAGTTCCGCGAAGGGCGCCACACCGCGCATCCGGCTCATGATGTCCACGCGAAGGGGAGGGACTGGGCCGAGGTCGGCGTCGGGCGGGACGTTGAAGTGCACGGCATGGCCGCGCGCCAGGTACTGCTGTTCGAAGCGTGGCACGGCAATGACCGTGGCGTGCAGCGCCTGCAGTGCGTCCGTCAAGCGCGGCAGCGCTTCGTCGGTGGCCAGCACCGCAAGGTCGAGGTCGCGACTATATTCGGCCGCGCCGTACAACACGCAGGCCTGCCCCCCCATCAACAGGGCGGGCACGTCGTACTGCCGGATCGTAGAAAGGACTCGAAGGATCTGGATCGGGATCACTGGTGCCTCCGAGGGCGTGGAACCACGCGGCCAGTCGTACGGTTTCCGTCCACCGTTGCCGTGGAC
>JANLVC010000023.1:0-17258 GCA_031363815.1 Gemmatimonadota bacterium
GACCACGCGCGCTGCGGGCAGCACGACGCCACTTTCTGTTTGGAAGTTCGCGATGGTGAAATCGCGGTGCTCCGCCCGATCGACGCGCGCCGGCGTGGTCTGGGCCGAGACCCTCGCCATGGCGATGAATGAAAGAGCGGACAGCAGATGGCGAAGCGACATGGGGCGCGGGTAGCAGGTAAGCGAAAAGCCGAAGACTGGGAATCTGAGCTGACAGACAGTGGCGCGCTCGACTTGGCGAAATCTGCGCGTGCTATGAAAGGGTAAGGCGAGGCGGCGTTGGTCGGGGCCCTGCCCCGCTACGCCCCGTCCAGTCAGGCTTCGCTCGTTCGAAACGGGGCGCAATCGCTGGCACAGTCGGCCGGATTGGCGAGGCCACGCCGAACAGACCCGGCGACAAGATCGGTGCATTTCGACTGCCAGCCGGCGAGCTCGCGTTTCAGGATGCGCAACCACGTCAACTCAACGTGGACCTGCTCGGACCGCCTGACGAGAGCTCGGTGGGAATGGCCGAGGTGACGGTCTGGGTCGCGAATCTACTGCCCCTGCTGGTGCTCAAGAGCTACGCGCTCAGGCGACGGACAAAGCACAAGGATGCGTTCGACATTGTGTGGTTGCTGACTCGGTGGCAGGGCGGTCCAGAGGATGCCGCTCGCGAGGCCAAGAACAGCGCTATCGCAGACTGTCATCACGTCGAAGAGGCGCTTACGATCCTCGACAGCGCGTTCAAAGATCCGGCCCAACATGGATGCCAACAATACGCCATCGGCGCTCTTTCGCCTCATTACTGCGCGAACAAAAACGCCGGGTTTCACACACGCAAAAGCGCTCCGTTCAGAGGGAACGGCGCGCTTCGGCGGTGCTTTGAGACGCGCTGTTTTTTCAGAGGCGCCGGTCGGAATCGAACCGACGGTGGGAGATTTGCAGTCTCCTGCCTTACCACTTGGCGACGGCGCCGTACCCGCACTGCGCAGGCAGCAGGGCAATGTATCCATCTCCCCCCGCGAGTGGTAGCAACCCGCGCCTGTTCCAAACTGTGTTGGATTGACAAATATTGTTTCAACAGAGACAATTCGCGCATGAGCGCCTCCGCTACCCCCGAACAGACATCACACGACTCGGCCGGTACCGCGACCCCCACGTTCACGGTGCACGCGCTACGCACCGCCGCCGCGCATGTCGAGCGAGCGTTGGCGTGGGCGCTCGAACCGTTCGGCGTTACCACCGCGCAGTTCGAACTGCTGCAGGTGATCAAGCGCCACGGCGAGAGCGGCGCCGGCTGCAGCGAGCTCGGCAGGCATCTGGCCGCTCCTGGCCCAGATGTCACCAGAATGCTCGACAGGCTTGATAGTGCCGGTTTAGTGGCGCGTAAGCGCGACGAGAAAGACCGCCGAATCGTACATGCCGAGATTACGGAGAAGGGCGAGGATTTGCTCGCGAGAGCTGATCCGGTCGTTAAACAGGCTGAGTTGGGCGTGTTCGACGGGGTCGCCGACAGCGAGCGCGCGCAGTTGGCCACCCTTCTCAGGGCAGTTCGTCGGAACTGCCCCTGAGAACTGATCTATTGCGGCACCGCTTGTTGCAACGACATACGACAGGCCAAGAAATATTCACTGCGACACCATGGCCAGGCCAACATCGCCTCGGCTCTCTGCACCCCCTACTCTCGACTCCTTACTTCGCTGTCATCGAGCGATTCGTGGCCGCTGCAGCCGTCGCCCACCCACGTACACCGAGAGCACCACCAGTACCGCCGCACCGATCAATGATGCCGCGAGCGACGGGCCATTCTGCAACGCCTTCTCCGACGAATCCGTCAGCGCCGACGCCACCGACAGCATCCACTGTCGCACACTCAAATAGTGCAGCGCGGGAAAGGTCGCACTTAACGCGCCTTCCCAGAACAGCACGTACACCAAACCGGCCACCAGCGCGCGACGCGTGAGCAGCGCGAGTGCGGTGAAGAGCGCCGCATACGTGACGCCACCGAACAGCACCGCAACCGTGAACGCGGTCGTTACGCTCTCGGGATTGCTGCCATTGGCTGCGATCGCACCGGTGCTCCACACGGCGAATGCCGACAACAGTCCCGTCACGATCGACGCGTATATCACGCGCACGCAGGCAATCCACCAGCGTGGTGTCGTCGTGGTCACGAGGTACAGCAGCGTGCCATCTTCAGTCTCGGCGCTGAACGCGCTCGTGCCCAGCAGCAACCCGATCAACGGCGTCGCCAACGCACACACGAGCGTGTCATACCGCTGCACGAGAAAGGCCACCGGATCACCGCTCAGGCTGCCGCGCGACGCGAACGCCAGCGCGAAGAGCACCGGCAGCAGCAACAGGCCGCTCACACCAACCACCAGTGTGACCGAGAACGTGCGGGCCCACGCGAGCTGGATCAGCACGCGCGCCGTCGCCCACGGCGAGATACGACCGTACGCCACACTCATCGGGCCACCAGGTACGCGAACACGTGCTCCAGCGATTCGTCGGTGGGCTGGACTTCCAGCAGCGTGATCGACGC
This sequence comes from Gemmatimonadota bacterium, assembly GCA_031363815.1. GTDB lineage: Bacteria > Gemmatimonadota > Gemmatimonadetes > Gemmatimonadales > Gemmatimonadaceae > Gemmatimonas. Next base: position 2,528 of record JANLVC010000023.1, read on the forward strand.
CTGCTTCGCCACCGCGCCGATGTGGTGCGCGAAGCCCGTATAGTCGGCGGTACGCACCAGCAAGGCGTCTACTGCGAGATCGACACCCATCACCGTCGGTGACGATAGCAGCACCGCCGCCAGCGCACGATCGTTCGTGGAGCGAATGCGCACGGTATGCGGCCGGTCGGTCATCATGCGACGCAAGGTGCGATGATCGCCGCTCGCCGCGAGGCGCCCAAACAACATCACCAGAATTCGCGACGCCACGCCTTCGATCTCTTCGAGAATATGAGAACTGAGCAATACCGCCGTGCCTTCGCTCGCCCGATCTTCCAGCAGCCGCATCATGTGCATGCGCTGACGCGGATCGAGTCCGTTGAACGGTTCGTCGAGCAACAACAACGTGGGCTCGTGCACGAGCGCCGCCGCGAGCTTGGTGCGCTGCCGCATGCCTTTGCTGAACCCACCCACCTTGCGGTCGGCCACCGTGTCCATCTCGACCGTGGTCAGCGCGCGCAACGCGGCATTCTTCGGATCGCGCAACCCCAGCAACACCGCGCGCGCCTCCACAAACGCGCGCGCCGACAGCATCGCCGGGAGCGCTTCACGCTCGGGCACCAGCGCCACCTTGCGAAAAATCGACGGACGCGCCAGCGGCGATTCGCCGTATACGCGAACGGTTCCACTCGACGGCGCGAGCAGTCCCGCCGCCATCTGCAGCAGCGTACTCTTGCCGGCGCCGTTCGGCCCCAGCAATCCGGTGATTCCAACGTCGATGGAACAGGTCACGTCGTTCACCGCCACGACATCGCCGTACCAATGTGACACGCGGTCAAACGTCAACGGCACAGGCGGATCGCCCATACGCCGGTCACTCATACGCGCACGCAACGCAGCCGCCAGAACGTGGCGAGTACACCAGTGGCGCCGAGTGAAAGCGCCAGCGCGACAAACATCCAGAGCGGCGGCGGTGCCGCCACTTCCATCGCGCGATTCTTCTCGCCGAACAGCACCAGCGCCATCTTGTGCAGTGAACGCAACGGATCGATAAATCCCGAAATATCAGTCGATACTCCGGCCAGATCATCGAGTCCAATCGAGACGGCGGCCGCGACAAGAAACACGCCGATTATCGACGCCGTCGCGTATGCACGGCGCGCCGTCATTGATGCCATCGCCGCGCCGATCGCACCGATCACCCACGCGGTGAGTGTGGCCTGCATCAACACCGGCCTGATCTTCGTGCCCATTTTCGCAAAAGCCGTGGCCGGATCGACCGCAATGCCGATCTCGCCGATGTACAGCAAGAGCAGCGGCGCCGCGCACACCACCAGCAGCGCACACAATACCGCAGCAATCCGCGCGCTGGCATACACATCGCGTGTCACATCGCGCGTAAGAATGAGCGGCAGCACCCGATGCTGCTGATCGTGACTCATCACTTCCGGGGCCTGCGCCGCGGCGAACAAAACGAACAGAATGAGCTGCGACTCGATCAGGGTGCCGTACATGATCGGCAGCTGTCCCTTGGTGGCCGACGCCGCCGCCAGCGTCGCGAGACAGGGCAGCATGGTGGCCGCCAGCGCGAACGCCGGCATCGCCTTCGACTTGAGCGGACGACCGAGCCCGAACATCGCCCGGAATCCCTGCGCGAACAGCGCACGCCACGCTCCGCGCACGCCTTCACGTGCGCCCTCGTACCGTCGATAGCCGAGGTCGTGAATCGTCGTGTCGTTCGTACCGGACGGTCGCGCGCTCATGCGACCGCTCCCGCGAACAGATCTTCGAGATGTCCGCGGCGACGCTCGATCCGCAGCAGGCCCACGCCGGTCGCGACGGCGACATCGCGCACGATATCATGCGTGACGAACACCCGTGCCACACTTTCTGCATCATCGCCGTTCGGCAATGCGACCAGTGCTCGTAACCGGTCGCGCTGCACCACGAGTCCCTGCGCCACGAGGGCGGCGCAGTACGCCTCAACATCGCCGTCCACTTCCACCAGCAACGTGCCCGTCTCGCCGGTCAGCGCACCCACGCGCTCCGCGCGCACGAGACGCCCCGCATCGATCAGTACGACGTGATCACACACCCGCTCCAGTTCTCCCAACAGGTGCGAGGACACCAGCACGGAGATTCCAAACTCGCGGCCCGTGCGCTGAATCAACGCCAACATTTCGTCGCGTCCGGCGGGATCGAGTCCGTTCGTGGGCTCGTCGAGCACCAGAATGCGTGGATCGTGCACCAACGCCTGCGCCAACTTCACGCGCTGTGCCATACCGGTCGAGTAGCCACCCATGGGCCGGTACCGCTCCTCGAACAGCCCCACATGTCGCAGCACTTCGGCCGCTCGTTCACGGGCCGTGGTGGCCGGCAGCCCCGAGCAGCGCGCCATGAAGGACACGAACTCCGCGGCCGTCATCTCGGGCGGCAGGCAGTCGTGCTCGGGCATGTATCCCACCAGCGGGCGGATCGCGCGACTCGCGCGCTCCACGTCATGACCCATCACCGTCGCCGATCCGCTCGACGGCGCGAGCAGTCCAAGCAGAATCTTCACGAGCGTGCTCTTCCCGGCCCCGTTCGATCCCACAAGGCCGGTAATCCCCGCCTCGATCGAAACGGTGAGGCCATCGAGCGCCGCCACGGCGCCGAAACGCCGTGTCAGCTCGTGGGTGATGATCAGCGCGATGGGAGCGTCCTCGGCATCAGGCGGTGGCCGGACGGGGCGTGTCCGCAGACGTAACGGGAGCCGCCGCCGCGAGCATCGGCGGCTCGGGCAGCGCCGGCAACGTCACGCCCGCTTTCGCCGCGCGCTTCTCGAGCGTGTCGCGATCCAGCAGACCACGGACCAGCGCGTCAGCGTCGCGATTCTGCAGATACTTCCCTTTCTCCCAGCCTTCCACGATCCCCTTCGGCGTGCCATAGCACAGCTCCGCGAACTGCGGAATCGTGAGCCCGAGCGATTCACGCAGATGACGGATCGCCTTCGGTGCCAGCAGATCATGGGCAACCCGGATCTTTTCGGTCGCCGATTTCTCCGCCACATCGCGCTGCTCGATCGTTCGGTTCTCGTGCCCGCATTTCTCGCACCGATAAAACTCGCGCGTCACCTCGGCCGCCATGCCGCTGATGCGCATCGTCACCGCTTCCGTCTGGAGGGCGTACCGCCCACCGCAGCCGCGGTGAAGGCTCCCGTCGAGCGTGGTAATACTCATGTCTGACCAAAGGAGGACGACGGGGCACTCATACCAGGCTCCGGATCTCCGGAAGAGTGCCTCGCGAGCAGTTGAATCGTCTTAGAGTCGCTACGACGACGCCGTCTGCGCCACCCCTGTTTCGCGTTCTTCCCAGCCCAATGTCCGACTTCTGCCTCGTTCGCCAGCCCATCTTCGGTACGACCGGTGCCCTGCTCGGGTACGAAATTCGTTTCAAGGAAACGGAGACCGGGGAAAACGGGTTCGTCGAGAGCTTGCTGAGCGGCACCTTCGACCTCGTGCGCAATCGCCTGCCGGCCTTCGTGTCGTGCACGCGTACACAGTTGGTCGAGGATGCGTTTCACGTCGCCGAGCCCGGCTCGGCGATCGTCATGCTTCCCCCCGATCTTGACGCCGACGAAGCGGTAACCGAAGCGGTTGCCCGCTATCGCGCGCACGGCGGCCTGCTCGCGTTGGACGACGTCGGCGCGGTCGCCGGCCCGTCGGAAGCGCTGGTGCCGTATGTCACGTGGGTTCGTGTCGATGTCCGCAAGGAGAACGCCGTCACGATTGGCAAGATTTGCGACCGGATCACGCAGGGCTTCGGCAAGCACGCCCCCAAGCTGATCGCAACGCAGATCGACGAACTTTCGCAGTATGAGGTCGTGCTCGGCCTCGGCTTCGACGCCTTCCAAGGCACATTTTTCAGCCGCCCCGAGCCGCTGCCATCGGCCAGCATGCCCCAGTCCACAGTCGCCGCCATGCGACTCATGGGCATGGCACGCGACCAGACGATCAACGACCGCCAGCTGGAAGACGTCATTTCGACCGATCCGGTGCTGACCTTCCAGCTGCTTCGGCTGGTCAATTCTGCCGCCATTGGCATGCGCGGCGTGAGCTCAATCGGTCAGGCGCTTCGCCTTATCGGACGGACCGCGTTCCTCCGCTGGTTGGCCGTCGCGGTGGCCGCGGCCCGACGCTCGTCGAATGGCGTCGATCAGGAACTGGTGCGTCAGGCGGTGGAACGCGGCCGACTGCTCGAGCAACTGGCCGGCGGCTCCCGCGATGGTGGCACCCTGTTCCTGGTCGGCCTGTTCTCGCTGCTCGACGCCGTCTTCCGCATGCCGCTCCCCGAGATCCTCTCGCGGGTGGTGCTCAGCGATGACGCCAACAACGCACTGCTCGACCGCACCGGCCCCTACGCCGACGCCATCAACTTCGCGGAGTCGTACGAGCTCGGTCTGTTCGAGAACGCCGGCGAAATCGCCAAAGAGATGGGCATCGACCCCGCCAAGGTTGGCGACTTCTACACCAATGCCATCAGCTGGACCGCCGAAGCACTCGGCGCTGCACTCGATGCACCGCCACCGGCTCGGGCAGCCAATGGACGAAAATAGGAAGAAATATCGGTATACTCTGGCGATAGTGATGTAATACTGTTCCGAAATTCAGATGGCCTTCGAGCAACCCACTCGGGGGCCATTTGCCGTGCAGCCCTTCTTGCAGTGAATCGCCGTGTATCAGGAGCTATCGGTTGCGATCCGTTCCTATTGGCACCGCCACCGGCGGCGCTCCATGTTGGAACCGCGTCTTTCCGTTCAATCCCCCACGCATGCCCGCTTCCTCGACCCGGCGACACATAGCTCTGTTCAGTCTGCTTCTGATGTCCGCGACCCGCCTGGAGGCGCAGCGCAATCAGGTCGAAGCCGATGTAGCGAGCCGAAAGCCGAGCCCCATGCTGTTCGTGACGCCGTTCCTGTCGTCCGGATGGTCGCAAACCCTTGGTACGCCCAACGCCTGGAAGCGGACCTGGGGCGGATATGGCTCGCGCGTGGGCGACCAGGTGGGATTTCTCGTGGTGAGGGAGAGCGTCCGGCGTCTGGTGGATCACGCCGTACCGTGGGTCGACGATCGCTCGCCCTGCGTGTCGCAGCCCGTGTCGTTGGGAAAAGAAGTTGTGGTCCGCGCCGGCTGCGCCATCGCGCGCACCAGCACCCTGCGCACCGCCGGCGGCGACCGGCGCCCCAACCTTCCGTTTTTCACGGGCGTCACCGTCGGCACCGTCACCTCCCTCAGCTGGCGCCCCGAACGACACTCGGCCGCCTCAAGCCGCGCCTTCGTCGCGCAGCGGCTGGCGATCGGCTACGGGTCCACCGTGCTGGTGCGTCTCGTGAGAGACTGGCGCGCCGACGCGGCCGCGCGACCGTAGGCCGCCGTTAGCGCGACGGCATCGGGGGCAGCTTGTGCACGGCCTCCGTATCCGCCGCCGCGGCGGCCGCCTTGGCCGCCTCACTCAGCGGCTGCGGCGCCCCCGCCGCAATCGTGAGGCGAATGCGCTCCGTCTGCGTTGCCGAGGCATCGAAGAGCACCGCCACCAGATTGCCCGACCAGATCACCTCACTAGGTACCGACTTCCACGCGCCGATCGTGTCGCCACGCGGCGTCAATCGGAAGCGGTCCAGCGAGGTCACATCCTTGGCCGCGGCCAGCGAGTCGGTATAGAAAAAGGCGACCAGGGACGCCGTACGCCCGACCTTGTAGCGCACACCCGGCACGCTCAAGTAGGCGACCATCATCGAGTCGCCAGCCGGCTTGAAGGCCAGTCCCGATTTCACCACGCGATCCTCGAGCGCGCAGCGCTTCCACGTGCCGTCGCGAGGGCACGCCAAATCACTGGGTGTCGCCGGCCGCGGCATCACCGCCACCGCCACCGCCGCCGCCTTGGCGAGGGCCGAGTCCGTGGCGGCCGTGTCCCCGCCGCCGCAGGCCGCGGCGAGGGAAAGCCCGGCCAGTGTCAGCATCCAGCGCGCGCGTTCAAATGAGAGAGCAGTTCGCATTTCCCAGTGTACCCCGTCGTCGTGTGCACCGCCAAACCCTCTGTGCCTCGGCGTGTCCTGCGTGATCAATTCCGGAACGCCGCCGCCATGGCCGAATTGATGGCGCCGCGATTTTCTTCGGTTTTTGTTCGTGCGATGGCACAAAAACAGCAGACTGTACCGTAATCTCCGCACAATTGGCAATTTTGTTAGTACAATCTAGCGTTTGAACGTTGGCGTTTGTGCCAGAATCTGACATATTACTGCAAGTTCTGCACGAATCGCGGTACAGTCGGCCAGCGACTGGGCGCGCCCCGCCTACCACTCAAAATCACCTCGCCATGTCCTCCATGAACGGCTCTCGCCTCGCGGCCATGCGCGAAATTACGCAGCGCCCGGTTCGCATTACCGTCCGCCCGGAAGAGAACGGCATTCTGCAGCCGACCAGCGCGTGGTTCGGCATGAACACCTTTGGCCTGCGCCAGATGCGCGCCAAGCTGCCCAAGGACATCTACAAGAAGCTCGCGGCGTCTATCCGCCTCGGGAAAAAGCTCGACTCCGAGATCGCGCCGGTTGTCGCGCAGGTCATCAAGGAATGGGCGATGTCACGCGGTGTCACGCACTTCACGCACTGGTTCCAGCCGCAGACCGGCCTCACCGCCGAAAAGCATGACGCGTTCCTGAACTTCGACGAGAACAAGCTCCCCGTCGAGGCATTCACCGGTGAGCAGCTGATTCAGTCGGAGCCTGATGCGTCCAGCTTCCCGTCAGGTGGATTGCGCGCCACGTGGGAAGCCCGCGGCTACACCGCGTGGAATCCGGCGTCGCCCGTATTCATCAGCGAAACCGGTGGCGTGAAGTACCTCTGCGTCCCGTCGGTCTTCATCGGCTACAACGGTGAAGCGCTCGACGAGATGACCCCGCTACTGCGCAGCTCCGACGTGCTGTCGCATCGCGCCATGGAACTGCTCGAACTCATCGGCGACGGCGGCGTGCTGCGCGTGAACACCACGCTTGGTGTGGAGCAGGAATTTTTCATCATCGACCGCGCGCACTTTGCACTCCGCCCGGACCTCGTCATGGCGGCGCGCTCGCTCGTCGGCGCACCGCCGCCGCGTGGCCAGCAGCTCGAAGACCACTACTTCGGTGGTATCCCCGAGCGCGTGCAGGCCTGCATCAGCGAAGTCGAACATGAGCTCTACAAGCTCGGCGTGCCCATCGTCACCCGCCACAATGAAGTCGCGCCCTCGCAGTTCGAGGTCGCACCGATCTTTGAAGACACCGACATCGCCGTTGATCACAACCATCTCGTGATGAGCGTGCTGCGCAAGATTGCGCTGCGTCACGGGCTGCAGGCCATCGTGCACGAGAAGCCGTTCGCCGGCATCAACGGCTCTGGCAAGCACTGCAACTGGTCGCTCTCGATCACGTCCGACAACCAGCTCGACGGCACAAACTTGCTCAAGCCGGGCAAGACGCCGCATCAGAACATCCGCTTCCTCGTGTTCCTGGCCGCCGTGCTGAAGGGCGTGCACAAGCACGCCGGGTTGCTCCGCGCCGGCATCGCCGTCAGTGGCAACGAGCATCGCCTCGGTGCGAACGAAGCGCCGCCCGCCATCATCTCTGCCTTCCTCGGCTCGGGACTCACGCAGGTCGTCGAAGACATCGCCGCCGGCAAGACGTCGCCGAAGAACGCCGAACAGGCCATGCTGAAGCTCGGCGTGGCGAAGCTCCCGGAAGTCGAGCAGGACAACACCGACCGCAATCGCACATCGCCTTTCGCATTCACGGGTGCGAAGTTTGAGTTCCGTGCGGTGGGCGCGTCGCAGAGCATCGCGTTCCCCGTCATGCTGCTGCAGGCCGCCGTGGCCGAAGCGCTCGGGGAGATCATCGGGCAGCTCAAGACGGAAATGAAAACCGGCACGAGCACCGACGACGCCGCACTTAAAGTTGCCGCCAAGGCCTTCAAGGAATCGGCCGCGGTGCGGTTCGAAGGCAACAACTACTCCGACGAGTGGGTAGTCGAAGCCAAGAAGCGTGGCTTGCTCAACCTGCGTCGTACGCCGGAAGCGCTGGCCCAGCTGCGCACCGACACCGCGGTGGCGTTGTTCAAGAACACGAACATCCTGACCGACGTCGAACTCGAGAGCCGCTACCATGTGCGCCTCGAACGCTACGTGAAGGACATCCTGATCGAATTGCACACGATTCAGCAGATGATCGACACGCAGGTCCTGCCTGCGGCCTGTGGGTATCTCGGACAGCTTGCCGCGTCGGCGGGTCAGGGTGCCGCCGCCGGCATCAACATGCAGCCCATCGTCGACGCCGCGAACTCCGTGTCGAAGCTGGTCGCTACGCTGCAGAAAAAGCGCGCGGAACTCGCCAAGGTGATTACCAAGGCCGAGCACATGCACGACGACCTCGGTGGCCAGGCCGGGTATCTCACCACCACCGGCTGCGAAACGATGGGCGAAGTGCGCGACGCCGCCGACGCCATTGAACTCTCCATTGGAGACGAGTACTGGCCGTTGCCGCGGTATCGGGAGATGCTGTTCCCGGTTTGATCGGGTGCTGACGGCAGGATCGTAACTGCCACTCCCTAGTAAGCAGGAAGGAGGGTGTCAGGAAAGAGGAAGCAGGTGGACCGCGCGTCGTTCCTGCTTCCTGCCCCCTGATACCCTCCTTCCTGCTTACTAGGGAGTTTGCAGTTTCTCTTCCTGCAGCAAGCACGCCTTCCTCTCCAGCCCCCATGCGTACCCGCCGAGGCTCCCATCCGCGCGCACGACACGATGACAGGGCACCACTATCGCCACCGGATTCGCGCCGCACGCCGTGCCCACCGCCCGCACTGCGTTCGGTGAACCGATGCGCGCCGCAAGCGCCGCGTAGGTGATCGTTTCGCCGCGCGGGATGCGCTGCAGCTCGCGCCACACGCGCTGTTGAAACGCGGTGCCGCGGAGATCCAGCGGCAGCGCATGCGACGGCGCATTCGTCAGGGCGGCACCACTCGCCAAGGCGACCACACTCGCGCTGATGTCACCCAGGGCGGCGTCATCACGCACGAGGTCGGCCGCGTGCAGCGATCCACGCAGCGTCGCTTCGAGCGCGCACGGATCGTCGCCCAGTACCACACGATGCACGCCACGCGACGTCATCGCGACCAACACGAAGCCGAGCGCGCACGGGACGATCGTGTAGAACACGGTTTCGCCGGCCGCGCCGCGACGCAGTGCTCCCGGTGACATCCCGAGGTGCGCCGACGCCGCGGTGTATGCACTGGGCAACGAGTCGAACCCCGCCTCGAACGCGGCACTCGACACCGATCCACTCCTCGGCAGCGCCGTGCGCAACCGTTCACTGCGCTGCGCGCGCTGCCACGCCGCAGGTGTGCAACCCACGAGGCGCGTAAAGATACGTTGCAGATGGGCCCGACTCACGTCGAGCGCGTGGGCAAGCTGTGTGACCGTCATCGCGTTCTCCGCCATCAGGCTGATGGCCCGGACAACCATCGGCGTGTGCATCGCATCGGCGCCAGCGGCCGACTCCGGCGCGCACCGCTTGCAGGCGCGGAATCCAGCCGCCCGAGCCGCATCGCCGGTCGCGTAGTAGCGCACGCGGTCAGACCGTGGACGACGCGACGGACACGAGGGTCGACAAAAGATCTTCGTCGAGGTGACGGCAAACACGAAACGGCCGTCCCATTGGCGGTCGCGCTCGACAACCGCCCGCCAGCGCGGATCGACTGTTGCATCAGGGGCAGAGTGCATCGGAGCCATGTCGGACGATACGCCACGCACGTCCGGACCGCGACACGATTCGTCTCCGCAAACCTGTGGCGTTGCCAATTGCGCCGATTGCTCGCCTTTCGCCGGAACGGGGTGCATGCTCAGGCATCGCTCCAATCGGTTCACGTCTTGCCGTGATTACGCGCATGGGCACTATCGACCTTGGCGAACTTGTCGCCGGCATCGTCAGAAAATGGGATGGCGTAGAGGCGCGGCCGTATCGGTTTGGCGGCGTGGAGTTTCGTGTTCACCATCGAGAAATCGGACACGTCCACGTAGGCGGCGTCGCCGATCTGCTCATGCCGGTGCGCCTGCGTCGCGACCTCGTGGCCGCCGGACGCGCCGAACCACATCGGACACAACCGCACTCCGGGTGGATCAGCTTTCGGATGCGCAGCGAACACGACGTCCCCGCCGCGGTCGGTCTCTTTCGGCTCAACTACGAACGGTTGCGTGGCATCGTGCGCCCACGCTCCGTCACGTCCGTGGTGACCAATCCCACGTTGCTCGCCGACCGCAGCGCGGACAACCTACCGGCGTAACGACCTTTCCCGTAACGCTACGCCGGCGACTCGGTGCGTTCCACCAGCACCGCCCTCGGTACCTTGCTCGACATCAACTGCGTCACGAAGCGCTGTCCTTCAGAGATGCGCTCGATCTCGATCGACATGGCGTCAACCGCCTGTTCGATGCGCTCAAGACGCGCCGTGCCTTCCAGCAGTTGCGGGCTCGGCTTCGGCTGGTGCGTTCGCTTGAGCATCATGCGCGCCGCCGCCAACGCCAGTGGTCCCCACACCATCACGATCGACACAATCGAAATTGCCGTGAGCTGGCCGGAACTGAACGGTCCGTATCGAGCCACCGTCGCCTCCTCGGACACAAGTTCGCCGGGCGCACGGGCCAGCTCGCGACCGTTGAACGCGATATCCCGCTCCAGCTGCACGATGCGTTCGTCCATCACCGCCAAGCGCTGTTCAAGCCCTTTCGCGCCGGCGCCCGTTGTGCGCGACAGTTCCTTGGCGACATCGTCCCGACGACCCTGCACCGAACTCAATTGACGGGAGAGCTCGCTGCGCTTGGCCTTCAGCGCCCCCACATCAGCCGAACTGAGCGGCTTGAGGTTGAGCGTCGTCGCCTGACCGTCACTGGTTACGCCAATGGGCACCTGAGGGCTGGCAGGCGGGGCTGGGGACGCCGGGACGGATGGGGGTTGCGGGAGGTCCATGCTCAAACCTACGCAAACAAGGGGAAAGCGGTTACATCACTAGGGAAGCGTCCACGTTCACCCGTGCCTCATTCGTGACCATGACGACCGCCATTCCTTCGCCGGCCCTCGACGTCGTTGCCCTGCTTAACGAGGCGCACCAGCTTGCGCCGCAAGTCATCGACTGGCGCCGCGCGCTACACCGCCGTCCCGAAGTGGCCTTCCAGGAGCACGAAACCGCCCGGTTTATCCGGCAGGTCCTCGAGCAGATCGGCGACCTCGAGATCTCGCGTCCGACCGAAACCAGCGTGATGGCGCGTCTGCGCACGGGTCGTCCGGGACCGGTGCTTGCCGTTCGCGCCGACATCGATGCGCTCCCCATTCACGAGGAGAATGACGTCGAGTACCGGTCGCAGTCCGACGGTGCGATGCATGCCTGCGGACACGACGGACACACGTCGATTGCGCTGGGGCTCGTGACGCTGTTGGCGCGTCACCGCGACCAATTGCGCGGCGAGGTCCGTTTCATCTTCCAGCACGCCGAAGAGCTCGCACCCGGCGGTGCCGAAGAGATGGTGCGACAGGGTGTCATGGATGGGGTCGATCAGGTCATCGGTCTCCACGTGTGGGCGGCCGTGCCGGTGGGGCGCATCGGCTTGATCTCGGGACCAGCCATGGCGGCACCCGATACGTTCGCGTGCACGATCACCGGCAAGGGGGGACACGCGGCCGTCCCTCACGACACGATCGATCCGATCGCCGTTGGCGCGCAGGTGGTCTCGGCGCTGCAGCATGTCGTCTCGCGCACCGTCGATCCCCTCGACCCCGTGGTCGTGTCGGTCACCCAATTCATCGCCGGCACCACGTTCAACGTCATTCCCAACTCGGCGTACCTCGCCGGCACCGTGCGCACCTTCGATCCGGTGCTGCGCACCACCGTTCCGGTGACCATCGAGCGCATTATCAAGGGCGTGACCAGCGCCTTCGGCGCCACCTATGATTTCCGTTACGAGCCGGGGTACCGCCCGGTGGTCAACGACCCCGCACTCACCGCGCGACTCACCGATGTGGTCACCCGCACCTTCGGTGCCGACACCCTGATCGACATGCGCCCCACGATGGGCGGCGAAGATTTCTCCGCCTACCAGCAGCGGGCGCCTGGTGTCTTCGCCTTCATCGGTGCCGGCAACGTCGACGTCGGTATCGACTTTCCGCATCATCATCCTCGCTTCCAGATCGACGAACGCTCGCTCGACATCGGTCTTCGGTATCTCACGGCGGCCACACTCGATTTGCTCGGCACCGCGTGACCCGGCCGTATCGACTGCTGGCCCTCGTCCCGGCAATCGCCATCCTCGGGGCACCCTGGTTCGCCAACCGCATTGAGCCGCGCATTCTCGGCATGCCGTTTCTGCTCGGATGGATCGTGTTCTGGGTGCTCATGGCGTCCGTGGTCATGGCGATCATCGGCGCCCTCGACAGTCGCCATCCATGATGATTTCGTTGGGCATTCTGTCGGCCACGCTGTTGCTCGCCCTGTTGCTCAGCGTACTCGGCGCGCGGCGCGCGGGCGGCACCACCAGTCTCGAGCAGTGGAGCGTCGGCAATCGCGGCTTCGGCACGATACTCGTGTTCATGCTGCTGGCCGGCGAGATCTACACGACCTTTGCCTTTCTTGGCGGCAGTGGATGGGCCTACGGACGCGGCGCGCCCGCGTTCTACATCATCGGCTATGGCGCCGTCGCGTACATCATGTCGTACTGGCTGCTGCCGGCGATCTGGAAGCGCGGCACGGTATGGAAGGTGCTTTCACAGTCGGAGTACTTCACGCGCGCGTACGGCAGTCCCGCGCTGGGCAACGTGGTCGCGGTGGTAAGCATCGCGGCGCTCATGCCGTACCTGGTCCTGCAGCTCAAAGGCCTCGGCATCATCGTGTCGGAGTCGTCGTACGGCGCCATCAGCGCCAACGCGGCCATCTGGATCGGCACCATCGCCATGGTCATCTATGTGGTGGTGTCCGGCGTGAAGGGATCGGTAATGACCGCCACGCTCAAGGATGCGATGGTCCTGCTCTGTGTGGTGGGACTCGGCATCGTACTGCCGTACAAGTTGCACGGCGGAATCGGCCCGATGTTCACGCGCATCATCGCCGAACGTCCTGAGTTCCTCACGCTGCCGTCGCGCGGCATGTCTCCGAGCTGGTTTGCCAGCACCGTGCTGCTCACCGTGCTGGGTTTTTACATGTGGCCGCACACCTTCGGCTCGGTGTTCACCGCTCGCGATGCCTCGGTGTTTCGACGAAACGCGGCGCTGATGCCGTTGTATCAGCTGATATTGCTATTCGTGTTATTCATCGGCTTCGCCGCGTTGTTGTCCGTACCTGGACTTCAGGGCGCCGACATGGATCTGGCACTGCTCCGCGTCACACGCGACGCGTTCGGCCAGTGGATCGTGGGTCTGGTTGGCGCGGCGGGGATGCTCACCGCGCTCGTGCCGGGTTCGCTTATTCTCATGAGCATTGCGACAACGTTGGCGCGCATACTCCGTCCGCCGCGCGAAGGGCAGCCCGCCGAGTCTGCCATGTGCGCGCGCCTGCTCGTGCCGGTACTGGCTGGCCTTGCGCTGCTCTTCACCTTTCGCGGCGGCAGCACGCTCGTCACGCTGTTGCTCATGGCCTACAGCATGGTGACGCAGCTCTTTCCCTCGCTGCTTGCCTCGCTGCTTCCAAACGCCCGCATCACTGCCGCCGGCGCGATGGCCGGCATCATTGTCGGTGAGGTCGCGGTTGCCGCCACTTCGATTGGCGGCGTCTCGATGACAACCCTTTTCCCTGAGTGGCCGCACAGCATCACCGATATCAACGTCGGTTTACTCGCGCTCGTGCTGAATGTCGTGGCGATGCTGCTCGTTAGCCGCGTCACGAAACCCGCCGCCCATCGCGCGCAGGCTTAGTCGACGACACGCCGAACGGGCACGACAGAAGCGAAGCGGATCATATGGCGTGAAGGCCTCGCGTCGCGCAAACATGGGGCATTGGTGAACGGGTTGTTTCGGCAGATTCCCGACGTGATCCCATCATTGGGGACGTCGCGGACGCCTCCTGGCGTGCCATTTACGCGGCATATCCCGCGTGGGTGAGCTTTTCGATGTTGTGCACCAGACAGAAGAGCAGCCACTGGCCGTTCACTTTCGTGCGGCCGCGCAGCGTGAAGCGATCCAGTCGCTTGTTGTTGCGCACATTCGCGAACACCGGTTCAACGGTGGCGAAGCGTCGCCCGTATTGCGCGCGCCCCTCGGGTGGATCGAGGCGCTGCTGCATGCGCATGGTGGGTGTTTCGGTCGCGGCATCCTCGCGTCCGCGAAAGAAGGCGAAAGTGTGCGCCGACCACGCCGTTCGTGACGTTGCTGGCGCCTTTCCGGTAGAGCGACTTGCCCGCCGACACACACCCGTGCGCGCGTCGGCGTCGTACGTGAAGTCACTCGGCGTGAACAGCGGTACCGCCTTCTTCGCGGCGCCCGACTTGTCGTGCAACGGATTGGGGGCGCTGGTGTGGTGCTCCCGATTCGCAAACCGTTCGTCGCGCTTGGCGCATATCGGGATCGGCGATGAGCGCGGTCACACTCCGCTCGGCCAGGACGGCCAGATTCGCCTCGCTATGATAGCCCGCGTCCGCCGCCAGCACCGTCGCGCTCCTGCGGAGCGCCGCCAGCGCGTCGACAATGATCTGATGTTTCGCATCGACGGCCGCC
>JANLVC010000051.1:0-2107 GCA_031363815.1 Gemmatimonadota bacterium
GCGCGATGCCGAAGTCGGCCACCACTGCGGCGCCGTCCTGCAGCAGAATGTTCTCGGGCTTGATGTCGCGATGAATACGGTGGCCATACCGCCGGCGCCGAGTTCACGGGTAACGCGGCAGCGGCCGGCGAGGGCGGCCATAAGACGTTCAGCAGTAGACATGAGCGGTCAAGGTTGCCTCTCGAACCGCACTGTTTCGGTAAAAGCAGCATTCACGGAAACAATCGGGCGTTCCGGGTGCCGAAACGGTACAGCAACTGGCCTTATTACCGTAATATCGGATAAACGACAGCAATATACGGGGCTGCAACTGGCGCATACTGAAATAATTGGGTATTAATACTGAATTAGATTTTTATTACTGTAACAGGAGCCCGGGTGGGAAAGAAAGGCAGATTCGCCCGCTCCGCAGAGCGCGACGCGGTGCTCGCGATCATCAACGCCGAAACGCACGGTATGACGCGAGGAGACATCCGCGAAGCGTTCTTCCGTTGCGAAGGTCGAACGATTGCGCACTCGACACTCGCCCTTCGCCTCGACGAACTGCTGACCGCTGGACAGATCTCAAGAACGGCAGTACGCCGGAACACCAAGTACTCGCCAGCTTCAAGGGCCCCGCAGCCCGTCAGCCCGGTGTCGTCTGAGGCCGATTCCAGTCAAACGCCGATGATACCGCTCATGGCCGACGCACTCGCCGCGCAGAAGCGGCTGCGTCGCCCGCGTGCCGAGCGGGAGCCGGTGACGTACAATCAGGATTTCCTCGACGCCTACCAGCCAGGCACCACCTGGTACCTGCCGCGCGCGTTGCGCGAACGACTCTCGGCGCTCGGCCGCACGGACTACATGCAGCAAGCCGCGGGCACCTACGCGCGCGACATCATGCAACGGCTCATCATCGACCTCTCGTGGGGCTCGAGCCGACTCGAAGGAAACAAGTACAGCCGCATCGATACCGAAGAACTGCTGCAGGGCGGGAAGGAGGCGGTCGGCGCATCGGCGCAGGACCGCCAGATGATCCTGAACCACAAGGCGGCGATCGAATTCCTGGTGGAGAATGCGGGGGAGATCGGATTCAATCGCTACACCATCCTTGGATTGCACGCGCTGCTTTCGGAGAACCTGCTGGCGAACCCCGAAGAAGAAGGGAAGCTCCGGACACGACCAATAGTGATCGGTTCATCGGTGTACACACCGACCGCCATCCCTCAGGTCATTGAGGAGCGATTCGGCGCGATCCTGACAAAAGCATCGGCAATTCCTGACCCCATGGAGCAAGCATTCTTTGCAATGGTACACCTGCCCTATCTGCAGCCGTTCATCGACGTGAACAAACGTACGTCACGACTGGCGACGAACATCCCGTTGATCAGGGCCAATCTCTGCCCGCTGTCGTTCGTGGACGTGCCGGAGCAGCACTACAACGATGGGACGCTGGCGGTATACGAGCGCACGGATGTGTCTCTGTTGCGGGATGTGTTTGCCTGGGCTTACGAACGTTCGTGCGCGCAATTCAAGGTTCTGCAAGAGGCCATGGGGGAGCCGGACCCTATCCGGTTGAACTATCGCACACACTTGCGCGCATTGGTGTCGGATGTGGTGCGTGGAGGCACGTGGCCGGACGACGCCGAGTTGACGCGAAGCGCCGTGCGCCTCGCGGTGCCAGAGCACGATCGCGAGGCCTTCGTGATGGCCGCGCGGCGTGAACTCGTAGGGCTTCGTGCGGATATCCTCGCGCGTTACAGCGTGCGCCACAGCGACTTTGAAGCGTGGGCGAAGGCGGCGGCCGGTCGGCGTTAACCGACCTGCCGCACGTGGCCCTCACGGTGCCCGCCCCGAGAGTGCCAGAGGCGGCGGTCAGTCGTTCAGCACCAATCTGCCAGTTGAGCCGTGCGCCGTCGAGACTGCTCGCGTGGCTGGCGTTGCTCGTGACGTCACTTCCGTGAGTTCAACAACCCTGCCCCCTCGAACTCGCGACGAGTCGATTGCCTGCTGCGTTTGCGCTCCGTTCCAACGTGCGGATCGCCCATAAGACCGGCGACTTCTGGCAGCGGGAGCTGACGATCGGCCGCAGTGCGGAGTTGCGGGTCAACCGGTGGTGCCGTGAGTG
>JANLVC010000081.1:0-7833 GCA_031363815.1 Gemmatimonadota bacterium
CCACCGATCGGACCGAACGCGTCGAGCACTTCGCCGCACAGGTACAGTCCCTTGTGTCGACGACTTTCCATCGTGCGTGGATCCACTTCGCTAAGCGCGACGCCGCCGCCCATCACTTCGGCCTTCTTGTAGCCCTCGTCGCCCTGCCACGGCAGCTCGCCGCGCACGAGGATCTCGATGAGCCGCAAACGCTCGTCGCGCCGCAACTCCGTGAGGGGGCGGGTGGGCTCCACGTTGGCCTTGACCAACAACGCCGAGGCCAACCGGTCGGGCATCTCGGCCCGCAGCGCCCCCGTGACGGTACGGGCGCCGTGTGGCTTGAGTGCGTCTTCCCACTCCTTCTCGCCCAGCGCGGTCCACTGCACGTACACCTTGGCCGTTGGCAGCTTCCCCTTGGGCGCGTGGCCTGCACGGGCGCGTACCGCCACATGCGACACATTGAGCACCGACGGGCCGCTGTAACCATGGTGTGTAAACAGAAATCCGCCGCACCAGGTGGCCTGCTGCAGCGCACTCTTGGCCGTGAGCGACACGGTGAGCGAAATACCCGACAGGCCGTTGAATGCGGCGTCGGTGGTGGTGAGAGGCGTGAGCGCGGCGTAGGTGGGATGCATCGTGTGGCCGAGCGCTTTGAGCATGTTGAGCCCTGCGCCGTCGCTGCCGGTGTTCGGCACCGAGAGACCGCCGGTGGCGATGATCACGGCGTCGGCCTTGAGCACCGTGCCGTCATCCAGCGTGACCTCCCAGCCGGCGTCAACCGGCGCGACATCGACCACACGCGATTCCATCCGCATCCGCACGCCCACCTGGCGCGCGTAGTCCAGCAGCCCATCGCGCACATCACGGGCCTTGTGCGACGCGGGAAAGAGCTTGAGCGACTCGACTTCTTCTTCGAGGGGAATGCCCAGCGTATGCTCGAAAAAGGCGCGCTGTTCGGCCAGCGGCCAAGCGCGTACCATTTTCTTGAGCAGATTCGGTGAGGAATCCGTCACGAAGCGCGACTCGTCTACCCGCGACGGGAGTACGTTACAGCGACCGCCGCCGCTAATCAGGATCTTGCGACCGCCATCCCGTGTTCTCTCGATCAGCAGGGTATCCGCGCCTCCCGACGCCGCAAAGATCGCCGCCATCGAGCCGGCTGCCCCTGCCCCGATCACAATCACCCGCCGCATACACGCTCCACGCCATCGCCTGTTGAGAAACCGCTGTTCAACAGGTAAGCTAGCGCATTCCCACGCCATGTCCTCTGCCCAGCGCCTCATGTCCCGTGTCCTGATTCCGCTCCTCCTTGCCGCTACCACGCTGCAGGCCCAGACTCCCGGGCGCTCCGCCAACTGGCCCGTATACGGCGGCAGCGAGGATAACACGCACTACAGCACGCTCAGTCAGATCTCGCCGGCCAATGTGAAACAGTTGCGGGTGGCGTGGACCTTCGCCACGAAGGACGAGTTTCCCGGCTCCGAAATGCAGGCCAATCCGATCGTGATCGACGGCGTGATGTACGCCACGACGCCCAAGCTGCACGTGATCGCGCTGAATGCCGCCACCGGCGCGCCCATTTGGCGCTTCGATCCCAACAACGGGGCCGCGCCGCTCTCACGCTTCCGGCATCGCGGCGTGGTGGTGACCGGTGATCGCGTGATCTTCAACTATCGCAATCGTCTCTACGCGCTGGATCGCAAAACCGGACGTCCCATCAAGACGTTCGGGGACAGCGGATGGGTGGATCTTCGCCAGGGACTTGGCCGCCCGGTGGAAGGCCTCTCGGTCAGCGCGAGTACGCCGGGCGTGGTGTTCGAGGATCTGCTCATCATCGGCAGCTCCGTACCGGAAGCGCTTCCCAGTGCGCCGGGCGACATTCGCGCCTTCGACATCAACACCGGCAAGCTGCGCTGGAGTTTTCACACCATTCCGCACCCCGGTGAGCCGGGCTACGAAACGTGGCCACCCGATGCGTGGAAGATCGCTGGCGGCGCCAACGCGTGGGCCGGCGTGACCATCGATACCAAGCGCGCGATGGTGTTCGCCGCCACCGGCTCGGCGTCGTACGATTTCTACGGCGCGAACCGGTTGGGCGACAACCTCTACGCCAACAGTGTGCTCGCGCTCGATGCGCGCACCGGCAAGTACGTGTGGCACTATCAGGTGCTGAAACACGACTTGTGGGACCGCGACCTGCCGGCGGCGCCGGCACTCGTGACCATCACGCGCGGCGGCCGGAAAATCGACGCCGTGGCGCAGATCACGAAAACGGGGCACACCTGGCTGTTCGAGCGCGAGAAAGGGACGCCGCTGTTCCCGGTGGAGGAGCGGAAAATGCCGAGCATCGCGTTGGGCGAGGATAAACCCGCCGCCACGCAATTCTTCCCCACCATGCCGGCCCCGTTTGCGCGGCAGCAGCTCACACGCAACGATCTCACCAGTCGCACGCCGGCCGCACGCGCCTCCGCGCTCAAGATCTTCAATGAGTACAAGACCACGCATCCCTACGACGCGCCCAACACACGCGGCACGATCATCTATCCCGGCGTCGACGGCGGTGGCGAATGGGGCGGTCCCGCGTTCGACCCGACCACTGGCCTGTTGTATGTGAACTCGAACGAAATGGCGTGGCTGCTCAAGCTCGTCCCGCGCAGCGACAAGTCGTTATACGCCGCCAACTGCGCCGGTTGTCATGGCGAAAAGCTGCAGGGTTCGGCCGCCGGCCCCACGCTCATCGACATCGCCAAGCGGCGCTCGAAGGAGCAGTTGGGCACGATCATTCGTGAGGGCACCGGGCGCATGCCGGCTTTTGGCACGGCGCTCGAGGGCGGTGCCGTGAACGACATCGTGAGCTACCTGCTCACCGGCAAGGACAAGTCGGCCGCGCTGGTGGGTACCACGCCGTTCATGCTCCCGTACCGCACGGCATTCTTCGACATTTTCCTTGACCACGAAGGCTATCCGGGCATCAAGCCGCCCTGGGGCACGCTCAACGCGATCGACCTGAACGCCGGCACGATCAAGTGGTCGATCCCGTTTGGCGAGTATCCCAAGCTGGCGGCCAAGGGCATCCGGAACACCGGTACCGACAACTACGGCGGAGCGATCGTGACCGAGAACGGCCTGCTGATCATTGCCGCCACGACGTACGACAACAAGATCCGCGCCTACGACAAGCGCAACGGGCGCCTGCTCTGGGAGGCGAAGCTGCCGGCCGCCGGCAACGCGACGCCCAGCACGTACATGGTGGACGGCAAGCAGTATCTCGTGATCGCCTGCGGTGGCGGCAAGAACGGCGCACCGAGCGGTGGAACCTATGTCGCGTTCGCGTTGCCCTAACCGCAAAGTGCGCCGTACATTCGGCGCATGACCTCACCTGCCGTCTCTTGCCGCTGGTCCCTGCACACCATGGTGGTCGCCTTCGCAGTGGCGGCCACCATGATCCCCGCCCCCAGCAGGGCGCAGCCCGCCGACCTTGGCGTCAAAACCGACAAGGTCTTTGCCGCCTGGAACTCCACCCACACGCCGGGGTGTGCCGTGGGCATCGCGCAGGGCGGACGCGTGCTGCTTACCCGCGGCTACGGCATGGCCGATCTGGCCGGCGCCCGACCGATTCTCCCGAGCACCATTCTCGAATCGGGGTCGGTGGCCAAGCAGTTCACCGCCGCGGCGGTCATGCTGCTCGTGAACGACGGGAAGCTCAAGCTCGACGACGACGCACGCACGGTGTTGCCCGAGTTGCCGGTGTACGGGCGCCCGATCACCTTCCGCAATCTGCTCACGCACACGAGCGGACTGCGCGAATGGAGCAACCTCGTGGCATGGCAGGGGTGGCCGCGCGGCACGCGAGTACACACGCAACGCGATGCGTTCGAGCTGATCACGCATCAGCAGGCGCTCAATTATCCGGTGGGCGACTTTTACTCGTACACGAACTCGGGCTTTCTGCTGCTGCGCACTGTGGTCGAACGGCTCAGCGGCATGCCCTTCGCGCAGTTCACCGCGCAGCGCATCTTCGCGCCGCTGGGAATGACGAACACGCAGTGGCGTGACGATTTCACGCGCGTGGTGCCTGGACTCGCGCAGGCCTACTCGCGGCAGGCCGATGGATTTCACATTGACATGCCGAACGACAACGTGATTGCCGCCGGCGGCCTGCTCACGACGGTCGGCGACTGGCTGCTCTGGAACGATCATCTCACGAAGAAAACGCTCGGCGCCGGCGTGGTCGATTCGCTCACGCGTCGCATGAAGCTCACCAGCGGACTCGAGATCGCCTACGCGCTCGGCCTCACGGTGAATACCTATCGCGGCCTTCGCGAGATCTCGCACAGCGGATCGACCGCCGGGTACGGGACCTATCTCGCGCGCTACCCCGAAAAGAACGACCTCTCGATTGCCGTGATGTGCAACGTGTCCGGCGCCGGCGCTACGGGGCTCACCCACGCCATCGTCGACGCCATGGTGCCGGGACTTCCGCGCGTCGCCGCGCCCGACACGGTAAGCACCGTGGTCGCCGCCGTCGCCAAACTCGCCGGTATTTATCGCGATACGCGCACGAATACCGTGATGGTGCTCGATACCGCTCGTGGACTCCTGCGCCGCGACGGGGGGACGGCCTTCCTTCCGCTACGCGATGGCGGCTATCAGCTTGGCGCCTCGCGCGTCCGATTCACCACCACCGCCAGCGGACAGCCCGTGTCGCTGCTCGTGCCCACGTCCGACGGCGACACGGTGGTACACGCCTACATGGCCGCTGAACGCTGGAAGCCGAGCGCTCCGGAGCTCGCCAGCATCGCTGGCCACTACCGGAACGAGGAAATTGGCGTGACGTTCACCGTGGGCTCGGCCGGCGATCGGCTCACCGTGAGCCCACGGGTGGGTGTGACCGACACGCTCTCGGCGACCTATCGCGATGCCTTCGGCGACAGTGAGGAGACCGTGTGGTTCGTGCGCGACAAGCGGGGGCGCGTGACCGCCATGCACTCCGGCAGCGGCCGAGCCTGGGATTTCGTGTCCTTGCGGGTTCGATAGCGGTTGCGCACCAAAGTGGTCACATGATGCGGTCCCCCTCCTCGACGCCGTCGGTTCAGCGCATCCTCCGCTCATGACACCTCATCACGTCCTCGGGCGCGCCGTCCGCTTCGCCGCGGTGGCGCTTGCGTATAGCGCCTGTTCACCGTCTGCTCCTGGCGCCCCTCCAACCAACTCTGCCGAGCCACGTCGGCTTCCAACCGGGGCGATGCTTGACCCCGCCGGCACCCAGTCCGACGTGGGCAGCTTTCCGCTGTCCGTCGTGGTTTCACCCGACTCCGCCCACCTGCTGCTGCTGCTGAACGGCTGGCGGCAGCAGGGCGTCCAGGTCGTCGACCGACGGACCGGTGCCGTTGTGCAGACGGCCGAGCAAACCGCCGCCTTCATCGGCCTCGCGTTTTCGCCCGATGGACGCACGGTCTTCGCGTCTGGAGGCAACACGGACGCGGTCTATCGCTATGACTGGAACGGCAAGCGACTCGCGCGTCGCGACTCGCTCACAATTCGCGTGAAGCGCAATCCGCGGAGTTCCGGCACCAGCTACCCCGCTGGACTCGCCGTAAGTCGAGACGGACAACGCCTGTATGTCGCTGAGAATCTGGCCGACTCCATTGCCGTTGTGGCCCTGGCATCGGGCAAGGTCGTGCAGCGTATCGCCGCCGGGCGCTATCCATACGCCGTCGTGGTCGGCACGAACGGCGACGTCTTCGTGTCGAGCTGGGGAACGCGGGATGTCCATGTGTTTCGCGAAAGCCCTGACGGCCTCGTTGCTGACACGCGAATTCCTGTGGGACGTCATCCCTCTACGTTGTTGTTGTCGGCAAATGGAGAACGACTCTTCGCCGTCTCGGCGTCAACAGACGCGATTAGCGTGGTCGATACACGGCAGCGCACGGTGGTCAGCACGTTGCACGATCCGACGCCGGCGAACCTTGGGCAGGGCAGCACACCAATGGGCCTGCAGCTCTCGCGTGATGGGACAACGCTGTACGTCGCGGAAGGCGACAACAATGCCGTGGCCGTCTTTGCGCTTGGCGCCGCCAGTGCGGGCCGTGGGAGCGGCACCAAAGACTCGCTGATCGGACGGGCGCCGGTGGGGTGGTATCCGGCCGCGCTTGCCCTGGTCGGGGATACGCTGCATGTGATCGACGCCAAGGGACGAGGGACCGCACCGAACCCGCGACTTCCGCAGCCGAACGCCACCAATGCCGCGGCGAGAGCCGTGAACTATACCGCCGGACAGATCAACGGAACGATCACGCGCCTCCCGGTTGCCCACCTCGGCGGCAGTCTGCTCGACGCGTTGTCGGCCCGCGTGGCACGAGCCAACCATTGGGACAATCGCGCGACGGCCGTCGGCATGCCGCCGGTCACGCATGTGATCTACGTGATCAAGGAAAACCGTACGTACGATCAGGTGCTGGGTGATCTGCCGCAGGGAGACGGAGACACGAGCCTCGTGTTCTTTCCGCGATCGAATTCGCCGAATCATCACGCCCTCGCCGAACGCTTCGGCCTCTTCGATCGATTTTTCGTAAACGCCGAGGTCAGCGCCGACGGACACAATTGGAGCATGGCGGCATATACCACCGACTACACGCAGAAAACGGTGCCGTCGAACTATTCCTCGCGCGGTCGCAGCTACGACTACGAGGGCACCAACCGGGGCCGTGTGCCGATGGACGATGGCGACGACGACGTCGCGGAACCGGCCAATGGATATCTCTGGGATCTTGCGCAACGCAAAGGGATCACGTTCCGCAACTTTGGGGAGTTCGTGGCGCCTGAGGGGGCCACCGGCGCGGCGCCGGCTGGCTATCGCGGCCTCAAGCCATTTCTGCGCGCCAACACCAGCCGCGCATTTCCGGGATATGATCTCGATATCACCGATCAGCGGCGGGCGGACGTCTGGATTTCGGAGTTGAAGGGATTCGCGGCAGCCGGCGAGATGCCGCGACTGCAGATCGTCCGTCTCCCGAACGACCATACGTCGGGGGCATCGGCCGGCAAGCCGACACCGCAGGCCTACATGGCGGATAACGACTTGGCGCTGGGTCGCATGATCGAGGCGCTCTCGAGCACCGCCTTCTGGGAGAAGACGGCAGTTTTTGTGCTCGAGGACGACGCCCAGTCCGGCCCCGATCACGTCGACTCGCACCGATCGGTGCTGCTGGTGATCTCCCCGTGGGCGCGCGCCGGGCTGCACCGCCGCTTCGTCAATACCACGGATGTGATCGCCACCATGGAGGCCCTACTCGGCTTGGACGCGCTGTCGCCCTTCGATCACTTCGGTCGGCCGCTCCGTGAAATCTGGCGCACGCGCCCGGACGTCAGCCCGTATCGGGCGCTGATGCCATCGGTGCCGCTCACCGACCGCAATCCAACCAGCGGTCGAGGGGCCGACGAGTCACGACGACTCGATCTTCGCTATGAAGACGTGGCGGAAGAGGATCTGTTCAACCGGATCCTGTGGCGGACCATCAAAGGACCGTCCCGCCCCTACCCCGGTCCGACCCGGATGTCGGCCGCGGAAGTGCTCCGAAGCTGGTAGCTTTTCGGCATGGAGCGCGGCCAGTTCCTTGCGCGGCTTTCACAACGTGTGTCTGCACCGCGCCGGTCCGGTGGCGCATGGGTGCGGCAAACGCAACACGCTACAGTGCCGCTATCACGGCTGGACCTAGTGCTGCGACCGGTTAAAGAGTAGGTAAGCAGACGGTCGGAGAATCCGGGCGGCTCCTATCCTTGGCCGGTATGCCCAGACCTCCCTTGTCGTTTCGGTGGTGGGTTTGATCGGCTGCAGAATCACCCAGAACCCAG
>JANLVC010000091.1:0-3027 GCA_031363815.1 Gemmatimonadota bacterium
GCGTGACCGATGTCTCGCAACCCGATCCGGTGCTCGTGACGGCCTTCTGCCAGTGGATGCGCCAGCAGCGCGGCACCGGAGATCAGACCCTCGCCAACTACAGCCGCCCGATTCGTGCGTTGCTCAGCCGCCTGGGCGACGAGCCGCGCCGGTTTGATGCGCGGAGCGTGCGAGAGTTTGTCCTGGAGGAGAGTCGGCGCGGCGGGTGGGCGACGGCCAAACGGTGCACGACGGCGCTGCGCATGTTCCTGCGGTTTCTGATCGTCGAAGGCCGTTGCGCGGCCGAGCTGGATGCGGCCATTCCCGTGCTGGCGCATTGGCGGCTCTCCGCGCTGCCACGGTACCTGCCACCCGAAGACGTCGAACGCCTCATTGCGTCCTGTGATTCAGCCTCGCCGGTGGGTCGGCGGGATCGTGCCATAATGCTGCTGCTTGCACGCCTGGGCCTTCGGGCGGGCGATATCGTGCAGCTGCGCCTGAGCGACATCGACTGGAAAGGCGCATGGATTCTCGTGTGTGGCAAGGGTCGCCGCGACACGCGACTCCCGCTCACGCAGGAGGTCGGGCAGGCGCTGGTGGCGTATCTGCAGGAGAGTCGGCCGCGAACCGACGCCGAGGCGCTCTTCGTCCGCAGCCGTGCGCCGTTTCGCGCCTTCCGCTCTCACACGGCGGTCTCGGTGATTGTCGGTCGCGCCATCGACCGCGCTGCAGTGACACGCCCAAGCCGAGGGGCCGCCCACCTGCTGCGTCATTCCGTCGCCGCGTCCATGCTGCGGCACGGTGCCTCGCTTCAGGACATCGCGGTCCTCCTCCGGCATCGCTCCATCGAGACCACGCAGATCTACGCCAAGATCGACGTCACCGCGCTGCGGCAGATCGCTCAACCCTGGCCGGCGGAGGTGCCATTATGATAGCGCACGCCATTGCGTCGTATGTGGCCGTCCGCCGGGCGACCGGATTCGCCTTCAAGTCCGAAGGCTCGCTCTTGCAGAGCTTCGCGACGTTCTCCGAGGCCAGCGGCGAGCACTACGTCCGCTCGTCCGTCGCGATCGAGTGGGCGGGCTTGGCCCGATCGGTGTCGCAGCGCGCACGTCGGCTCGGGATGGTCATTCGATTCGCCCGATACATCCGCGCGGAGGACGGGCGCCATGAACTGCCGGCGGCGGTCTTCGGGGCCGAGAAGCAGCCACGGCCCGTGCCCTACATCCTGACCGAGGACAGCATCCGGCGGCTCGTCCACGCGGCTTCCCAGTCGGGATATCGCACGTTGCGCCGGGAGACCTACCGCACGCTGTTCGCCCTGCTGGCCTGCACCGGACTTCGGGTCTCAGAGGCCCTCCATCTGCGATTTGAAGACCTCGGTCCTGACGGGCTGGTCATTCGACAAACCAAGTTTCGCAAGACGCGCCTCGTGCCATTGCAGGACACCGCCCGCGCGGGTCTCGAACGGTACCTGGAGCGACGGCGCCCCTACGCGCCCTTCGACGATCACGTCTTCGTGTCGCTGCGCCGAAAGCCGCTCCTGCTGCACGATGTGGAAACCGCATTCCAGACCGCCGTCCGCCAACTGGGGCTGCCGCGCGGCGCAGGGCGTGCTCGGCCGACGCCACACTCGTTGCGGCACGCCTTCGCGGTCAGAGCCCTGCGCACGTGCCCGGATGGCCGGGATAACATCACCAAACACATGGTGGCACTGTCGACGTACCTGGGGCACAGCAAGGTCGCCGACACGTATTGGTATCTGGAAGCGGTGCCGGAGCTGATGCAAGCGGTGGCCGACCAGTGCGAACGCTTTGTCACGGGAGGCTGACCATGACGCCACTCGCGCCACACCTCACCGCCTTCTTTCACCAACACCTGCCTCTCGAACGCGGTGCCAGCCCCAACACGTCGGACTCGTATGCGTATGCGTTCAAGCTCCTCTTGGAATACGCCAGCACGCGACTCCACGCGGCGCCGTCGCAATTGAACCTGGAGCAGATCGACGCGTCGCTGGTGGTCCACTTCCTCGGGCACTTGGAAACCGCCCGGGCGAATGGTCCGAGCTCGCGCAACGTCCGCTTGGCCGCGATCAAGTCCTTCATGCACTTCATGGAATATCGCATGCCGGCAGCGATGGAGCAGATCCGCCAGATCCTGGCGATTCCAGCCAAGAAAGCTGATACGCGTCTGGTGAGACACCTGAGCGTGGACGAAATCCAGTCCCTCCTGAATGCGCCCACGCCGACCGACTGGGATGGCCTGCGGGATCGCGCCATGCTGCATTTGTGTTTCGCCGGCGGACTGCGCGTGTCCGAACTGATCGGCTTGCAGCTCGCCAGCGTGACCCTTCACCCGCACGCGAGCGTGCTGGTCCACGGCAAGGGCCGACGGGAACGGTGTCTGCCGTTGTGGAAGGAAACGACCGCCGCGCTACGCGCGTGGCTCGCCGTCCGAGGCACCGTGCGGGTACCGGACCTGTTTCTCAATGCGCGCCGCGAACCCATGACGCGCTCGGGCTTCGAATACATTCTGCACAAGCACGCCCTCGCCGCAACCACGCAGTGTCCGTCCTTGGCCACGAAGCGCGTGTCCCCGCACGTCTTGCGACATACCTGCGCGCTGACCGTCCTGCAGGCCACCAAAGATCTGCGCAAGGTCGCGCTGTGGCTCGGACACGCGCACCTCCAAACGACGGAGATGTACACGCGTGCGGATCCATCGGTGAAGCTCGAAGCCCTGGAATCGATGATTGCGCCCACCCTGCGATCTGGCCGTTTCAAGGCCACCGACACGCTGATCGCCTCGCTAATGTCGCCCTCTATTATGCGGAGAGAAAAGCCTGCAAAGTGACCCGGCTGCGGGGCCTCGGTGCACGAGGCTCCGCATAACCATCGACTCCGCATTAAACCGGCCCTTTGAAGACTGGGCGCGCCTCCTCGGCGACACGGTGGTCGTCACGCCGCTGCTCGACCGCCTGCTGCATCACGGCCACCTGCTCAAATTCGAGGGCAAGAGCTGGCGGCTCAAAGAAGCCGCGGCGCGTCT
>JANLVC010000102.1:0-100609 GCA_031363815.1 Gemmatimonadota bacterium
ACACGGTCGTTAAGCCAAGCAGCGCCGATGGTACTCCGGTCGAGAGACCGCGGGAGAGTAGGCCGATGCCGGCACCTTGGGAAGCCCCCGTCACCGATCCTCACGGATCCCGGTGGCGGGGGCTTCTGTGTACCACTACCCTTCACTCCCCAAGTCGCATTTACCCGAATCCTCGTTCATGACACGGGCTGGTATCGTTACGGTCGCCGGTTTCCCCAATGCCGGTAAATCCACCCTGCTTAACCGACTCGTCGGTGAAAAGCTCGCCATCACCTCGAGCAAAGCGCAGAGTACCCGCCACCGCATCCTCGGTCTGCGGACGGAGAACGACACGCAGATGGTCATTCTCGACACACCTGGGCTGCTCGAACCCAAAGACTCGTTGCATAGCGCGATGCGCAACGCCGCGCTTGCCGCCGTCCGCGACGCCGATGTCCTTGTGCATGTCGTCGATGCCACCGTGACCATTCCCAGCGATTTCGCATCGGCCGCCGGACTCGAACGCGCCCCTCGTGCCAAGATGCTTCTTGCGCTCAACAAGATCGACTTGATCGATGAGCCGAAGAAGTTTGCGCTGCTCGAGCACTATCCGGACGCCGTGCTGCTGTCCGCGCACACCGGTGATGGAATGGATCGACTGGTGAACGCGATCACCAACCTGCTGCCGGAAAGTCCGTACCTCTATCCCGCCGACGAACTGTCCACGCAGCCCGTCAAGTTCTTCTGCGCGGAGTTCGTCCGCGAAACGGCGCTTGAGCAACTCGGCGATGAACTGCCGCACGCGTTGGCCTGTGAGATTGAGGAGTTTCGCGAGGGCTCTACTCCGCTGTACATTCGAGCGGTCCTGCACGTCGAACGCGACAGCCAGAAACGGATTGTGATCGGAGCCAACGGACAGCAGATCAAAAAACTTGGACGAGTCGCGCGCGAGAAAATCGAGCGCTTCGTCGGGCAACCCGTCTATCTCGATCTCTGGGTGAAAGTGCTTCCAAACTGGCGGCGGAACCGAAATGCGGTACTGCGGTTGGGATACGGCGACCCCAACGAAAAGACGTGACACGCGGACGGCCGTGGCTTAGTGGGTGCGTTCGCGCGGCCGGCGTGCTTGCGTTAAGCCTGAGCATGGCGGCACACGCACGCGCGCAGAACGGGGGACTCTTCCTGTTAGTGCCGTTCGGCGCGCACGCCGTCGCGCAGGGTGAGGCCGTTGTGGCCGACTCTACGCTGGGCACCGAGGCCATGTGGTGGAATGCCTCCGCCTTGGCGCGGATTGGCAAGAAGGAATTGGCGGTGCACCATTCGCAGACACTCATCGCCACGAGCGACATGCTCGCCTTCGCGGTGCCGTCACGTGTGCTGGGGACCATCGCGGCGGCGGCGTATCTGGTTAACTACGGTGATCAGGCGGCCACGGACCCGGTCAACGGCACCGAAATCGGCACGATTACCAATCGGAATTATCAACTCGCTCTGTCATACGCCACGCCTGTCGGCAAGCGCCTCAGCGCCGGCGTAACCTACAAGTTCATCATGCTACGGTTCCAGTGTACGGGCATCTGCGGCAACGTGCCCATCATCTCGGGCTCCACGAGTGCACTCGATCTTGGCGCCCAGTATGTGTTGCCGACGAGGCTGCCGATCACCATCGGCGCCACCGTGCGCAATCTGGGTCCCGCCCTGCAAGTGAGGGATGCTGAGCAGGCGGATCCGCTGCCGCGAATCATCCAGATCGGTGGAAAGGCGCGCGTGCCGATGCCGTCGCTCACCGCCGCCGGGGCGTCGCTCGATGTCACGGTGGATGTACAGAGCGCCGCGGCGCTGCGTGGCGCTGCGGGCGGACTTGGCATCACTCTGGGGTATCGGGACGTCGCCTTCCTGCGCGGGGGCTACAAGCTCCAGCCAGGCGACGCCAAGGGGCCTTCCATCGGCTTCGGCTTCCAGCGCGGCGGCTTTGCGCTCGATTTGGCGCGCCGGTTTGACGCGGCGTCGGCGCAGCTGGGTGAGCCGCCGACGTACATCTCGTTGCGGGCGCGCTTCTGATGCCGCGCGTGTTCCACACGGCGGCCGTCGGTCTCCTTGTCCTGATGGCGGCGGGCTCAGCGCTCGCGCAGGGCGGGAGGCCGGTGGCCCTCCGCACCATGCCGGAGGTGGCCTCATCGAGCGCGCATCAAGAGGAGCACGTGGGCACGCGCCCAGCACCAAATAGCGCACCCAACAGCGCATTGCTCCCGCCCCGCGGCGCGCGCGCGCCTTGGTGGGCGCCGGTGATCTCCGGAGTCGTGCCCGGCGCTGGTCAGTTCGTGTTGGGGCAGCAACGGAGCATCGGGTATCTCGTCGCCGAAGGCTACCTCCTCCTTCAACAAGTCCGCGCCCGCCGTGATGCAAATCGGGATCGTGATGCCTATCGCGCCTTGGCCTTTGACGTGGCACGACGGCCGTTTGGTGGGGAACGTCCCCGAGGAAGCTGGGACTACTACGAGTCGATGGAGAAGTTCCTCGAGAGCGGTGCCTTCGATCGCATTCCCGGTGGCGCCATCGATCCCGAAACCGACGTGAGGACCTACAACGGCGCACGTTGGTTGCTGGCTCGCGAGACGTATTGGGTGAATCCCAACGTCGCACCAGCGGTCGGGAGCCTCAGCTATCAGCGCGCACTTGCGTTTTACCAAGCGCGCGCCGTGCCGGCCGCTTATCAATGGAGCTGGCGCGACGCGCAGCTCCAGCAAGACGTGTACACGCAGACCATCGCGAGTGCGAATCGAAGCGGGCAGCGGGCGGTGAACTTCATCGGCTTAATCGGTGCCAATCATCTGGTCAGCCTCATCGATGCGTACGTCAGCGTTCGCGTTCGGCGCTTCGGCGGGGCCGGTGTGGTCGGCGTCAGTATGGAGAGTATTCACACGGTGGTCGAGCCGGTGGGTGATCCGCGCCACGGCAGGCGACGGCTGCGAACGTCGATCCGTCTCATCCCAAGCATTCGCTAACGTCTTGCGCGCGCCGTTGGGCGCCCCGATTCTTCATATTTGTGACAGGAGCGGTGATGGCCGACACATCGTGCCGAACGTCGGGAGGTGATCGTCTGCTAGTACGCGGGCTCTTCACGCTTCGGTTCGCTCAGGCGTGGTGATCGGCCGCGATTCCACCGGTTTGCGTTCTCGTATCCAGCCCGGTTTGTGGGTGGTACCGCCCCTCTTCACTCCCGATCCACGCTTCGACGATGACTTCACCCGGCTTCAACGAACACGTCGCGGTTCATCTGACCCTTGGTCAGGATGAACCGTCGTGGTTGACAGCGTGGTGGGAATCGGCGCGGATCCCACGGCAGGAAACGGCTGACGCCGACTCGGTCTGCCCGCAGGCGATGAAATCGCGTCCACGGCTCATCCTCATTGACGCGCGCGGTGATGCCGACTGGGAGGCGACCGCCGTCGGCACCTGCCGCCGCCTCAAGCGCGACGCGTACACCGCGATCGTACCGGTGCTCGTGATCGTGGCGGCTGAGCGGTTCGCCGACGCCTTCGATGCGGGTGCCGATGAGGTGCTTCGCGCGGAAGTGAGTGATCAGGAAGCAACCGCGCGCCTGTCCGCGATGCTGCGCCGCAGCGATCGCGACACCGACGTGCATCCGTCAACCCGCTTGCCGGGTACGCGGGAGATTGAAGCCGAGTTGGTCCGGCGCGTGGCCTCCGGGGAGAAGTTCGCCGCCTGTTACGCCGACCTGGACCACTTCAAGGAGTTCAACGACCGCTACGGATACCATCACGGCGATCAGGTGATCCGATTGCTGGCGCGGATTCTCCACGATGTGGTGAAGGGGTTGTGCGTCGAGGAGGGCTTCGTGGGCCATATAGGTGGCGACGACTTCCTGTATACGATTCCGTTGGCGGCGGTGCCCCGGGTTTGCGACGAGGTCGTTCGGGTATTCGACGAACTGATTCCGTGGCAGTATTCCGAGCAGGACCGTCGTGTGGGATATTTCTTCGGCAAGGATCGGCGCGGGCAGCTGCACCGCGTTCCGCTGATGACGCTGTCCGTCGGCGTCGTCACGAATCAGCGCCGGCATTTCACACGGGGCATCGAGGTGAGCGAGTTGGCGACAGAGATGAAGAGTTACGCGAAGACACTATCGGGTTCCGTCTGGGCCGTCGATCGTCGCCGTGATGATCCGGCGGCCCCGGTGTCCGCCGGTGCATCGATCGATGCGCTTCGCGCGCGTCAGGGCATTCGCAGTGTCGGGGGAGCGTGATGACGGTTTCGTGTCCGGACTGCAAATCGGTATTTCGTGTCGATCCGGCGAAGGTGCCGGCCACGGGCGTGCGCGCGCGATGCTCGGTCTGCGGTGGTGTGATCGCCATCGGCGGGGGAACGCTGCCGGTCTCGGTGACGCCCGCGTCGTCAACGGCGGCCGTGCCGCCATTCGGTTCCGGTCAGTCGCGTGCCACGCCGATTCCCACCGCACCAGCGGCCAGCGTCATGACTCCGCCCGTGCCGGCCGCCATACCCGCACCGGCGTTCCAGCCGACGGCGGCATCGAGGATGACCCCCGCGATGCGTCCCGCCACGGCTGCCGTCGCGACGCCGTCGATGACGCCGTCGATGACGCCGTCGATGACGCCGTCGATGACGCCGATGTCGTCGGCTGCCACGGCGACACCTGGGGCGGGGAAGCGTCCGATCAATCCGTTCCTGCGCGCCGATCCCGCGCAGCGCGCGCGTCGCCTCGCGCGGGCACTCGTGTCCGATCTGGTGGCCTATCATCCCCAGAAACGCGAGGAAGGCCTTCGCGACGGTACCCTGCGTCAGTTCTTTCGCGAGGAGATCAAGAGGAGCTACGAGGAGTACGTGGAGCAAGTCGGGCGGGACGTCGCCGAGCACTCACCGTACTTTCAGGAGGCGCTGAACGATATTCTCGCTGGCGGTCGACGCCTGTTCTGATTCTACCGCTGGAAGCCGATGCATTGTCCGGGTACCTTCCGTGTCACTCGAATGCTGGTAACAGCTGGTGACACTACGGGCCGCTCTCCTGCGCGGAGGGCGGCCCGCGTCGTACGTGGAGGCACGGCATGCAGGACGGGGAACGGCTGAAGGGTTTGACACGGTCGGAAGAGCGGCTCGTGGACATGCGGAGGTATCTTTGACGTCGACGCCAAGCGGTCGACCTTGAACGCGTATGAGCATGAGATGTCCGACGGAGCCTTCTGGACCGACCAGGAGCACGCCCGGATCATCGTGCAGCAGGTCAAGGTGCTCAAGGGGTGGATTGAGCCGATCGACTCGCTGAGTGCGCGCATTGAATCCGCGCGCGAGATCGACGAGCTCCTGGCGCTCGAGCCCGACGGTGCCATGTCGAAGGATCTCGATGCCGAGACTGAGCGCATCGTAGAAGAGCTCGACGCCTTCGAGTTGAAGTCGCTGCTCCGCGGTCGCGATGACTTCCGTGATGCGCAGATCGAAATCAGCGCCGGCGCCGGTGGAACTGAGGCGCAGGATTGGGCGCAGATGATCATGCGCATGTACACGCGCTGGGCGGAGCGAAAGGGGTTCGAGATCGAGATGCTCGACCTCAGCGAAGGCGAAGAGGCTGGCATCAAGGGCGCCGTGATGGAAATCAAGGGGCAGTACGCCTATGGCTTCTTGCGTCCTGAATCGGGCGTACATCGCCTCGTCCGCATCTCGCCGTTCGACTCGCAGGCGCGGCGTCATACGAGCTTCGCCTCGGTGTTTGTGTATCCGGTCGTGAACGAAGAGATCAACATCGAAATTCGCGACGAGGATCTGCGTATCGATGTGTATCGCGCGTCCGGCGCCGGCGGTCAGCACGTCAACAAGACGTCGTCCGCGGTGCGCATCACGCACATGCCGACCGGCCTCGTGTGCGCGTCGCAGGCGGAGCGCTCGCAGTTCAAGAACAAAGCGACCGCAATGAAGCAGCTCAAGAACAAGCTGTATCAGCGTGAGTCCGACAAGCTCGCCGCCGCCAAGGCCCTTTTCGATGCCGAAAAGCAGGACGTGTCGTTCGGCAGCCAGATCCGCAGCTACGTCTTTCAACCGTACACGATGGTCAACGATCACCGTACCGAGCTCAAGATCGCCGACGTCCAGAAGGTCATGGATGGCGGGATCAATCCGTTCATTCAGGCGTACCTGAAACAGGAGAGCGAAGAGAAGGCGGAGGGGCGTCCGCTGTGAGTGACGATCTGAATTTCTTGATGAAGGCGCGACGCGACAAGCTCGATGTGCTTCGTGCAGCGGGTACCGAGCCGTTCGCGTATTCGTTCGACCGGTCGCACACCGCCACTGCCGCCGTCGCCGCCCTCGGCTCGTCGGACGAGGGCCCTGAGGTCACCGTGGCCGGACGTCTGACGTCGTGGCGCAGTCAGGGCAAGACGGCGTTCGCGCATCTGGCCGACATGGACGGACGCGTGCAGCTGTACTTCCGACGCGACGCGATCGGCGAAGCGGCGTGGGCCCTGCTCAACGCCTGGGACCTCGGCGACTGGGTGGGGATACGCGGCTCGATGATGCGCACCAAGACCGGCGAAGCCACCGTGAAAGTGACAGAGGCCACGCTGCTTTCCAAATCGCTCCGGCCGTTGCCGTTCGGCAAGGAACAGATGGTCGACGGGCAGATGGTGCGGTATTCGGGATTCTCGGACACCGAGCAGCGTGCGCGTCAGCGCTATGCCGATCTCGCCGTGCATCCCGAAGTGCGCGCACTCTTCCGTGCCCGTTCGGTGCTCACGCGCAGCATCCGCACGCATCTCGACGGGTTGCACTATCTCGAAGTCGAGACGCCGGTGTTGCAGCCGCTGTACGGTGGTGCGTCGGCGCGTCCGTTTATCACACACCACAACACGCTCGACATGCCGCTGTATCTGCGCGTTGCAGACGAGCTGTATCTCAAGCGCCTGATCGTGGGTGGCTTTGAACGCGTGTATGAGATCGGGCACGACTTCCGCAACGAGGGCATCGACCGGACGCACAATCCGGAATTCACGATGCTCGAGTTCTATGAGGCGTATGCCGACTACACCACGATGATGGAGCGCGTGGAGACTTTGATGGTCGCAGCGGCCGATGCGATTCGCTCGATCCCGATCGTGGGCGAGAAGGTGCCGGTACTGGTCACGCCGTTCCCTCGCATCGAGTGGGTGCCCTCGTTGTCGAAGGCGGTCGGCCTCGATGTGATGGCAGCGGATGATGCCACGCTGCGGCAGGCGGCCGAGCGCATTGGCGTGCCGAAGGTGGCCACGCTGAGCCGACCCAAATTGCTCGACGAGATGTTCCAGGCGTTGGTCGAGTCGAAGATCGACACGCCGACGTTTGTGCTCGACTATCCGATCGAACTCTCGCCGCTGGCCAAGCCCAAGCGCGGTGGGCCGGTTGGTCTCACGGAGCGTTTCGAGTTGTTTGCGCGCGGTAAAGAGCTGGCGAACGCGTTCTCCGAGTTGAACGACCCGATCGATCAGCGTGAGCGTTTCGAAGCGCAGGCGCGACTCCGCGATGCGGGTGATGACGAGGCGTCGGGCGTGGACGACGATTACCTACGCGCCATGGAGTACGGCATGCCGCCTACCGGTGGTGTCGGTATCGGCATCGATCGCCTGTTCATGTATCTCACGGACACGCAGAACATCCGCGACGTGATCCTGTTCCCCACCATGCGCCCCGAGTGACCGTTTCGTGACCCGCCTCGAGTTGTCGATTGCCTGGCGCTATCTGCGGAGTCGCCGCGGGTCGCGCGTACTGTCGCTGATCAGCGTGATCGCCATCGGTGGTGTGCTGGTCGGCGTGAGCGCGCTGATCGTCATCATGGGGGTCATGAACGGACTGCAGCGCGACCTGCGGGAGAAAATTCTCGTGGGCAGTCCGGACGTGCATGTGTTGCCGTACGGCGATGGCATGCGGATGACGAACTGGCGCGAAACGCGCGAGGCGGTGGCCGCGGTGCCGGGCGTGGTCAAGGCGGCGCCGTTCGTCAGCACGCAGGGCATGGTGCGGAATCTGTCCGGCTACATGACGGGCACCCAGGTGATGGGCATTCAGGCCGACGGGGTGCCGGGTGCCGACGTCACCTCCATTCGCTCGCATGCGATACTTGGTGACTTCCATTTCACGCGAGACAGCGTGTCGCTTCCCGGCGCAGTGCTCGGGAAGTTGCTCGCATCCAAGCTGAATGCGTTCCCGGGCGACACCATCGTTCTTGTCGGAGCGGCGGGGCTCGACATGAACGCCTCCACCGGAGCGATCATACCGCGGCTCGACAGTGCCGTGGTCTCGGGCGTCTTCGAGACGGGGATGTACGAATACGACAACGCCTATCTATACCTCGAACTGGCCGCTGCGCAGCGCTTCGCTGGTCTCGGCGATGATGTGACCGGTATCGAAGTGCGGGCCGTGGATCGGTGGCAGGCGCCGTCGCTTGCCGATTCGCTGCGAGCGACGCTGAAAGCACCGGTGCGCGCGATCGATTGGCAGGAGCAGAACCGCTCGCTGTTTCAGGCACTGAAGCTCGAACGGCTCGGCATGGGCGTGATCCTGTTGCTGATCGTGGTGGTGGCCGCGTTCAACATCGTCAGCACGCTCACGATGGTGGTGTCGGACAAGACTCGTGAGATCGGCATTCTCCGGGCGATGGGCATGCCGGCGAAGTCGATTCGTCGGATTTTTCTGTACCAGGGAATCGTTATAGGTGCAGTGGGAACGGGTGGAGGCGTAGCGATCGGCTTGTTCCTGTCTCTGCTGCTCGAAAAGTACCAGCTTATCTCGCTCGATCCGTCCGTGTATTTCATCGATCATCTCCCGGTGGCCATCGAGATTCCCGACGTGGTGTTGATTGTGGTCTCAAGTCTCGCGATCACGGCACTCGCGACGCTGTATCCTGCGGCGCAGGCGGCGCGGTTGTACCCGGTTGACGCGATTCGCCATGAGTGAGCTGATTTCGGCGGAGTCCGCCGCCACCGTCAGCGCGGTGTCCGACGACGCACCGGTCGTTCATGCGGAGGGGCTCGTCAAGGAATTTCTGGGCGGCGATGGCGGCGTGATCCGGATTCTCGACGAGGTTTCGCTCACGGTGAAGCGCGGCGAGATGGTGGCCGTCGTCGGTGCCAGCGGGGCGGGGAAAAGTACCCTGCTGCATGTCCTTGGCGCGTTGGAGAGGCCGTCGGCGGGTCGCATCGAACTGGCTGGCCAAAGCGTCGGTGGGCTTGATGACGAGGCGGTCGCGAGGCTCAGGAACCGTGCGGTCGGGTTTGTGTTTCAGTTTCATCATCTTCTGCGCGAGTTCTCCGCGCTGGAGAACGTGATGATGCCGCTGCGTATTGCGGGCGTGGCCGACCGCATTGCGCAGGACCGCGCCGAGCATCTGCTTGAACGGGTGGGGATGACGGCGCGACGATACCACCGGCCTGGCGCGATGTCCGGGGGCGAGCAGCAGCGGACCGCCGTGGCGCGTGCGCTGGCCGCCGAGCCGGCGCTCCTGCTGGCCGATGAGCCCAGCGGCAACTTGGACCTGCACAATGCTGAGCGGTTGCATGATCTCTTTGCGGAACTCGCTCGTGATCTCTCGTTGGGTCTGGTCGTTGTGACCCATAATCGGTCGCTGGCTGCCCGCGCCGATCGGGCGCTCTTGTTGGAAGGAGGACGGTTGCTGCCGACGAACGGTCTCGGGGCGGAGGGCTGATGATCTGCGATAACTGCAAAGAGCGAGACGCCGTTGTGCATCTGACGCGAATTGTGGACAACGCGGTTACGCAGCTGCATCTCTGCGAGAAGTGCGCAGCGGCGAAGGGCGTCGAGACCACGGTCGCGGTCGCTCAGCATCCGCTCGGCGATATTCTGCAGGCCGTGCAGCAGCAGGCGTCCACCACCAGTGAAGACGCCGCCGCGTGTTCGTTCTGCGGGGCAACGGCGCGTGACTTCCGGGCGACGGGACGTCTGGGCTGTCCGCATTGCTATGACGCGATGGAGAAAAGCCTGCGCGAATTGCTGCGTCGACTTCACGGTAGTTCTCGGCACGTGGGTCAGCGGTATGACGCGCCGGTTACCCATGTGGCGACGCCGAAGCCTGATTCGATTCACGATTTGCGCGACCGCCTGCAGCGCGCGGTTGAAACCGAGCAGTTCGAACTGGCCGCCGAGTTGCGCGACCGCATCAAGGTGATCGAATGACGCCCCCACGGCGGGCACTGGATCTCTCGCTCTTGCCAGACGGCGGGGTGCGGTGGCTGGACGCGTCCGGACCGAACTCCGATGTCGTGATTTCGACTCGGATGCGTCTGGCTCGCAACGTCTCAGGATACGCATTCACCGCGCGCG
Source organism: Gemmatimonadota bacterium (assembly GCA_031363815.1). GTDB lineage: Bacteria > Gemmatimonadota > Gemmatimonadetes > Gemmatimonadales > Gemmatimonadaceae > Gemmatimonas. The sequence continues at coordinate 10,318 of JANLVC010000102.1, forward strand.
CCCGCGATGGTGAGCGGTTGCGGATGCTGGCCCAGGTCCGCGACGCACTCGGGGCCGTGCCGTCGTTGAGTGGCAGCCTTCTGGTACGTCTCGACGAATTGGCGACGGGCGACCGGGAGCTGCTTCACGAGCGTCATCTCGTCAGTAAGGAGCTGGCGGGACTTGATCCACAGCATCCCATCCGCGCCGGCGCCGCGGTTTTCCTTGGGGAATCGGTCGGCCTGCTCGTGAACGAGGAGGACCATCTTCGGCTGCAGGCGCTGCGGTCGGGCTTCGCCGTGCCTCAGGCGTTCGAGTCCGTTCACCGCCTGGATTCGGAGCTCGGGTCGCAGGTTCCGTACGCGTTCCATCGCGAGTTCGGCTTCCTGACGGCTTGCCCCACGAACGCGGGGACGGGGCTTCGCGCATCGGTCCTGATTCACCTTCCCGGCTTGGTGCTCACGAAGGAGATCGGTAAGGTGCTGGCTGGATTGCAGCAGATGGGGCTCACCTATCGCGGATTGTACGGCGAAGGGAGTGAGGTGGTGGGGAATTTCTTCCAGCTCTCGAACCAAACGACTCTGGGACGTTCCGAGGACGAACTGCAGGACTTGCTGGTCCGCGTCGTGCGGCACGTGATCGAACGCGAGGAGGAAGCTCGTCGTGTTCTCGTTCGTGACGCGGGCTATATTATCGAGGACAAGTTGTGGCGCGCCTATGGAACGCTGCGGTATGCCCGCAGTCTGACCTTCGACGAGGCCATGAACTACCTGAGTGGGGTGCGTCTGGCGGTCGGCCTGAAACTGATCACTGGGCTCAGTGTATACACACTTAACAAGCTCCTGATCTTTGCCCAGTCGGCGCATCTCGCTCATCTCGAGCAGCGTCCATTGACGGACAGCGAGACCAGTCTGGCGCGCGCCAAATACGTGCGGCAGGTATTGGTGAGCGAAGGCGGTGGCGTCGAATGATCCGCTACCCTACGACCCTGAGGGGACGATGAACGGCTACAACTTCACCGAGCGGGTGCGGAAGGTTCTCGCGATGGCACGCGAGGAAGCGGCACGCTTGCATCACGAGTATGTGGGCACCGAGCATATCCTGCTCGGCCTGATCCGCGAAGGTGAGGGCGTTGCGGCAGCGGTGCTGCAAAACCTGAACGTGGATCTCGACGACGTAACCCAGAAGATCGAGGACACCGTCAAGAAGGGAAAGGCGGCACAGGCCACCGGACCGGATCTGCCGTATACCTCGCGCGCCAAAAAAGTGCTTGAGCTCGCGATGGCGGAAGCTCGCGATCTCAATCACAGCTACGTCGGTACCGAACACCTGCTGCTGGGCCTCCTTCGTGAAGAGAAGGGGATCGCCGCCCAGGTGTTGACCGACGCGGGCGTCAATCTCGAAGCGGCGCGAGCGGAAACGCTGCGTTTGCTCGGCACGGAGATGCCGCAGGGTGGACAGGCGCCGCAGGCCGAGAAGGCCGGCAGCGTCCCGCCGTCGGCTGCACCGGCAAAGGGCGACAAGAAGTCAAAAACACCCGCCCTCGATCATTTCTGCCGCGACCTCACACAGCTCGCAGCGGAAGGCCAGCTTGATCCGACGATCGGACGTGCGAAGGAAATCGAGCGCGTGATGGAAGTGCTCACGCGCCGGAAAAAGAACAACCCGGTGCTCATTGGCGAACCCGGAGTCGGCAAGACGGCAATCGTGGAAGGACTCGCGCAGCTCATCGCCAACGGCGACTGCCCGGATTCGCTTCGTGATAATCGCGTGCTTTCGCTCGACATGGCGGCGGTCATCGCCGGCACGAAGTATCGAGGACAGTTCGAAGAGCGGCTCAAGGCGGTCATGAACGAGATCGCGCAGAACAAGCAGGTCATTCTCTTCATCGACGAGCTGCATACGCTCGTGGGTGCCGGTGCGGCCGAAGGCGCCATCGACGCCAGCAACATGCTCAAGCCCGCGCTCGCGCGCGGCGAGCTGCAGTGCGTCGGTGCGTCCACCCTGAACGAGTATCGCAAGTACATCGAGAAAGACGGAGCCCTTGAGCGTCGATTCCAGACGGTCGTGGTCGAGCCGCCCTCGATCGATGAGACGGTGCAGATCCTGCAGGGGCTGCGCAAGAAGTACGAGGACCACCACCGTGTGAACATCCCCGACGAGACGTTGGTCGCGGCGGCCAAGCTGTCGGAACGGTACATCACCGACCGCTTCCTGCCGGACAAGGCGATCGACGTGATTGACGAGGCGGGCGCACGGGCACGTCTGGCGGCGCAGGTGCCGCCGGCCGAGGTGGCCGAACTCAAGGAACAGCTGGAAGCGATCAACGCGGAGAAGGAAGCGGCGGTGCGCGATCAGAATTTCGAGCGGGCGGCGTCGTTGCGTGACAACGAGCGCGATCTGCAGGCGCAGATCCGTCGCAAGCAGGAAGACTGGGAGCAGCGGCGTCAGTCGCATCGCCCCACGCTGGGCGAGGAAGAGATTGCGTTTATCGTGAGCCGCTGGACGGGCATTCCCGTCACGCGTCTGCAGGAAGCCGAAACGTCGCGTCTGCTTCGAATGGAAGACGAGTTGCACGAGTCCGTGGTCGGTCAGGATGAGGCCATCAAGGCACTCGCCCGGTCGATCCGCCGCAGCCGTGCCGGCCTGAAGGATCCGCGCCGTCCGATCGGTTCGTTCATCTTTTCGGGGCCCACGGGCGTCGGTAAGACCGAGCTCGCGCGGTCGCTGGCCAAGTTCCTCTTTGCCGATACCTCGGCCCTGATCCGCGTCGACATGAGCGAGTACATGGAGAAGTTCTCCGTGTCGCGGCTCATTGGTGCGCCTCCAGGGTACGTGGGCTACGAGGAATCTGGCACGCTCACCAAGGCCGTACGGCGCAAGCCCTACTCGGTGATCCTTCTGGACGAAATCGAGAAGGCGCACCCCGACGTGTTCAACATCCTGCTGCAGGTGCTGGACGAGGGTCACCTCACTGACAATTACGGCCGGATGATCGACTTCAAGAACACCGTCGTCATCATGACGTCGAACGTGGGCGCGAAGGATATCACGCGGGGTAAGTCCTTGGGCTTTGCCGGTAGCGATGCGCGGGGGAATTTCGAGCGCATTTCGGAGAAGGTGAAAGAGGAGATGGGGCGCGTGTTCAATCCAGAATTCCTCAATCGTCTCGACGACGTGATCGTGTTCCACCCACTCGGAAAGGAGCATATTTCGAAGATCGTATCGATCTTGTTCGCCGACGTGCAGAAGCGCCTGGCCGAGGAGGAGATCACGATGAAACTGACCGACGCGGCGACCGAATTCCTGGTCGACCATGGGTACGACGAGCACTACGGCGCTCGTCCGCTCAAGCGGGCGATTCAGCGGTACATCGAGGATCCCCTGTCGGAGAAGATTCTTTTGGGCGAGTTCTCCAAGGGGGATGAGATCGAAGTGGCGGTCTCGACCACGGAGAAGGAGAAACTGGAGTTTCGCGTTCTGTCCCCTACGCCTCAGGCGTAACGCAGGATGAGTGGCGGCCGGACCCGCGGGGGCCGGCCGCTTGTCGTTTCGGTGTATATTCAAAGGCTATGCTGAAGAACGTCCCCAAAAGAGCGGCCCAGTTGGTGTTGGCCGGTATCGCCCTGTGTGCGTCTGTGGTTGCCCCGGGTTCGGCGGCGGCTCAAGACGTGACGGGGCGCTGTGCGTCCCCCGACTCCATTGCGATTCGTGGCAACACGCGAACGCCCGATGTGCGCATCCGTGGCGAGATGGGCCTGACGCCCGGGACGCCACTCAACTTTCCATCTATTCAGCGCGCCATGAAGGGGTTGTATGCGCTAAACCTCTTCGACGACGTCCAGCTGCTCTGCGATCTGGAGAGTGTGCCGGAAAAGGTTCTGACCGTCATTCAGGTGCGGGAGCGCGCAATCCTTGGTGATATCAAGGTTGTGGGTCCGAAGAACGTCTCTGAGCGATCTGTGCGTGACAAGATCGACCTGCTGATCGGGCGCCCGATCGACCCCATGATGCTCGCGAAGGCGCGGGCGCGTATCGACTCGACGTACGAAGCTGCCGGCTACTATCTGGCGCAGGTACGGATCGACTCGGTGAAGATGGAGGACGAGCGGATCGGCATCACCTACACGGTCGACGAGGGACGCCGCCTCGCCATTTCGGGAATTGACATTGTGGGGAACACGTCGGTGAAGGACAAGCAGGTCGTGTCGGCGATGAAGATCAAGCCCGAAGGGTTCTGGTGGTTCCGCAAGGGCGAGTTCGACGAGGACAAGTACGTCGGTGACCTTGGCGAGCGTATCCCGGCGCTGTTCTCGCGCCTCGGCCACGTCGATATGCGCATCGCGAAGGACACACTGATCGTCGATCGCGACAAGGGGAAAGGATTGGTGCGGATCGGCATCGAGGAGGGTCCTCGCTATCGGATCGGCACGTTTGAAGTGGCGGGCAACCGCCGCTTTCCGACGGAAGACCTGAAGAAGTTCTATCCGTTTGAAGGCAATGACCCCACGCTGACGCAGCGCGTGAAGGGCCTGATCAAGCATGAGGCCGCGGCGCCGGAAGGTATTTTCGATCAGCACAAGTGGGACGATGCCATCGAGAAGGTGAACGCGGAGTATCGCAACAACGGCTATCTCTACGCGCGCGTCAATCCGGTGCTGGAACGCAAGCTTGAGGGTCCGGATTCGATCCCGACGGTAAACTTGCGCTGGGAGATCGAGGAGAAAAATCCGGCGATCGTGAATCGTATCGAGATTCTCGGTAACGACTTCACGGCCGACGATTGCATCCGCCGTCAGATCTTTCTGGTGCCTGGTGGCGTGTTCAATCAGGCCCAGCTGATCCGCAGCTATCAGAGCATCGGCAACATGAATTTCTTCGAGTCGCCAATGACGTTTCCGGATTACCGTCCGGTGAACGATCAGGGCGACGTCGACATCGTGTTTCGAGTGAAGGAGAAGCGTACCGGTTCAATCAATTTTGGTGCCTCGATGGGCCAGGGCGGTGTGGGTTTCGGTGGCTTCATCGGCCTTGAACAGCCCAACCTGTTCGGCCTGTGCAAGCAGGGGAAGCTGAACTGGCAGTATGGGCGTTTCTTCAACGACTTCACGGCCACGTACACCGACCCGGCGCTGCGCGGTTCGCGCGTCTCCGGCGCGATCAGCGCGTACCGCACGCAGTCCCGTTTCATCGTCGGCAACCTCGGGCAGAACATCCGCACCGGTTCGCAGCTGCGCTTCGGTCTGCCGGTGCCCTGGTCGTACTTCTCGTCGATGGCGGTGTCGTACAACGGCGAATCGGCCACCTTCACGTCGGGCACGATTCAGAACACGTGTACGAAGAACTGCTTCCGCTCGAACGTCGGCCTCGAATACACCTACGACACACGGATCGACCTGCCGTTCGCGACGGGCGGTTCCATGCGGACGATCACGGCGGACTTTAGCGGCGGTCCGTTGGGCGGCACCGTGAACTTCCAGCGCCTGACGACGGAAATGCGCGCGTACACCCAATTGGCGCAGCTCGGTGGAACGAACCCGGGTTCGCAGCCTATCAAGTTCACGATGGGGCTCACGGCGCGCGCCGGCAGCCTGTTCGGCAACTCGGGTCCGTTCTTCTTCCAGCAACAGTTCGCGGTTGGCGGCGTGATGTTCGGCCAGCAGTTGCGCGGCTATCCGGAGTTCTCGATTACCCCCGTTGGGTTCAACCCCAACACGGACCAGTATCGCTCCGACCCGGCGTCCTTCGGCAACGCCTTCATGACGCTCACGGGTGAGATCGGCGTCCGGTTCAACCAGATGTTCTACCTCAACGCCTTCACGGACGCCGGTAACAACTGGGCGTCCGCGCGGCAGATCAATCCGACCCGGCTCTTCCGTTCCGCGGGATTCGGGGTATCTACCGTTACGCCGCTGGGACCGCTTGGATTGGATATGGCGTATGGCTTTGATCGCACGACCGTGGACTTGGTTACGGGACGAGTTCGGCCCGATCCACGTTGGCAGTTCCATTTCCGACTCGGCCAGCTCTTCTAAACTCAGGATCTCACATGCGTCTTTCCTCGTTCGTTGGCGCTTGCGCCTTGGTGCTCGGCGTTCCCGCTCTGGCTTCCGCTCAGGGACAGAAGTTCGCCTACGTGAACTCTGCCGCCATCTTGCAGTCTGCCCCGGGCCGTCCCGAAGCCGAGGCCCAGTTCGACAAGGATATGACATCCATGCGCGCGGGCGTGCAGAAGCTGTCCGATTCGCTGAATACGCTGCAGGAGGCGTACGCGAAGGAAGAGGTGTCGTTGTCGCCGGCCGCGAAGGAAGCCCGTCTGAAAACGCTTCGCGAAAAGCAGGCGGACTATCAGGAGCGCGTGCAGAAGCTGCAGGAGCAGGCGCAGGCGCGTGAAGCCGAATTGATGCAGCCGATCATGGATAAGGTGCGCAAGGTGCTCGACGATCTTCGGGCCGAGGGTGGTTTCGCCTTCATCTTCGACGTGGCGGCTGGATCGCTGATCGTGTCGGCCGACAAGAATCTCGACATCACCGATCGCGTGGTCTCCAAGCTTCGTCTCGCGGCACCGCGCGCCGCACCGACCGCTGTGAAGCCGGCGCCAGCTGGTCCGACGAGCGCCCCGGCGGGTCTGAACATCAAGAAGCCGCCCACGGAGTGAACGCCGCAGTGAGCGGCGGTTCCAAGGATCTTCGGGCAGGCGGGGGGGTTGGGGAACAGCCCCAAAACCCCCCCCCCCCTGGGTCTCCCCGCCGCCGGGGGGGGCGCCCCCCGCTCTCTGGGGCGGGGGGGGTTTTTGGCCACACCCCCAACCCCCGCCGCTGCCGTTGCGGAGCAGGTAGGGGGTGCGCTCGTTGGCGACGGGTCGATCGAGGTGCGTGGCATTGCACCGCTCGATCGCGCCGGCCCCAACGAGCTCAGCTTCCTTTCGCATCGTCGGTACACAAAGTGGTTCGCCACGTCTCGTGCCGGTGTCGTGCTGATTTCGCCCGAGCTTGCCGATCTCGCGGGTACCCCTTCGACCAGAATTGTCGTGGCCAAGCCGGTTGACGCGATGGTCGCGCTATTGGCGCGATTCCATCGTAAGGAGCCGCGCGCTCACGGTGTACACCCGTCCGCGGTCATTGCGAACGATGTACGTCTTGGGGAGGGCGTCACGATCGACCCGTTCGTCGTGATCGGTGAGGGGGCGGTGATCGGCGATGGCAGCTGGGTCAGCGCCCATGCTGTGATCGGCGCCGGATCGGTGCTCGGCAAGGACGTGCGTGTGCATGCCACGGCCGTCGTGTACCCGTTTACCGAGCTTGGCGATCGCGTAACGCTGCATGCGGGCGCGCGAGTCGGTCGCGAGGGCTTCGGCTTCGTGCCACAGGCGGATGGAGGGGTTCGCATTCCCCATGCCGGGCGCTGCATTCTCGAGCACGACGTCGAGGTGGGGGCAAACAGCTGCATCGACCGCGGCAGCGTGGACGACACGATCATCGGTGCCGGCACGAAGATCGACAACCTCGTGCAGATCGCCCATAATGTTCGCGTGGGACGCGGTTGTTTCTTCGCGTCACAGGCTGGGGTCGCCGGCTCGGCGCGGATCGGTGATGGCGTCCAGATCGGCGGTCAGGTGGGCATCGGTGGGCACGTCACGATCGGCGCGCGGGCCAACCTCGCCGGTGGTGCCGGGGTGATCGGCAATGTGCCGGCCGGTGAGACGTGGTCCGGATACCCGGCTCGAGCGCATCGGGATCATCTGCGCGCGTCGGCGGCGATTGCCCGCCTGGCGAAGATCGTGCGCCCCCTCGAGGAGTTGGTCAGCAAGCCGGCAGCGGCAGATCACGCCGACGGCGCTGCGGATGCGCACCCGATTGGGCGCGTGACATGATCTCGAACGCAGGAAGGTCGACGAACGCGGTAACCGGATCCGCGTCGGAGCCGGCGGGACAGCGGCGTACGATAGGCCGTGAGGCCGTCGTCGAAGGCATCGGCCTCCATCTCGGGCTGCCCTGTCGTCTCACCTTCCGACCTGCACCGACGGGAACCGGGATTGTATTCGTGAGGAGCGACATCGCCGGCGCCGCACCGATTTCCGCGCGTGTTGATATGGCGGTGGAGGCCGAACGTCGCACGCAGCTTGGTACGGGGGCAGAAGCGCTGCATACGGTGGAGCATGTGCTGGCCGCTGTCGGTGCCCTATCGCTCGACGATCTCGAAATCGGAATGGATGGGCCGGAACCGCCGATCATGGACGGCAGTGCCGCACCGTTTCTCGAGGCGTTGCGTGGCGCCGGGTTGGTGCCCAACGGAGGCCGACCCGAGTGGCTGGTACTTCGGAAATCGATTCGCGTGGTGGATGGCGACTCGGTATACGAGGCCCGGCCGTGCATGGGTCTCTCGCTCGATGTCACGATCGATTTTCCGCATCCGCTGATTGGCACGCAGCGAACGCAGTGCATGGTCACTGCCGAGAGTTTCACACGCGAATTGGCGTCAGCGCGAACCTTTGGCTTCACGCATGAAGTGGACGGGCTGCGCTCGAAAGGATTGATTCAGGGGGCATCCACGGCCAACGTGGTGGTGCTCGACGCCGACGGCGTGGTCGATACCACACTCCGTTGGCCTGATGAATTTTCCCGGCACAAGGCGCTCGATTGTGTCGGCGATCTCGTTCTCGCTGGTGCGCGCGTCCGCGCGCACATCGTCGCTCACAAACCGAGTCACCGGGGCACGGTTGCCTTGGTTCACGCCCTCGTGCAACACGCTGTCCGGGAGCTCGCCGTGTATTCCATCGAAGATATCATGCAGGTGCTGCCGCACCGCTATCCGTTCCTTCTCGTCGATCGCATTCTGGAGATCGAGGAAGGGAAACGGATCGTGGGGCTGAAGAACGTCACCATCAACGAGCCGTTTTTTCAGGGGCACTTCCCCGGGCATCCGATCATGCCCGGCGTCCTCATCATCGAGTCGATGGCACAGGTGGGCGGCATGCTGCTCATGCACACCATTGCCGACCCGTCGAGCAAGGTCGTGTACTTCCTGTCGCTCGATAACGTGAAGTTTCGCCGACCCGTGAAACCCGGCGACCAACTGCGGATCGAAATGGAAGTGCTGCAGATCCGAGGCACCATGTGCAAGATGCGTGGCGTCGCCACCGTGGACGGCCAGGTGGTGACCGAGGCGGATATGGCCGCGATGTTTCGCGATCGATGACTGCGCGTATTCATCCGACGGCACTCGTCGATGCGTCGGCGCACCTCGGCGATGATGTCGAGGTCGGACCGTGGGCCATCATTGGTCCGCAGTGCACCATTGGCAACGGCACGCAGATCGCCGCGCGCGCGACACTCGAGCGCAACGTACGGCTCGGTGAGCGTGTGCAGATCGGCATCGGGGCGATCCTCGGTGGCGATCCGCAGGACCTCAAGTATCGTGGCGAAGAAACGTGGGTGGATATCGGAGACGAGACGTCCGTCCGCGAGTATGCGACGATCAATCGCGGTACGGCGCACTCGATCACCACGAGCATCGGTCGCAACTGCTTCCTGATGAGTTACGTGCACCTCGCGCACGATTGCCACATCGGTGACCACGTGATCATCTCCAATGGAACGCAGCTGGCCGGACACGTCACGGTCGAGGACAAGGCGACGATTTCCGGTCTGTGCGCCGTGCATCAGTTCTCGCGCATCGGTCGGCATTCGTTCATCGGCGGATGCTCGCGCGTGGCGCAGGACGTGCCACCATTCGTTCGTGCGGTGGGCAACCCGATCAAGCTATTCGGACTGAACTCCGTCGGGCTGCGCCGCACGGGTTTCGAGGAAGACGTGGTCCGTGAACTCAAGCGGGCGTACCGCCTCTGCTTCCGCTCCGATCTCAATCTCGGGCAGGGCGTTGAGCGGGCGCGCGCCGAGCTCTCTCTGTTTCCCGACGTGCAGCATTTTCTCGACTTCATCGAAGCGAGCCAGCGAGGCGTTGGATTCTGAGAACTACGACCATGACCCCGGAGTCGCGCGCCTTCTCGAAGAGCGATGCGCCGCGTGTCGGCGTTGTCGGCGCCGGTGGCTTGGGCGTGCACCATGTGCGCATTCTTCGTGATCTCTGCGGCGACCGCTTTGCCGGCTTCGTTGATGAGAATCCCGGTCGGGCCGCTGAAGTCGCGACGCAGCACGGCGTCCGCGTGTATCCGTCGCTGTCGGCCATGCTCGACGATGTCGACGCGGTGTCCATCGTGGTGCCCACCACCGCGCATCATGCGGTGGCGTCGGCCGTCCTTGATCGCGGCAAGCACGTATTCGTCGAGAAGCCCTTCACCGTCACGCTCGCCGAAGCTGATGATCTGCTGGTACGTGCGCGCGTCGCCGGCGTGCTACTGCAGGTCGGCCATGTGGAGCGATTCAATCGCGCGGTACGCGCGGCGATGCCATACGTGGATGGACCACGCTTCATCGAGAGCGACCGCCTCGCGCCGTTCAATCCACGTGGGTCCGACGTCGCGGTCGTGCTGGATCTCATGATCCACGATTTGGACCTCGTTCACACACTGGTTGGTCTTCGCGTGGCTGACGTGCAGGCTATGGGAATGCCGGTGCTTACGCCGCAGATCGACATCGCCAACGCGCGCCTCACGTTCGCCAACGGCGCGGTAGCGAACATCACGGCGAGTCGTGTCTCCCGTGTGCGATTGCGAAAGCTGCGCATCTTCCAGCAGAGTGGTTACATCTCGCTCGATCTCGCCGCCGGCACAGGAGAGTTCTTCCGCTTGCGCGGTGATTTCGACCCGATGCGTCTGGCGCGTGCGCCGCGTGCGCTGGAGGAGTTCGTGGAGCGGGTGCCGCTTGAGGCGCCGGAAGGCGAGCCGCTGGTGCTTGAGCTCTCCCAGTTTCTCGGAGCCATCGCCGGTCGTAACCCTGTGGCGGTGACGGGTGAAGAAGGGCGCGAGGCACTCGAGGCGGCCCTACGCATCGTGACGGCCATCGAAGCCGCGCAGCTCGTGATGCGTGCTTCCGACGAGGCGGCGGCGCGTGCCTGAAATTCTGTTCGTCGTCGGCGAGGCGTCGGGCGATTTGCATGCAGGGAAAGTAGCTGAGGCGCTGCGCGCCATGGCTCCGGAATTGTCGATGGTCGGCATCGGCGGCGGTCACATGCGGGCTGCTGGTGTGGAGATCCTCGAGGACGTCGAAAACCTGGCGGTCATGGGTTTCACCGAAGTCGTCCGTCATATTCCGAAACACTACGCGCTGCTGGGACGACTGCGTGAGCGCATTGAAAACGGACGCGTAGCGCTGGTCGTGTTGCTCGACTATCCCGGCTTCAATCTCAAGGTCGCCGACGTCGCGAAGAAGGCCGGTGTGCCCGTGCTGTATTACATCACGCCGCAGGTCTGGGCGTGGGGGGCCGGACGCCTACCGACGTTGGCGCGTGTTGTCACGAAAGCGGCGTCGATCCTTCCGTTTGAAGAAGCGTTGTTGCGTCGCCATGGTGTGGATGCGACGTTCGTGGGACATCCGCTGCTCGATCACGCGCAGTCGTTGCCGACGCCGGCCGCCGCGCGTGCGGCGCTGGGGCTTTCCGCCGACGGACCACTCCTCGCGGTGTTCCCGGGATCCCGTCGCGCCGAGCTGGCGCGCCACCTGAAGCCGTTCATCGAGACGGCAACGTTGCTGCAGGCGCGCGTCCCTGGTTTGCACGTCGTCGTCAGCGTGGCGCCGACGGTGCAGATCAGCGAAGCGGATTGTCCGTTCCCGCTCGTGCATGGCGCGTCGTTCAACGTGCTGCGTGCGGCAACGGCCGGCCTCTTGAAGAGTGGAACCACGACCCTCGAAGCCGCCGTGGCTGGACTGCCGCACGTCATCGGCTACCGCACGAGTGCGATCACGTACGCGATCGCGCGTCGCGTGGTGAAGATTCCGCACATCGGGCTCGTGAACGTGGTCGCGCACCGCGAGGTGTCGCGCGAGTTCGTGCAGGATGCATTCGTGCCGAGTCGGGTGGCCGATGCGCTCCTTCCGCTGCTTGACGTACACAGTGTGGAGCGCGCGCAGGCGGAAGCGGGGCTGCGCGAAGTGCGCGGCATGCTGGGCACGCCTGGCGCCTCGGAACGCGTGGCGAACATGATTCGCGAACTCGTCGCCGTCAGGCCCGCGTGATGTCGGCGCACCAATGACATGGCTGCCGGAACGAAACGTTCCCGATCGCGAGGCCTGCGCACCGCGCACGTCGGCGTCGGCATTCGACTGGCGCACGCGTGTCGCCATCACGCTCGGCACGTGGGTGTTGTACGCGCTTGGCGCCACGTGGCGCGTGACGGTGTATGGCCGGCAGGCGCTGCTCGACCGCACGCCTGATGTGTCGCGTGTGGTGCTCACGCTCTGGCATGGACAGATGCTGCCCATCCTCTGGGCACATCGTCAGCCAACCGGCGTGATGATCAGTGAGCACAGAGACGGTGAGATCATCGCGCGCATCGTCGGAACGTTTGGATTTTTCGGCGTCCGCGGATCGTCCTCACGCGGGGGAGCGCGAGCGCTGCTTGAAGCGGTGCAAGTGCTGAAGCGTGGCGCCGATATGGCGATCACTCCCGACGGTCCGCGTGGACCTTGCCACAGCTTCGCTCCCGGCGCGCTTGTGCTGGCGCATCGGGCCGGCGTGCCGGTCGTGACGCTCGTTGCGCATGTCGATCGCAAGTGGCAATTGCGCAGCTGGGACGGTTTCGAGATTCCGAAGCCGTTCGCGCGCGTGACCATCGAGTACGGCGAGCCGGTCGTGCTGGTGGATCCCGATGTGCGTGCCGTCGCGGCGCGCACGGAGGAGTTCACGCAGCGGATGCGCGATGCCGTCGCGCGTGTGGAGACGCTGTCGAAAAAGCCGACGAACGCGTGACACGATGACCATCGGGACGGGCGGGCGCGCCGTGGTTTCGTACGTCTGGAGTTCCGCATCCATCGGCGCGCGACTCGTGCGTACGGCCATCACTCCGCTCAGTTGGCTGTTCGGTGCGATCATTGCCCGTCGCAATGCGGGATTCGACGCGCGCGCACGTGCCGGTGCGCTTCCGCTGTCGGCGCTGCCGGCGCTCTCGGTCGGCAATCTCAGTGTCGGGGGCACCGGCAAGACGCCCGTGGCCTCGTGGTTTGTCTCGCGCCTGCGCGCAGCTGGGGCATCGCCCGCGTTGGTGTTGCGCGGCTACGGTGACGACGAGTGGCGGGTGCATGGGCTGCTCACCCCCGGCATCCCGGTCGTGGTGGCACCCGAGCGAGCCGTCGGACTCGTGACCGCGAGAAGCAAACAGTGTGACTGCGCGGTACTGGATGATGCATTTCAGCATCGTCAGGTTTCGCGAGTCGTCGATGTGGTGCTGGTGAGTGCGGATGCGTGGCAGGAGCCCGTTCGGCTGTTACCGAGCGGTCCCTATCGGGAGCCGCTTGGAAGCCTGAATCGGGCGTCCGTGGCGGTGATCACGGTGAAGGCGGCGTCTCCGGAGAAAGTGCAGATGGTGAGGGCGGCGATTCGTGGTGCGGCGCCGGCCGTGCCGATTGCGCTGGTCCGTTTGGCGCCGGGGACTATTCGGCTCGCGGCAACCATCGGCGGCGGGCAGGGAGTGCCGCGCGGGCTCGAGCACGATCTGACCTGGCTTCGTGGACGAAAACTTGTCATGGTCAGCGCTATCGCCGATCCAGACGCGTTTCGTCGCCAGATGGAGGCGGCAGGGGCCACCGTCGAGCATCACGCGGTGTATCCGGACCATCACGCCTTCGTGCCGAGCGACCTGTCAGACATCGTGGCGCGGGCAGGTCCATCGGTGGCGGTGCTGTGTACACTCAAAGATGCTGTCAAACTGGTGCCACTTTGGCCTCGCGCCGGGGCTGCTCTTTGGTATGTTTCGCAGACCGTGGTGGTCGAGCAAGGCGCCGAGATACTGGATCAGGCTGTCGCCCGAGTATTGGCGGCGCGCAGGGCCACCACTCCCACCGCCGGCTGAGTCCGGCCTAAAATATCTGGCGAAATGGCTATCGACCTCCTCCGCCTGCCGACGGACAGTATCGTCCGCCCGGACAAGGACAGGTTCCTGAACGAAGAAAATCCGTTCGAAGCGATGATGTCCCGCTTCGACCGTGCCGCCGAGCTGCTCGATCTCGAGCCCGGCATCTACAAGATTCTTCGCAACCCCGAAAAGCAGCTGATCGTTTCGGTGCCCGTGCAGCTCGACAACGGGGACGTGGAAGTGTTTACCGGCTACCGTGTCCTGTACAACACGTCGCGTGGTCCGGCGAAGGGGGGTATCCGCTTCGACATGAAAGTCACGCTCGAGGAAGTCAAAGCGCTGGCCGCAGGGATGACGTGGAAGTGCGCGGTGGTGAATCTGCCGTTCGGCGGCTCAAAGGGTGGTGTGATTTGTGATCCGCTCACGATGAGCGTCGGGGAACTCGAGCGCGTAACGCGCCGCTACACCAAGGGTATCATCTCCTTGTTGGGGCCCGACACCGACGTCCCTGCGCCTGACGTGAACACCAACGAGCGGGTCATGGCGTGGGTGATGGATACGTACTCGATGCACGTCGGTCGCACCGAGAACGCCGTTGTCACCGGCAAGCCGATCGAAATGGGCGGCTCGCAGGGCCGTAAGGAAGCCACCGGGCGTGGCTGCATGCTGGTCACACGTGAAGCGCTCGACCACCTTGGACTGGCAATGAAGGGTGCGACGGTTGCGGTGCAGGGCTTCGGGAACGTCGGTTCGACGGCGGCCAAGCTGATGGCGGCCGAGGGCTGCAAGATCGTGGGGATCGGCGATCGCGCGGGCTCTTTCTACAACGCGAAGGGCATCGATGTCGACGCCGCGATCGCGTACGTGCAGAAGCATCGCTCGCTCGGCGGGTTCACGGGCGCCGAACTGATCGACAGCGATACGCTCCTCACGCTCGACGTGGACGTATTGGTGCCGGCCGCGCTCGAAAACGTCATCACCACGAAGAACGCCGCGCGCATTCGCGCCAAGGTGATCTGCGAAGGAGCCAACGGACCGACCACCGCGGCCGCCGATCCGATTCTTGAGGAGAAGGGGATCTTTGTAATTCCTGACATTCTCGCCAACGCGGGCGGCGTGACGGTGTCGTACTTTGAGTGGGTGCAGGATCGTATGGGCTACTTCTGGTCGGAGGCCGACGTGAACGAGCGTCTAGGCGGCATCATGACCCGCAGTTTCCAGGATGTGCTCTCGCTGTCGAAGCAGCATCGCGTGAACATGCGTACGGCGGCGTACATGCTTGCGATCAGCCGTGTGGCCACGGTGCACCGCCTCCGCGGCATCTACGCGTGATCTATTACGCGGCGCCGGATCGATGCGGATCTCGCTGCTGGTAATCGGCCGGCCCCGCCTCGCGGGGCTGGCCGATGCCATTCAGGACTATGAGTCGCGAGCGGCGCGCTACTGGCCGCTCAACGTCGTCGAAGTGAAAGAGGAAGCCGGACGAGGCCTGACCCCGACGCTGGTTATGCATCGCGAGGCCGAGCGATTGGCGGAGCGAATTCCGGCTGATGCGCTGATCGTCGCGTGCGATCCGGGCGGGGAATCCATGGACTCGACCCGTTTCGCCAGTTGGCTGCAGGAGCAACGCGAACAGGCCCGCAATGTGGCGTTCGTCATCGGCGGTGCGCACGGTCTCGGCGAAGCCGTTCGCGGCCGCTCGGCCCGCCGATTGTCGTTGGCTCCATGGACCTTGCCGCATGAGGTAGCGCGGCTGGTGCTCTCGGAGCAATTGTACCGAGCGGGCACCATCATTCGAGGCGAACCGTACCACAAGTGAGCAGAGGGCGTGACTGTCCGTGAGCCAATTCCGATGTCGGTAGACGGCGTGATCGTACGCACGGCCCAGCTGGGCGGCAGCACGCTCTCGCAGGCGGTGCAGCGCGGTGACGTCGGTGCGGAGTGGTATTCCCATCGGCCCACGTCGCCGGCGGCGTGGCGCGCGCACGCGTTACAGGTGCGAGCTTCGCTGGATGGATTTGACTGGCTCACGACGCTCGCTCCAGCGTTCGCGGCAACGGGAGCGGCCGCCGACCGACTGGCGCAGGCGGCAGCGCGGGGCGTCGTTGTCACGACGGGTCAACAGCCCGGCCTGTTCGGTGGTCCGGGGTACACGTGGACGAAGGCCCTGAGTGCGCTGTCCTTGGCGGACGAACTGTCGACAGCGATCGATCTGCCCGTGGCGCCCGTGTTCTGGGCGGCCAGCGATGACGCCGATTGGATGGAGGCTGCCGTGACCCACGTTGCCACGGCCCGCGGCCTCCGGACGCTCTCGCTCGTTGGAGAACCGACGGAAGGCGTCGCGATGGCCGACGTGCCGCTCGGCGACCTGACCGCTGCCCGTGCGACTCTCGCCGCGGCCTGTGGATCGGCCGCGCAGGCGAGCGTGCTCGACGCTGTGGATGCCGCGTACGTTTCGCACGCCACCGTCGGTGCCGCGTACGTGCAGCTACTCCGGTCAATGCTCGAGCCATTGGGCATTGCGGTCCTCGATGCCGCGCATCCGGCATTCCGGGTGGCGTCCGACCGTTTTCTTCGCCACGCGCTCACCGCCGCGGCGAGCGTTTCCGAGGCGCTTTCGGCACGAACGCGGGCCATCGAGGCTGCCGGCTACGTGCCGCAGGTTGATGTGATCGACGGTTTGTCATTGGTGTTTCACACTGGCCTCGTTTCGAAAGCGGATGCGGTGCAGCGCATGCGGGTGCGCGTTCCGGTTGCGGAGGCGGCAACGGTCGCGCGCGAAGCGGAGATCGGGACGCTTGGCGCGAATGTGTTGCTACGCCCGGTGCTGGAGCGCTTTCTGCTGCCTACCCTGGCTTATCTCGCGGGGCCCGGTGAGTTGGCGTACTTCGCGCAGGTGGCACCAATCGCGGCGGCGTTGAGAGCGCCAGCGCCAGTGGTTGCGCCCCGCTGGGCCGGCGAAGTGCTCGATGGCGACGCCTACCGTGCACTTGATCGCCTTGGCCTGTCCGAGGCGATTCTGCGTGACCCGCATGCCGCCGAACAGCAGGTCGCGCAGCGACTGCTCGATGACGGGATCAGCGACACGCTTGAGCGGCTGCGGGTCGCGATCGCTGCGCAGCTGCGCGCGCTGCGCGACACTGTCGACGGTGCCGGGTCTCCTGTGGGGCATGACGTGATCGCGGGATTGTCGCGTGACCTCACGCATCGGATCGACAAGTTCGAGCACCGAGTGCTGGGCGGCGTGAAACGCAACGAGATCGATGCGATGCGCGAGCTCGCCTACGTGCGGGCGTCGCTTCGTCCGATGGGACAGTCTCCGGAGCGCGTACTCAATCTGTTGCCGTATCTCGCGCGATTCGGCGTCGGTCTGCTGACACGTCTTCGAGAGGCGTCGCAGGCACACGCGCAGTCGCTCGTGCACGGAACGCGCGCCGACTCATGAGTGACTCCGGGGGCGGACGCTCCGCCGTCGTCGTCGGTGCGGGGATACTCATCAGTCGTGTCGTCGGATTGCTGCGAAACACCGCCTTCGCGTACTATTTCGGATCGGGGACCGCATCGGACGCTTACAACGCGGCGATCAAGATTCCGAATGCGGTGCGCAATTTGTTGGGTGAGGGGACGTTGTCGGCGTCCTTCGTGCCGGTGTACAGTCGTCTGCTCGTCCGTGACGATCCCAAAGCTGCCAAGACGCTCGCGAACGCGGTACTCGGTTTGCTGCTCGTAGCCGTCTCACTTCTCACGTTGGCGGGAATCGCCGCGGCTCCGTTGCTGACGTTGGCGCTGGCTCCTGGCTTCGATGCGTCGACGCAGCAGTTGACGACCCGGCTTACGCGCGTGCTGTTTCCCATGACGGGGTTGATGGTGCTCAGTGGCTGGTGTCTGGGCATTCAGAACTCCCACCGCCGGTTCTTCTGGTCGTACGCCAGTGCGGCACTGTGGTCGATCGCACAGATCGCGTTGCTGCTGGTCTGGGGACGGCATGCCCCCGATGCCATGACGCTCGCCTACTGGCTTGCCTGGGCCACGCTTGGCGGCGCCGTGTTGCAGATCGCGGCGCAGATGCCGGAAGTGCTGCGTCTTGTCGGATCGATCCGTCCAACGCTTGATCGTTCGGCCGAAGGGGTGATGCAGACACTCCGCAATATTCTGCCGGTCATGACCGCACTCGGTGTGGTGCAGATCTCGTCGTTTATCGACCTGCAGATCGCGTCCTTCCTTCCTCAAGGTGCAGCGACGAACATCTCGTATGCGAATACGCTGGCGATGTTGCCGGTGTCGTTGTTCGGCGTGTCGGTCGCGGCGGCGGCGCTCCCGGAGTTTGCGCGCGACAGTGGATCGCTGGCGATCGAGGCGTTACGCGAACGGCTTCGCGGGGGGTGGCAGCGCATTCTGTTCTACATCGTGCCCAGCGCGGTCGTGTTTATTACGCTGGGTGACTACTGCGTCGGCATTCTCTACCGCGCGGGACGGTTCGGTGCGACGGAACAGCAGTCGGTGCACTGGGTCCTCGCAGCGTACGCCGTTGGCTTGGTCAGCTTCGGATCGGTGAAGCTGCTGGGGTCCGCCTATTACGCGCTCCAGGATTATCGCACGCCGCTGCGGGCCTCGGTCGCCAGTATTTTTGTCTCCGCGATCGTGGCGGTCGGCATCGCCGTGCCGATGCGTTCGTTGCCGATGGCGGCCGCGGGCATTGCGCTTGGCTCGGCGATAGGATCGTACGTGAACCTGGCCATCTTATTGCGCGGACTGCGGCGGCGCATCGGGACCCTCTACACGCCGGCGATGTGGCAGGGCACGCGGCGTATCGCGTTCGCCTCGGTTGCGGCCGGGCTGCTCGCGGCCCTTCTACGACTGGCGCAGCACCGCTGGTTCCCGACGCTGCATCCGCGTGTGGCGGGCGTGCCGGTGCTGGCGGGATTCGGCGTCACCTATCTGTTGGTCGCGTGGGCCATGGGATCGACTGAAGCGGCGCGGTGGCTCCGTCGACCGGTGCGGAAGGTGGGCGCATGAGTGCCGATCACGAGCAGCGACTCAACGACGCCCTGCTGGTGCCCGAGGATGATTGGACCAGCGCCGCCATTGCGCGCGGCATGCCCGCGCGTGTGGCGCAAAAGCTGCCGCATCTTCCGGAATCGCCCGGCGTGTATCTCTGGAAGGATTCCGACGGGAAGGTGCTCTACGTGGGCAAGGCGAAGCGTTTGCGCTCCCGCGTGAAGAGTTACTGGGCGCAGGATCATCTGAGTAGTCCGAAGACGCGCGGGCTGATGCGCAAGGTCCGCGACCTCGATACGATCGTGGTGCCGAATGAATCACACGCCCTGATTCTCGAGGCAACTCTGATCAAGGAGTATCATCCGCGATTCAACATCGCGCTGCGCGACGACAAGTCGTATCCGTACATCAAGGTCACAGTTCAGGAGCCGTTTCCGCGGGTCATCGTGACGCGCCGTCTGCAGGACGACGGCGCGCGTTACTTCGGTCCGTATACCGACGTCGGTTCGATGCGGAGGGCACTGAATGTCGTCAAACGGATTTTTACCGTCCGTTCGTGCCACTACAACCTGCTGAGGGAAGCGCCGGAACGGCCGTGCCTTGATTATTTCATTCAGCGCTGCCAGGCGCCGTGCGTCGGCTATCAGACCCGAGACGACTATCGCGCGATGATCGACGAGGTCGTGTGGTTTCTCGATGGGCGCACCAGCGATGTTGTGCGCCACGTGCGCGAGCGGATGCTCGACGCGTCGGAGCGCCTTGATTTCGAGCGCGCGGGAGAACTGCGCGATGCGTTGCGCCATCTCGAAACAATGGAAGAGCCGACCGTCGTGCTCGAGGTCGAGGGCGGTGATCGCGATGTGGTCGGCTACGCCCGCGACGGTGAGGACGCGTGCGTCGTCATCATGCGCGTCCGCGGCGGCAAGTTGCTGGCGCGCGACCACCGTCTCGTTGAACATGCGGAAGACGAAGAGGATGGCGCGGTGCTCGGCGCCTGTCTTGCTCAATGGTATCGCACGGCCGAAGGGCGCGCCGCCGACTTGCTGGTGCCGTTCGACTTCGAGGATCGCGAGTCGTTGGAAGCGTCGCTAGAAGGTACGAAGGTCCGTATCCCGCACCGTGGGCCGCGTCGCGCGTTGGTGGATCTCGCCGACAAGAACGCGCAGCATTTGCTGGAAGAGTTCAAGCTGGCCGCGCTCGAGGCGGACGAACGCGCCGTTGATCCAGTGTATGAATTGCAGCGCGAGCTGGGTTTGCCGCGCTTGCCGCGTTCACTGATTTGCTTCGACATCTCGCACGCGCAGGGTACTGACGTGGTGGCGAGTGCGGTGTGGTTCGAGAATGGTCGACCGAAGCGCGCCGAGTATCGCAAGTTCAAGATCGCGACCTTCGAAGGCAACGATGACTTTAAATCGATGCATGAAGTTGTCACGAGGTATTTCACGCGTCGCGTCACCGAGGGGCTGGTGCTTCCAGACCTCGCCGTGATCGATGGTGGCAAGGGGCAGCTTGGTGCCGCACGTGCCGCGCTCGACGCGCTGGGGATCACGTCGATCGGGTTGATCAGCCTCGCCAAGCGCGACGAAGAGATCTTCCTTCCCGGTCGCAGCGATCCCGTGCGGCTGCCGCGCCGCTCCCCGGCGCTTCGCATGCTGCAACAGGCGCGCGATGAGGCTCACCGCTTCGCCGTCACCTTTCAGCGACAGAAGCGCGCGGCGCGTACGATCACGTCGCAGCTGCTCAAGATTCCCGGCGTCGGACCGACGAAACGGCGAGCCCTACTCACCGCGTTTGGGAGCGTGCAGGGGGTTTGTGAGGCGACGGTCGAGCAGATTGCCGCTGTCGCAGGCTTCGGACTCGCCTCGGCGGAGCGCTTGCTCTCCGCATTGGGCGTTCCCTCCCGTGCACTTCCGTCGGATATTCCCACCGACCTGTCTTCTCCCGTTCCTTCCGATGTTCCTCTCGACTCGACTTTCGAATGACTCCTGCCTCTTGGACTTTGCGCTGTTCCGCGTGCGACACGGCGGCTGAACGCGATCGCGCCTCCGTCTGCGCCGCGTGCGGCCAACCGCTGTTCGCGCACTACGCTCCCGTGCCGAAGGGAACACCGCTCGTCGATCGCTGGGATGCGTGGCGCTATGCGCCGTTCATGCCGATCGAGGCCGGCGAAGTCCCCGTCTCGCTTGGCGAGGGGCTGACGCCGATGATCGAAGCGCCAGCGCTGGCGGCCGCGACTGGCGTTCGGCGCCTTTGGATCAAAGACGAGTCGCAGAATCCGACGGTGTCATTCAAGGCGCGCGGCATGAGCGCTGCGGTGACCCGTGCCAAGGCGCAGGGGTATCCCGGTCTCGTCGTACCGACCGCAGGAAACGCGGGTGCCGCCCTCGCCGCCTACGGTGCTGCAGCCGGCATGCCGGTGCGTGTGTTCGCGCCGCGTACCACGCCGCGACCGATTCTTGACACGATCGAGGCGCTGGGCGCGACGCTCGTGCGGATCGATGGACATATCGGAGACGCCGGCAAGCTGGCGATCGCCTACGCGGCGGAATCCGGCTATTTCAACGTTTCGACGCTTCGCGAGCCGTACCGCGTGGAAGGGATGAAAACAATGGGCTTCGAAATGGCCGAGCAGCTTGGCTGGCGATTGCCCGACGCGTTGGTGTATCCAACCGGTGGTGGGGAAGGGACAATCGGCATCTGGAAGGCCATCAACGAGCTCATGGCCGGCGGATGGCTTCCTGAGCGAGCCCAGCAGCCTCGATACGTGGTGGCGCAGGCCGCGGGGTGCGCGCCGATTGCGCGAGCGTTTGCCGCCAACGAAGATCGGGCCACACCGTGGGTCGATCCCGTGACATACGCCAGCGGACTTCGGGTGCCGTCGCCGCTCGGCGACCGGCTCTTGCTGCGCGTGCTGCGCGAAACCCATGGCATCGCGGGCACGGCCACCGAGGATGCGATCCGTGACTGGACGCTTCGCTTGGCGACGGCAACTGGCATCGACGCAGCTCCGGAGGGCGGCTGCGCTCTCTCCGTGCTACACGACGCGGTGACGGCGGGCACACTCTCGGCCGATGCCGAAGTGGTGGTGTTTAACACCGGAAGTGGTGCGTCGTATCGCGCGTAATCGCGTCGATGGCCTATCGTTCGCGCGGTTCGTTTGTTGTTTGTGCGACAAAGCGCTCCGGTTGGCGGGTGTGTGCCGGCGAGCAGCAGTGAACCGGTGAACCTGTGCGCCCGTCGGGGTACAACCACGCAGTAGCTAACATGGCACTTACGAGGAGAGCAGTGATGAAGGCTCGGATGTGGACAGCGGTTGTGAGCGCGACGGTACTCAGCGCAGGAATGCCGATGGCATCTTCTGCGCAGGGCGCGTGCGAGATCAACGACAGCAGCCCGTTTCAGGTAAATGGCGCGAAGCAATACATCATCGCCGCGGCGAATTCGCGGCGTGGGGATGAAGTGCCCAAGCACCTGCAGAACGCGATTCGCGTACTCACGGACGACCCGTCGAAGATCAAGAACGACGCCGGGCGCCAGTGGATGCTGCTGCGCGCCTACGCGCAGTGGCTCCAGCGTGAAAACGCGAGCTACGTGATGAAGCGGGGGGACGTCGGTTTTACCCAGAACCCGGCCGGCTCACAGAACCTGCTGCTCGCCCTCGATTCGGCGGCGACGGCCATTGAGTCGATGTTGCCGCAGTGCAAGGAGAAGGTGCTCCCGTATCGTGCGCAATTCTTCGGTGAGATCCTGAACAAGTCGATCGCCGCGATGGGCGCGGAGCAGAACGACTCGGCGGCGTATTTTGCTAACCTGTCGCTACAGGTGGCGGCTTCAGATCCGCGTCCGTGGAACGTGCTGTCGGCCGTGTACCAGAAGCAGAACAAGGTCGACAGTGCGATGATCGCGATGGAGAAGGTGATCGCGCTGTCCGGCTCGGACACGCTGTACACGAAGGTCAAGCAGCAGAGCCGCTACAACCTGGCGGTCATCAAGTTGACCCGTGCCGAAGCAGAGGCCGCTGGCGAGAAGAAAGACGCCGAGATTAAGGCCGCCCGAGCACTGCTGGCGGCGTACCTGAAGGATACGCCGGGTGACGCGAACGCGGCGCAGGCGCTGGGTCGGGCGGTTCGCCTGTCTGGTGACACAGCGGCGGTCACGGCCATTTTCGCCGATATGCTGAACGCGCCAGACAGGTTCTCGGCTGACCAGCTCTTCGAGGCGGCGTCGAACGCCGCCGCCACGGGACATGACGCCGATGCCTCGAAGCTCTTCGAGAACGGACTCAAGAAGAATCCGTATCATCGGGTGGCGCTGCTGAACTATGCCAATGTGCTCTTCACGCTGAAGGACACCGAGCGCATGGCACCTGTGGTCACGCGCCTTGTGGATGTCGACCCTAATTACGATCGCGCATATCGTCTCACGGCGGGACTCTGGCAGCTCCGCGCGCGTGCGGAATCGGACGCCGCGAAGAAGAAGTCGGCGAACGACTCGGTGCTGTTTTACCTCGACAAACAGACCAAAACGAATCCGAGGGTCGACATTACGCTGGCCCAGAAGTCCGGGAGCTCGTATTCACTTCAGGGCACCGTAAACAACGAAGGCAGCGCGACGGCATCATGGACGATGAAGCTTGAGCTCGTGGATGCCGCCGGCGTGGCGGTCGCGACGAAGGATGTGGCGATTGGTCCCGTGGATGCAGGTGGAAACACGACCTTCTCAGTGAAGCTTGATGCGCCGAAAGCCGTCGCGTATCGATACGCGCCACTCAAGTAAGTCCATGTTCTAAATTGACTTCGGGCCTCACAGTTCGTATATTTTCTCAAGTGGGCGGCAGCGCTTAGGTTGCCGCCCCTTGTCATCCGGGGGAAGGCTTTTGGGCCTCTTCCCCCGTTTTCGTCCCGGATCATGGTTCGCGTCACACGTGTACAGCCAGGAAGCATTGCCGACGAGATCGGCATCGTTCCCGGCACTGAACTCCTCGCCGTTAACGAACGGCCGTTGGAGGACTTCCTGGATTGGGAGTTCCTGACGGCCGATGAGGCGTTTATCGTATCCGCGCGACTGCCAGATGGGTCGGAGGTCGAATACGATATCGAGCGTGAGGGCGGCGAGCCGATGGGCGTGGAGCTCGCTCCGCCCACGGTTCGCCGGTGCGCGAACCGGTGCGAGTTCTGCTTCATCGAGGGGCTGCCCAAGGGCCTCCGGAAAGGGCTTTACATTCGTGACGATGATTACCGGCTGTCCTTCGCCTATGGCAATTTCGCGACGTTGTCGAATGTGAAAGAGAAGGACATCGCGCGCATTCTCGAGTACCGGCTGTCGCCACTCTACGTGTCGGTTCATGCAACGCCGTGGGAAGCGCGAAAGGTGCTCCTCAACAATCCGCGCGTCCCGAATATCGTGGATCAGCTTACGCGGCTTGCCGAGGGCGGGATCCAATTCCACGGGCAGATGGTCATCGTTCCCGGCCTGAACGACGGCGACGTGCTCGAGCAGTCGCTCGCTGACCTGTGGAACCTGGGCAATGCCGTGATGTCCGTGGCGCTCGTTCCCGTCGGTGTCACGCAGTTCTCGCACCTGTACAACGGCAAGTCGATGGACGCTACCAACGCGCGCCACTTGCTCGATACGGTGCATCGGTGGGCCCAGCGTGGCCTCGCCGAGCGTGGCGACCGTTGGGTGTTCGGCTCCGACGAACTGTATCTGCTCGCCAACGAACCGCTCCCCGAACTGGAGCATTACGGCGACTTCTCGCAGATCGAGAATGGCGTCGGTGCCGTGACATCGCTGCGCGCCCGCGTGCGCGACGGTCTGTCGCAATTGCCCCGTCTCGACGGCAAGCGAATCGGAGTCGTCACGGGTGTCTCCATGACGCCGCTGATGCCCGAGTTGCTCGACCTGCTGCGTGAGGCCACCGGCGCCGAGTTCTCGCTTATCACGATGGAGAATTCGTTGTTCGGTCCGACCACGACCACCGCCGGATTGCTGGTGGGCGCCGACATTCGCAAGGCGCTCGTGGATCGCCATGATCTCGATCTCGCACTCATTCCCGCCGAGTGCATCAACGACGATGGACTCTTCCTCGACGAAGAGTCGTTCGTGGCGGTGCGCGAATCGCTGCCGATGCCCGTATTTCCTTCGTACGATTTCATAGACGCGCTGGTCCCGGAAGGTGACGCGGCGTTCCAACCAGCCGCATGAGTCTTCCAGTCATAGCCATCGTCGGACGTCCCAATGTTGGGAAGTCCCACCTGTTCAATCGTATCATCGGCGAAGCGTCCGCGATCGTCAGCGATGAGCCGGGCACTACCCGCGACCGCCATTTCGGCCAGGCTGATTGGGCCGGCCACCACTTCTGGCTGGTCGATACCGGCGGTCTCGTCGAAGATTCGAACGAGCCCATGGACGTTGCCATCCGCAAGCAGGTCATGCAGGCGATCGACGAAGCGGATCTCCTCATGCTCGTGGTGGATGCCAAGGTCGGCGTGCACCCCAGTGACGCACGCCTTGTTGACATCCTGCGCCATGCGAAGAAGCCGTGGGTGCTCGTTGCCAATAAAGTCGACGATCCAAACAGCTCCGACTTTTACGATTTCTACCGACTCGGCGTGACCGACGTGTACCCCGTGTCGGCTGCCAACGGAAAGGGCTCAGGCGACTTGCTTGACGCGCTCGTGGCAGCCATTCCGGAAACGGATGAAGTTCCGTCGGAAGCCGTGCGCATTGCCGTGATCGGCCGTCCCAACGTGGGCAAGTCGTCGTTCGTGAACAAGCTGCTCGGTGAGGAACGTCTGGTGGTGAATGACGAATCGGGCACCACGCGCGATTCGATCGACGCCCCGATGCGCTATCACGATCGCGAGATCATCTTCGTCGATACCGCCGGTTTGCGGCGCCAGTCAAAAATCGATGACGGTATCGAGTTCTACTCGGCGCTGCGCACTCGGCGTGCCATCGATTCGTCGGACGTGTGCATCCTGATGGTCGATGCGACGGAAGGATTGCAGAACCAGGATCTCAAGATCGCGACGCTGGCGTGGGAAGCTGGTCGTGGGCTGATCATGGTGATCAACAAGTGGGACCTGTACGCGGACAAGACGGATAAGAGCTCGGCCAAGTTCCGGAAGGACGCCGTCGAAAAGGTTCCGTACCTTGGCTTCGTGCCCTTCCTGTTCACATCGGCGCTGACCGGCCAGCGTGTGAACAAGGTGCTCGACATGGCACTCGAAGTGCAGGAACAGCGCACGCGCCGCATCTCCACGTCGCAGGTGAACGATGCACTCCAGGAGATCATCGCCCGACTGCAGCCGCCGCAGGCGGCGGGACGCGAAGTGAAGCTCAACTACGCCACGCAGGTGGAAACCTCTCCACCAACGTTCGCGTTCTTCGGCAATCACCCGGACTTGATCCCCGAGAACTATATCCGCTTCATTCACAACCAGCTGCGTGAGAAATGGGGATTTACCGGGTCGCCGATGCGCATCATCATGCGGAGCAAGCGCGAGTCGTGAGTTCCCTGATCGCCCAGGCGGCGGTGGTGCTGGCCGCGTACGTCATCGGCTCTTTTCCCACGGCGTACCTCGTGGGAAAGGGCAACGGTGTCGATCTGCGGACGGTCGGATCTGGCAACCTCGGGGCGACGAATGTGTTCCGGACGCTCGGGTGGAAGTGGGGGCTGTTCGTGTATGTCATGGACGGCCTCAAGGGAGCGCTGCCGGTGTTGCTGCTTCCCGGCATCATCGGCGCGGCGACGGGGTGGCCGTGGGGCGCGGGCTTTGGATTGCTCGCCATTCTCGGACATGTGCGGCCAGTGTTTTTGATGGGCAACGGCGGAGGCAAGGGCGTCGCGACCGCAAGCGGCGTCTTCATCGCCTTGGCTCCCATTCCGGCGCTGTGTGCGATCGTCGGTTTCGTGATCGCGGTGGCGGCGACCCGCTATGTGTCGCTCGGATCGTTAGTCGGTGCCGTGGTGCTGCCAGTGGCGTTGCTGCTGCAACAGCGCACGATCACGCCTCTCGTGATCGTGGGCGCAGCGGTCGGGGCCTTCGTGTTCTGGACGCATCGTGAAAACATCGGCCGTCTTCGCCGCGGGGAAGAACGTCGCGTGGGACGGAGTTCGTCGTCGCCTTCGGCTGGAGGACGCGCGTGATGGACAGTACGCGTGTCTGCGCCGTGATCGGTGGTGGCGCTTGGGGGACGGCGATTGCGGACCGACTGGTGCGCAACGGTCATCGCGTGACGCTTTGGGCGCGTGAAGTCGACGTGGTGCAGGCGGTCAACGCGCGCCACGAGAATCCGCGGTTTCTGCCGAACATCGCGCTCGCACCGGGGCTCACCGCCAGTAGCGACATGGGCGTCGCGCTACAGGGCGCCGAGCTCGTGGTGTACGCCGCTCCATCGCACGTGCTGCGTGCAGTCGTCGCGTCCTGTGCCGGTGCCATCGCGCCAGGCGCGGTGTTGTCCGTGGCCACCAAGGGCATCGAGCGCGAGACGCTGGCCTTGATGACCGATGTCGTGGCGCAGGAAGCGCTGGGCCACGAAGTCGTTGCCGTCAGTGGGCCTAGCTTCGCGGCCGAAGTCGCGCAGGGGCAGCCCACCGCGGTGGTCGCCGCCTGCGCCTCGCATGACGCGGCGAAATTCGTTCAGGGTGCGATGAGTGCGGCCGCGTTTCGCGTGTACACCAGCGATGACGTGGTGGGTGTGGAGCTCGGCGGCGCACTGAAAAACGTGATGGCGGTGGCGACGGGTATCCTCGACGGTCTCGGTCTCGGGTACAATCCGCGCGCGGCACTCATGACCCGCGGCTTGGCGGAAATGACGCGCCTTGGCGTATCGCTCGGGGCGCGTGCCGAGACCTTTGCCGGGCTTGCGGGTCTTGGCGATCTCGTGTTGACATGCACCGGTGCGCTGTCGCGCAATCGCGCACTGGGCGTCGCGATCGGGCAGGGGCAGTCGCTCGACGAAGCGCTGGCCGGCAAGGACAGTGTCGCGGAGGGCGTGTTGAACGCGCAGAGCGCGAAAGCGCTTGCCGACCGGGCCGGTGTCGAGATGCCGATCATCGATGCGACCTATCGTATCCTGTTCGAAGGACAGGCTCCGCGCGAAGCGGTCACGGAGTTGATGGCGCGCGAACTGCGCGCGGAGCGCGACTGAGTGGGAGCGCCCCGCGGCGAACCGATTCAAGAGTTCTACTCGATTGGCGAGGTCTGTTCACTCACCGATCTGAAGCCGCACGTCCTGCGTTATTGGGAGAGCCAGTTCAAACTGCTCAACCCCGCCAAGAATCGGAGCGGCAACCGCGTGTACGCTCGACGCGAAGTCGAACTGATCCTGCTCGTGAAGCATTTGCTGTATACCGAAAAGTACACGATCGACGGTGCGCGACAGAAGCTTGATGAACACCGCAAGGGCGGCTCGTTGCGACCGGCGGCTCGTGCGGCGCTCGAGGTGGAAACGCTCGAGAGTATCGAGCGTGATCTGGCGGAGTTGCAGACGATTCTCGACGACCGTCCGGCACCGCGTCCCCGATAACGCGCAATACGCCCGCTGTTCGCTGTTCGCTGTTCGCTGTTCGCTGTTCGCTGTTGGCTGTTCGCTCTACGCTGTTCGCTCTACGCCTTTCACCCGATCCGATGCGCATTCTTCTCAGCAACGACGACGGTATTCTCGCCAAGGGATTGGGCGTGCTTGAGCAGGCCTGCCAGCCGCTCGGCGAGCTCAGTGTCGTCGCACCCGATCGTGAACAGAGCGCGACCAGTCACTCGCTCACCTTGCATCATCCCCTGCGCCCCGTACAACTCGGGGAGCGTCGCTGGCAGGTGGATGGCACGCCCACCGACTGCGTCATGCTCGCCTGTGAGGCGCTGCTTGATGCGCGCCCGGACTATGTGATCAGCGGCATCAATCACGGCCCGAACATGGGCGAAGACGTGCTGTACAGCGGCACGGTGGCGGCGGCCATGGAAGGACTGGCGCTCGGCATTCCGTCGATCGCGGTCTCGTTCGCCGGCAGTGTGTTGCGCGCCGATGCGCTGCTGGAGACGCAGGTCGAGGTGCTCCGCGATCTGCTGAAGCACTTGATGTCGCTCACTTCCCTTCCGCGCGAAACGCTGCTGAACGTGAACCTGCCGAATGTGGCCGGTGAGCAGATCAAGGGCGTGCGCCTCACGCGCCTCGGCCGTCGCGTATTCAGCAATTCGATCACGAAGATGAAGGACCCGTGGGGACGCGAGATCCTGTGGATCGGCGGTGGCAGCGTGGAGTGGAGCGGCCCCGACGACTCCGATTTCCGTGCCGTGCACGAAGGCTACATCTCGGTGACCCCGTTGCACCTCGACCTCACGCACCGCGATGTGCTCGATACGGCGACGGATTGGTGGCGTCCTCTGTAGAGCCGGAGTTCCGTGGCGCGCGTCGACGACTCGTCGAGGCGCTGCAGGATAAGGGGATTCGCGATCTCGCCGTGTTGCGGGCAATCGATCAGGTGCCTCGGCATCTGTTCGTTCCGCCCACGGTACGCCACCGCGCGTATGAAGACTCCGCGCTGCCGATCGGCAGCGGGCAGACGATCTCGCAGCCGTACGTCCACGCGCGTGCGCTCGAGCAGTTGATGCTTACGGGCAAGGAGAAGGTGCTCGAGATCGGCACAGGCTCCGGATACCAGACGGCGCTCTTGTCGGAGCTCGCGGCGCAGGTGTTTTCGATCGAGCGTTTCCCGGCATTGCTCGACAAAACACGTCCGATTCTGCAACAGGCCAACGTGCGTAACGTCTCCATCCTGCTCGGTGACGGCACCCTCGGATGGCGCGAGTATGGTCC
Source organism: Gemmatimonadota bacterium (assembly GCA_031363815.1). Taxonomy (GTDB): domain Bacteria; phylum Gemmatimonadota; class Gemmatimonadetes; order Gemmatimonadales; family Gemmatimonadaceae; genus Gemmatimonas. Next base: position 40,085 of record JANLVC010000102.1, read on the forward strand.
ATACGACGGCATCGTGGTCAGCGCCGGAGCGCCGCACGTCCCTCCCGCGCTGGAGGAGCAGTTGGCCGAGGGCGGACGGATGCTGATTCCCATCGGCGACCGGGACGAACAGATGCTGACGCTGTTCGTGAAGCGAAACGGAAAACTGGAAGGTCGTGACATCGTTCCGGTTCGCTTCGTCCCCTTGATTGGGGCCGGTGGTTGGCCGGCCTGATGGATCTGGTAGTCGCGCCTATTTGCGCGCGATTGCTCCGCAGCGCATCTTCGGCACTCACGGCCTGACCACGCTATGTCCACACCTGCCTCGACTACCCCCAAGGGCGCCGATTTGCGCCCGACTGCGGCCCCCTACGCGTTCCCGCAACCGGGGGGCGAGTCGGTGGACCGCGGATCGATTGTGGGCTGGGCGAACGTCGGTCCGTACGTGCCCGAGCCCTGGCGTGGAAAGCCAGCGATCGACGGGCCGCGTGCGGTGACGCCGCGTTCGGTGGCGCCGATTTTCGTGGCGCCGATCGCCGTGACGGAGCTGTTGGCGGCCGCGATGCCGCCGTCGTATCCGACGCCGGCGTACTTCACGCCGCTCGGATCGCAGGCGCAGGATGACTTCGTGACGGCGGCGTTCGAGATGCCTGCGATCATCGATGCAGTCGAGGGACCGACAACCGTGTCGTTTGTCGATCCATCCGCCTCGGAGAAGCCGACGGCGCCGGCGCTACCATGGATCGACGCCTTCCTGTCATCGACGCCGGCAATGCCGATGCGTGCGGTGGACACGCCGGTGGCGTCGTTCACGCCGGTGGCGTCGTACACGCCGGCCGAGTCGGACGCCATCGTTGAAGAGGCGTTGGCCGCGGAATGGCCGATGACGGCGGCCGCCCCGGAGGCCCCGACGCCCTCGGATGCGTGGGCGCTTGACGAGGCGGCGGAGCAGATGCGGGCCCTGGCGGACGAACTGCGTGACCACGAAGGCATCGCCAGCGATTCGGGCGAGGCTGCAGGCCTGTTCGAGACGTCACCGGTCCCGGAACCGCTGCCGGTGTGGAGCGACGACGATATGATCGACATCATGCCGGCTCAGAAAGGGCGGTCCGCGACTTCGGTCAACAGTGCCATCGAGCCGTGGGCTGATCGTGCCCGTCGTTCGGGTGATGAGAGCGCCGAAGCCGCGGCGCGCGTACTCGAGTTGCTTGCTCGCCGCGTGCGTGATGGCGAGATCTCGCTGGCGGGATATGAGCCCCGCCTCGGCGATGCCGCCGCGTTGGCGGCGGCGCTGGCCGCACTCCTTGGCGTCCGACGCTGATGGCGCTGGCGGTTCGCCGTTATCGTGTGGAAGGGGAAGTGCAGGGGGTCGGCTTCCGGTGGTATGTGCGCGAGCAGGCGCGTGCGCTTAAGCTCGCTGGCTGGGTCCGAAACGAGCCTGATGGCGCCGTGGTCGTCGTCGCCTCCGGTGAGGCGGCGGCGTTGGACACACTGGAACGCCAGCTGCACATCGGCCCTGGCCACACGTCGGTGACCAATGTGGTCCGACGAGAACTCACGAGCTTTGACGCCGTAGGCTTGCCGTCGACGTTCATGATCGAGCGGTGAGAAGACCCGTGCGATAACTTGGCGCACATGACTGCCACCCTCGTCGCCCGATTAAGGGCCACGCTCCGCGACGTCCCCGATTTTCCGTCGCCGGGCATTCTTTTCAAAGATATCACGCCGGTTCTTGCGGATCCCGCACTGATGCGCGACCTGATCACGGCAATGGTGGACCCGTATCGCCACACCGGCGTTACGCACGTGGTTGGCGTAGAAAGCCGCGGCTTCCTGTTTGGCATGCCGATGGCGCTGCAGCTCGACGTGCCCTTCGCCCCGGCGCGCAAACCCGGCAAACTGCCCTGGCAAACGCACCGCGAGTCGTATGACCTGGAGTACCGGAGCGACGTGCTCGAAATGCACACCGACGCCGTCGGGGCAGGCGCTCGCGTGCTTGTGGTCGACGATGTGCTGGCGACCGGCGGCACAGCCACTGCGACGTGCCGACTGGTCGAGCGCCTCGGGGGCTGCGTGCTCGGCGTGTCCGTCCTCGTCGAACTGGGATTTCTCCAGGGCCGCGCGCGGTTGGCGAACCGCGAGGTGCACGCCATCGTGACATTCTAAGCACAGAACCCGCCGCCAGCCTTGAGCGCAGCGTGCGAGTCGGCGAGATTCGCAATGGCGAGATTTGCAATGGCGGTGTCGCCGACCGCACGCGTCGTTCCGTCCCCGTAGCTCAGTTGGATAGAGCGGAAGTTTCCTAAACTTCAGGCCGCAGGTTCGATCCCTGCCGGGGACATCACTTCCTGCCAATGCGAGCGCCCCCATACACTCCGGGGGCGTTCGTCACTATGTTTTAAGGCTATGCCGTCCGCTTCGTCGCCGCACGTGTTGAGCGTGCCAACGGGGCCCGGGCGCACCCATCTTCGCCTCCCATCGCTGGTCTTCCGCATGGCCCAGTCGTCCCGTTCCGCTTCGTCCTCCTCAAGCCTCTCCGACAATCCGATGGAGAAGCTCGGCGATTGGTTCCAGTTGAACAGCCGTCCGATTGGTATGGCGGTTGGCGGTATTGCCGTCGCCGCGCTGGCGATCTTCGGCTACCGCAGCTACTCGACCGGTCAGAACGTGAAAGCGTCGACGGCGCTGTACGCCGCGCAGGCCCCGCTGGCTCAAGGCAAGCTCGACGAAGCCACGAAGGCGCTCGGCAAGGTTGCCAGGAGCTATTCTGGCACGGCTGCTGGACAGCAGGCGGCGTTGCTGCTGGCCCAGACCCTTTTCGAACAGAAGAAGTACGCAGAGGGCATCGCCTCGCTTGAGAAGTCGGTGGGCGGCGCCAGCGCGGACTTCAAGGCGTCGATGGAGTCGATGGTTGCGGTCGGCTACGAACTGCAGGGCAAGTTCGCCGACGCCGCGACGCATTTCGCCAAGGCTTCGGCGGCCGCGAAGTTCGACAACGACAAGAACAACTACAAGGCCTCCGAAGCCCGCAGCCTGATGGCCGCCGGCAAGAACGCGGAAGCCAAGAAGATCTGGGAAGAGTTGGCCAAGTCGAACAGTCCGTCGGCGCAGGAAGCGAATGTCCGTTTGGGTGAGCTCGCCGGCGCCGTCAAGAACTAGTCGGCGCCGTCACGACCTCACGGTGTGGTGTGGACGACCAGCACCGATCGAGATTAGCGGGAGAGTTGATGGCGGCGGTCCGGAGATGATCCGGACCGCCGTTTTGCATTGCTCTTGTGCGGGACCGGGAAAGACGACAGTAACGCGTCCAGAACACGTCGCAATGGCGGCATTTTGGGAAAAGTTGCGACATTGGATATGCGCATAATACATGTTATGTAAACCAATGTTGGTGGATAACTGTGGGAAAACATTTGGGCATTTCTCCGTCGCACTGTGGATGAACGATCTAAAGCGCTGTGCAGAAACGCGTTAACGAGTCACTGTGTGCCCAGTACAGTAGGCAAAGCTCACGAACCGTAAAGCTGTCCACCTTCCCACATGAATTTTGTGATGTGGGCCGCATGAGTCCGCGGCACTCGACAGCTCACCGTGTTGGAACGCGACGGCCCCTCATAACGACTCGATCACGCCCCGGAATACCACGCGGCCCTCGCCACGAAGCGTCGGCCGATAGCCCGCCTCGGCCGCCGTGAGACGCACCTCGAGATCGCGCGCGGAGCTCGTCCGGATGGTGACCGTCGACGCCTGTGCGAGCCCCCAGGCCGTCAGCAACACGGCCGTTGCAACCGCGCCCGTTCCGCAGGCCAACGTCTCGCCTTCCACTCCACGCTCAAACGTGCGGTACCGCCATTGGCCACCAGGCATCGGCGATACCCAGTTCACATTCGCCCCAGACGGACCGGAGGCTTGATGGCGGCGCAGAAGCGGCCCTCGACCTTCGACGTCCACCTGGTCGGCATCAACACAAAGGATCACCAAGTGCGGAACTCCGACCTCGGCAAATCCGATGCGCTGCTCTCCCTCTACGGTGTCGATCGCCACGTCGATGCAGGCCGTCGTCACCGGCTGTAAGTCGATCTCTGGAATCCCGGCGGCAAGCCGGCTGGCAATCGGGCCGGCCGGCGTCGTGAGCGTCATCCCCGACGCCGAGGCGAGTCCCAGCATTGCCGACATGGCCGTTGCGCAAAGCGTCGCATTCCCGCAAAGATCGGCCGGCGTTCCGTCGCTGTTGAAGTAATGGATCCGCACATCAGCATCGGGACGTGCAGATTCTAAAAAAACTATTCCGTCTGCACCTATACCATTGTGCCTATTGCAGATAGATGTGATCATCTCAGGTGATGTCACACGTTCAAGCAGAACGTTGCGCCCGTCGAAGACGACGAAATCGTTGCCCGATCCCGTCATCTTCGCGAATGGGATGCCCCGCACTGTCGCGATCGGCGATGTCACCCGTTCCCCGTGATCGCCCACCAGCGGAGACGCCAAACCATCCAGATCGCCTCCCGCATGATCCGCTTCGACATCTTGGACTCGCCTTCCGTGCGATCGTGGAAAACGATCGGTATCTCAGCAATGCGGAATCCGCGCTTCCACGCTCGGAAGCTCATCTCGATCTGGAAGGCGTAGCCGTTGGAGCGCACCTGATCGAGCGGAATCGCCATCAGCACTTCGCGCCGGAAACACTTGAAGCCGCCGGTCGCGTCACCAAGTCGAAGGCCGGTCACCGCACGCGCATAGATGTTCGCGCCGTAGGACAACATGAGCCGCGTCATCGGCCAGTTGACGACCGTCACCTTCCCGTCGCGGTACCGAGATCCGAGCACCAAATCGGCGTCGCGAATTGCGGCCAGAAACTCAGGCAGGTGGCCGGGATCGTGCGAGAAGTCTGCGTCCATCTCAAAGATGAAGGCGTAATCGCGCTCGAGCGCCCACTGGAACCCCGCCAGATACGCACGGCCAAGTCCTTCCTTCCCTGCACGATGAAGCACATGAACGCGCGGATCGGCGGCGGCCAGCTGATCGGCGAGCTGTCCGGTGCCGTCGGGAGAGTTGTCATCAACCACCAACACGTCGAGTCGCTCATCCTGAGAAAGGATCAGCGGCACGATGCGAGTGACGTTTTCACTCTCGTTGTAGGTCGGTACGATCACGAGGGCGCGTTCGCCCAACGCGAGGGAGCCACGAGCCGGAGTCGGAATTCGGGTCACGTCACTCGCCTCAGGTCGCGAGAACGTTGGACGCGGAACCGACTTTCCGGTCGAGTGCGAATCCGATAATCCACCAGAGCAACGCCGCGCCAAGTGCCAGCAAAGTCAACAACTTCCCCGTGTGATATGGTGCACTGTCGAAGCGGAGCTTCACGTACTTCGCACCCTGAGGCAGCTCGACGCCAATAAGTGTATAGTCGGCGCGGGCGATCGTGGCAGACTTGCCATCCACCGTCGCAGTCCAACCCGGATAGAAATTTTCGGAAACGACCAAGGCACTGCCGGCTGGTGCCGGACCTCCGAGGGTAATATCGATCGCGCCCGCCTGGTACTTCGTGACTTCGACGCCGAACGGCACGGGTTCAGGCAGCGGCAAGTTCACCGGCCTGGCCTGAATGGTCGATGTCGTATCAAAGATCGCGACGCGCTTCACGTCGAACAACGGGTTGAGCACAGTCGCTTTCGTCGTGGGGTCGTCGAGCTTCACGATCAGCGGCGCAACCCACGCCGCCGGGTGATCACCGGGTAGCTCATACAGGTAGGTCATGGTACCCGCCGCGTTGCGCACCGGGCCCGCTGCGAGCCTCGCGCCCTGAAATGGCAATTCAGGCGTGTTCGTGTAGAAGAACCGAGCGTTCGTGAGCGCCCAGAAGTTCGGATTGGCGATCGATTGGAAACCCTCACTCTTGCCGTAGAGTTCCTGGAAACGACCGAGTTCGTTGCCGTGGTAACCGAGGACGCCGCGGATCCTGTGGTGCATGAGCGCGTCGCCCAGCACGAACGGATCGTGCGGCGCCATATTGTCACCAAGGGGGATGGCGATGACACGGGATGGTTCCGGCTGCGACTTGAGGAACCGAATGATATCGTCTTCGGCGTAGAGCTGGTCGGCGCGGGCCGAGAAGGTCCAGTAGTTCCGCTCCACACTCCACAGGTCGAGTGCCACCACCGCCACGAGCAACCATCCGGCCAGCGGCGCCTTCAGCACACGACGGGCAACCGCGAGCATGAGCCCCACCAGCGTCAGCACCGCCACGGCCGCTCGCCATGCGCCGGCCACCACGTTGCTGGCATTGGCCTCAATGAGATCGCCGCGCGCATCGCCGAGAATCGACATCGCGATGTTGGTGAAGGCTCCCGTCGTGGCAAGAACGCCGACCAGGAGCGCGACGCTTCCCCAGCCGACCGCGTACCGCGTGGTCCCCCTCCCCGCGAGCACCCGTTCCGCGCCGAACGCGGCGAGCACCGCGCAGGAGAAGGCACTCACGTAGAGAATCGTGCTGGGGGCCCGGAAGAACTTGGAGCCGGGTACCACAGCGTACACCAACTGATAGAACGGGGTGTTGCCGCCCCATGCCCAGAGCAGCGATACCATGAGCGTTCCAAGCCAGAACCAGGCGTGCGATCGATGCCGGTTCACCAGCCCACCGCCGAACGCGAAGAGCGCGAGTACCAGCACCGTAGCACCGATATACTCGCTGTGGAAGTGAATGCCGTTGCGGCCCCAATAGTGCTCAAGGATCCCTGAGAACTGCGGGAGATACATGTTGATCGTTTCCTCGAGCGGAAACGAAAAACTGGTGGCGTAGTCGTATCCCTTGCCTCCGGCGCGTGGAGACCACGGCACATACTCCTGCACGGGGAGATACTGAATGGCCCCAATCACCGCGCCGAGCACCACGGCACCGAGTGCCGCTGCCAGTCGCGAAAGCGGGCGCGACGGAGGCGCCTCGTGGGTCGGCGCCGCCGATTCCGTGGCGAGACTCCACGGTCGTAGCGCGAGGAACAACGCATACGCCCCGCACGTCAGCAGCATGTACTGCAGCAGCTGGGGATGCGGCGACAAAACGGCCAATCCGACGACCAAGGCCAGCAGCCCCCACGCACTGCGCCGACCATCGCGCATGCCACGCACCAGTACCCAGAGTGCGGCTGGGAGCAGCGCGCTGACAAACAGCTTACCATCGTGTCCCGGCGACGCGTACGAGGCGACGGCCCCGCTGAGCAAGTAGGCGACACCGCCTACAATCGCACTCTGGAACCGAACACCGGCCGCTCGCAGGAATCCGACGGTGAATACGCCGGCGAGGAACGTGTGGAGCACGAAGCCCCAGGTCATCGCAATATCGGTCGGCAGCACCAGGCGCAGCAGGAACGTCGGGTAGAAGATGTCCCCGTGCATGGCCGCGATGTACGGCATGCCGCCGAACTGGTAGGGATTCCATTGTGGAAATCCGTGGCCGTCACGGAGCGCGCGCGCGGCGAACTCGCGGAAGGAATATCCCGCGATGTACTGATCCGAGTTCGAATTGACGAGAAACGCACCACCGAGCGCCGGCCACGCCAACAGCATCGTCGCGAGACAGCAGACGAGTGACGCGGAAGCGAGGGGGAAGCGAGGGGACGGGGGCGGCGCATTCGTCGCGTCAGAGCGAGCCATCGAGAAGACTGAAAGGGTGATCAGTGAGCACGTTCCAAGCGGAACCGCTCACTCCGCGCGCGGCAACGCCGCACGCTGCGAAGCGGGGAGGAAGAGGAGGCTGAGCAGCCCCGGCAACACCTCGAGTAGGGTCAGCCAGACGCGCGAGGTGACGCCGAGGATCACCGCGTCCCCCCGCCCCGCAGCACCGACGCCTACCAGAAAGACGGTCAGCGCCGCTTCGCGGAATCCCAGTCCTCCAGGAGAAAAGAGGACGAGGTATCCGATAAGATACGAAGCCGTAAAAACTGCGATGAACACCACCGGATCGCTACTGATTTGCGGCGTCACGCCGCGCGAGAACAACGCAAACGCGACGCCATATCCCAGCCACGATGCGGCGTTCATGGCGGTCGCGCCCCAGAGGGCGCCTGCGGACAGTTGTTTGGTGACCATCGGCACGCCGCGCTTGGCCGTGAACCACCCGAGCACTGAGGGCAACACCAGTGGCAATGCCAGTACCCCGGCAAGGAACACGACGGTTGCAATCAACGCCCCGTTTCGGAAGCCAGGATACACCGTGTCGAGTCCTTCTGCACCAGCAATGACCGCGACTCCGAATCCGGCACCGATGTTCAACAGCGTTCCCAGCACCGCCGCGCCGGCGGCCGCCGCTCCCGACACGCCCTCACGCGCGGCCAGCACACTTAAGGCACCGACAGACCAGACCTTGCCCGGAATCCATCGGCCGAGATTGGCGATCGTCCAGATGCGCACCGCCGGCCAGTAGGCAAGTTCGCCACCCCATCCGCGCAACAGCAGACGCCAGCTCTGAATCAGCATTGCATAGACCGCCAGCACGGACGCACTCGCCGCAACGATCCAGCGCCACTCCACATGCAGCTCACGCGCCGAGGCGCGCATCTCGGTCCACTGTCCGCGCAGCGCCCACGCGATGAACACGCCTGTGAGGAGCAGCAACAGGAGTTTGACCGCTGGGTGGTGCAAGACGCCGCGCTCACGCCCCGTCGCTGCGTTCGTCATCGCACGGCCTGTCGGTAGTGCGTGAGATATCGATCGGCGACGGCTTCCGGCGAGAAACGGGCGAGCATGTCATGCCGCGCGGTCATACCGCGTTCGCGCGCGGTGGCTTCGTCGGCGAGCAAGTGGGCAAGCGCCTCGCCGAGGGCGCGCGTGTCGCCAACCGTGACCAGCGTCCCACCGTGCTCGAGGCGCACGACGTCGATGAGTCCACCGTCGGCATACGCCACCACCGGCGTGCCGCACAGCTGCGCCTCCACCGCAACCAGACCGAGCCCTTCCTCTCGGGATGGAATCGCCAGCGCGCGCGCCCCCCGATAGAGCGGGACGAGCGCGGGTTGCGGGAGGGCACCATACCAGCGCACTCGTTCCGTGAGGCCGAGCTCGGTGGCGCGCGCCTCCAACGCATTGCGATCTGGCCCATCACCGACGACGTCGAGCGTCGTCGGCTCGCCAACGCGCTGCGCGTCATGGTCACGCATGGCCGGCGACACCATCGCGTCGAGCAGGTCCGCGAGTCCCTTCTGCGCGTTCAGCCTCCCGACGAACAGGATCCCGCTCCGCGCGGCTGACGGTGACGTGGGAGGGGCGAAGTGCCGCACATCGACGGGCATCGGCGAGACGGCGATCGACGCGTCCGGCGCGATGCGGAGCGCCGTCGCGGCCAGCCATCCTGAGACGGCCGTGCAGATGGCCGCCTCGCTCAGCACGGTGCGCATCAGCGGGTGCGCGGGCGTCGTCCGTTGCGCCAGTCGCACGTCGGAGCCGTGCATGGTGATCACCAGCGGCGGGTCGCCCGCGCGACGTGAGCGCCAGAGCGCGAGGGCCGACGGGAACCACCAGTGTGCATGCACGATGTCGTACGCGTTACCGGCGCGTGCGGCCGCATCGATCTGCGTGCGAACGGCGCGACGCATCGCCCGCAACATATTCAGCAGCGCAAATTTTCCGCCCCACGACGACATCACCTGCTCGGCCATGTTACCGGCATAGGCGAGTGTCATCCGCGCGTCGCTCGCATAGCGCACCCGCTGGATCCGGACGCCTTCCAGCGTCCCCCTGTCAGCGAGGCCAGCGGCCGCCGGTGCAATGATGTCGACCGAAGCACCGGCCGACTGCAGCGCCACGGCAAGTCGCAACACAAACGACCCGGCCGCGTCACCGTCGAAGCGCGGCACATTGTGGGTAACGAAGAGGACGCGCACGGCGCGCGGAACCGGAGCGCCGACGGTCAGCGGTGTTCGCGCTCGACGCCGGATGACACGCCTGGCGTGACGTCGTCGGCATCCTCGTCCTGCTGTGCACTGGCCAGTTCATCAAGCTCGCGGCGCAACTCGCGCACCTCGGAGCGCTGCTGGGCGATCTGCTCGCCAAGGAGACCCGTGGCAAAAAAGATCGAGCCGAGCATGAGGCACGTCTGGATGACCGTCCAGACCCAACGCTGCCCATGTCCAGTGATCACGAGCCAGACGACCGCACCGAGTCCGGACAGCACGCCGACCGCGAACAATGCGACGCCGAGCATGCCGAAGGCGAGCAACGGCTTTTGCCCGAACTTGAGCTCGAACCAGACGGCGAGCATATCGAGCACACCGATCGGAATGCGCGACAGGCCAAACTTGGATCGACCGGAGTGGCGCGCGTAGAGCGGCACCGGCACTTCCGTGACCGTAAAGCCCTGCGCCGCCGCCATCACGATCATGTAGCGATGGAAGTCGGGGCGCATCGGAAGCGCCGCCATGATCTCCCGACGGTACGCCTTCACGTTGTTCAGATCGCGCACCGGTACATGGAAGAGCGTACGACTGAGCTTGTTGTAGATGCCTGACACGAAGGCTTTTTCGTACTTGCCCTGCTTGTATCCCGTAACCATGTCCGATTCGCCGGCCAGGATCGGATTCACCAGTCGCGGAATATCCTCAGGCTTGAATTGCAGGTCGGCGGGATAGAACACCAGCACGCGTCCGTGTGACTGCAGGTAGCCGGTGCGAAGCGCTTCGGCGATCCCACGCTGCGCGCGGTGGCGCACGGGTCGCAGGAAGGCATACTGCGTGCGGAGTTCCTGGAGCAGTGCCCAGCTACCATCGGTCGAACCATCGTCGACCACGACCACTTCGTATCGGGCCGACTCGCCACGAAAGGTGGATTCGCACAATTCGAGGAACAGCGCGAGGTTTCCCGCCTCGTCCTTGGCAGGCACGAGGACGCTGACGTCTACGACAGGGGTAGACACCGACCGGGACGTGCGCCGGAGGAGACGAGCGGAGACGGCCATTCAGAGGGAGATGAGATCGCGTTCAGTGGTGCGCGCGGGTCAAACGCGCTTGCGCATGCGGGCGGGGAGCACGCCGAGCTGGTCTCGGTACTTCGCGACGGTACGACGCGCAATCTGCACACCAGTCTGTTGCAGGATCTCGACAATCGCCTGATCGGTTAGCGGATTCTTGGTGTCTTCACCCGACACCAACTTCTGAATCTGGTCCTTGATGCCACGGGCGGAGACGTCGTCACCATCGCTGGTGGCGAGTCCGGACGAGAAGAAGAACTTGAGTGGCAGCACGCCGCGCGGCGTCTGCACGAACTTCTCGTTGGTGACGCGACTGACGGTCGACTCGTGCATGCCAACGGCTTCGGCGACTTCCCGGAGCGTGAGTGGACGCAGCGCCTGCACACCGCGCTCAAAGAAGTCGCGCTGCCGATCAACGATGTAGTGCATGACCTTCAACATCGTCTGGCGACGCTGCTCGATGGCTTGGATCATCCAGTTCGCCGAATTCAGTTTGCTGGCAATAAAGTCCTTGCTCTCGGTATCGAACTTTTTCTTGTCGCGTGCGATCTCCTGATACGCACGCGACAATTTGAGCCGCGGGAGATTCCCGTCGTTCAGGAAAATGTGATACGCCTGATCAATCTTGTCGACGACGAGGTCGGGGATGATGTAGTTCTCACCGGCTGCGCTGTAGCGCAGCCCAGGCTTCGGATCGAGCTTGGCGATCTCGTCGGCGGCGTTCTGTACCTCCTGCGCACTGATGCCGAACCGCTTCGACAGCTCGCTCCACCGGTGCGAGATGAGATCTTCGAACGATTCTTCGACGAGCCGGTAGGCCATAGAATCGCGATGGCCGGCGGCTCGCAACTGCAGCAGCAGACATTCACGGAGATCGCGTGCACCCACGCCGGGCGGATCAAGATCCTGAATGATCTTGAGCATCGTCTGCATCTCGGCGTCGCTGAACGGCGCGACGTCGGAGTCGCGCTCATCCGCTTCGCGCACGAGCAACTCATTCACGCCGCGCTGGATCTCCTCGAGCGGACAGGCGAGATACCCGTCATCGGAAATGTTGCCGACGAATTCATCTGCCAAAAATGCTTCGCGCGCCGACATGTCGATCAGCGCGAGTTGTTCGGTGAGATGATCAGAGAGATGTTTGGTGTCGACCGTGACGGGCTCGTACCACTCACGCTGCTCGTGCTCTTCGCGCTGACCGCCCGTCTCGAAACCGTCGAGCAACACCGCTTCCCAGTCGACGTCATCGTCGCCGGTTTTCTCTGGCTCGGCTTCGACAGCCGTCTCCGGCTCGGCCAGATCCTGCGCCTCCGGGACTTCGTCGGCGTCAGGCGACTCGTCGTCTTCGTCCTCGGGTTCGACGAGCTCGAGGAACGGATTGGTGAGGAGTTCCTGCTTGAGGTGCTGTTGGAGGTCGAGCAAGGGCATGTACAGCAAATCCATCGCCTGATACAGGCGCGGATTGACCTTGAGCTCCTGTCGGAGTCCGGTACTCTGTTGGAGACCTGGCCTCATGACGTCACCACCTCTTCATCAGCTTCAGCGAAGCGCGCGCGGAGTCGCGCAGTAAGCGTCGGCCCCAAGTAAATCTCGGCGACCATATCATCGAACACCAGCTCGCGAACGCTGCCGGAGACCTTCACCTGCCCATCGAACATGATGTACGCCCGGTCCACAATATCCAGCGTCTGTTCAACGTTGTGGTCACTGATGAGCACGCCGATACCGCGGTGGCGAAGTCCCGCCACAATGGTCTGGATGTCGTGCACCGCGATCGGGTCGACGCCGGCAAAGGGTTCGTCGAGCATCATGAACTTCGGCTGCGTCACCAGCGCCCGCGTGATCTCGAGACGGCGGCGTTCGCCGCCGGAGAGCTGGAAGGCCCGGCTGCTGCGTAGGTGTTTGATGCTGAGTTCATCGAGCAGCGTCTCGAGCCGTTCTTTCCGTTCGGCAGCCGACAGTGGAAGCGTTTCCAGAATCGCCAGAATGTTCTGTTCGACCGTGAGCTTCCGGAAGATCGAGGGTTCCTGCGAGAGGTAGCCGATCCCCTGACGCGCACGCTGGTACATCGGCATGCCTGTGATGTCCTGGCCATCGAGCTTGATGCGCCCGGACTGCGGCTCGATGAGACCGACGAGCATGTAGAACGTGGTTGTCTTGCCTGCGCCATTCGGCCCGAGCAGCCCCACGATCTCGCCCTGCGCCACGCGCAGCGCGACATCATTCACGACGCGACGTCCACGGTACGCTTTCACCAGTCCCTCAGCACTGAGGACCGAGTCCCCGATGACAGGCAGGCTCGCGGCCGGAGTGGGCGCGCGGCCGACGCGAGGATGCTCGCCGGTGGCCTTGAGTTGACGGGCGAAATCGGAGCGATGCGCGCGCAGCGCTGTCCAGAGTGACGGCGAGACTTGCACCGCGGACTCGGGGGACGACAGGCCGTGCGCCGGAATGCTGAGCACCCCGCCAGCAGCCAGACGGGGCAGGATTTCCGTCGCCAAATGAGCGCGGACCTCATCCATCGGCAACCGCGTGCCGTCGGCGTGCTGCTCGATGTACCGGCCGGCGATCGCATGCAATACCGCTGAGCCATGCGCATCCGACGCCTCGATCACGGCCCCGAGGGCCAACGCCATCGACCGATCGCCATGCACCACGCGATCGACCAAGGCGATGGTCTCCTCCAGCGAAGTCGGCATGGGCGAAGCGGAATCGGTCATAACGGGCGACGGGGGATGGTTACGACGGCGGCGGACAACGGGGCGAACGTCGGAGCAGGCGGCTTTGGAAGCGGGGCAGCTGGAGCGAGCGGGGGCTTGGGAGCGGCCGGCTTCTTCGCGGTACTGTCCGCTAGACTGTCCGGCGCTGGCTCGAGATACAGGCCCGACGCCGAGGAATCTACTCGAACATCCCGCACGGAGCCCGTATCGAACTGCACGAAGATGCGCTGGCCGCGAACGTAATTCAACGCCGGAGGCGCGGTCGGCCCTTTCTTCGAGGCGATCTGGAAAAGCGAGCTGGCGTTCCCGAAGGCACGGATTTCCTTGATACGTGTCTGCTTGCTCGTGTCAGCCGGAGCCTGAATGGTGTCGAAGTAGGCGAAGAGACTATCGCCACGCAGCATGTCGCGATCGGCGGATTTGATCGTGAGCGTGTCGGGCACGCCTTTCGCCACGGCCCCGCCGATCGCGCGCACTTCCCGCGGACGTTGGTTGGTGAGCACAATGCGCATCGAGTCGGCTTCGACATCCTGTTGCGGCGTCTTCGCCCGCGCCCGGCCCTTGCCGAACGCGTATGCCTCGTCGATTTTCTGCTCTTTGAGCCGGAGGTCGATGCGTTCTGCGTTGATCACCAGATCCTTGTTTGTCGCCGTCGCGCTATGCAACGCGAAGACGCGATCGAGCTTTTTGTCGGTGGTGAACAGATCGATCGTATCCCCGTTCAGCGTGAACGCCTGCGACGTATCCATGCTGCGAATGCGTGCCGCGCGCACGAGCCGCGCCAGCTGGGTCGTCTTGTTGTAGGCGAGCGAATCAGAACGCCCGATGATCCGCTCGCGGGTAATGATGACGTCACCCCATCCCAGCACCAGCGTGTCGCCGACGTCTTCGAATCGGTCGGCGGTGACGATCGTGGGCTGGCCCGGCTTGCCGGTGCTGTCTTTCTCGATGAGTTGAGCCGTGGGCCGGTTCGGCGCCACCAGCTTCGCTACCGGACGCCCCGGCATGACCCGGTAGTATTCGATGTTGGGTCCGCTGAAGGTGCTGCCCGTCGCGAGCTGCGTGGCGACGACGCCGCCATCGGCGAACAAGCGGCCTTCCCGCGTAAAGTACGTGGCGTGCGCCGCGGTGACGCGTAACTTGTTTGGTTCTTCATACACGACATTGCCATACATGTTGACGATGCCGGCCGACTCGAACTGTTCCGCGCTGTCGGCGCTGATGCGGTTGTTTTCGCCCTGACACCGACCGACGAACCCGCCGCCGATGAACGTGTTGGCCGTACTGTCGGGGAGCCGGGTATACAGCAACCGGGTTTCCGGCGGACTGTCCGCAAAGTCGAGGACGCAGTTTCGCGTGGTGGCCGACGCCGTAGCCTTTTTGGTCGGACGCTTGGCTGCGGCGGCAAGGCTGTCGCGTCGTGCATTGTCGCGCGTTACACTGTCCCGCGTCGCCGCGCTATCCTTACCCGCCGCCTTCGCCACTACCGACAACGACTCCGCGCGCACAGCATCGGCACGCACCGAATCGGCACGCGCACCGGCCCGACCTGCACTGTCGGACACGGCAATCGTGGTGGAGGCCGCGACCAACGTCGCCCCCGTTCGCGCACCACGGCAACCGGCGAAGATTGCCAGCAGCGAGACGGTACCAAGTACCGTGAGTGCGCGAGTGCGCGAGCGTCGAGGAGTCACGCGTTACTTGGTAGGAATCTTGACGGGCGCGAGGCCCTTACAGTTGCGGATACACCGAAACTTCGTGAGTTGCGGATCAGACTCGAACCCCAATCCTGTGAATGTGCGAGACGGCTCGTTGAGCACGAATGCACTGTCGGTGAAGATCTGGTTTCGTACCTGATCGTATACGAGCTGCGGTGACGACAAACGCTTTCCATCGTCGCGAACGACGACGACGTCACCGCGCGCGTCGAGTCGAGAGAGCCGCGAATTGTACGTTCCGGCCTTCGCGGTCAATACGCCATCTTTCATACCCGTCGACGTGTAAAACGTGACGTTCACGCGGCGTAACTCCATCCGGGTGCCATCGTCGTAGGTGAGCACGGTATCCGCCAGCAGCACGCCCTTGGACACGCCTTGATCGGTGAGGAAGATGCGACCGCCGAAGATGATCTGATCGGCAGAATCTGGGATCGCCGTTCTCGTGGCCTTTGTTTTGACTTGCGTCTTGCCCTTCGCATTCGAGCAGGCCGCGGCGGTGAACACGATTGACGTGAGGAATAGCGCCGACACGGAACGCCAGTTCATGCCGCGCCCGCGCGCATCAGGTCGTGGAGGTGCACGATCCCGACGAGATGATCCTGCGCATTCAGCACGGGCATCGCGATGATGCCGTGCGTCCCCATACGGTGCACAACGGCACTCCCCAGTTCATGATCATGCGCCATCCGTGGCGTGGTGGTCATCACCGACGCCACGGGAACGGACAATACGTCCGCATGGTGCTCAAGAAGACGCGTTAAGTCGCCTGCGGTGACAACCCCCAACACGCTCCCATGTTCCACGACCACGGCAATACCACGCCGTTCGGCGAGCAGAACGATGGCATCGCGCATGGTGGCGGAGCGCGCGAGCACCGGCAGATCCGACGTCACCATGACGTCGCTGACACGGGTTAACAACCGCCGGCCGAGCGAGCCTCCCGGATGAAACCGGGCAAAATCTTCGACGCGGAATCCCTTCTCTTCCATCAGCGCCACGGCCAAGGCGTCGCCAAGCGCCATCGTGACGGTCGTGCTGGTGGTCGGTGCGAGGTCGTACGGGCACGCTTCTTCACTGACGCCAAGATCGAGCGTGACGTCGGCGTGTCGTGACAGGCGAGACGACCGGTCGGCCGTCATCGCGATCATGTGCACGCCGAGCCGCGCCAGTGCGTCGATGAGTCCGAGCAATTCCTGACTCTCACCGCTCTTGGAAATCAGAATGGCCACGTCGTCCGCGCCGACGATGCCGAGGTCACCGTGCACGCTCTCCACCGGATGGAGGAACATGGCTGGCGTGCCGGTGGACGTGAACGTGGCGGCCATCTTGCGGCCGACGAGCCCGGACTTACCGACGCCGGCGATAATGACACGGCCTCGGCAGGCGGCCAATAACTGCACGGCGCGGGCAAAGTCGTCGCCCAGAGTGCGTTCGACAGCGGCAAGTGCCGCCGCTTCGAGATTCAGGACGCGGCGACCGCGCTCGATGATCAGTTCAGCAGTCATGCGTGCGCGTCCTCACGCGCGGCCTCAGGTGCGGGTGCAGTGCGACTCGCGACATAGCGCTCCACCGCATCCACCCACTCTCCACGCGCGACCAATAGCGCTTCGGCGAACTCGCGCACGGCGCCGTGGCCGCCATGTGCACGGAGCTGCAACTGTGCCGTCCGACGTACCTCGGCCACCGCATTGCCGACGGCCACCGCAAGTCCAACGCGGCGGAGTACCGAGAGATCGGGCAAATCGTCACCGACAAACGCGACGTCATCGAGCGTGCAGTTGAAGTCGTTGGCGATCGTGGTGAGAGCCGCGAGCTTGCGCGCCTCAGGATCCTGCACGACGGCATCGACACGAAGCTCCCGTGCTCGTTGTGCCACGCTTTCCGAGACACGGCCGGTGATGATGACCACTTTGAGACCGCAGTCACGGAGCAATTGGATACCAAGGCCATCCTGAATGTTGTAACGCTTCAGCTCGAACGGCACATCGGTCCCGTCGGCCCGTGCCGACCCGAGATAGACGCCTCCGTCGGTCAGCACCCCGTCCACGTCGAGACCAACCAGGCGGATTCGTCGCGCAAGCGTTCGCTCGATGCGTGGCCTATCGACAACAAGCGGAGGGAGGGCATCGGCAACGCCCAATGCGGCCGTGGTCATCACGAGCGCACGCGATCCCAGATGTCGACTACGCGCGCCATGAGATCCCCCATCTGATCGAGCCGCAGCATATTCGGGCCGTCGCTCGGCGCATGATCCGGCTCGGGATGGGTTTCGATGAACAGCCCCTGCGCACCGGCGGCGATCGCGGCGAGCGTGAGCGGCGGGATGCACTCGCGCGCGCCACCGCTCGTGCCGCCGACGCCCTGCCCCGGGCGCTGCACGCTGTGGGTCGCGTCGAAAATCACGGGCACGTCACACGATTCACGCATGCGCGCAAAGCTGCGCATGTCGACCACGAGGTCCCCGTAGCCGAAGAAGGAGCCTCGCTCCGTGACGGCCAGCGCACCCGCCGCCACCGCCGCCAGCGTGGCACCGGCTTGGACCTTGCGCACCGCGCCGCACATGCCCTCGGGGTGCATCCACTGCCCCTTCTTCACATTCACGGCCTTGCCCGTCGCACCGGCCGCCAGCAGCAAGTCGGTTTGCCGACACAAGAATGCCGGAATCTGCAATACGTCGACCACTTCGGCGGCGAGGGCGCACTGCGACGCCTCATGCACGTCGGTGAGGATCGGGAGTCCCGTTGCCTTCCGGACGCGCTCGAGTGCGGCGAGTCCCGCGTCTAGTCCCGGTCCCCGCACGCCATCGACATTTGAACGGTTTGCCTTGTCAAAGCTGGCCTTGAAGATGACGCCGCCGGGTACGTGTTCGGCCAGCCGCGCGAGCGCCTCACCGACGCGCAAGTTGAGCGTGTCGTCTTCGAGCTGACAGGGGCCCGCGATGAGAAAGAGACGGTCAGACGGAAAGAGTGACGTGATCATGTCTGGGGGGGAGTCGCTCACTGATTCACGTGCGCCAACGACGGCCGTTCGGCATGCTGCTGGGCCGGCTGCTGCGCTTGGTGAAAGCGCTCCGCCGCCGCCACGAATCCTG
Source organism: Gemmatimonadota bacterium (assembly GCA_031363815.1). Classification (GTDB taxonomy): domain Bacteria; phylum Gemmatimonadota; class Gemmatimonadetes; order Gemmatimonadales; family Gemmatimonadaceae; genus Gemmatimonas. The sequence continues at coordinate 58,553 of JANLVC010000102.1, forward strand.
CGAACAACGGATGCGGACGCAGCGGCCGCGACTGCAACTCCGGATGGAACTGGCAGCCGATGAAGTACGGATGCGCGGGCAGTTCGACCATCTCCACCAACGAGTCATCAGGCGAGAGACCGCTGAGACGCATGCCGTGCTCGATCAACGTGTCGCGGTACCGATTCGACACCTCGTAGCGGTGCCGATGCCGTTCGCTGACTTCGGGTTGTCCATACACCTCCGCGGCTTTCGAACCGCGCTGCAGGCGGCACGGGTACGCGCCGAGGCGCATGGTGCCACCCATGTCGGTGACATCGCGCTGTGAATCCATCAGCGAGATTACCGGATCGCTGCACTCAGGGGCGAACTCGCTGGAGTGACTGTCATCGAGGCCCAGCACGTTGCGTGCGAACTCGATGATGGCCACCTGCATGCCAAGACATATTCCAAAGAACGGAATCGACAACTCTCGCGCCGCACGAATCGCCTCGACCATGCCTTCCACGCCGCGTACGCCGAATCCGCCGGGCACGAGCAGTCCGTGATAATTCGAGAGAATCTCGCGCGCGCGTTCCGGCGACGTGAAGAGGTCGCTCGACGTCCACGCCAGATCGACGCCGACATCATTGGCGATGCCGCCGTGAATGAGCGCCTCCTGCACGCTCTTGTAGCTGTCGATGTAGTCGGTGTACTTGCCCACGACACAGATCTTCACGCGCGTATGCGGCTTCGTGATGTGCTGCACCATCGTACGCCAGTTCGTCAGATCGGGCGTCGGTGCGGTCAGGCGAAGGCGCTCCATCACGCGCTCGGCGAAACCCTGCTGCTCAAATGACAGCGGGATTTCGTAGATCGTCGGCACGTCCGGGCTCTCGATCACGGCGCCGAAATCGACGTTGCAGAACAGTGCGATCTTGCGCTTCACGTCATCCTGCAGCGGTTTTTCGCTACGGCAAATCAGGAAGTCCGGCTGAATACCGATCTCCATGAGCTCGCGCACCGAGTGTTGCGTCGGCTTGGTCTTTACTTCACCGGCGGCCGCGATATACGGCACCAGGGTGAGGTGTACGAACAGTGCATTCTCCTTGCCCACTTCACGGCGGAACTGACGGATCGCCTCGAGGAACGGCAGCGATTCGATATCGCCGACCGTCCCGCCGACTTCCACGAGCACCACATCGTTACCCGGCGCGATGCGCTTCACGGCGCCCTTGATCTCGTCGGTGATATGCGGAATGACTTGGACCGTGGAGCCCAGATACTCACCACGGCGTTCCTTGGTGATCACGTTCAAGTAGATGCGTCCCGTCGTGATGTTGTTCGCCTGCGAGAGCGGCCGGTCGAGAAAGCGCTCGTAGTGTCCGAGGTCGAGGTCCGTCTCGGCACCGTCGTCCGTCACGAACACTTCTCCATGCTGGAACGGCGACATGGTTCCCGGATCGACGTTCAGATACGGATCGAGCTTCATCATCGTGACGCGGAAACCACGTTCGACGAGCAACCGTCCCAGCGACGCGGCGGCAATGCCCTTTCCCAGCGATGACACGACGCCACCGGTCACGAAGATGTACTTCGGGGTGGTCATCTGGTTCGCGTTCATGTTCTTGGTGGTCATCAGCGGATTCTCGCGCAGGTGGGACAAGGGAACTGTCGCGTCAGGTGCGTCACGACAGCGTATTCATATGCAACGTGTTCCAGCGCACGTTCGCGCGGTCGAGATCGTCTTCCGTATCGATACCGCCCTCGGCGGCGGGCACGTCGGCCACCCCGATCGCGAGACCGTGTGCCATCGGGCGTAGCTGTTCGAGACGTTCAACGAGTTCCAGCGGATGCGGCGCCCAACTGACCCACGCCTGCAATGCCTGCCGCGTGTATGCGTACACACCGACATGCTGACGGGCGACCTCGTGCTGCAACCCGGCATCGGCCCGATCGCGCAAATACGGAACAGGGGCTCGCGAAAAATAGAGGGCGCGGCCGTCATTGCCACGGACGACTTTCACGACGTCCGGCTTCAGGAGCGCCGAGACAGGTACGGGGACGGCTGCGGTCCCGATCGGCGCGCGCCCGCCAGTCACGATCGCGACTGCGCCGGCCAGCGCGTCGCGCGAGACGAACGGCTCGTCGCCCTGGACGTTCAGGATGACGGCGAAATGGGCAAATTCCGGACGGGCCGCGACTTCGGCCACGCGGTCGGTGCCACTCGGGTGGTCGTCACGGGTGAGGAGCGCCGGAATACCTCGCGCTTCGCAAGCCGCGAGGACGTCGGGATGGTCGGTGGCGACGACGACCCGGTCGGCGATGCCGAGCGCCATGACACGTTCGTAGACCCGGACGATGAGCGGTTCGCCGCCGAGGAGGCGAAGCGGCTTGCGGGGTAGACGGGTCGCGCCAAGGCGCGCCGGGATCACCGCGAGTACTAACATTGTCCTGTTGGACGGGGCGTGTTTGCAGCAAATTTCACGCCAGTTAAGTTACGCAGCCCGGCACCTGAAGGCAAACAGGTTGTCGTTTTACCCTTTCGCTCCCTGCATGCCGACGACCTGGTGGTGGATCGCGTTCAACGCACTCGTGCTCGCCCTGCTGGCTATCGACCTTGGCGTGTTCAACCGGAAGGCGCGCGCGGTATCCGTCCGCGAAGCGCTGGGGTGGAGCGCGGTCTGGATTTCGCTGGCCATCGGCTTCGGGCTCTGGATCGGCTCGTCGATGGGCCGCCAGTCGATGCTTGAATTCTATGCGGGTTATCTGGTTGAGCAGGCGCTGTCGGTCGACAACTTGTTCGTGTTCATCCTGATTTTCGGCTACTTCCGGATACCTCCCGAGTTGCAACACCGCGTGTTGTTCTGGGGCATCATTGGCGCGCTCTTCATGCGTGGCGCGATGATCGCGGCGGGCGCGGTCCTGATCACCCAGTTTCACTGGATCATCTACCTCTTCGGCGCGTTCTTGGTGTTTACCGGGGCGAGGATGGCATTCGGCGGCGAGAGCGAGATCGAGCCGGAGTCGAATCCCGTCATTCGACTCGTTCGACGATTCCTCCCGATCACCACGAAGTTCCACGGCGAGCACTTCTTCGTGCGCGAGATCATTGACGGAAAGGCAGCGAAGCTGGTGGCCACACCGCTGTTCGTGGTGCTCGTGCTCGTGGAAACAACGGACGTCGTGTTCGCCGTCGATTCCATTCCCGCCATCTTTGGTATCACACGGAATCCGTTTCTCGTGTACACGTCGAATGTCTTTGCCATTCTCGGCCTGCGCTCGATGTACTTCGTGCTCGCCGGCGTGATCGGCAAGTTTCATCTACTCAAGTACGGCTTGGCGCTGGTACTCGCATTCGTCGGCACGAAGATGCTCCTCTCGGAGATCTGGCCGCTCGGCATCGGCCTGTCACTGGGCGTGGTCGGAACGTTGCTCGTAGGCAGCGTGCTGTTGTCGTTGGTGATTGCGCCGAAGGAATCGGCCGACAACGCATCGGCCAAGACGGACGCCGGCGCCGCGAACTAGACCGACGTCGCGTGGAAGGCGCGCGACATCGCGAGGAAGTTCACCAGCAGGTCGCGTCCGTGCTCGGTGAGAATCGACTCCGGATGGAACTGTACGCCCCAAACGGGATGCGTACGATGCTGCAGCGCGTGAATCTCGTTCGCATCATCGACGGCCACCGCGGTCACCTGAAGCTCCGCCGGCAGTGTGGCGCGCTCGACGATCAGCGAGTGATAGCGCATCACCGCGAACGGCGACGGAATCCCGGCGAACAGGCCGGTGCCGTCGTGGAGCAGCTGCGATATCTTGCCGTGCATGACCCGATCGGCCCGTGTCACCACACCGCCATACGCCTCGCCGATGGCCTGATGTCCGAGGCAGACCCCGAGCAGCGGAATCTCGCCGCCGTAGCGACGAATCACGTCAACCGATATGCCCGCCTCACGCGGCGAGCCGGGCCCGGGTGACACGACAATGGCATCCGGTGCCATGTTGCCCACCTGTTCGACGGTCAGCGCATCGTTCCGGTGGACCTCGAGCGTTTCGCCCAGCTCACCGAAATACTGCACGAGGTTGTACGTGAACGAATCGTAGTTGTCGATAACGAGCAGCATGGACGTCGAGGTCAGGGACGCGGGTGAAACTGGCGGTGCACACTCCGAAGATACTCGCGATCCACGTGTGTGTAGATCTGCGTCGTGGCGATGTCGGCATGGCCGAGCATTTCCTGCACGGCACGGAGGTCGGCGCCCCCTTCCAGCAGATGGGTGGCGAATGAATGACGGAGCGTATGAGGCGAGACGGGCTTTTCGATGCCGGCCATGGTGACGTACTTGCGCAGGATTTTCCAGGCCCCCATCCGCGTGAGCGGCTTCCCTTGTCCATTGAGGAACAGGATCCCCTTCCCTTCGCCGCGCTCGAGTAGGGGGCGTAGCTCACGCACGTACACCGCGACCGCACCGATCGCGGAGCGACCGATCGGAACGAGTCGCTCCTTGTTGCCCTTGCCCAGGACGCGCACGAGCCCCTCTTCGAGCAGCACGTCCTTCAGCGCCAGTCCGATCCACTCCGAGACGCGGAGGCCGGCGCCGTACGCCAATTCGAGCATCGCACGGTCGCGGAAGGCGAGTCGTTCGTCGAGCCCGGGAGCCGCCAGCAGTTTCAGCACATCCTCGACGCTGAGCACCTCCGGCAGGGTGCGAAATCTGGCCGGCGTGTCGAGTCGCTCGGTGGGATCGTGAGTGACCAATCCCTCAGCCAGCATGATGCGGAACCAGGTGCGCAGGGCCGAAATGTTCCGACGGATCGACGTTCCGGCGAGCCCGAGATCTTTCAGGTGATACACAAATTCGCGGAGTGCACCCGGTGTGATCTCGGTGGCCTTTTCCATTCCCTGCTCCCGCATGAACGCCGCACAGCGAATGACATCGCGACGGTAGGCCTCGATCGTGCGCGGTGACGCGCCTTCCTCGAGACCAAGCGCGTCCTCGAACGCCCGGAGGTGGAACCCTCGGCGCAGGGCCTGCTCTTCCGGTGACGGAAGCGATCCCGGCGCGGTCACAGCCGGCGTCGCTGGCGTCGCCACCAGAACACGCCCACGGCACCGACGACGATGGCGAGCGCCACAACGCCAACCGTCCGCTGCTGTCCGGCGATCCGCTCCAGCAGACCGTCGGCATTCGCGCCGGCCCGAAAGGCCAGCACGCAGATCAGTCCGTACCACGCGCCGGAGGCCAGCGACATGGCGATCGAGGCACGTACGGCGCCGATGCCCATCGCACCGGCCAGTGGGGGCACTACGCCTCGGACACCCGGGAGAAAACGGGTCACGATGACGGCGAACAGTCCCTGCGTCTGGAAGCGTTCGGTGATCCGTTCGGTGGCGCCGGCCGGAAACATGGCGGGAAATCGCTGCAGAAGCCATGGCAGTCCATAGCGATGTCCCAGTCCATACATCATCATGGCCCCACCGATATTACCGATCATCGTCGCCGTCCAGACGCCCATCGCGCTCCCGTTGCCACGCGCCGCCACGAATGCTCCCAGGGCAATGACGGTGTCCGCCGGCAGCGGCGGAAAGATGTTTTCCGCCCACGCCGCGAGCACGAGCGCGGCGTACAGCAGCGGCTCCGGAAGCGCCGAAAGCCAGGCGAGAATGTCGGTCATGCACCCGTCCGATGCATGGGCGATGCCGAAGGCAGGGGGCGGATCAGCGGCGCGGCAGGACGGTGGCGGTGGCCATGACCGCCAGCCCTTCCTCCCGGCCGATCCATCCCATCAACTCGTTCGTCTTGCCCTTCACAAACACATCGATCTCCGTGACTTCGAGGAGTTCCGCGAGCCGTGCGCAGATCGCCGCGCGGTGCGGACCGATCTTGGGACGTTGCGTGACCACGGTGATATCGACGTTGCCCACGCGCCAGCCGGCGTGGTGCAGTCGCGCGACCGCGGCGGACAGCATGACGGTGGAATCCTTGCCCTTGTTGGCGGCATCGGTGTCGGGAAACATCTCACCGATGTCGCCGAGGGCCGCCGCCCCCAACAGCGCGTCGGTTACCGCATGACAGATGGCATCCCCATCGGAGTGACCGGCGCAATGCATTGCAGCCGGGATATCGATGCCGCCCAGGCGCATCGGCCCGCCCTCGCCGAAACGATGCGAGTCGTACCCGATGCCGACGCGCAGCGGCAGCGCCTTGCTCACGCCGCCACCGTAGCGTGCGCCTCGTGCGCCTCGTGGGCTGTCGCGCCCCCCACGATCAGCGAATAATCCTGTCGGCGCCGCGCCGGCGTGAATCCGGCGTCGCGGATCAGCCGGTCGAGTTCATTGACCGTCGTGCGATGCGTGGTGTTGGCGGCCGACACGACGTTCTCCTCGATCATCAACGATCCGAAATCATTACAGCCGTAGTTGAGCGCCAACTGCCCGACCTTCATGCCCATCGTGACCCAGCTCGACTGCAGATTCGGAACGTTGTCGAGCACAATACGCGAAATCGCGACCGTGCGCAGATACGTGACCGCATCGGTCTTCGGCATGTGCGACATGGACGGCGTGTTTTCCGGTTGGAGGGGCCACGTGATGAACGCCGTGAACCCGCCGGTACGCGCCTGCAGATCGCGCACACGCTGGAGATGCTCAAGCCGCTCGGCCAGCGTCTCACCGATGCCATACATCATCGTGACTGAAGTTTTCATGCCCTCGTTGTGGGCGAGTTCCATGATCTCGAGCCAGCGGTCGGCACCGGCCTTTTTGGGCGCTACAATATCTCGCACGCGCTGCACGAGTATTTCGCCGCCACCGCCGGGAATCGAATCGAGGCCCGCCGCCTTGAGTTCGCGGATCACGTCGCGCGCTTCCATGCGGAATCGCGTGGCGAAGAAGTCGACTTCGCTGGGCGAAAATCCGTGGATGTGAATCGGATGATGCTGCTTGATGTAACGCATCAGATCCAGATACCACTCGAACGGAATGTACGGATTGTGCCCGCCCTGAAACAGGATTTGCACGCCGCCCAGCGCCTTCGTCTCCTCGATCTTCTCGCCGATCTGCTCGAAGGACAGGGTGTACCCTTCCCCGTGCTTCGGACGGCGATAAAAGGCGCAGAATCCACAATCCGCGACGCAGACGTTTGTGTAATTGATGTTGCGGTCGACGATATATGTGACCACGCCGAGGGGATGCTTCGCCTGTCGCACGCGATCGGCTTCCATGCCGAGTTCGAGCAGCGGAGCGTTGGTGTAGAAATCAAGCAGGTCACGCATGGAGGATTCTCTGGCTACCGGCAGCACACGGGAAGTCGATCACGCGGCTGGCAGGAACGCGAGTGTGCCATCAGGCACGCGCCCTGCCAGAACGAGTCGACGAAAGAATTCGGTGAGCCCCGCGAGATGCGGGTACGACAGACGGTAATCCAATCCTGAGAAGTACTCGGCACACGCGTCGCGCGACACGCCGGTGGCCAACGCCGCCTGCGCCGACAACTGATCGATGTGCGCCAATCCCCAATCGCGAGACGCGATCAGCGAGGCGTGCGCCGCCAAGGCCTCGTGCACCGGCGCGCGACGCTGCGCCACCCAGACCGCGAACACGAACGGCAATCCGGTCCACGACTTCCAGGCGGCGCCCAGGTCCTCGCGATACGGATAGCGAGCCGCCCACGTCCCGCCGCGGTTCGCCTGATCGAAGAGCTTGAGCGCGGCATCCCCGATCACCAGCCGCGCCTCATGCGGCTCATCTTCGAAGCGTTCGATATCTGCGAGTTCCGCATCGCCCAGCACAAACTCGGGACGGCAGCGCCACACATTCTCGAACAACAGTTCGAGCAGCGCCACCGACGTCATGGAGCTACGACTCACGATCACTTTGCGTCCGCCCAGTTCCGAGGGCGGACGCTTGCAGAACAGCATGACGCTGCGCACAGGTCCGTCGCTCGTGATACCGAGCTCCGGAAGCAACAAGTACCGTTTGGCATCACGCGCGTACTCGACCGCCGATACGACGCTGACCTCGAGCTCGCCGTCGGCCATCAACCGATTAAGCACGGAAGGGATTCCCGTGATCAGACTCCCGTTGAGCGGCACGATACCACGGTCGATCGCGCCGTACACGGGAAAACAGTTGATGTACGGGATGCGCCCGACGCGCAGCATCGTGCTCAGCCCACCGCGCCCACGAGCGGCTCGATCGACACGTCGATCACACCGGTCTCGTCGGGGTCGAATTCGCGCAGGATGCGATAGAACGAATCGCGCTCCGCCGGCACCTTGCCAGCGCCGCGGATGAGTTCGAGCAGCTGCGGCAACGTCATGCCCTGCGGAGTGTGCGCGCCGACCGCGTGGTAGATCTTTTCACGCACCACCGTGCCTTCAATGTCGTTCACGCCGAAATGCAACGAAATCTGCGACATCGGCGTGGACACCATGATCCAGTGCGACTTGATGTGCTCGAAGTTGTCGAGAAACAGTCGGCCGACGGCAAGATTCCGCAGATCGTCGAAACCGGTCGTCGCAGTCCCCTCGCGTCCGAGCGCCCTCCCCAGTTCATTGTCGTCCGGGTGATACGCGAGCGGGATGTACGCGAGGAAGCCGCCGGTCTCGTCCTGAAGCTCGCGGAGCATGTGCAGATGCTGCATGCGGTCCTCAATCGTCTCGACGTGGCCGTAGAGCATCGTGCAGTTTGAGCGGATACCGAGCTTGTGCGCCGTGCGATGCACATCGATGTAGTCCGCACCGCCGAGCTTCTTATCGGCGATCACGTCGCGTACGGCGGCACTGAACGTTTCCGCGCCGCCGCCTGGCAGTGTGTCGAGGCCCGCCTCGCGCAGGGCGATCAGCACGTCTTCGCGGCGCATTTTCTCGATACGGGCGATGTGCGCGATCTCGACCGCGGTGAGCGCTTTGATGTGCACCTGCGGGTGTCGGGCCTTGAGCGCGCGGAACATCGTCTGGTAGTACTCGAGGCCCGCCTGCATATCGAGCCCGCCGACGATGTGGAACTCACGCGTTATTGTCCCGTCGGCACGATCGGACTCCGCGAGCACCTGATCGATGCTGTAGCGATAGGCGCCGTCCTCCTTCGGCAATCGCGCAAACCCGCAGAACACGCACGTCGTGCGAAGGACGCAGACGTTCGTGGGGTTGATGTGCTGATTGGAAGCGAAGGTCACGCGATCACCGTGTCGGGCACGGTTGGCCGCATCGGCCATGGCTCCGACGCCGAGCAGATCTGGCGAGCAGAAGAGCGTGACACCATCGGCGATGGACAGTCGCTCACCCGCGCACAGCTTTTCCCCGATGGGGTGCAGCGCGCGATCACGGAGTCGATCGAGGTCGAACGAAACAGGCACAGGCATCAGGGCGTCCTCGGGCAAGTGTGCGAATCATTCGCGCAGATATTCACCTCGATGAACGCCCCGACGGGCCTAATCGTGCCACCGTCGGAGTGCGATCGAGACATTGTGACCACCGAAACCAGAGCTGTTCGAGATCGCGACGTTCACCGTACGCGCCCGCGGCGTGTTCGGCGTGTAGTCGAGCACGCACTCGGGATCGGGCGACGAGTAGTTGATCGTGGGTGGAATCATGCTGTCGCGCATCGCCAACGCACAGGCGATAAACTCCACCGAGCCCGCCGCGCCGAGCATGTGGCCAGTGGCCGACTTGGTCGAGCTCACGGACAACGCGCGCGCGTGATCCCCGAACACCGCCTGGATGCCCTTCGACTCATTGGGATCGTTGAGCGGCGTGGACGTGCCGTGCGCATTGATGTAGTCGACATCCGTAGGAACGAGGCCAGCGTCTTTCAGTGCGCCACGCATGGCGCGCTGCAGTCCCTCGTGCGCTTCCGGCTGCCCTGTAAGGTGATAGGCGTCACCCGTGGCACGGTAACCCACGATCTCGCCGTAAATGCGGGCTCCCCGACGACGTGCATGCTCCAGCTCCTCGAGCACCACCACGCCGGATCCTTCGCCCATGACAAAACCGTCGCGGTCCTTGTCGAATGGTCGCGAAGCCGTAGCCGGCGACTCGTTGCGCGTGGAAAGCGCGCCCATGTTCGCAAAGCCGCCGATCGACATCGGCGTTACCGCTGCCTCGGAGCCACCCGCGAACATCACATCGGCGTCGCCGTATTGGATGATCCGAAACGCGTCGCCGATCGCATGGGCGCTGGAGGCACACGCGGAGACGGTGGCGTAATTGGGGCCCTTCGCCTGCAGCCGCATGGAGACGATGCCCGCGGCGATGTCGCCGATGAACATCGGGATGAAGAACGGCGAAATCTTACTCGGGCCGAGCGTGCGATACACATCGTGCTGGTCTTCGAAGCTTCGAATCCCACCGATGCCACTGCCGATGATGACGCCCATCGTTTCCGGGTCGATCACCCCCGGAACGATGCCGGCATCGGCCGCCGCTTGCACAGACGCCGCGACGGCGTAGTGCGCATACACGTCAGCGCGCTTCGCTTCTTTGCGGTCCATGAACGAGAGCGGGTCGAACTGCTTGACCTCGCACGCAAACCGCACGGAATACTTCGTCGCATCGAACTTCGTGATGTCAGCGCCGCCGGATACCCCCGAGAGCAAAGACTGCCAGGTCGTCGCCACGTCGTTGCCGACTGGCGTAACGGCACCAAGCCCCGTAACGACGACCCGCCGCCGCATTAGCCTGCGACCTTGGCCTCAAGGTAGGCCACCGCATCGCCGACCGTGCGGAGCTTCTCGGCATCCTCGTCGGGGATGTCAATGTTGAATTCCTTCTCGAACTCCATGACCAGTTCGACGATGTCGAGCGAGTCGGCGCCGAGGTCTTCGATGAAGCTCGCCTCCGGCGTGAGCTTCTCGCGCTCCACACCGAGCTCCTTTTCGATGATATCCTTGATCTTCGACGCGTGATCCGACATAGGAACGATCCTCTGGGATGTTGGAAAAGTTGAGAGTGGGGAACTTAGCCATACAGTGGCGTCGCGGGGAGGGCTTGACGGCAAGAACCGCAAAGTCCGTCCCCAGCCACCCGCGCACCTACATGACCATACCGCCGTCCACCACGAACACCTGACCGGTCACATAACTCGTCAGGTCGGAAGCGAGCACAACCACCATCCTCGCGACATCCTCGGCGCTGCCGAGGCGCTCGAGCGGAATCCCCGCCGTGAGCGCACTGCGGGCCGCCGGTGTCATGGCCGCCGTCATGTCGGTGTCGATGAAGCCGGGAGCCACGACGTTGGCCAGAATGTTGCGCGACGCGAGCTCCTTGGCGATCGACTTCGTCATGCCGATCAGGCCAGCCTTGCTCGCCGCGTAGTTCGCCTGCCCCTTATTGCCGATGAGACCGACCACGCTGGCCACGTTGATGATACGGCCATACCGGCGCTTCATCATGCCCCGCGACGCGGCACGACAGGTCGCGAACGCGCCGCGCAGGTTCGCATTGATGACCGCGTCCCAGTCGTCGTCCTTGAGGCGGATCAGCAGATTGTCGCGGGTCAGGCCGGCGTTGTTCACCAGAATATCCAGCTGACCGAAATCCTTTTCGACGGCGTCCACGAGCGCGATTGCCTGCGCCGTCTCGGACACGTCGGCAGCATAGCCCCGCGTCTCGACGCCCGTCAGCGCGGCGATCTCCTGCGCGGCGGCGTCGGCGCGCGCCTGATCGCGTCCGGTCACGGCCACGCGGGCGCCGGCCGTCGCCAAGGTACCGGCGATCGCGCGTCCGATGCCGCGGGTCGATCCGGTCACCAACGCCACGCGTCCGGTCAGGTCGATGCGAAGTCCGCTCATAAGGCAGTCGTGGAATGCGAGGTCGTCAACGTCAGGCGAGTTCGCCAGCGAGACCGAGCAGCTTCTCGACCTCAGCGACGGTCCCGCACGAAAGAGTCTTTACCGACGGAGCGAGGCGCCGCAACAGGCCGGTCAGCACCGCTCCGCTGCCGATCTCGACGAAGGTCGCATCGGGGTATTGCTCGACGAGCAGGCGGCTCACGCGCGTCCACTGGACCGGCGCCGTAAGCTGCTGCACGAGGAGATCGCAGGCGATACCGGCCGACGCCACCGGGGTCGCGTTCACGTTGGCCACCACAGGGACGCGCGGATCACTCCACGCTTCCTCGCGGAGTGCGTCGCGGAGGCCTGCCGCCGCCGGCTCCATGAGCGGCGAGTGGAACGCGCCGCTGACCGGCAGCGGGAGGCAACGCTTGGCTCCCGCGGCCTTGGCCAGCTCCATGGCACGCTCGACCCCGGAGACTTCGCCGGAAATCACGACCTGCTCGTCACTGTTGTAGTTCGCCGGGACGACGAGCCCACGTTCCGCGGTGGCCTGCAGGCAAATGTCGTCGATGGACGACGCGAGCACGCCAAGGATCGCGGCCATCGCGCCCGGCCGCGCCACACCGTGCTCGTACATCAGCGTGCCACGACGGCGCACGATGCGCGCGGCTGCCGTGACGTCGATCGCGCCGGCCACGTGATACGCCGAGAACTCGCCGAGCGAGTGGCCGGCGACGGCGCGCACCTGCGGACCGATCGCGCTTTGCACGACCGCCCAGACAGCAGCGCTGTGCGCGAGGAGCGCCGGCTGCGCGTTCAGTGTGCGCGTGAGCTCATCAGATGGCCCGTCGAATGCGAGCGTCGAGATCGACGCACCGACGGCGTCGTCGACCGCCTGAAACACGTCGCGAGCGGCAGGAAACGCATCCGAGAGATCTTTGCCCATTCCCACCTTCTGCGACCCCTGGCCAGGCAGCAGCAGCACGTATTCCATATCGTTCCGGATGTCTGGTTCGGCGTGGCTGGCGTTCAGAAGCGAGCGACCAGCGATCCCCACGTGAAGCCGGCGCCGAAGGCGGCGAACAGCACGGTCGAGCCTTCCTTCACGCGCCCTTGTTCAACCGCATCGCTGAGGGCGATCGGGATCGAGGCCGCCGAGGTGTTGCCGAAGCGATCGACGTTGACGAACACCTTGTCCATCGAGATGCCGGCATGCTTCGCCGTGGCCTCGATGATCCGCACGTTGGCCTGGTGCGGAATCAGCAGATCGACATCGGCGGCGGTGAGTCGCGCGCTGTCGAGCGCGCGATCGGTGGCTTCCGCCATTGAGCGCACGGCGTGCTTGAACACTTCGCGTCCGGCCATGCGCACATAGTGGCGCTTCTGCTCGAACACCTCGGGCGAGAACGGTTCCGCGCCGCCACCGGCCGGGCGCCACAGCAGTTCGGCGAGCGCGCCATCCGAACGCATGAACGATGAGAGCACGCCCTTGGTGCCGCCCCGCTCCTTGTTGCGGCGCAGCACGGTCGCCCCGGCGCCATCCGCAAACAGGATGCAGGTATTCCGATCGGTCCAATCGACGATCGTGCTGAGTTTTTCGGCACCGATCACGAGCACCGTGTCGGCCGACCCGCTCGCGATGAGCGATTCGCCCATGATCGCGCCGTAGAGCCAACCCGAGCAGGCCGCCGAAATGTCGAAGGCGGCGGCACGCGTGCATCCGAGCGCCGTCTGAATCTCCACCGCCGTGGCCGGGAGGAGGTGATCAGGCGACGCGGTACCGAGGATGATGACATCGATCTCGCCCGGCTGCACGCCCGCGCGCGCCATGGCTATGCGCGATGCCTCGGCGGAGAGCGACGTGAGCGTTTCGCCGTCTTTCGCGATATGCCGCTGCTTGATGCCGGTGCGATCGACGATCCAATCATCATTCGTTTCGAGCCCCATCGCTGTAATGTCAGCGTTGGTCATGATGTTCTTCGGCACGGCGTGACCCGTGCCGGCGATGTAGGCGAGCGGACGCTTCATGCGGCATTCCCGGACGTGGTGGGCATCGATGCGGAGAGTCGGCGACCGATCTCGTCGGTCATGCCGGACTCGTACGCGCGCAGCGCCACCATGATGGCGTTCTCCATAGCGCGCGGCGAACTCTTGCCGTGCGAGATAATACTGACGCCGCGAACGCCGAGCAGCGGTGCCCCACCCTGCTCGTCGACATCAAGCTGCGTGAGCGAGCGGGCGATTTCGCGGGCATCGAGGCCGGCGACCTTCGCGACCATCCCGATCAGCATGGGCCCGATGCTCTCGTAAAACTTGAGCAGCACGTTGCCGGTGAAGCCGTCGCACACCACGACGTCGATGACGCCGCGATCGCACTTGCCGTTGGGAATATCGCGTCCCTCGACGTTGCCGAGGAAGTTGAGTCCCGAGGCGAGCAGTCGCTGATGCGCGTCTTTCACCGCCGCGTTGCCCTTCTCAGCCTCTTCACCGACGGAGAGCAGTCCCACCGCCGGGTTTTCTCGTCCGAGCAGGGCTCGGGCATAGACGGTGCCGATGCGCGCGAACTGCACCAGTTCCTCTGGCGAGCAGTCCATGTTGGCGCCGGAATCGAGCACCAGAATGGGGTCTTTGGCCGTGGGGAAGATGGTGCCGATGGCGGGGCGAGTGAGGCCCGCGTGCAGCTTGAGGTGCACGATGGAAGCGGCCATCTGCGCGCCGGTGTTCCCGGCGGAGACAAAGGCGTGCGCGTGGCCTTCGGCGACGCGCTTGATGCCGACGACCATGGAGCTATTGGTCTTGCCCCTGAGGGCGACGGTCGGCTTGTCGGTCATGGCGATGACGTCAGGCGCGTCGACAATGGAGAGTCGATCACGGACGCACGCCAGCGTGGCGAAATCGCCGCGCAGCAGCGCGTCTAATTCCGCCTCGATGACCGAGGTCTGTCCTACGAGTTCGATGTGATGCTGCGGGGGCAGCGCGCCCAGCGCTTGGAGCGCGCCGGCGATGGGGGCCCGGGGGGCAAGGTCACCCCCCATGGCATCCACGGCGATGCGCGCCAAACTTACGCTTCCTGCGCAGTTACCCGCTGCTCACCCGCATAGAACCCACACTCGTTGCACACGCGGTGCGGGCGCTTCATCGTGCCGCACTGCGGACACGACTGAATGACGATGGCGGGCGCGACCTTATGGGTGTTGCGGGCGCGCTTCCGCCGCTTAGATGTGCGGCGCTTCGGTACGGCCATGGGACTCTGACCTGAACGTTCGAGACGAGAAGAACCGTTTAGGCGTCGGAACCACGCAGATCGCGCAGTCCGGCCCAACGGGGATCAGTTGAAGGAGCACACGTGCATGCTCCACTATTACGATCGGCACCACAGGTCGCGCAGAAGCCTTGACAATCTTCCCGGCAGAGCGCGAATGCCGGAACAGCCAGAAGCCATTCCTCACGCACCGCCGGACGGATATCAAGCTCTCGCGCCCCAGCGGGGATCGGAAACACGTCAAGTTCGTCTGCGTCGTCGAGACCCGACTCCGCGAACAGCATATGAACGTCTCCCGATACAGCGACCGTCACTTCGGACAGGCAACGCCTGCACTCCGTGACCGCCGCCCCTTCCAGCCGGCCGCTCAGATAGAAGCGACCGTGACCTGCAGCAGAGAGTCGGCCAGTGACGTGCACACCGGCACCAGTCGGGCGCGTGTCGTCCGCCTCCCACACCGGATCCGATGTGTCGAGCACTCCGTCCACGCTCTCAGCACGGGCTTCCAGACTCCGGATGTCAAAGCACAGCATAGCCGTGTAACGTAGAGCGGGAGCCCCTCAGACACAAGGGCCGGCGCTCCCTTGCTCTGCCCGGTCGGTACGTCCAAGTAACGCACCAACCGCGAGTTAGCCGATCCGGTCGCTCAGCTGGCGAGGACGTCCGTGCCAGCAAAGAAGAATGCCGCTTCGATTGCCGCATTCTCGTCGGAATCGGACGCGTGAATCGCGTTGCGTCCCTTCGACTCGGCGTACAGCTTCCGCACCGTACCCACGGCCGCCTCGGCCGGGTCGGTGGCACCGATCACGATACGCAGCGTGGCCACTGCGTTGTCGCGCTCGAGCACGAGCGGCATGCACGGGCCGCTCGTCATGAATTCGACGAGCTCGCCGAAAAACCCGCGATCGCGATGGACGCCATAGAACTCACCCGCCTGAGCGGTGGTGAGGTGCATGACGCGCGCCGCCTTGACGGTGAAGCCCGACTGCTCGAGGAGCGCGATGATGAGGCCGGCCTTGCCATTGGCAAAGGCGTCCGGCTTGACGATGGTAAGAGTGCGACGACCAGCCATGAGTCAGGATCCGATCAATTGGCGAACGATGTCCCCGCGCGTGAGGAAGCCGACCAATCGGTCATCCTTTACGACAGGCACCCGCTCGACGTCCTTGTTAAGCATCAGTGACGCCACCTCGGCGAGCGGCTGCTCGGGCGCCACACCCAGGACCTGACGGTCATGATGTCGCGCACCGTGCGCCGCGCCGCGGCTGGCGGCTGGAGTGCGTGTCCCCCCGGCGCGCGGAAGTTAATGGCTCAGGAGATCCCGCAAGAGATCCCGCTCACTCAACATCCCGATGACCCGGTTCGATTCGTCCACTACCGGGAGTTCGCCGAGGCCGGCCCGCCCCACCAGGTCTTCGCTTTGGGCCTCCTCGATACGCTCGCGCCGCAGGTCGGCATTGGAAGTGCCCCGCGCTGGTCCAGCGACACGCAGGCGTAGGATCTGCGCGACCATGGGCATACGACGCAGGGGTGGACAACAAGAAAGCGGGCGGATCACGACTCTCGTGATCCGCTCCGCTCCCGTGCATCACACGACGGCGCGATGAGCGCCAGGGCGATTACGCCAAACGTGCCTTGATCAGGTCAACGAAGTCGACTGGACGCTGGGCGACGCCCATTCCGGCCGCCAGGAACGACTCGATCTTCTCGGCGGCCGTGCCTTCGGAGCCGGAGATGATCGCACCGGCGTGGCCCATACGGCGGCCCGGCGGAGCGGTCTGGCCGGCAATGAAGCCAACTACCGGCTTCTTCATGTGCGCCTTGATGAACGCCGCCGCTTCCTGCTCGTCGGTACCGCCGATTTCACCCATCATCGCGATGGTCTTCGTTTGCGGGTCCGCCTCAAATGCCGCGAGGCAATCGATGAAGTTCGTGCCATTGATCGGATCGCCACCAATGCCGACGCACGAGCTCTGACCGATGCCAGCCATCGTGAGTTGGTTGACGATTTCGTACGTGAGAGTGCCGGAGCGGCTGACGACGCCGACGTTGCCAGGCATGCAGATACGACCCGGAATGATGCCAACCTTCGACTGGCCGGGCGTGATGAGCCCCGGGCAATTCGGGCCGATCAGACGCGCGCCATGTTCCTTCACGTACAGGTACACCTTGGTCATGTCCAGCACGGGCACGCCTTCGGTGATGCAGACGATGAGCTTCACGCCCGCCGCCGCCGCTTCCATCATGGCATCGGCCGCGAACATTGGCGGCACGTAGATGACGGACGTGTTCGCGCCGGTGGCCTGCACGGCGTCGTACACGGTATCGAAAATGGGCACGGTACCTTCGAACGTCTGGCCACCCTTGCCCGGCGTCACGCCGGCCACTACCTGCGTGCCGTACTCGATCATCTGTTTGGCATGGAACGAGCCGTCGCGGCCCGTGATGCCCTGCACGATCAGCTTCGTGCCGTTATCGATAAAAATGCTCACGCGGCACCTCCCTTCGTCGCGAGTTCAACGGCGCGTTGCACGGCCGCATCCATGTCGTTCGACGCCGAGAAGCCGTTGTCCTGCAAAATCTTCAAGGCGATCTCCTCATTGGTGCCGGTGAGCCGGATGACGATAGGCACCTTGAGCGGATTCGCCTTGGTTGCCGTGACAATGCCATTGGCCACGTCATCGGTGCGCGTAATGCCGCCGAAGATGTTAAACAGGATGCACTTCACGTTCGGATCGGAGGTGATGATGCGCAGCGCGTTCACGACCTTCTCCGGGTTCGACGAACCACCGATGTCCAGGAAGTTGGCCGGATCGCCGCCGTAGTACTTCACGAGATCCATCGTCGCCATGGCGAGGCCGGCGCCGTTCACGACGCAGCCGACGTTGCCATCGAGCTTGATGAATGTGAGGTTCGAATTGCGCGCGTCGACTTCGCTCGGCGCTTCCGACGATTCGTCGCGCAGCGCGGCGATGTCTGGGCGGCGATCGAGTTCGTTGTCGTCGATGACCATCTTGCCGTCAACCGCGACCAATTCGCCCGTCGGCGTGAGCACGAGCGGATTAATCTCCGCGAGCGAGCAGCCAGCGTTCATAAACGCCGTATAGAGCTGTTGCATGATCTTCGCGGCCTGACGCGCGAGCTTCACGTCCTTAAACAGGAAGAAGCCCATGCGCATCGCTTCGAACGACAACAGGCCGTAGCGCGTATCGACCGGGTGGTACAGGATCAACTCCGGCGTATTGGCGGCGACTTCTTCGATGTCGATACCGCCCGCCGCGCTCACCATGAACACCGGCTTCTTGGTCGCACGATCGACAATGATGCCGACGTACGCCTCGGAGCCGATATCGGCCGCGACCGTCACGAGCACCTTCTCCACAGGGAGATCCTTGATGGACATGCCGAGAATGGCAGTCGCCTTCTCCTTGGCCGCTTCAGGCGTCGGGCAGAACTTCACCCCGCCCGCCTTGCCACGTCCGCCAGCATGCACCTGCGCCTTCACCATCACCGCCACGCCGTAGCGCTGTGCAATGGCTTCCGCCTGTTCCGGCGTCGTCGCGATTTCGCCGGGCGGGATCGGCACACCGGCCGCCCGCAACAGCTCTTTCGCCTGATACTCGTGTAGGTTCACGCGTTCTCCGAATCGAGGAATGTCATCTGTTCAATGCTAGGTGGTCGTGCCCGACGACAGCAACCCGTCTGTCGTTCGAAGCGCGCCCGTACGTGTGTGGCACCGTGAACCGGCGGTGCCACACACGGCCGCGTTCATTGCGGCGGTCGTTCCAATACGCGGCCCAGACTATCAAACGCTGCACCGAACTTCGCCCAGTCGCCACGACGCAGTGCCTCGCGCATCTCGGCATACCATCGTCGAGCCACATCTGACGACGGGCCTTCGTCGACTACGCCTGCCGCGGGCACCGATCGCATGGGGATATCGCCCATCCGTCCCAACGCTTCGATTAACGTGGTTCCGACGCCCAGACGGACGCCGTCCGACGCCACGACGCGCGCGATTGTGGTGCGGCCTTCACCGCGATTCCACAAAAGCGGCTGCACCAGCAGCGGTCCCGCTGCGGTCATAATGGTGCTAACCCGTCCGGAGCGGATGCGGGGTTCGCGCCGCGAGCCGTCAGGCATCGTGCCCCGAGCGCTATCGAGTGCCGCCTGCAGGCGCTCGGTGACCGCACTCCAACGCTGACGCGGTACCGTGGTTGAGTCCCACCAGGTCTGGCGGGCCAGGCCACCGCCCACTGTTACCACGCCGCCTATCTGATCACCGCTGTCGAGCAACGGAACGCTCCATGCCACGAGATGCTCGCGCTCGTTGCCGATCCAATGGGGCGGCGGTGCGCCGCCGACCAACGCACTGTCGGGCAATTGGCGGACGACGGAACGCTCGAGGCGCGAGCCGTATCGCCCAAACGTCTTGATCTGCGCCACTGCGCCTTCGTTTGCCGGCGGCAACTGGGCGATGAGTTGCGGCGGCAACTCGCCCGGTGCCGCGAACAGCGTCGGTAGCCGGGTCATCCAGGTGCGCGTCGGTGCGTCGGGCCGAAGCGCGGCCACGAGTCGCACGCGACCACTCGCCCCTTCGACGACGGCCGTAGCGGCAAGCCGGAAATAGCTGTACACCCCCGTCGCGAGCTGCCACCGCTGACTAAGCGGATACCGATCGGAGGCGCTATACAGCTGAAGCGTCCAGTAGAGGATTCCGTCGTGAACGAGCGGCAGCACGTCATTGCCCTGCACGAAGATCGGCGCCAGTCGTGCCACGCGTTCGCGCACATCGCGATGCGTCACCAGCAGCGGCTCGACGGCCATCGTGTCCGCAGACAGCAGCGACAGGTCGCGGAGCGCCCACGCGTGCGCAATGCGCGCTCGCCGCGACACCAGAGAAACGCCACGCACACCACGGGCATGCTCGGCATCGATCAGGCGCGCGCCGCGCAGCCCCGGGCCAACTAATGGCTCGTCGCCAGCGTAGTCGTCGGAGGTCGGCGGAAACGCGATTTGGCTGTCACGCAGCGTCGGCCGAGTGGCATCGACGGCCGACACCAGCCAACCGTCCGCGCCGCCCACCGGTCGGCGCACCACCAGCGCTGTGGTGCGATCGCCCACGACGGTCCATCCAATGGGCGCCACGTCGATCAGTGGCTGCCCGGAAGGCAGGTGCTCGCGCGGCTCACTTTCCGGATCACGGGCGGGCGGCATGGCGGCCGCCAGCGTGACGCGATCCCAGAGGCTGAGGCGAGACGACAGGGCGGCGCGCTCGAGGCGAGTGATCGAGGCGGCACCACGGTCACCGTGCACTACCCGTATGCCCTCGACGTCGAAGGCGCGCCTGCTGTAGAGCGCGCGGGACGCGATGTAATCGAGATCGCGGGTACCGGGTTCGCCGAGCAGGCTCGTGCGAGCAAGCACTGCCGGGGCGGCGTGCCGCAATCCCAGCGCCGCAACGAGAATCACGGTAAGCGCGAGAAAGGCCGCGCGTAACTGACCAACCCATCCTGTTCGAAACACGACGAGCGCGGCAATGGCACTGCCGACCGACAGCAGGTAATCCATTTGCAACGTGACGAGATGATCGACTTTGAGGAACAAGCCGTCGGGTCCACTGCCCTGTCGCAACAAGTCGAATGCGTCGAGGCGGTAGCTCCAGGCCAGCAGCAGCAGGACGATGGCACCCAAGGCACTGAGGTGGCGACGCACGTGCGTGGACGCGGCGACCCGGCGGCCCTCCATGCGCAAACTCCGCGTGAGCGCGTACAACACGACCACCAGCGCGGTCATCGACACGACGCTTACGAGCGCCCAGAGATACAGCGTTTCCTCGACGGGCAGCCAGTACAGATAGAAGCCGAGATCGCGCCCGAGCACGCCTTCGATTTCCCCGAAGGGCAACCCGTGCCGCAACAGCGCAAAATCCACCCAGTTGGTGAGCGGAATCGCGAGCACACCACCAATCAGCAGCGCCAGCACGACCGTGACCGCCAACAGCCACTGCCCCGAGACCATCGCGGTGAGTTCGAGATTCGCGACGCGCGACGGCACCGCGACGGCAACGATCGTACAACGAACGGCCTGCAGATTGGCGAAGGCAAACAGAGCGCCGAGTCCCCAGGCCCCGCCCTGCAGTACCGCCGTGTCGATGACCTGCTCCCAAAAGAGCGCGGGCAGGCCCATGGCCGTGAACCACGCGTGATCGACGAGCAGCGCCGTCACCGCCCGCCCCAGCAGGAGCAACGCGGCGGCGATCGCCAGACCGAGTATCAGCCCGCCGCGTGCGCCCATCTCAGCGACCCGTTCGGGCGATCAGAGCGAAAGACCCTGAGTGTGCAGCCAACCCTCCATCACGCTGCGAATTTCCGCCAATCGCTCGGCCGAGCTGGCCTCGAAGCGGGCGACGATCACGGGCTGGGTGTTCGAGGCGCGCAACAGTCCCCATCCGTCTCCGAAGAGCACCCGCACGCCATCCACCTCGATGACATCATGGGTGGCCTTGAAGTGTGCTGCGGCACGGGCGACGATCGCGAACTTCGAAGCCTCATCGGTCTCGATACGCAACTCTGGCGTGGACACGAAGGGCGGCACATTGGCGAGCAACTCATCGATACGCATCCCGGAATCCGCGATGATGCGCAGCAGGCGCGCCGCCGCGTACAAGGCGTCGTCGTGCCCGTAGAAGCTTTCCGTGAAGAACATGTGCCCGGACATCTCGCCGGCGATCGGCGCCTGCATCTCCTTCATCTTGTCCTTGATGAGCGAATGCCCCGTCTTCCACATCACGGGAACGCCGCCCGCCTTTTCAATGCCGTCCATCAGTGCCTGCGAACACTTCACATCGAAGATGATCGGCTGACCGGCTCCAGTGCGGGCGAGGACGTCGCGCGCGTACAGGATGAGAATGTGATCGCCCCAGATGATACGGCCGTCGCGATCCACCACGCCGATTCGATCGGCATCCCCGTCGAACGCGACACCGATCTCCGCCCCGCTGGCCTTCACTGCCCTGATGCAATCCTCGAGATTTTCGGGGACGGTCGGGTCGGGGTGATGATTGGGGAAGGTGCCGTCGCTCTCGGTGAAGAGGCCGATGCCGTCGATTCCGAGCGCTGTCATTAACTGCGGGGCGACCAAGGCCGCAGCGCCGTTTCCGCAGTCGTACACGACCTTGAGCGTCGCGCCGCCCGAACGTGTAATCCGGCCCACTCGCGCCGCGATGTCGGTGACGTAGCGATCGATGACCGGCACGTGTCGTACGGCGCCGGTCCCGGACGGATACACACCACCGACGATGAGCCGGTAGAGCACCTGGATCTCTTCACCGTGCAGCGATCCCGTACCGACGCACATCTTGAAGCCGTTGTACTCGGGCGGGTTGTGCGATCCGGTAATCTGGATACCGCCGACCACAGGCTCGTGATGCAGCGTCCAATACAACAATGGCGTGGGGACAACACCCACGTCGACGACATCGACGCCACACTCGGTGAGGCCGCGCACGAGCGCGTCACGGAGGGCGTCACCACTGGGCCGGTTGTCACGCCCGACGGCGACGGCGCCCGTGATCCCGTTCATCGCAAGGTACGCCGCGTAGCCGCGTCCGAGACCGTAGGCCACCTCCTCGGTGAGGTCGGTGCCCACGATGCCGCGAACGTCGTACTGTCGAAAGATCGTCTGACTGATGGACATTATCGGAGATTGACGCAAGTCGGGATTGATGTCGGGCAGCGCACGGTGGCCACGCTCAACGGATGAAGGTTGCAGCCCGCATCCGCGGCGCGCCATTCGACGTCGGCGCCCCCGCGGGCGCCGCACCGCCGGGAAGTGCGCGACGGGCGAGTTCGATCATCGGCGTAGGATAGACGCCCAGCACCAGCAGCAACACGCACGTGACCGTGATGAGCGACTGCGCCATCGGAATCGTGGACGGCACCGGGTGGCCTAGCGGACGCGGGCGCATGAACATCGCCGAGATCACGGAGAGGTAGTAGGCGGCCGAGACGGCGCTGCTGAGCACCACGATGACCGCGAGGACCGTCTGCGGCGTGGTTGCTTGCAGTGCAGCCTGCAGCAGATACCACTTGGCGAAGAAGCCCATGCCACCGACCACGGGCATCCCCATGAAGGCGAGCAGGAAGACGGACATGGCAACCGCGAGCCACGGGCGGACCAACCAGAGACCCGCGATATCATCGAGCGTGGGGGAACGGTCGCGCCCCCCATTGATCGTGATCAAGACGCCGAACGCGCCCATCGTGGCCAGCGTATAGGACACCGCATAGAACACCAGCGCCGTCGTGCCCGTCGTCGAGGCGACCACAATAGCGACGAGCAAATAGCCGGCGTGTGCAATACTGGAATACGCCAGCAGTCGTACCAGGTTTTTCTGTGAGAGCGCGAGCACGTTGCCAGCGACCATCGTGACCACGGCCAGCCACCACATCGCGGAGTGCCAGCGCGCGGCGGCCCCCGGCATAGCTTCGATCATCACGCGAGCGAACACGGCGAACGCCGCCGTCTTGACGCAGGCGGACATGAACGCCGTGATCGGCAGCGGCGCGCCGTCGTACACGTCGGGCGTCCACAGATGGAACGGCGCCGCAGCGACTTTGAAGCCGAAGCCGACGAGCAGGAGACCGATGCCGACGACGAACATCGGCCCAAGGCTGTGCTGGGTGGACACCCACTGTGCGATATCGACCAGTCGCGTGCTGCCGGTTGCGCCATAAATGAGCGCGATGCCGTACAGCAGAAAGCCCGACGATACAGAGCCAAGCAGGAAGTACTTCACGGCGGCTTCGGCGCCGCGCGCGCTTCGGCGATTGACCCCCGCGAGCACGTAAATCGCGAGCGACATCAGCTCGATGCCGAGGAAGACGAACATCAAGTCCCGCGCCGCGGCGAGAACCATCATGCCGGTCGCTGCGAGCAACATCAGCACCGGCACTTCGGGACTGAAGGCCGCGCTGCGGTAATGTTCGGCATCGAGCAGGATGAGCGAGAGCACCGTGCCGAGCAGGATCACGAGATCGATGCCCCAACGGAACCCGTCACCGGCGATGCGCTGATCGGGCGTACCGTTCACGCCGTCGCCCCACGCGATCATCACGACCAGACCGACGAGGAGGCAGAGGACGATGCTGAAACGGGTCAGCGCGCTCGTCTTCTCGGCGCCCTCCGCCATGGCGGCGTCATTGCGCTGCGGATTCCACACGGTCGCCAGGAGAATGACCATCGCGCCCGCCGACAGCAGGAGTTCGGGAGCGAGTGCGCGAAAGAACGCGCCAGCCGAAAGAGTAGCGCCCATCAGCGGACCACGGAGACGTTGGGGAGCAAAGGCGCGGCGTTCGGACCGAAGCGCACCGACTCGATGATGTTCTGTGAGGCGCGCTCGATGCGCCGGAGTATCGGCTGCGGCGACACGCCGAGGTAAATGATCGCGACGGCGAAGGCACCCATTACCACACGCTCGCGTCCGGTGAGATCGGTGAGCAATCCATTCTTCGCAGTATCAATCCGTTCAAACAGGATGCGCTGGAGGGCGCGAAGTCCATACGCCGCCGCGAAAATCACACCGCTGGTCGCGATCACCGCGAGCACCGGGCGCTCCGCATAGGTGCCGATGAGCACGAGGAACTCACCAACGAATCCGATCGTGCCGGGCAAGCCGATGGTGGACAGCATCGCGAGCGTCAGCATGACGCTGAACATCGGTACCACCCGCGCGATCCCGCCGAAGCCAGACATGTCGGTCGTGCCGCGTCGATCTTCGAGCATGCCGACCAACAGAAACAAGGCCGTGGTAGAAATTCCGCTGTTGACCATCGAAACCACCGCCCCCTGCACCGCCTGCTGCGTAAGCGCGAAGGAGCCGAGCATGATGAATCCGATGTGGCTGATCGAACTGTACGACACCATCCGCTTCATGTCGCGCTGCGACATGGCCAGCAGCGCGCCGTACACGATGGCAATCACCGACAGCACCAGGATCGTGCTTCGCACCGTCGGCTCCATGGCGGCGGCCGGAAAGAGCGGGATGGCGAAGCGCAGAATCGCGTAGGCGCCGACCTTTATGCCGAGCGTAACGGCAGCGAACGTCGGGGCGGCGCCCTGTGCGTCGGGCAACCACGTGTGAAACGGCACTAGTGCCGATTTCACCGCGAACGCCAGGAAGAACGCACCGAACATCCAGAGCTGAGCGCGCGGTGTGAGCGCGAGTCCCATCAGCTGATCGAGATGGAACGACGTGCCGCCGCCCAACGTCCACAGCGCCAAGATCGCCACCAGCATGAGCAGCGAGCCAACGAGCGTAAACAACACGTAGCGCAAGCCGGCGCGCGATTGTCCGGCAGCGCCCCAGACTCCGATCAAGAAGTACGTGGGAATCAGCATGAGCTCCCACGCGAAATAGAACGCGAGGAGGTCGAGCGTGACGAATACGCCGATGAGACCGGTGGTCAGCATCAGCGCGAGGGCGCCGAACGCCGGTGTACGCACGCGCACGTTGTTCCAGGAGCCAAGCAGTGCGAGCGGCAGCACGATAGCCGTCATCACCACCAGCGGTAGCGACAGACCGTCCACGCCGAGGCTGATCGTCGCCCCGATGTCGGCGAGCCACGGCAGGTCCACGCGTGCCTGCCAACCAGCGGCGGCGGGATCATAGATTGCCCAGAGCGCGAGGCTGAGCAGCGCCTCGATGGACAGCGCGGCGAGTGTGAGAGTGCGGGCGTCAGGCCCACCATTCGGCGCTTCCGTGCCGTCGTCGTTGCGCGACATGTCGCGCCCGCCGAAGCGCACCAACAACGCCGCCGCCATCGGCCAGAGCAGCATGGCCGGCAGTACCCACTGCGCGGCTCCGATTGAAAGAAGGAAATCGCGCATCGGTCAGCTCAGGGTGAGGGCAGCCAGAAGCGCGAGTGCACCAGCGGCCAGCAGCCAGGCGTACTTCCCCACGTCTCCGTCCTGCAACTTGCTGCCTACGAGGGCCGCGGTCCGCGACAGCAGCGATCCGCCCGCGCTGAACGCGCGATCCACACCAGTCTCCACGCCGCGCGTGAGCACCACATTGGCGAATGCGGAGATCGGTCGGACGATGAGCGTGTCCACCAGTCCATCCACGTTGTAGGCGCGCGCCAGCAGACCCTCATCGACCGGTGAATGCGCCTTGTCGGCGATGGGCTTGCGATTCCCGAACATCGCAATCACGATGCCGATGACGGCGACCGAGGTGGCCACGGCTACCAGCATCGTCTCGGTGCCATGATCGAGGTGTCCGGCACCGGCCAGTCGAACCGCACTGCTGCCCGTGACCGGCTCAAGCCACTGCTCAAGAATACCGACGGGACCGAGCGGGATGAGCGCCGGCAAATTGAGCCAACCACCAGCCACCGTCAGGGCGCCCAGCACCAGCACCGGCGCGGTCATGATCGCCGGCGCCTCGTGCAACATCTCCTGCTCCGCCCCTCCCGTACGGTTCTTGCCGTAGAAGGCGAGCAGCAGCATGCGTGTCATGTAGATCGCCGTGAGCAGTGCGGTCAGCACGCCGAGGCCGTACGCACCGTACAGCACGGTGCTCCCCGGAATGCCAAGGAGTGATGCGCTGGCAAGTGGGCTGCCGTGCGCGCGCGCGAACACCGACGCGAGGATCTCGTCTTTCGAAAAGAAGCCAGCCAGCGGCGGAATGCCTGCGATGGCGAGCGTTGCCAGCGTCATCGCCGCGGCGGTCGCCGGCATGAACTTGGCCAGTCCACCCATGTTGCGAAGATCCTGCGGATCATCGTCGCGATGCGTGTGGTGATAGGCGTGATGCATCACATGGATCACCGAGCCGGCACCCAGAAACAGCAGCGCCTTGAAGAACGCATGCGTGACCAGGTGAAATACACCGGCGGTATACGCGCCGCTGCCCACCGCCACAAACATGTAGCCCAGCTGCGAGACCGTGGAGTACGCGAGCACTTTCTTGATATCCCACTGTCGCAACGCGATGGTGGCGGCGAACAACGCCGTGAGCGCGCCTACTGCCGTGATCACCAGCGATGCCTCCGGCGCGCCGGAAAAGATCGGCGCGGCGCGCGCCACAAGATAGACGCCGGCGGTCACCATCGTCGCGGCATGGATCAGCGCCGACACGGGCGTCGGACCCGCCATGGCGTCAGGCAACCAAATATACAGCGGCAACTGCGCACTCTTGCCGGCGCAGCCGATGAACAGGAAGAGCGCAATCGCCAGCACGACGGGGCTGCCCGCCATGTCACCGAGCGCGGCATGCGCGCCGATAAAGTCGAGTTTCTGCGTCGTGACCCAGATCAGGAACATCGCCACCAAGAAACCGAAGTCGCCGACACGATTCACCACGAACGCCTTCTTGCCCGCCTCGGCATTCGCCGTGTCGCTGAACCAGAAACCGATCAGCAGATACGACGCCAGGCCGACACCTTCCCAGCCCACGAAGAGCACCGGGTAGCTCGCGCCCAGCACCAGCACCAGCATGAAGGCGACGAAGAGATTGAGGTACGCGAAATAGCGCGCGTAGCTCGCGTCCTCGCGCATGTATCCGACCGAAAACAAATGGATCAGCGAACCAACGCCGGTGATCACGAGGACCATCACGATCGACAGCTGGTCGAGCTGCAGGCTCCAGTCGATCACCAGATTGCCGACCGGCATCCACTGGCCGTAGCGCACGATGTGCAACGCCTGTTCAGGCGCCCGTTGCATATCGAGGAAGAGCGCGACGGCCACGCCGAACGCCGCCAGAATCACGCCCGGGCCGATCAGGGTGACGAGGGGATGACGCGCGGTGGTCGTGGAGCCTTCGTCCGCCCGCTTCCCGAAGAACGCGATCGATCCGTTGGCCACGAAGCCAAAAATCGGCAGCAGGATGAGCACGCCAAGCATGGCCGGAATCATCCGCGAAGCGTCCGGAGCGAGGACAGATCCACCGTGCCGAAGTGCCGGTACACCGAGATCAGGATGGCCAGACCGACGGCCGCTTCAGCGGCCGCGACGGTCATGACCATGACCACGAATACGTGACCCGTCACATTGTGCATCTTCGCCAGTGCCACGAAGCTGAGGTTCACGGCGTTGAGCATCAACTCCGCACACATGAACAGGATGATCGCGTTGCGGCGGGTGAGCACGCCGACCACGCCGATCACGAACAGAATCGCCGAGACGATCAGCGCTTCGGAGATCATAGTCGCACCCGCTTCTTGGCGAGGAGGACGGCGCCGATGATCGCCACCAACAGCACGAGACTGGTCAATTCAAAAGCCACGAGATAATCGGTGAACAACGAAGCGGCGACGCCTTCAACGACGTTGTCCATCGCCGGGGCCAGCGCGATGCGCGGAATCTCCTGTCGCTGCACGACCAGCAGATTTGCCAGCAGCGCCAGACCGACGACACCGGCCCCGAGGCGTGCGCCAAGCGACCGGATATCAGAAATACCGCTGCGTCCGAGATTGAGCAGCATGACCACGAATACGAACACGACCATGATGGCACCGGCGTAGACGAGCACCTGAATGACGCCAACGAACGGCGCGTCGAGCATCACGTATAGTCCGGCCAGCGCAAACATCACGTTGACCAGCCACAAGGCGGCCGGCACCGGATTCTTGCGCGTGACGAACAGCAACGCCGACGCGATGGCCAGCAGCGAGAACAGGTAGAACTGAAACTCGAAGAATCCGTTCATTCACCCTTCGGGTCAGCAGGGTCCCAAAGTTCGCTCACCGGATGCGTCTGCGCCATCAGGCGCTCGAGGTCGTACACGAACGATGCACGGTCAAATTCCGCGTTTTCGTAGTGTCGGCCGAGATGGATCGCCTCTTCCGGGCACACTTCCTGGCAGAATCCGCAGAAGATGCAGCGAAATTCGTCGATCTCGAACACAAGCGGATAGCGATTGCCCTGTTCGTCCTCACCTGGCGTGAGCTTGATGCAATTGGCCGGGCAGACGGTGGGGCAAAGGCCGCAGGCCACGCACTTCGACTTGCCGTCTTCCCTCGTGAGCATGCGATGCGTGCCGCGCCAGCGCGGCGACAGATCCCATTTCGTTTCAGGATACTGCATCGTCACCTTGTGCGGGTCCACGAGGTGCTTGAGCGTCGTAGCCATCCCCTTCAACGTCGCGCGCACGTAACTCACACGTTCGAGCGGCCGATTCATGACCTTCACCCCGATGGCCATCAGTCGCCTCCTTCAGCGATCAACGTGGTCGTGACGGGCAACGCCGCACTCGCCGGAGCCGGCAGCGCCGCGCCCGACGACGGGAATTGCGTGGCCAGCTGGCGACGCGACAGATCCAATCCCCGCGCCCGCAGGCGCTTGAGATCGGTCGGCCCGACCCGAGCACTGGACGGACTGATCAACTTGCCCTTGTCCAGCCAGGCGAGCAGTGCGGCGATGATCACAATGTTCATGGCGAGCAACGCCAGCGAGAACATCGGTCCACGGGCCACGCCAAGCATGTCGAGTCCCAACGTGGCCGCCGCGATCACCACGATGTAGCCAAGCGCGATCGGCAGCATCACGCTCCAGCCAAGCGACATGAGTTGGTCGTAGCGGAAACGTGGCACCGTCCATCGCACCCACATGAACACGAACAGGAAGAAGCCGGTCTTGAGGGCGAACATGGACATCGTGGCCAGCGTCTTGAACACGCTATACGGTCCGACGTTATCCCACTGCGTGAACGGGATGTCCCAGCCACCGAAGAACAGCGTCGCGGTGAGACCGCTGACCGTCGCCATGTTCGCGTACTCGGCAATGAAGAACATCGAGAACTTCATGCCGCTGTACTCGGTATGGTATCCGGCAACCAACTCCGACTCCGCTTCCGGCAAGTCGAAGGGCAAGCGGTTCGTCTCGGCGAACGCCGCCACCAGGAACGTGAACCACGCGACCGTGAGCGACAGCACGTTCCAGCCCATGTGCGATTGCTGCTGCACGATGGTGGTCAGCGAGACGTTGCCGGCGAGCAGGATCACCGGAATCGTCGACATCCCCATGGCGATCTCGTAGGAGATCATCTGCGCACTCGAGCGGAGTCCGCCGAGCAGCGCATACTTGTTGTTCGACGACCATCCGGCGAGCACGATGCCGTACACGCCGAGCGACGAGATCGCGAGCGTGAACAGGAATCCCACCGGCAGTGGCGCGACAGCCATATCGATCAGCCCCCACGGCGTCGGCAGAGACGACGCGATCGGCAACACGGCCCACGTAAGCATCGCCGGAATGAAGGCCAGCGCAGGAGCAAGGAGAAAGAGCCAGCGATCCGCATCTGCGGGGTTGGTCTCTTCCTTCATGAAGTTCTTGATGCCATCGGCGACGGGCTGCAGAATGCCGCCGGGACCCGCGCGATTCGGTCCACGCCGATCCTGAATCCAGGCGGCGAGCTTCCGTTCGGCGAGCGTCAGGAACGCGACGCCGAGCATGTACAGCCCGAACACGACCATGATCTTGATGGCGCTGGCCAGCACGTACGTGCCGATCGCCGTCGGCTGCTGCTGCGGATCGGCTGCCGGAAACCAGCTCACAAGATCGCGTACCGGAACCAAAGGGAGGCTCATCACGCCGTCACCTCGGCGGTATCGGCGGGAATGCCCTGCTCGACCATCGGCAGTCCGCGCAGCCCGAGCGCTTCGTAGTCCAGTCCGGCAAATGCGGCATGCGAGGAGGCCAACGCCGCGAACACGTCGGCGGGCATGTAAAAGCGGCCTTCGCCACCAACAGCGGCGAGCAGGTCGGCGAGTACGTACCAGGTGGGACGCGCCACACCGGGCGCCGCCTTGGCCTGCATAAACCGTTGCACGCGCCCACGCAGATTCGTGAGCGTGCCTTCTTCTTCGACGATGTTGGTGACGGGCAAGACAACCGCTGCGCGCGCTTCGAGCGCCGCCGGGAGCGCCGTGCCAACAAACACGATCGACGAGGCGCGATCAAGATCGGCCGCGTCAACGCCATCGAGTTGATCGCCGACGATCAGCAAGGCATCGCCGTCGCAGAGTGTAGAACCGATGGACACCGTCTCCGTGAACCCGAGCAGGCGAGCGGCCGTGGCGTTGGCAGCGCGCTCGCTCCGGAGCGCCAGATCCGCCGCGCCCGGCAGCGGAGCTTCCACGCCGCGCTTGAGGCGGAACACTCCCGTACCACCAACCGCCACGACCGTTCGCTCTAACAGGAACAGTGCTTCGTTGGAGAGATTGGCCGAGGCCAACACGACCAGACGCTGGCCGACGAGGGACCGCGCCGCGCTCGCGATCGCGTCATCCCATTCGACGATCGCCAGCGTGTTCCCCTGACGCACGAGTGGCTGGACGGCGCGATCACGACGATTGAACTCGCGATACCCCTGACGACCGACGTCGCACATGTAGTACTGATTTACCTGATCGTTGGCGCGAGGCTTGAGACGCACCATGACGTTATCACGCATTTCCGCCACGGCATTGCAGCCCTGGCTGCATCCCGTGCAGACGGTCGGCGAACGGTCGAGCTCCCACGCGCGCGCACCATTGAGGAAGTCTTTCGAGAGGAGCGCTCCGACCGGGCAGAGATCGACCACATTGCCCGCCCAGGGATTCGTGAGGTCGTGTCCCTCGGCCTTGCCGATGAACGCGCGATCGCCACGCTCCGAGACGTTCAACACGGGATCCTGCGCGATATCGGACATGAAGCGGACGCAACGCGTGCACAGAATGCAGCGGTTCGGCACGTACAGCACGTCACCGCCGAAGTCTTCGACCGGATTGAAGCGCTTCGGCTCGCGGTAGCGCGAGTCGGCGCGTCCTTCGGCGAACGTATAGTCCTGCAACTCGCACTCGCCCGCCTGATCACAGATCGGGCAGTCGAGCGGATGGTTGATCAGCAGAAACTCGAGCACGCCCTTGCGGGCCTCGAGCGCCTTCGGGGAGTGCACGTGCACGACCTGCCCTTCCCCGACCGACGTGGCACAAGCCGGCGCAAGTTTGGGAAATTTCTCGACTTCGACAAGGCACATGCGACACACGCCCGCCACCGGCAATCCCGGATGGTAGCAATAGTGCGGAATGAGCACGCCGGCCGTCTTGGCCGCTTCCAGAATCGACATGCCATCCGGTACCGTGACCGGACGGCCCTCGATTGTGAGCGACACCATCTTCACCTCAGCCATCGGTTCCTCACGCGGCGGAGGCGCGGAACGCCCCCAGTACGGTGACCACCGACTTGTTCGCGGCGATCTTCGCCTCGAATTCGTGTCGGAACTTCTTGAGACCGGACATCACGGGCGTCGCGCAGGAATCGCTCAGCACGCAGATCGTCTTGCCGCTCATGCCCTCGGAAATGGCGACCAGCGTGTCGAGATCCTCGGCCGTGCCCTGCCCATCGCGGATGCGCTCCATGATGCGCGTGATCCACGCCGTGCCCTCGCGGCATTGCGTGCACTGGGCGCAGCTTTCGTGCGCGTAAAAGCGCGTGAGGCGTGCGATCTGTCGCACCATGTCCTGCCGATCATCAAACACGATGACGCCGCCGGAGCCGAGCATGGTGCCCGACGCAACAAAGCCCTCGTAGTCCATGATGGCGTCTTCGGCCTCCTCACGCGTGAGGATCGGCACGGATGAGCCACCGGGAATCACGGCCTTGATCTCACGCCCTTCGAGCGGCCCACCGCACAGGTCATAGAGAAAATCCTTGAACGGAAATCCGAGCGTGACTTCGTAATTACCCGGACGGCTGATGTTGCCGCACACCGAGAAGAGCTTGGTGCCGATGCTCCGCGGATTGTCCGGACGGCCAAATTGCTTGTACCACTCGGCACCGTGCTTGATGATGTACGGCACCGCGGCCAGCGTCTCCACGTTGTTGATCGTCGTCGGCTTGCCGAACAGACCGGCCACCGCAGGGAACGGCGGCTTGATACGCGGATTGCCGCGGCGTCCCTCCAGCGAATTCATGAGCGCCGTTTCTTCGCCGCAGATGTACGCGCCGGCGCCGCGGTGGACATGCACATCGACGTGCGTGCCGGAACCCATGGCGTTCGGACCGAGAATGCCGGCGGCGTAGGCCTCGTCGACGGCTTTGCACACGCGCGCGTAGGGCTCGGTGAACTCGCCGCGAATGTAGATGTACGCCGTCTGCGCGTAGATCGCGTGCGCGGCAAGCGCGACGCCTTCCACGAGTCCGTGCGGCGTCCAGCGCATGATCTCGCGATCCTTGAAGGTGCCGGGCTCCGACTCATCGGCATTGCAGCAGAGGTAGTGCGTCTTGCCGTCTGGCTTCATGAACGACCACTTCAGACCCGTCGGAAAGCCCGCGCCGCCACGTCCGCGCAGGCCGGAGTCCTTGACCACCGTCTGCAGCTCCTGCGGGTCGGTGCTCAGCGCCTTCTCAAGTGCCTCGTACCCACCGCGCGCGCGCCACCCGGCGAGGGTGCGTGCCTCGGGATCGCCGAAATACTTCGACAGGATCGGTGTCTCACGTGGATGCGACGGATGCGGGTACCCCATTACTTCAGCTCCGACAGAATCCGCGGCACCGACTCCGGCGTCACCGATTCCACAAAATCGTTGTTGATCATGATCGGCGTGGCGAAACCGCAGGCGCCGAGGCACTCGACCTCGACGACCGTGAATCGACCGTCGTTGCTGGTAAGACCGAGATCGCCGCATCCCGTGTGTTCGAGCAGCGACTTCACGACATCCTCGGCCCCGCACACGTTGCACGGCGTCGTGGTGCACACCTGAATGAAATGGCGACCCACCGGATGCTGGTGGTACATCGTGTAGAAGCTGACGACGCCTTTGACATACGCGGGCGTGATGTCGAGCGCCGCGGCGACTTCTTCGATGCCACCTTCGCTCACCCAGCCACGCGCGTCCTGCAGCATCCACAAGGCCGGCAACAGCATCGCCTGCTTTGTCGGATAGCGCAGCAGCATGCGATCGAGCTCGACGCGCGCGTCACCGACGAAGACGGGCACGTGCGGCTTTTCGTGGTGTGTACCATGCGGCGGGGCCGCGACAAGCGCGCCACCGCTGGCGGAGGGGCCATGACTCACCGGTCGATCTCTCCCATCACGATGTCGATGCTGGCGTTGATCGCAATCACGTCCGACAGGGAGTGTCCTTCCACCATCTTCGGGATCGCCGAGAGGTTCACAAACGAAGGCGGACGGATGCGCCAGCGCACCGGCTTCGAGGTGCCGTCACTGACCATGTAGTAACCCTTTTCACCCTTGGGACTCTCCACCGGCACGTAGCATTCTCCGGCCGGCGGACGCGGGCCTTCCATCACGAGCTTGAAATGGTGGATCATCGACTCCATCTCGCTCATCGCCTTGTGCTTCGGCGGTAGAATGAGACGCGGATCGTTGATGTTCACGGGGCCGTCGGGAAGACGCTGCAAGGCCTGCTCGAGAATGCGCACGCTCTGACGCATCTCTTCGACGCGCACGAGGAAGCGATCGTATACGTCGCCCGCCGTGCCGACAACGACGTCAAAGTCATACGTCTCATAGTCGAGATACGGAAAGTCCTTGCGCACATCATACGCCACGCCCGACGCACGAAGCATCGGGCCAGAGAGTCCAGCGTTCACTGCTTCCTGGGCGCTCATCGCGCCAAGACCGACCGTACGACCGGCCCAGATGGCATTGGTCTCGAGCATGCGCACCGATTCCTCAAGCGTCTTGGGGAAGCCGCGGAGGAACGCGCGCAGTCCGTCGAGCCAGCCGTCGGGAATGTCGGCCGCCATCCCACCGACGCGAGTTGCGGTGGTCGTGAGGCGGGCGCCAACCCAGCCTTCGAGCAGGTTGTAGACGTTCTCACGTTCTTGATACAGCCACAAGAACGGCGTGAATGCGCCCAAATCGACGGACGTCGTGCCGAGCCACACCAAGTGCGAGATGATGCGTGACAGCTCCATGAGGATGACGCGCAGCACCTTACAGCGGTCGGTCATCCCGACGCCGAAGAGGCGTTCGGCGCCGAGCACGAACGCGACGTTGTTCCCCGGCGAGTTGAGATAGTCTTCGCGATCGGTCCACGGGATGATTTGGTTGTACTGGCGGTACTCGCCAATCTTCTCAAATCCGCAGTGTAGATAGCCGATATGTGGAATGCAGCGCACCACCGTTTCGCCGTCGAGCTCGAGCACCAGACGCAGTACGCCGTGGGTAGCGGGGTGCTGCGGACCAAAGTTGATCAACATGTGGTCTGAATCCATCTCGGGCTCCGGCATCATCACCGAGCTGTCGAACGCGATCGCCTTGCCGCCCTGCGCCACAAGCGGGGCGCGCAACGGTACGCCCTGCGCATCAAGACCGCTGGTGCCCAGCGCGACTTCGATCGTGCGACGCGAGCTCATTCCCCCACCTTGTCGCTGACGTCGTGCCGTTCGGCACGTTCGGCGAGTCGGCGCTTCATGTCCTCGGGCAGCGAATCGAATGCGTCGGCGATAGACAGCTCTTCCATGGAGTAGCGCGCCTCCGGATCGGCCGCGAGCGCCTGCTTGAGCTGTTCCGCACGGCTAAAACGGCCACGCAACGGAAAATCCTTTCGGAGCGGATAGCCCTCTTTGTAAGTCTCCCACATCAGCAGGCGGCGCAGATCAGGATGTCCGTCGAATCGGATTCCGAACATGTCGTAGCACTCCCGCTCAAGCCAATCAGCGCCGCTGTAGATGTCCATGATCGACGCCACGGACAACACGGCCCGCTTCGGGAGTTCGACCTTGAGCCGCAAGAAGCGACGATGCGCGAGCGCCCGCAGGTGCCACACGACTTCGATGGGTCGATCGGCGTCGCGATACTCAACCGCTGTCACATCAACCAGGTAGTCGTAGCGCTCACTCGGCTCGTCGTGCAGCCAGCGCACGATCCCGTGCAGCGCCTCGTTCGTGACGAATACCGTGGTCTCACCCCACGTGACATCGGTACGCACAATGGCCGCACCGAACCGCGCGACCAAGGCGGCGGCCGACGGATTCACGGGACCGCCGCGATGTACGATGTTCGTCGGCGTGATCGGCGAGCCGTTGGCGTCGGAGGCGATCGCCGCCTGAATCGCCACGGCCGATGCCGTATTGTCCACGGCGGGAACGACGGAAGCGGTCACGGTGCCGACCGGGTTTGATGCACCGAATTTCCGAACGGCTCCGAGAGTTCGTCGATCCGTGACGGCGGAATGTAGAGCTGGCTCTCGGTATCGGGCACGATCTCCACATGGCGCGTGGTGTCCTTCATCCGATCCTGCATCACTTTCTGTTGCAGCATCATGATGCCGTAAATCAGCGCTTCAGGACGCGGCGGACAACCCGGCACGTACACGTCAACCGGAATGATCGTATCGATGCCCTGCACGACGGCATAGTTGTCGAACATGCCACCAGTGGAGGCGCAGGCGCCCATCGAGATCACCCATTTCGGCTGCGGCATCTGCTGATAGATGCGGCGAATCACCGGGGCGAGCTTGAGTGGCACACGGCCAGCGCACAACAAGACGTCGGCCTGTCGCGGGGAGTAGCTGAGCCGCTCCATGCCGAAGCGGGCAAGGTCGAAGCGGCTGGCGGCGGTCGCCATGAACTCAATGGCGCAGCACGCGGTACCGAACGGCATCGGCCAGAGTGAGCCGGCACGCGCCCAATTCACGAGAAAATCGAGGCGGGTCGTCACCCAGCCATCCTGCGCGCCGGGATCGACCTGTACAAGGCGGTTATCCGCGGGGGAGATCAATCCCACGTCAACGCTCCCTTCTTCCAGACGTAGACATAGCCAACGACGAGAATGGCCGCGAACACGAGCATCTCACCGAGACCGAAAAACGACAACTGTCCGACCGGACAGGCCCCGGCCATCATGGGCACTTTGCACGAGAGCTGTCGATAGTAGACGCCCCATGGGATCATGAACACCGTTTCGATGTCGAACACGATGAACAGCATGGCGACGAGATAGAACTTTACCGATACGCGCTCGCGGGCGTCGCCGAGCGGGCTCATGCCCGACTCGTACGGCTGTGACTTCACGGCCGTGGGTTGTGGTCGCACGGTGAGGTGCGCGATGCCGAGAATCAGCACCGCGTTGATGATCACAAAGCCCAACAGGAGCAAAACCGGCAGATAGGTTCGTAGCATCGCACGCGCTAGCGGAAGGTCGCGCCAAGGCGCGCCCGGTCCTCGTGAAAGAATTCACAATGCAGCATGGGGAAGGTACCCGCAGGACCGCCCGCACTCAACGGCACGTCGCATAGACGGTTCCACGAAGTAACCGGCGAAGCCACTTTGGCCCGTGGCGCTCAGGGTCCGTATGTTCTGCCGGAGTCTTGAGTATGTTTCGCGCCGATCGTGCGCCACGGAGCGGACCGGGTGGTCCGAGTCCGGCACGGGTCACCCGCTTCCCTCCCACCTCATGGGGCTCTGCTCCGACCGCTGGATCACGCGCATGGCGCGTGAGCATGGCATGATCGAACCGTTTGAGGATCGTCAGGTCCGCGACGGCGTCATCTCCTACGGCGTCAGCTCCTACGGCTACGACATGCGCGTCGCCCGGGAGTTCAAGATTTTCACGAACGTGCTCAGCTCGATCGTCGATCCGAAAGCCTTCGATCCGAAGAGCTTTGTCGAGTTCGAAGGCGATGTCTGCATCGTGCCGCCGAATTCGTTCGCCTTAGCCTGTAGCGTGGAATACTTCCGGATTCCGCGCAACGTGCTCACGCTCACGGTGGGCAAGAGCACGTACGCGCGCTGCGGCATCATCACCAACGTCACGCCCTTTGAGCCCGAATGGGAGGGCTACGTGACGCTCGAGATCTCGAATACGACGCCACTGCCGGCCAAGATCTACGCCAACGAAGGCATCGCGCAGGTCGTTTTCTTTACCGGAGACGAACCGCCCGAAGTGTCGTATGCCGAGAAGAAGGGCAAGTACCAGGGGCAACACGGCGTCACGCTGCCGCGCATCTGAGTAGCTCGGACGGCGGCTGCTTAGCCGCCGCCGTAGATATACCGGCAGCCGCGGTCCTGGGCTTGCTGCAACGTCACGATCATGGCGGGGACGACATCCACGCCGGGCAGCAGATTCGCCCGGACCTCGTCGGAGAACGCCGTGCGTAACGTTGCATCGCCGCGCTGCGACTCGGGCAGGAAGCGCTGCCCCGACGCGCGGATTGAATTATTGCACGCCAGAATGATCACGCCGCGCGCAATCAGCTGGGCCACGAGCGCGGTATTGGCATTGCTCGTGCCCGGCATCTGCACTGTTTCGCCGATCGGATACTTCCGCCAGATCGCGTCGTTGAACATCAGGCCGATCGCACGACCATTCAACCCAACGACGACGGTACTGTCCGCATCGGTCTGGCCGTAGGCGCTCTTTTGCGTGTCGAGAAAGGTCTGCGCCCAGCGCAACACGATGCCGTCGCTCGCTAGGTGCGAGTGAAAGACGACGCGGTGCTTCCCCTTGAGCCTCGACAGCCAGGGATCGTCGGCGGCGGTGAGGGCGGTGGGCTCCGTCGCCTCCGTCGCCTGAACGAGCCTCGGCGAGACCAAGCCCACGGCAGCGCCCAATGCGGAAAGGCGGGCCAGAAAGCGGCGGCGAGTCGGATACGATGACATGGCGAAGTGGTCAGGTGGGAGCGTCGTTGGATTGCCGAAGGTGCCGTCGGACGGAGGCCAGCGTGTGTGCCGAGCGACAAGGAGCGTTCGATACGATGAACTCTACACTCATGCGCAGGCAGTGGACATTTTAACGTGAACCATGGTCGGCCGTCGGGGCTTCACCCCTCGCCTCCAGCGGCAGCTCCATCTGACGAATCGCTTGGTCGATACGACACCATTCCTTGATCGCAAGAGCTTCGCGTTCACCTGCCCGCTCGCCCTGAGTGTCACCGCCCCCTTTCCGATTCCTGTTGGTCGCCCCGCAGGTCTCGCTACCGCACTGCTTTCAGCGTGTCTCTCACGATGCATGTACAAGCGCAATCACCACGGAGCGCGAGACAGCGAATGTCAGTTGACCGTACATGCATGATGCCCTGGTTCATAGGTCATGACCACGTTCAAGATGGCCTATGTCAAAACCCATCTGGCCAGCCTCATCAAGGAGGCAATTGCCGGTCAGGAGGTCGGTGATCACCCGAGACGAGACGCCCCTCGTACGGCTGGTTCCGATTGCACGCCGAGACGCGACCGCGCA
This sequence comes from Gemmatimonadota bacterium, assembly GCA_031363815.1. Taxonomy (GTDB): domain Bacteria; phylum Gemmatimonadota; class Gemmatimonadetes; order Gemmatimonadales; family Gemmatimonadaceae; genus Gemmatimonas. The sequence goes on from JANLVC010000102.1 coordinate 97,740, forward strand.
CCGCACTGGTGGTGACCTCGGGGTGCGGGGTGCGCTCCCCGACAGTTTTCTCGCTCCGCTCAGTGAAGCTGACACTGGGGATTGGGTCTGTAATGCGCGTGCTGCTGGACACCCACGCCTATTTCTGGTGGCACGCCGACCGCAAGCGGCTTTTAACGGCGGCTCGACGCGCGATCGGTGACCACGGCAACACGGTGCATGCGAGCGCCGCCACCGTTGGGGAGTTGTCGATCAAGGCACACGCGAAGGGGTGGGGAGATGCGCGTGTGGAATCAGCGCGTGCCCCTGCCCTGCACGGGCCAGTACCGCCTGCGCTCGCAAGATCACCGGGCGGTCGACCATCGTGCCATCCAGCGCGACCGCCGCGCCGCCTGACGCACTCGCGATCTGCAACACGCGACGCGCGTGTGCCACGGCCGCGTCGCCAGGGTGCATCGCCGCATGCACCAGCGCCACCTGTCGCGGATGGATGCACAGCTTGGCGCCGAAGCCCTGACGGACGGCGCGTTGCACGTCGTTGGTCAGCTGGGCATCGTCGTGGTAGGCAATCGTCACGCCATCGACCGGCGGTGCCAATCCCGCCAGTCGCGATGCCAGCACCAGCTGCGCGCGGTACGGCGCGAGTTCGCTTTCAACGACATCGGCGTCAATGCCAAGATCGAGTTGGATGTCGAGACTGCCAAACACCAGACGCACGACACCGCGTGCGCTGCCAATAGCCGCCGAGTTTACGAGGCCCTTCGCGGTTTCGATCAAGGGCCACAGGCCGACGTCCGGGAGGCCTTGCACATCAGCGGGCTGCTCGCACTTGGGCAGCACCACGCCCTGCACCTCGACGTCGCGTAGCGCCGCCACGTCCCCATCAAACCACGGCGTGCTGCGCGCATTCACCCGCACCAGTCGCATGGGGCCAGGATGGCCCGCCATACGGCGCAGCCACGCCTGCACCGCGTCACGCGCCGACTCCTTGTTGGACGCCATCACGGCGTCTTCCAGATCCAGCACCACGGCATCGGCGCCGCTGCTGACGGCTTTGTCGAAGCGCTCGGGCCGGTCGCCAGGAACGAACAGCAACGTCCGAACACTCATGGCAACAGGCGCTCCATACGCGAGCACTCGGCAAGCGTCCAACTGCGCGCGATGATCGCGGTCATCTCGGCGTCGCTGGCACCGCCGGCATACGCCGCCAGCCGACGCGCTTTGTCCTCGATCTCCGAACGACTGAGGGTGTTGCCGGGATCGCCCTTCGGCTCGTCTACGCGACCGTGCAACACGCGACCGTCTGTAGTCTGCACGGTGACCTTGCCAATCCAGCGTTTGGGATAGGCGCCATCGACCTCGGCGTCGAGTACCATGTGCACCTTGTCGCGCAGTACCATCACGCGTTCATCGAGATAGTGTGCATCAAACTCCACCGGACCCGCGCGGTCGAATAGGGCGATTATTCCCAGCACGGAACCCATCGAAAACTTGCTGTGATGCACCGTGCGTGGATTGGTCACCTGTCCCAGCACGTCAATCGCGCCCTGATGAACATGCGCGGTCACCACGGCCAATTGGTCTGCGTGCAGCGCGTGCTCACGCATGACCTGCTGCAGCGCGTCGGCCGCCGGATGCGTATGCCGACACGATGCATGCCACTTGAACGACGTTTCCGTCAACGCCCACCGTTGTCCCAACGCATCGGTCAATCGACGCGGATCGGCATCGGTAGACATGCCTGCCGCCATGCCCTGCGGTCCTTCGAGAATATGTCGCGCGCCCGTAAAGCCGTCGGCCGCGAGATATGCTGCCATCAGTCCATCGGCGGCAGCCTTCGCCGTGTGCAACTGTTTGCTGTCCGCCGCGTCGCGCAAGAATTCCCACAAGCCGGCGGCTTGCGTACCGGCCGATCCAAACGCGTGCAGCATGTGATTCGCATCGAGTCTGAGCAATTGCCCCACGGCAGCGGCCGCAGCCACTGTCCCTGCGGTACCGGTGGTGTGGAACACCTTGTAGTGAGAGCGACCAAGGAATTCGCCAACACGAATGCCCACTTCGTATCCTGCGACAATAGCCGTGAGCATATCGCGACCCGAGGCGCCGATGGACTGCGCCACCGCTAACGCCGGTGGAATCACGACCGCTCCCGGATGGAACACCGCGCCATTGTGCACATCGTCCTGCTCGGCCACATGCGACGCGGCCGCATTCACCATCGCCGCAAACAAGGGCGTCGTGCGGGCACGAGAAATCAGGACTTCCGAGCCGCGCTCCCCGGCCTCACGCACCGGACCCATCGCCGCCGCGAACCGGGCAATGCTTTCAACGGCGCGCGCGTTGCGCCCGGCCAGAGTCGATCCGACCCAGTCGAGAAACAGATCTTCCGCGCGGCGCAGCACCGCGTCGGGGATGTGCTCGAAGCGCAGGTCTGCAGCAAAGCGCGCCAGCACCACGCTGGCCGACTCAGGCTCGTTCATGATTGCTCCGGCGTGCGCATCGCGCGCTTAATACGAACGTGGCAGGCCCAGCACATGTTCGGCGACATAGCTCAGGATCAAGTTGGTAGAAATCGGCGCCACCTGGTACAAGCGCGTCTCGCGAAACTTACGCTCAATATCGTACTCGCTGGCGAACCCAAAGCCGCCATGGAACTGCAGACAGGCGTTGGCCGCCTCCCAACTGGCTTTTGCCGCCAGATACTTGGCCATGTTCGCCTGAGCACCACACGGCAGGTGCGCGTCGTACAGGCGACACGCTTCCCAGCGCATCAGGCTCGCCGCCTCGACCTCGATGTGCGCTTCGGCGATCGGAAACTGCACGCCCTGGTTCTGGCCGATCGGGCGACCGAATACGACACGGTCTTTCGCATACTTCGTGATGCGATCGAT
>JANLVC010000104.1:0-20302 GCA_031363815.1 Gemmatimonadota bacterium
CGTCCAGCGACGACGGGAGTCGGCGGCTCCCGGGCGCTCTGGTCAACGCGTAGCGGGCCCACGCTCGCACGCGCGGGCTCGGGTCCTCGACCGACGCCGCGCGCGCCACATCGACCGAGTCTGCACGCTGCGCCAGACCCATTACCGCATACGCCCGCAACTCCCAACGCGCATCACGCATCAGCGTGGTGAGCACGTCCTTTGATGGGGCCAGGCGCATGGCGCTCATCGGGAGGGCCACGGTCAGCGTCGCCACCACCGCAAATGCGAGAGTCTGGCGCGTCGGCGCGCGACTGTCGCGATGCACATCGACAATCGCTGCCAGCCGTTGGCGCAGCCCCGAGCGTCTCGACAGTAGGGCGGCCATGGGGCGCGCGGCCCGCGCTTCACGCCCTGCCCGTGCGCCATGCGCCGCATCGGCTGCCAGCACTAGCGTGAGTTTCCCGAGATAGCGAAAGTTTTCGTCAGCCGGATGGGCGTCAGAGGGGTGTTTTCCCTCTGACGCCCTTCTGTTTCGCCGTTGCGCTGGTCGTATATACAACCATTGAGGAACAGGACTGCCCCGTGCCGTAGGACATTGCCTGCGAGAAAGTGCCTCGCGCGCCCGCTTGCGTGATCGTGTTCGTCACTGTATATAGAACCATTGTGGCCAGCTTCCAGATCGTCACCGCCAAGGGGCACCGCTACCTCCGGATCGTCGAATCGTTTCGCGATCCCGTCACGCGACGACCCAAACTGCGCGTGCTGCGGCACCTGGGCCGCGCCGACGTCGCGCTCGCGACCTTGGCGCAGGCCGAGCACGTCGACCTCGCGTCGCACACGCACGGCGCCGTCGCCGCGGTGTGGCACGTCGCGCAGACGCTCGACCTCGCCGCGCTGATCGATGCGCACGTCCCGCCGGGACCGGCGCTACACGATGGCCTGACCGTGGGGCAGTCGCTGACGCTCGCCGCCGTCGGTCGGGCGTGTCAGGCGACCAGCAAACGCGGCTTCGCGGCGTGGGCCGCGACCACCACGCTGGGCGCGCTCGCGGCCGTCGACGTCACGCGCCTCACCAGTCAACACTTCTGGGATCCGATGCACCGCGTGCCCGTCGCCGCCGTGGTCGCCATCGAGACGGCGCTGGTGGCGCGCGTGCTCGCGCACTTTGCCATTCCCGTGGACACGGTGCTCTACGACGCGACGAATTTCTTCACCTTTCTCGCCACCACCAATGCCCGCGCGACGCTGCCGGCGCGCGGGCACAACAAACAGAAACGCCATGACCTGCGGCAAGTGGGCGTCGCGCTGTGTTGCACGCGCGGGGATCCGGCCATTCCGCTCTTCCATCAGGTCTACGGCGGCGCGCGCCCGGACGTGCGCGTATTTGCCGACGTGCTGCCGCAGCTGCGCGAACGCTTCGCCGCCCTCGGGGGCGGCGTGGACGGGATCACGGTGGTCTACGACAAGGGCAACGTCGCGCGCCACACGCAGGCCACCGTCGACGACGCCCCCTTCCACTACGTGGCCGCGCTCACCGCCGCGAGTCAGCACGCGCTGATCGCCGAGGCCACGCCCGCGCTCACCCCGCTCGTGCTCAGTCCCGAGGAGACCGTGCGCGTGTATCGTACGCGGCGCGTGGTGTGGGGCGCCGAGCGCACGCTCGTGGTGCTGGTGTCGCCGCGCCTGCAGCAGGGGCAGCGCCGCGGGATCGAGCAGCATCTCGCCAAAGCCGTGCGCTGGCTCGACCAGTTGCAGGCCCTGCTCGCGCGCGGGCGGCAGCGGCGCACGCGCGCCGCGCTCGAGGCCGAGATCGCGACGCGCCTGCGCGGACAACATCTGCGCGACGTCCTGTCCGTCCACCTCGACGGGACCGGCTCCACCCTCTCACTCACCTACCGCGTGGACCACGCCGCGCTCGATCGCCTCGAGCGCGAGTGGTTGGGGCGCCTGGTGCTCATGACCGATCAGCACGCGTGGAGCACGGCCGAGATCATCGGCGCCTACCGCAGCCAGTCGGTCGTGGAGGGCGTGTTTCGCACGCTCAAGGATCCGCTCCGCCTCGCGCTCCGTCCGCAATATCACTGGACCGATCAGAAGCTGCACATCCATGCGTGGCTCTGCGTGGTGGCGTACCTGCTCGCGACGCTCGTGCATCGCACCGCCGTCCGGGACGCCGCGTACGTGGGCAGCGTCGACACGCTCTTCACCGAACTCGCCGCCATCCGGCGCGTCACGGTCGTCCGCCCCGCGGCGCACGGACGCGCGCGCCGCACGCAGCAACTCGAAACCCATACGCCGCACCAGGCCCGCCTCATCACCGCGCTCGGGATCCCGACCGCGTAGTTAGTATATACGCCCCGTCGATTCTATCCGACGGCCTCCCAACCACTTAGCACCGCTATCGCCTGAAACGCGGGAAACCCGCGCTAGGCGTCTGGCTCCGCCTTAACAGCGTACCGCCTTCGTTCCCCGACCTGGTCGCCATGATCGTCGAGCTCCAACCGTTGCTCGACGAAGCGAGTACGATTGCCCCGATGCCACGTCTGCGCGTGGCGTGGCTCGACCGACAGCGGAAGCCCCTTCGCGGGAGCCCCCTCGGTCTCGCTGATGCCGTCACGGTGATCGTGCCGATCATCGACGGCGAATGGACGCTCCTCGGTGTGCCGGTTGACGGATGGGATGTTGCCGTGGCGCGCGAACTGCGCCCGATCCGCGTGGCGTCGGCTGTGATTCTGTTGCTGCTCGTGTGCGTCACGTATTTGATCTTCGGCCGTCAGGCCAGGCTGGAGAACGCCGTCGAAGAGCGTACGCGCGATCTCGAGCGGGCGAACGACGGGCTGCGGCGCGAAGTCTCGGAGCGCGAGCGCGTCGAACAGCAATTGCGGATGAACGATGAGCAACTGCAGATCGCGCTCATGAGCGGCAAGGTGGGCTTATGGAGCTTCGATCCGGTGGCAGGGCTCGTGACGTGGTCGGAACAGTCGCTCGAGTTGCTCGGTCTCGCCGGTGAAGCGCGGGTCATGACCGACGATCGGTTTCTTGCACTCGTTCCGCCGGCACTTCGCGACTCCGTGCGCGAAGGCATCGCGAAGGCCATGCAGGGCCAGCCCGCGCACGCCGAGTACGCGGTGGCGCAGAACGATGGCAGCGTGCGCTGGCTGTACGTCACCGGGACGCCGCTCACCGACGGTGTTGCGCCCGGCGCCACCCCCACGCGCGTTATCGGCGTGCTGGCCGACATCACCGAGCGGCGGCAGCTGGAAGAGCAACTGCTGCACTCGCAGAAGATGGAGGCGGTCGGTACACTCGCCGGTGGCATCGCCCACGATTTCAACAATCTGCTCACGGCGATGATGGGCTTCGCGCAGCTCGCGGATCAGCAGGCCTCGACGCTGATGCACGACGATGCGCCGCTGGCGATGCGCAACGGACTGCACGAGCTGCGCACCGAGTTGATCGAGATCATGAAGGCCGGTGAGCGCGCGTCGATGTTGACCTCGCAACTGCTCGCCTTCAGTCGGCGGCAAAAGGTCACGCCCACCGAAGTCGACGTGAATGTGGCCGTGCACGACATCAAGCGCATGCTGCAGCGATTGATCGGCGAACGGCTCACGCTCAACACGAGCACGGGGGAGCGGCCGCTGCCAGTCATGGTGGATTCGGGACAGCTGGCGCAGGTACTCGTGAACCTCGTGGTCAACGCGCGCGACGCGATGCCCAATGGCGGTATGGTGCAGGTGACCACCGACCTGCTCGATCTCCGCGCACCGGGGGAGGGCCTGTATACCGGGGTGCCGGGGTGCGTGGGCGGTGTTGATCGTGCGGGACAGTGGGTCGGGCATGTCGCCCAATGTGCTGGCCCGAGTCTTCGAGCCGTTCTACATGACCAAGGCAATAGGCGACGGCACCGGACTGGGTCTGTCCACCGTGTACGGCATCGTCCAGCAGGCGGGGGGACGCGTTTTGGTGGATAGCGCCATCGGCGTCGGCACAACGGTTCGCGTGCTCTTCCCGCGGCTCGCGGCGAGCCACATAAAAATCGTGGCCGCGGCGCCCACGGTGGCAGGCCCGCCGGTGTCAGCGCTGATCCTCGTGGTCGAAGACGAGCCGGGACTTCGCCGTCTGGTGGCCGAAATCCTCAGCCGGCGGGGGTATCGCGTCCGGGTAGCCGCAAACGGCATCGATGCGCTTGAGATCCTCGATACCGAACGAGCCCTGCCGGATCTCGTGATCACCGATGTCGTGATGCCGCGCCTCGGCGGACGCGGCTTGGCCGACACGATGACCGCCCGTGGCATTCTGCTCCCGGTGCTGTTCATGTCGGGCTATCAGGCAGGTGAAGAGCTGCCCGAAGGCGCGCGGTACGCCTTCGTGCCCAAGCCGTTCACCCCGGATGCTCTGGTCCTCAAGGTCCAGCAACTCTTGGAGCGCGAGCAGGCTTCGGTGTAGCTTCACGGCTCTCCTCCAACTCGCCGTCCGATGAACCAATCCAGCACTCGTATCGCCGACCTGAAGCACCATGTCGGCGCGGTCGTCACCGTTCGCGCGTGGGTCACCCACCTGCGCTCCAAGGGCAAGGTCGCCTTCGTCGTGGCCCGTGATGGCTCGGGCATTCTGCAGGCCGTGCTGGTGAAGTCCGAGGTGCCCGAGGCGTCGTGGAACGCGTTTGCGGTGCTCACGCAGGAAGCCTCGGTGGCGCTGACCGGCGAAGTGCGCGCCGATGCGCGGGCGCCGGGCGGATTCGAGATGGGTGTGCAGACGCTCGAGGTGATCGGAACCAGTCCACACGATTACCCGATCCAGCCGAAGGAGCATGGCATCGACTTTCTGCTCGACAACCGCGCCTTCTGGCTACGCAGTCAGCGCCAGGTCGCCATCATGCGCGTGCGGCACGAGCTCGAACAGGCCGTGCACGATTTCTTCTACGCGCGCGATTTCATTCGGTGCGATACGCCGATCTTGACCGCGGCGATCGGCGAGCGCGCCGGTTTGTTCAGCACCGACTACTTCGAGGAAGGCACCGCCTATCTCGCGCAAACGGGTCAGTTGTACGGCGAAGCGCTCGCGGCCGCGATGGGAAAGATCTACACGTTCGGCCCGACGTTCCGCGCCGAGAAGTCGAAGACGCGCCGCCACCTGACCGAGTTCTGGATGATCGAACCGGAGATGGCGTGGTACGATCAGGACGACAACATGGATTTGCAGGAAGCGTTCGTGCGCTACCTCGTGGAGCGTGTACTCGAGCGGCGTCAGGAAGAACTCAAGGTGCTTGAGCGCGACACCGCCAAGCTCGATTGTGTCTCGCAGCCGTTCGTGCGTCTCGATTACGGCGACGCCGTAACGCTCGCGCAGGGGAAGGGCAGCGACATCGTGTGGGGAGACGATCTGGGCGCCCCAGATGAAGCGCTCATCGTCGACGCGTATCAGCGCCCGGTGTTCGTGGTGAACTATCCGAAGGAAGCCAAGGCGTTCTACATGAAGGAGAACCCGCTCGATCCGCGCACGGTGCGTTGCGCGGATCTGCTGGCGCCGGAAGGCCGCGGCGAAATCATTGGCGGGTCACAGCGCGAAGACGACTACGACAAGATCCTCGCGCGCCTCACGCACGAAGGATTGCCCGTCGAGGCGTACGGCTGGTATCTCGACCTGCGCAAGTACGGCACGTTCACGCACTCGGGCTTCGGACTCGGCTTGGAGCGTACGATCGCCTGGATCTGCGGCATCGACCACATTCGCGAAGTGATTGCCTTCCCGCGCATGATGGGAAGGCTCGCTCCATAACGGCCAAGGAAGGAGTCGGGCGTCTGGGGTAGGGCGACCGACTCCGTACTCCGTACTTATTTTTCGGCTCTTCGTGCTTTTGTGTGGGTGATTTGCGTGGGTTGTGAGCGGGTGCGCGTCGTCGTTTCGGAGGGGAAAGCGCTCGTGCGGTACTGGTGGCACGCGGGAAAGTTCGTGTTTGACTTTCGAGCAGCGGCGCCCAAGGGAGTTGCGGGACGCGTATCGGTTTCCAGGCTTTACGCCGAGCCGCGCGGTGCCGAGCCGAGCGGTGCGGGACGCGGACGCAGATCCCCGAGCGGTTGTCGTCACCCTGCATCGCCGCCTACGGCCAGCCCGAGAACACAGTGGCCCTCGGGTTTATTGAAGGGCTCAACAACACGTGCCCCCTGCCACCCCTTCCGCGCGATCACAACGCGTGAAGATCACCCACCCGATTCAACGAAGAGCCTTTGAACAGTTGGGACGCGTTGCACGGGTGATCCTCTTCGACAAGCGCGGCGTCGGTGTGTCTGATCGCCAAGGCGGTCCCGCCACGATCGAGCAGACGGTGGCCGATGCCCGCTGCGTGCTCGATGCCGCCGGCGCGGCGCACGTGTACATCATGGGGACGTCAGAGGGAATGAGGCGGCTTCCTCCTTGAAGCGGTTGTGGGCGGTGGCGCGGAGGGCAGTGGGCGGTGGGCTTGGGGTACTGAGTTCTGGGTAATGAGTTGTGGGTGAAGCCGCGTTGGTACCCATTACCCAAAACCCATTACCCATCACCACAAGCCAACAGCCCACTGCCCCAGCAGCCCCCATGCCCCACTGCGTGATCGCCTTCTCGCGGATCTACCTGATTTCGGGGATACTGCGGGTGGAGACATACAAGGGAGCCGCTGCCGCCGTGTTGCTGGCATCGATGCACCGCGAACTTCGGCGCCACGCCGCCGACGGGCACGCTGACCTACGCCGGACGACTCGACCGATAGGCACCACGCGCAGAATTCACGTGCGCGGCGTCAACCCCGCCGTGAGCCCCCACAATGCCCGCACATCGGCGGGCGCATAATCGGCGATTGCCCGGTCGTGCGCCCACGGCAGCAGCTCTCGCGCACGATCCGTGCACAGCAAGTGCGGCTGAGGGACGATGCCGACGCGACCGAGGTCCAGCCGGTCCGCATCCCAGCACGCCAGCAGTGTTGGATCACCTGTAGTGTGTCCGTCGGTGTGCAGGCGGCACGCCTCGTACAAGAGATCGAAGCGCGCGTCGTCGAGGTGCACCAGCGTGCCACGTAGCGTGCTCGCCAGCTCCCCCCCGCGCGTGCCATGCCCATCATCGCGATGCTCGTTCACGCGACGCGAATCGTGGAATAGCGCGAACAGGCGCACGACCTCCTCATCGGCGCCATTCGCCGCCGCCACGCGGAGTCCGTTCTCCTGCACCCGCGCCCAATGCACCACACCATGATAGCCGTGCACGGGCAACGCGTACCCGCGAAGAATCTCCTGAAGAATCAACGCATAATCATGCATGGTTCGGCGGCACTACTTCCCGAGCTTCGCGCGGAAGAACGCAATCGTCATCGGCCACGCAGCGGTAGCGGCGGCAGTATTCGGCGCGTTGTTATCCTGCCCGCGCAGGAAGCCATGGCCGGCACCCTCGAAGATGTGGTGCTCGTACGATTTGCCCAGCGTCTTCATCGTGGAGTCGGTGGCCGGAATCGTCGCGTTGATTCGCGCGTCGTTCCCGCCGTACAGTCCGAGCACCGGCGCCTTGATCGCCGCCATCTGGTCGGCCGACGGCGGCGAGCCGTAATAGACGACCGAGGCGCCGAGTCCGGGTGCCGTGGTGGCGTGCAGGAACGACCGTCCACCGCCCCAACAGAAACCCACGATGCCGTACTTGGACAACGCCGCCGGGAGTGACATGCCGTACTTGGCCACGGCGTCGAGAATCCGCGTACCGATCGCCGGCGTCACCTGTCCGATCGCCGCACGTCCCTGATCGGGGGCCGGGTCGGCCTTGAGATCACCGGTGCGGAACATCGTGGTGAGATCGGGCGCGATGCCGATAAAGCCGTCGGCGGCCAACTGATCGGCGACCGAGCGCGTCCAGCTGTTGATGCCCGTGTTCTCGTGTAGTGCAATCACCACCGGCGCCTTGTCCTTGCGCTCCGGATACACCACCCACGCCATCACGCTGTCCGTCGCATTCACCTTGATCGCCACCCACTCGGCGTGACGCGGCGAAGCGGCGATCCGCGCGGCCGCGGTGCCGGCCGACGCCGGGATGCCGCCCGCCTGTTGCGGCATCGTTCCCGTCGAGACGATGGCGTCCGTAAACGACAGGTCGTGGTTGGCGTGCTCGTCGGCCGGTGTCGCTGGCGCCACGGGAATCGCGGCGGCGGCTGGTCGGGCCCGTCCAGCGACAAAACCCGAACCGGCCAAGGCAACGGCGGCCGTGAGGCCGATAATCATGCGCATCGGTGCTCCAAGGGATGGTGAGCCTGCATCGCCAGAACCTTGGCCGCCAAGAATCAGTGCAGGCGTCAAGCTACGGGGCGGAACGTCGGTCGGCCAGCTGAGGCACCGCGCCTCGGAGCCGCCAGCGTGGAGTCGCCGGTGCGGGAGGCGCTGTAGGTGCAAAGGCTGAGGCCGGCTGCCCTGCAGGCTGCACACTTTGCCACTCCGACGCACACGGGAGTACGTTCAATTCATCGCGCAGGAGACCTGCACGACCTGCGAGCGCTTCGGCACCATGCCCACGCTCACGCCCCATGACTCCGAGGTGCACGATGCGCTCACTCTCTCGCTCTGCGCTGCTGCTATTTGCTCTCACCCTGCCAAGCGTGATGCGGGGACAGGGCGTTACCGTGCAAAGCGTTGCCGACGTTCGCCTCGCGGGGGCGCTCGGTGTCGCGGCAAACCTGGCCGCGAAACTCGGCGGCGGCAGCATGCACGACATTGCCACCACTACCTACGTGTCGGGACACCGCCTGCGTACGGAGTCGTCGGTCATCGGATCGATCATCGATGCGGACGCCGGCCGGATCACGACGATCGATCACAAACAGAAGTCGTACACATCCATGACGTTCGCCGAGATGTCGGCCGCCATGGAGCAAGCCGCGCAATCGGCCAAGCAGTCGTCGGCCAAGGAGAAGGCCAAGGCAAAGGACAAGGCCAAGGACAAGGATGCGCGGGACACGGACGATTCGGTCACGTTCAAGTACAAGGTGGCGGTTGACCGTCCCGGTCAGCGGGAGCAGGTGTCCGGCTATGATGCGGAGCGCGTATTCATCACGGTGACGGTCGAAGCGCAAGTCGCGTCCGAGGGCCAGCAGGATCAGTCGGTCGGCAACCTCGTGTTTCTGCTCGACCAGTGGATCTCGAAGGACGCCCCGCAAATCGCCGCGCTCCGCGAATTCCAGCGCGCTTATGCGCAGAAAATGGGACAGGAGTTCCGATCTCAGGTGCAGGGATTGCAGAGCGTATTCGCCAATGATCCGCGCATGAAGAACGGCTTCGAGGCCGCCGCCAAAGAGCTGGCGAAAGTCCCGGGCATCGCGTTGAAAAGCGCCACGTACGTGTCCCTCGTGCCGGTCGATATGGAGTACGACCGTGCACTCACGCTCGGTGACGGCGCCACGGCAGCCAAGGAGAGCGCCGCGAAGAAGGACGAGAAGCCGTCGGGCGGCGGATTGCGCGGCATGATGGGCGCGATGAAGGCAGCGGCCGAGAATGCCAGCAAGCCATCGGGCAAGTCGTCGGCGCCCAAGCAGTCACTGCTGATGACAGTGGTCGACGAGGTGAAGAGCATTTCGCGCGGCTCCGTGCCCGCCGAGATGTTTGCGCCGCCGGCCGACTACAAGGAAGTCAAGAGGCCGTAATTTGCACCACCCTGTCGCCTTTCCCTAAGGCGTTCGTTTCTCCACGTCCGACAGAAACGCCCGCACCGCGGCGATGTACTCCGCCGGCTTCTCACGCATCGCCGCGTGTGCACCACCCGGAATCACGACCAACCGCGCATCGCGCATCGTTTTACGGAACTCCTCGAGCGTGGTCGGACGCGCTTCGTCGAACTCACCGGCGATGAACAACGACGGCGTCGTGATTTCGTCCATGTCCGCCGAGCGCGTCCACGATTTGAGCGAGCCATTGGACAGAAACTCCGTCGGCCCCCACATCTGGCGGTAGATCGTATCGTTGGACGCAACGCCCTCGCAGCGCGCAATCGGCGCCGCGGGTAGGCGTTGCACGTGTCGTGCATAGAACGAATCCGTGGCGGCGGAATACGCCGGTGAATTCAGCGTGCCCGCCTTCTCGTTGTCATCAAGCACCTTCTGAATCGATTCCGGCAACTGCTCGCGCAGACTGTCGGCATCCGCGATCCACCGTGGCGTCGAGATCAGCGGACTGCTGAAGATCACCGACTTCACACCCGTGGGCCTGGTGGCGATCATGTACTCGGCCGCCAGCGCACCGCCCCACGAGTGACCAAGCAGGTGAATGCTGTCGAGTTTGAGCGCACGACGCACCGCATCCACTTCCTGCACGAACCGCGGAAAATTCCACAGCGTGGTGTCGGTGGGATGCTCGGATCGTCCCGAGCCCAGCTGATCGTAGAAGATGACCGGCCGCTCGTTGGCGAGCGGCGCCAGCACCTCGAAACGGCACGACGTGCCACCGGGGCCACCATGCATCGCCAGCAACGGCACGCCCGGACCGTTGCCGATCTTGCGATACCACACCTTGCCACCGGGCACATCGATCATGCCCTCCTCCGACGGGAAGGTGTCGGTCGCGGCCGCCGCCACCGTGGTGTCGGCCACGGTATCGGACTTCGGGGCGCAGGCAGCGAGTGTGCACGCGGCGGCAACGATAAACGAAACGGTACGGAGACTGGGCAGTGACACGACGTGGTCCGGCGTGGAGGTTGAGAAACTGCGAGTTACGCTTCCGGTAGCAACCGGAGATCTTCACGATCTTTGGTCCGACCCGTCGCCGCCTTGTTCTTTCGAAGCTCGGCGAGGCCTATCACTCGGACCGGTTGACCGGCGATGTCGACGAGCATGGAGCCGGTCCAAACGACGTCGAAGCTTACGCCCGTGATGCTCGACAGAAGATCGATACGATACGGAGGCGCGCCAAATGCCGACACCATATCGGGCGTCAGCAAAGCCTCAGGATTGACGATCACGTCGGGGGCGCCGAACTCGATCAACGCACGACACAAATGTGCGACGTTCGATGGCGTGGCGCGATAGAGAAAATCGATATCCGCCGTGGCTCGGACGACTCCATGAACACCGACAGCGTATCCTCCCACGAGGACGTAGTCGACGCGCTGCGCATTCATTTCCGCGATGAAATCGAGGAAGTCGGCACCAAAACGATCTGTCGGCGATCCGTAGGAGAAGGGTGTCACTACTTCGGACGGCGAGTCGCACGCGAAGTCGAGAGACCGGCAGCGCGCGGGGCCGTAGCGATGGCATAGGCGCGTCGCGAGACCTCAGCCACAGACATCAGTCGCGCCGCGGCATCTACTTCCGCCGGTGGTCCATTGTCGTCCTGCAGCGACCAGCGCGCCCCCGTCCACGTGGCGCGCCGCTGCGACACTCGGGCCAGCCTCGCGCCCTGGTCGCCCTTAGCGCTGTCGGCCTGAAATTCGGTTAAGCGAAGCGCAACGCCCAGCTCAGTCAGCAGCTTAAGGGCAGTAGTGAGGGAGACGTTCGGTCGCTCCCCCCGCTCAAGCTCAGCGACAAGGCGCGTGCTCACTCCGACCCGCTGCGCCAGCTCAACGCGACTCACGCCCTGCGCCTTTCGGGCTACGAATATCGCCTTGCCAATTCCCAATGCTGACATGCGCATCCTCTCGCGTAAAGGTACGACCCTTAAAAGCTAGGCAACCTAGCCAATAGAATCAACCCCTTTATGTATCAAACAAGCCTCGTCTCAATCATGCGACAGTGGCCGCCACTTGTCGAACAAGTGACGGCCACCGTGTTCATGAAACGCCGACAGCTACATCGCCAGCGCCTGCAGATCCTGCAGCGACTTCTTCAGCATATCGATCTTGGCCGGATCACAGCTGCGGTTTCCCTCCACGTCCGTGACCAGCTTGGCGAGCACCGCGTTCCGCGCTGCACCGTTCGACTTCTCGGCGTTGGCGATCTGCGCACGAATGTCGCCGATCTTGGCCGGCGCCACGCATCCCTTGCGCTCCAGCTGATCGGTGTACGCCTTCGCCAGCGCAAAGCTGGGCGGCCACGAGATCTTCGGCTGTCCCTGCGCGTTCAGGTAATCCCACTTCACCGTGTTGGCGGCATCGATCTCGTTCTGCGAGATGAACTCGCTCGGCACCAACTGCGCCACGTCCAGACCGCGCGCGATTTCCGAGCTCACGATGTTGCCGTTGTACCAGTACACTGACCACGAGCCGCCCATTTCCATGCGCGTGCTATCCACCGGCCCACGGTCGAAGCTCGCGATCTCCTTCGGGTGCGCCCCATCGGTCCAGTCGAACACTGAGATGCCGCCCTGATACCACGACTGCACCATCACGTCGCGTCCCGGAATCGGAATCAGCGAGCCGTTGTGCGCCACGCAGTTCTCGTTCTTGGTCTGATACGTGGGAATCTTGTAGTAGCTCTGGAACACCAGCTTCTTGTTCACGATCGCGAAGATCGCGTTGGCGCCCCATTCCGGCTTGTCGAGCGGACGGCACTTGGGCGAACCACCACCGCCCCACTCGTCGCTGAACAACATCTTCGTGCCATCGTTGTTGAACGTGGCCGAGTGCCAGTAGGCAAAGTTCGAGTCAGCCACGGCATCGAGACGCACCGGAGACTCCGGGTTGCTGATGTCGAGCAGAATACCGTGCCCTTCACAGGCGCCACCGGCCAAACCCAGCGCCGGGTACACCGTGATGTCGTGACACTGCGAGCCTTCGCTGACCGACGTCGCGGCGGCCGGCGGCTTGTCCATGCCCTGCGCCTTCAACATCCGCGTCACGAACGCCGCCACCACTGGGCGTGCGGCCGCGGTATCCGCCGCGGTTGCTACCGTCGCGCCACGCGCCTTGACGATGCTGTCCAACACCGGCTTTACCAGTTGATTGGGCAGAATCACTTCTTCATTCATCGCCGGAATCACGCTCGTAAAGGCACCCTTCGCCTTGGCAGCGTCCATGTCGGCCTTATCAGCCGCCGATGCGCCGTGGCTCTTGGCGGCGCCGAGGCCGGCGAAGATGTTCGCGCGGCCGACAACGGCCGCCGCCGCCGGGTTGGCGAGTGGCACTTTGATGATCTCGATGCGCAACCGCGACGAGTTCGCCTCGCCGCTGGGTGCCGACACACACTCGGCCAGCTCACCAGCCGGACGGATGCCAGACGATCCCGATACGTAGATGTACACGTTGTTCTTGTCCTTCGGATCTTCAAGCACCGTGTGCGTGTGCGAGCCGCGGCACGTCTGCACGTTGGCCACCAACTTCGGCTCACGGATATTCGTGATGTCGAAGATGCGCACGCCGCGCAGACGATCCTTGCTCACCACGTCCTTCACGCCGCCCGGCTTGCAGTCGAGGCGGCCGTTCATCGCTTCCGCCGACAAGAACATGAGATTCTTGTACACGCTGACGTCGTTCTGCGACGCGGGGCATTCGTACGCGACCACGAGCTTCGGCGCCGACGGGTTACTGATATCCCACACCACCGGGCCGTTGTAATTGCCCTGAATAACGTAGTTGCCCGTGAACGCGAGGTCGGAGTTGGTCTCACCGAGGAACCCCTTGGGCGACACCGCCTTAGCCACGACCTTGAGATTCGACGTATACTCGGCCGCGTCGAACAGACCGGCCTTCAGATTATTGCGGGGATCGCTCGCGGGAGACGGTGCGGTGACCGGCTGGCGCGGAGCGCAGGCGGCAAACGCCGTCGCGGTGGCAACGGCCAGCAGGGCCCGGGTGGGAAGAGCGTGCATTCGGGTTCGCGGGTGGCGGGAGAGGGGACGCGCAGCACGACGATAGAGGGAGTCTAGCGCCGGTCACTGGATTCGGCAGGGCTCTGAGGAGCGTACGGCGTGGCGGATGGATCGTTTCGCGTTGACTCGCTCACCGGTGGTGCCTTACTCCAGCCGGTCGCGCGCCGCCAGCAATTGCTCGATGGCGTCGGCCACATGCCCGGCGTCGATGTGATGATCCCCACGGGCAATCCGCAACCGGTACGCGGCGATCAGCACATCGGCATCCCGAAAGCCTGGCGGCGACTCGAACTTGTAGCACGCCAACTCGACCTTGAGTCCGTTCGGATCCCGCAGATAAATCGAATCCATGAACCCGCGGTCCCGCTGAATGAACGAGATGCCGCGCTGTTCGAGCCGTGCAGGCGCCTGCTCAAAGGTGGCACGTGACACATTGAACGCGATGTGCTCCACGCACCCCACCTCGCGCGGCGCCGACCGCCCGGCATCGGCGTGCGATTCATTCGTGAACACCGTGAGCAGTCGCCCGTCGCCCGGATCGAAGTACAGGTGACTCTCGGCCTCCAGCCCGAGGTTGGGCTGCTCAAAAAGGAACGGCATCCCGAGCACGCCCTGCCAGAAGTCGATGGCGGACTGTCGCGTCGAGCCCACCAGGGTGATGTGATGGACACCCTGTACCTGAATGCGCTGCATGCTCACTCCATCGGGATGGCGGACGCCGGCGTGCCGACGCCACGTGTACCCGAAAGTATGAGCCGGAAAAGCGGGCGGAGCAATGCCGTCCGCCGCGCTCCGATCGGTTGGAACAGGGCAGCGGGTCCAGCGAGATCCTCTCACCGCATCTTCGTCCCGATCTTTCGCGCGGAATGCGTGTTGGGCTTCGTGCTGGGGCTGACGTACTCGTTCGGCGCCGTACCGCCGGACTCGCACGCAAACATCCGCTCGTGCATGACTCCACTAGATTCCATACTCATGCGTACCGACAACTCTCTCCGCCGTCCGCGCCAATGACTGAGCCGCGTCCCGTCGATCCCCTGCACGGCGTGACCCTCAAAGCGATGGTCGAGCATCTCGTTGAGCGGTACGGATGGGATGGCCTTGGCGATCGCATTGAGATCCGATGCTTCACGCACGATCCGAGCGTGAACTCGTCGCTCAAGTTCCTGCGCCAGACACCGTGGGCGCGCACGAAAGTGGAATCGTTGTACCTCCACTCGGCGGCACATCCGCGCAAGACACCAAAGCCGCCCGCGGCCGAGGAGTAGCCAACTCGCGCCGCGCATCCGACGAGTCGGCGGAGCCGGTCACCGCGGCCGCGAGGGCGACGCGCGGAGTCATGCGAATGCCGACCGTGTCAAAAAATGAACTTGAACCAGTGCGCGAGGCCCGTATGCAGTACGCCTCGCCGCGGCAGCAGTGACTCCAGTTCGTCGGGACTCTCGATCCACCGGCACTGCCCCACGAGTGTAAGCAGATCGAGGTACGGAATGACGGCTGGCCAGTTGGCGAGGAGCAGGGCGGCTTCGCCGTCGCTCACCATGCTGCGGTCATTCTGGTTGGCGGAGCCGAGCACGGTGTAAAAGATCACCTGTTCGCGCGACGCGACTGACATGTCCGCCTGCCACTGCCGAACAACGGCGTCGCCAAGACGTTGCGCAGTGTCTGGCGCAACGGCGAACTCGTCCAGGCGAGACGATTGCCGACGCACTTGCTCCATGCGCTGCACGACAAACACGCGCATCACGTCGATCCATTCTTCGCGCGCCATGACACGCCACGCCTCGCGCGAGGCGAAGTAGTTCGCCTTGAGATGCAGCAGCGCACGGCCGTTCGAATCCACGTCGTTGGATCGACGACGGTCGTCACCGCTGACTGCTGCGGAGAGGGCGACGGCGTCAAAGTACCCGGTGAGCTCCGCAAGCGCCGGATACAGCGACGCAGGGAACTGGAACAGTTCGCGTAGCCACGCATGACTCGCGAGCGTGCGGCTGGTGGCGCGTAGCCGGCCCGTGACGTCGGTGATCGGCGATGTCGAGTTGTAGATGCCGACCTTGAGCAAACCACCGTTGGACGCAATCTCACTTGACAGCAGCTGCGAGGCGCGAAGCAGGCGCCAGAGCAGCTCACGGCTGCGCACCATAGAACCGAAGGCGCGAGCCGGGGCATTCTCAAGCGACGGCGCAATGACCACCACCCGTACGCCGCGCAGCGCAGCGCCTACGAGTGCCGATCCCCAGAACGTGCCGTTCCAGAGCGAATCCGGAATCTTGATGACGGAGCCGGCCGGCATGAGGGTATACAGCACCGCCTTCGCCACGTTGACTTGTTTGTCGTCGAAACCCGTCCCGTTCTGCAACTGCACGGCACGAAGGCCGATACCCCTCACCCTCGATCGGGCTCGCACACGATCCTGATAGTCGGAGGCGAGATTCTGCGGCTGCAGCACTGCCGGCACGTCGGCGTCTGCGATGCCCTGTTTGCGCAGCGCATCGCGCGCGGCACGTTTAAGCGACAGCAGCACGGGACCGCGGACGAGGATTGAGCGGTCTTCCCAATCGTTCACGTAGTGCTCGCCGATACCGGCGCCTGTCAAAATGGCCTCGCCGCCGAATGGATCGGCTTCCGTCACGTCGTAGAAGGCAATCTTTCGGTGATCACGCATCCACGTATCCGGAAGCGGAAAGCGGGAGATCACATGCCAGCTCCAGAAGCTCGGATCGGAAGCGTTGGTGATGTTCACGTGCACCTTCACCAGATTCCGTAGCCACGCCTCACCGAACTCGCGTCGCTGCAACGAAAGCAGCGCGGATTCGTTGATGGCGGTGCGCAACGCCTCCTGTGCAACGCGCAGCGAGCCTTCCCACGCTGAGAACGTCGGGCTGAGTCGGACGCGGTGGCGCGTGGGGTCCTCGAGCAGATCCATCCACAATCGGCCATTGTTGACTTCGTAAAACCATTCATCGAGCAGTATGACATACGTTGGGAACGTACCCGTGCTGTCATACGCCTTCACGCGTGCCGTGAGGGCCGCCAAATAGGACCGGAGCACATGCCGAAATCCCATCTCGTCGGGATCACCGTTGGCGTCGACGCCGCGAAAATCGTGCGTCCAGAGCACATGATACGACGTGGCCTCGCGTATCGTCCGGCTCAGCTGGTACTGGAACTCCTCGTTGATCACGTACGACACGCTGTTGTTTTCCGTGAACGGCTCGGCCGTCGCCAGCTCCACGACCAAGTCGAGCTCCGCCTGCGTGTCGTACTGTTCGGCACGAAGGCCGAATTGCAGCGGGATCCATACGAATCGCGACGTGCCCGTCTCCCGTAACGACGCGGCGCGGCTGGCCTCGATCATGTCGAGCATGGCGTCGAACACTGAGCGGACAGGTCCCACGGCCGCCACGGCAAGGTGCTCTTCCACCTGGAGCCAACGTACGAACGCGCCGCGCGCGAAGACGTCGAGGCCGAGCGTCGAATCGTGCTCCTTGATCTGGCCAAGCAGTCGATCGTACGGCAACACGACTTCCTTCAGCAGGACGGCACGAGCCTGCGTGCCGATGCGTCGTCCCGCCCTGGTTGTCCCACGCACCGACGTGTCGGCTGCCAAGGAGAAAGCCAGATCAATGGCATCATGAAAGCGCAGCGCCTCGCGGTCGATATTACGACCAGCGCCAGCCGCTGAAGTAAGGTGCTGCAATTGCTTCAATCGCTTTGTGATGCGCGTATCGCTTCCCGGCCCGCTCAGTCCGTCGTGCTCAAGCCACGGCACACCGAGTTGCTGGATATTTCGGGCGGCGTCTCCGGCCTCGGCAAGCGATTGGATAAGTGGCGCCGACAACGATTCGGGAACCACGGCAGTCCGTCGCGATCTCGGCAGACGGACAACATCCTGACGGGGCCGGGTTGTACCCATCGGGATACGCCGAAGAATGGGCTTCTCGAATCCGATGGTCGTGGTGTGTTGTGGCCCGGTCGCCACATCAACGCGGAGCACGCTGCCGTCCGCGAAGAGCCCACCGCGCCTGATCGGATGCACGTAGGTGAAGATGGGGCGCAGCAGATTGTCCTTCGCGCTGTAGTCGGCCCCGATCGCGATGCCCGTGAATTGCGAGACGAAGCGGAAGCGGGCACCAGCGGCATAGTTCTCGTTACGCGACTGGCTGTACAGCTCCCACTGCAATCCACCAACGCCTAAGGCTCGGCTGAACAGCTCGTGGTACACACCGATGCGCGACTCGCCCACACCGGCCAATTCGCCGCGCTCTCCGCGGTATCCTGCCGCCAGACCGATGGACCACGACCACGGCCCGGGCTGACCAAGAGACTTCGTCGTTCCGCCGTCGGTCGGGGCACGCACTTGGGCGGCAACGGCCTGCATTGCCACCAGTGAGAGCAGTGCTGCACTCGCCAGTATTGCGCGCATTCTCGCCTCATGGTCGCCTACCTAGCTCGCTCACACGATACTTCAAACTGCGCTGCGCTGTCGATGCCGTCAACGCGCCACGCGCGGCGCTGCTTCAGGGAGCACCGTGAAGCTTAGGACAGCGCTGCGCGATCATGTTGGTGTCCGGTCGAGCCCGGCTTAGCTGCCACACGCCGTCAGGGCGTGGCGCGGCGGTGCCGAGCAGGGTGCGACATTCGGCGTGGCGCCGCGCGCCGACAACGTGGACGAGATCGAAAATCACAGATGAAGCTCGCCGGAGGGCATGATGCGTTCCGAAAAGCTGTTGGAAGCCATTTTCCGCGACCAGTCCGCCTGTTGCGTCCACGGTTTCGAGTCTCGGCCGGAGCCGCGGAATGCGTGGACTGGCGCCGGCGCGCACCGTGCCGCTCCGCGCCCGTGACAGGGCGAGCATGCGGTCGCGACCAGAAATGTAGACGACGAGGCGTTCGGTCAGCGGCTGGAGAGCGGGCACCAGCTCATCGGCGAACCGATTTACCTCGACATCGGGCGCGGCAAAGACAATGGCGCGTGCGGGATGCGACGTCAGGTGCGCGCGAAGGTTGGTTGGCGCGCTCAGCGCGTCACCGAGGAGCTGGGCGCCAAGCGAGTGCGCGACGAGCATCAACTGCGCCGCCGGCACTGCCTCAAGCGTGAGCTCTACGGCGCGCACGAAGCCAGGCTGGCTTGCGGCAGCGGCGGCTGAATCGCTGACGTACGCGCTGGAGAAGATGGCACCACGTACAGGACGCGCGACACCAGAGCCATTCGACGGCCAGCAGAACGCTACCCACGGTGCCCCTGATCGCGAGCGAATGCGCGACTCGGAGGCGTACTCCCAGCACTCGTGCAGCGATGTCCCGAACCCGTGCACGTACAGGGAAGCAACATCGCGCGCGCCGTTCCCGAACGTTGCAGCCCGTACGCCGGCAATGAACTCGGTGGCCGAAACGCGCACCGAATCCTCAAGGACGACGTCCAGCGTTCCCGCAAATGGATCGCTGGTACCGAGGTGCGAGTGGAGCACGTAACCAAACTCCATGGAGTCGGCAAATTGGTGTGAGTCCCGCTTCTCCACCCGCGCACGAGTTGAGACGTACCACACCGTGTCGAGGGCACGGCCGGCCGCCGCGACGCGAGTCGCCGTGGACGTTGGAACTGGTGGAGCGCCACGGGATGAAGCACACGATACGGTGAAGGAAAGCATGGCGCCGAGCAGGCGGATCTTCATCGTATGTCGTCGATAATGGATGCGCATGCCCAATCATACCTCCTTCGTGCTATTGGTTCGACCTCCTTCCTGTTGCTTCTGTCAGGATGGATCAAGGCTTCCAACACAAATGGTCGATGCACCGACCTCCTCAGATCTCTGCTGCTGAGTCTGGCCTTGGGGTTGCCGTGCCCGGTTGGGTCGGAATGCCCTCAACTGAACAGCTGAGGATCAAGTCTATGTCGCTGATCGGACGTGCCACCATCCTGCTGTCTACCCTGGCGCTGGTCGCCGCCTGCGGAGAGAAGAAGAGCGACAATACCATGGCCGATCCGAACATCGTGTACATCCTCGATCAGGCGAGCGCGTCGGACAGCGCGCGCGGCGCCTTGGCGGAGACCAAGGGCACGAACAAGGACGTCTACCACCAGGCCGTACTTGAAACTGCGACGAAGGCACTCGGCCTCGCCCAGAATCAGGAACTCAAGGACCTCATCAGCACGGCAGCGCCCGTGTTGCAAAGGCATCTGGACCGTGCGCTGGAACTGCAGAAGAAGATGAGCGGGATGTAGGCGTTGGCGCGCTCATGAACGGTCAAGCTTCCCAATTCAAAAGGACGCGCGCACTATTCGGCTCATGAAACACGACCATGCGAGCCAGGAGGCGGTGGTGACGGCCACCCGCACGTGGTTGGAGCGAGCGGTGATTGGCCTCCAGCTGTGTCCGTTCGCGAAAGCGGTGCATGCGAAGGAGCAGATTCGGTACGTCGTGAGCACGGCGCAGAGCACGAGCGAGCTGCGCGATGCGCTGAAACTCGAGTTACGCACGCTGGCCGAGGTCGACGCCAGCGTCGTGGATACCACGCTGCTCATTCACCCGCAGGTACTCACCGACTTCCTGGACTACAACGACTTTCTCGCCGTCGCC
>JANLVC010000114.1:0-110350 GCA_031363815.1 Gemmatimonadota bacterium
CGATCGCGCGGTGCGGTTCGCGCGCGAGCACGACCTGCTCCTGCTCAGCGACGCGGCGTACAGCGAACTGACATTCGACGGGACGCGCGCGCCAAGCGCGCTGGAGAGCGATCCGGATCGCGAGGTCACGATCGAGTTTCACTCCTGCTCGAAGATGTTCAGCATGGCCGGGCTGCGTATTGGCTTCTGCGTCGGCAATGCCGACGCGGTCGACGCGTTGGCGGCGTATCGCACCAATGTGGGCTACGGTACTGCGACGGCCGTGCAGCACGCTGCGGCGTTCGCGCTGACGCACCACGCCGAGCTCATTCCACCCAAGGTCGCGGCCTATCGGTCGCGCCGCGACGCGATGGCATCCGCATTCCGGAAAGCCGGGTGGGAGGTCGCCGTCCCCGACGCCACGATGTATCTGTGGCTGCCCGTACCGGAGGGCATCGATGACTGGGCGTGGGTGCAGGCGCTGATCGATCACGACGGAGTCGTCGTCACGCCGGGTGTGGCTTTCGGTGACGGGGGCCGCGGATACTTCCGCATCTCGCTCGTGCGTGACGAGCCGACGCTCGCGTCCGCTGCGAGAGCGATCGCGTCGCGGCGCGCCGAGCTCGTACACGCCGCCTAGCCGTTCGTCGCCCGCGCCGCCGAACAACGAAGGACGGACGCCGTAGCTCGTCGATATCCGGCCGCTCGCCTGTTTTGCCGTGTTATCGGGCGACTGGAGCGTCGCCAGCGATCACGGCCGAAGGTCGACCGCAATCCAGTTGTCGGTTGGCAGGCGCGACAGGATCGCGCCTCCCAGCGCGCCACCAATGCCGCCCAACACACCGCCGATTATCCCCTTCTGGCCAGCCGTGAAATGCACGTCGTTTCCCGAAGGGGTGGCGCCTGACGCAACGCCGACCGTCGCTCCGATCCCCGCGCCAACCAGCACGGACCAGCGCACGGCGGACCAGCCACGTTTACGTCTGCCACGAAGGACCTCCGTACCGACGATTGCACCGCGTGCGACTCGAAGGGACATGCCGCCGCGGTCGAGCTGACGCACGACGAGCTCGGCCGAATCAAGCCGGGTCACCAGGCCGCGCAGCGGCCCGGCGTCGCGCAGCCGCAGCCGTACGGTATCGGACACCGACACCTGCGCTCCAAGTGTACGAGCTACCGGTAGCGCAACGATGACCGCGAGGAGCAACTGGCCGAATGCTGAGCGGAAATCAGGCAGACGCATGGAATCCTCCGGAGTGACCTTCAGCGCGAGACTTCGAGCGTCTCCCGCCCCTCTCCTACGCGAGGTTCCCAGAAGAATTGGCTCACCACCGTGCCGGACGAAGCAGAGCGGAGAATGAGCGACTGGACGGGCATATGATAGATAAGAGCCGCCCCGTGAGGAGCGGCTCTTAAGTTGTTCTCCTATTATGGTCGGGGCGACTGGATTTGAACCAGCGACCTCCTGCTCCCGAAGCAGGCGCGCTACCGGGCTACGCTACGCCCCGCCGAACCACCTGCCACCCACCCCTGCATCGCCAATGCGCCCGGAGGAACTCGAATCCCCAACCTTCTGATCCGTAGTCAGATGCTCTATCCAATTGAGCTACGAGCGCGCTCGAGTCCGACGATGCACCGGCCGGTCGAACTGGCCGAATGCAGACGCGGATAATAGACGACGCGCGTGGCCCAGTCAACCCGAGACGTCCCGTGCAACACATGAGCACGACGACAAAAAAAAGCCCCCGGCGCCGGGCCGAGGGCAACGAAAATGAGCGGTACAAGACTCGAACTTGTGACCTCCACGATGTCAACGTGGCGCTCTAACCAACTGAGCTAACCGCCCAACTCGGCCGGCGGGAACGTTACCGCTCCCAGTCGCCTTGAACCAGCATGAACACCAGAGCGGGAAACGGGACTCGAACCCGCGACCCCAACCTTGGCAAGGTTGTGCTCTACCAACTGAGCTATTCCCGCACGAGTCGGATTTTAGCAGGGTGCCCCGAGCCGGACAAGCCGCCCGATCAATCAGGCACGAAGTCCGAGTGCGTGCGCAGCATACCACACCGTGTGGGCCAGCAAGCCCGCCAACGCGGCGTCACCACCGTTACTGATCGCCCGCCCGTCGGCGTCCACGAACTCGGCGGCGATACCGTTGTCGAGCGGTGCCCGGCGCAGCCACTCGAGCACCTCCTGTGCCTCCGGGCCCAGCAGGCGTGCGATCTGCGGAAGCAGCGCCGACACAGCGGGTGCGGCGCCCTCGGCGCGCAAGGCCCGTACCGAGCGACGATAGAGCGAATCGTCCCGATCGAATGCCTCGTACAGCGGCAGCCACAACAACGAACCGACGGCGTCGTCTTCGAGCGACGCATTACCTGTCAGGTCAACCGCCACCGCCAACCGGGCCTTCTCACCGCGATCCACGGCGAAATGCCGACGGATCGCCGCACGGACAGCGGCTGGATCCTCCACGCCGGCGGCGGCTTCCTCGTCGAGCGTGCGACGGAACACCTCGAGGGCAAGCGCCACGACGGCGTTGCCGTGTAGCGTAAAGGGATACTTGGCCGGTGCACCGGATGGCATCACTTCCGTGGAATACAACGGGACCCGCTCATCCCGCCGCGCCGTGATGTCTTCCGACGCCAGATACAGCGTGTCCGCGACAACAGGATCTTCGACGATCTGATCGTCCTCCGAGTCGCGGATGTAGCGATCGGTGGCGATGGCGAAGGCCGCCGGCCCTTCGATGCTGAACCCGGGCTGAAACAGCGTGCCGTCGATATAGTGCACGCCCTGCCCCGGCGCGTAGCCGTGCAGTTCACAGGCACGCACCAGGAGTTCCCGCGCGAGACCCGTGTCCGCCAACTGCACGGCGGGCAACGTCCACATCAGCGCTTCCCAGTCGCGCACCGTGCAGCCCATCGAGTGCCATGGTGCCCGCGAGCGCACGAGGTAGTAGTGCGCATCGTCGAGGCCGCGTCCCACGCCGTAGAAGTACGCGAAGAGAAGATTGCGGTTTACGATCCGATCCATCACGTCGCTGCCGGTCGTCTGCTCCAGCGCAGACAGAGCTTCTCGCGTGGCCGTCAGGAGCGCACGCCAGCCGCGGCGGCGCAGCACAGCGACCGTGGCTTGCGCACCATCTCGCTCCGGACCGACGGCAATATAGAACGCCACCTGCACGGCGCCGTTTGCCGGGGCCACCAGTGCGCGCCGTATCGCAAACGGTCGCGGATCGCGAGACGCCGTCGAGGGTGCCTCGAGCGTCGCGGGGCCGTCGCTCCCGATGGCAATCGCCGCCAGCCCCGGAATCGCGGCCCCTTCAAGCAATAACACATCATCGGGACCGACGCTCACCAGATGGTCGTCGTCGAACGGTCGCGGCGTCCGCACGCGCTGCTGGCGATGGCCGAGCGCACCCTCGAGTGCGATTTCCAGCATCACGTCGGTCGCGCCGCGATTCTCCACCGCGATGGTGTATACGGCACCGGCCATGTCCGCATCTCGGCCATATGGCGCAAAAATGGTCCCCCGCACCACGAGGGATCCAATCGTGCAAGTAAACGTCGGCAACCACCCCACGGCCCGCTCCCAAGCGATGCCTTCCGCCGCGAGAATCCGGACTTCTCCATCCACGCGCAACACCGGGCCCATGAGCGGGGTACCCTGCCCCGACATGAAGTCCGTCGATCCGGCGAACTCAATCGCGGCCCGCGCCCCACGATGCAGCACACCGAGCGCGTGAATGGCGCCGTCCGTCGGGTTGATGCACGGCAGGGTCAGCCAGTGGTTACCGGTGAGTTGCCAAGGGACAGAAGGAAGATGCACAGCACGCTCTCGAGTGACGGGACGAGGGGTTTCGTTGACGCCCCCTCTGATGATGGCTAATCTAGCCGGTTCGGCGCACGACGCCCGACGAAGACGTTGGCGTTGGCGTTGGCACGGAACGCCCTGCTTCACCTCGCACATGACAACTCGCCTTGGCCTCCTACCGATTGCTGCCCGCGCATCGTTTCTCCACATCGCTTCGCACGATGCTCGCCCTCATTGGTGTGGTGCTGGGAGCGGCCGTGGCGCGGCCGGTCGTCGCGCACGCGCAAACCGTGGCCGGTCTCGGTGATGACGCGATTCCCCTGCCGAAAGGGAGCAAGCGGTTCCTGATCTCGGGGCTATGGAACGACTGGGACGCCGTGTTTCGGCCGTCGGTCAACGGCGCCACGAACCGGCGGCCGTTACTCGCCTCGCTGCACACGTCGCAGGCGGGCGTCGCGATCTTCCCTCAACTCGCGTCCGCCGAAGCCGGTGTGCGAGCCCTCACCGGTCAGACCACGTTTGCGCTTTCGCTCGGCGCGCTCGATGCCAACGGCGAAGTGCGTCAAAGCATCGCCCCGCTCGGCGTCAGCGTGGGGATTTCGCGCCGCCTGTCATTGCGGTTGCTGGTGCCGTACGTGGAGTCTCGCGATGTGTCGCAGCTGCTGCTCAATCACGTCGGCTCGACGGCCAACGTGGGCATGAACCCGGCGTACGTCGCCGGCACCGGCGTTGCGGCCCGCTCCACGAACGGCGCGTTGCTCTCACAACTCGATCTCGCGCGAACGCAGCTGGCCGCCGAGATCACACGCTGCGCTATGACCACGGCCACCGGATGCGAAGCGATCCGCGCCAACGGGGCGACCGCGCAGGCACTACTCCTGCGCGCCGGGACGACGCGCAGGGCGATCGCGTCGGTGTACGGCGACGCCACCTCGGGCGGGGCGCCCGTGGTGCCAATCGCGAACGGCAGCGCGCAGGCCGCGGTGCGAACTACGATCGCCACGCTCCGCAGCGAGTTCGCCGCGTTCGGTGTGACCAACATCGTCGAAGGCGCCGCCCCCGCCGGCGCAACTACGGTATACGGACCGGGCGGCATGACGCGAATCGTGAGTGATACGGCGTGGAAGCTGGGGTACAATCGACTCGGCAACACGCGGCGCGCGGGCATCGGCGACATCGATCTCACGGCCTCGTACCTGTTACACGACAGTTTTGCCGCAGACCAGGTGCGTCGCCTGCTGACACCCTCGCGCGGCGTGCGCAGCATGCTCACGGCCGGCTGGCGTTTC
The DNA here is from genome assembly GCA_031363815.1 of Gemmatimonadota bacterium. Classification (GTDB taxonomy): domain Bacteria; phylum Gemmatimonadota; class Gemmatimonadetes; order Gemmatimonadales; family Gemmatimonadaceae; genus Gemmatimonas. Next base: position 5,082 of record JANLVC010000114.1, read on the forward strand.
GGCACCGCCGGAGCGGACCGCACCGACAATCCGTTCGATGTGCCAATCGGCGAAGGCGCCAACGCCGTCTTGGTGCGCAGCACGACGGACGTCGTGCTCACGCGGTCGTTCTGGATGAGCGCGACGGTGCGTGCGGTGAAGCCGTTGTCCGACGAGATCGCCGTCGCGCTTCCGTTCGGGAATGACGCGAACGTGTTTGACGCGTTCACGGTGGGTCGTGCCACGCGGTCGCTCGGCACGCGTCTCGAACTCGAAGTCGCGCCGCGCTTGTCGATCGGACAGTTTTTCGGCATCTCCGCCGCGTATCAAGTGCGTCGGTGGGGAGCCGATCGTTACAACGGCGGCGACCCCTCCTCGAGCGCGCCGCTCATGAGCGCGTACGAAATGCCGTCGCGCACGATGCATGCAGCGGCATTCGGCGCGAGCTTCTCAACACTGGCGAGCTACGTCCGGGGCCGCTCGCGCTACCCGGCTGAAGTGATTTATTCACACACCGTTCCGCTGTCGGGGACCGGAGGGATCGTGCCGGCAGCAACGAGTGATCGGCTTGAACTGCGCGTCTATACGGGCTTTCCACGGCGTTGACGCACGGGGGCCGCGACGGGGGTGTCGCGGTCCTCGACGTCGCCGCGCTCCAACAGCTCGCGCGCGTGCGCCCGGCTGACTTCACGGTCGGCGTCTCCGCCAAGCATGCGCGCGATCTCGATCACGCGCGGCTCGTCGCGCACGACGGTCGTATCCGCCGTCGTGACGGTGCCGACCGCGCTCTTCCGCACGACAACATGGTGATGCGCGCGGGCGGCGATCTGCGCGAGGTGCGAAATGGCGAGCACCTGATGGTGCTTCGCGACCCGCCGCATCAGCGCGCCAACCTGCCAGGCCACGGCGCCGCCGATGCCGGCATCGACTTCGTCGAACACCAGTGTGGGTACCTGCTGCAGCCGCGCCAGCACGGTACTGAGCGCCAGCATCACACGCGCGAGTTCGCCACCAGAGGCCAAACGTCCAAGCGGACGCGCCTCGCTCCCTGCATTCAGTGCCGCCACAAAGATGACCTGCTCCGCTCCGAACGCGCCGATGTGATCGACCGGAGTGAGCATCACCTGCAATCGGCCTTCGGGCATCCCGAGCTCGGGAAGCAACTGTGTCACGGCGCGGGCAAGTTGGTGCGCACCCGACTGCCGCCGTCGCGTCAGTTCCGCCGCGGCTTCGGCCAGAGCGCCTTCGGCCGCGGCCCGCGCGTCGACCATCGCGGCCAGATCGAGCGTGCCTCCATCAACGAGATCGAGTTCGGCGCGCACCTGCATTCCGGTATCGATCACTTCCTGCAACGTCGGACCATGCTTCCGCATGAGGGACAGGAGTTGATCCCGACGCCGCTCGAGCGTGCGTAGCCGTGACGGATCGGCTTCGATCGACTCGGCGTACGTTTCCAGTTCGCGCTCGAGTTCATCCAGCGCATAAACCGCCGCATCGAAGCCGACCTGCCAGCGTCCGGTGTCGGGGTCGATACGCTCAAGTGAGACCAGCGCACGGCGTACCGTGGCCAGACGCGTGAGCGCCGCACGCTCGTCACCGGAAATCGCCGTCGCAGCCTGCGCGGCCAGCGTTTGCAGTTCTTCGGCGTGCGACAACCGACGGATTTCGCCATCCAGCGCTTCGTCTTCCCCGACCACCGGATTGGCATCATCGATTTCGCGCGCTACAAATCGCAGATAATCCGCGCGCTTGGCCGCATCCTGACGGCGCACCTCGAGCTCGCGCTCACGGGTGCGCAACGCCGCGAGCTGCGCGTAGGCATCGGCGACGCGCGCGCGCACTTCGAACGCTGCGGTGAAGGCATCCAGCACGTCACGCTGATGCTCGGCATCGACCAGTTGTCGCGCATCATGCTGCCCGAGCACGCCCACCAGTCGCGCTCCCACATCGGCGAGTACGGCTGCGGTCACCGGCGATCCGTTGATCCACGCCCGCGAGCGGCCGTTGCTGCCGATTTCGCGTTTCAGGACCAGAGTTTCATCGTCGGCATCGATGCCACGCTCATCGAGCATCGCCCGCAGCGCCGGCATTGCGCCGGGTTCGAATACACCTTCGACGGTCGCCTTGTCGGCGCCACCGCGCACCCGATCGGTGGCCGCGCGCTCACCGAGCAGCATACCCAGCGCACCGACGATCAGCGACTTGCCGGCGCCGGTTTCACCCGTCAGCACGTTCAGCCCCGCGGCCAGTGGCAACGCGACGGTGTCGATGACGGCGACATTGCGGATGCGCAGCTCGACGAGCATGCCCTACCTCCTCAGATCGTCTCGCCGTCGCGCTCGGAGAGTCCACCCCACCCGAGCTTTCGGCGCAGTCGCGTGAAGAACGTGGTACCCGGGAAGCGCACGATCTGCACCGCGTTGCGCGCTTTGCGGACCACCAACGTCTCGCCGCCAGTGAAGGTAGTGCCAACCTGTCCGTCGATCGTCACCAAAAGTTCTTCAGGCCCATCATCCGCACGCACCTTGACCTCGACCTGCGGCGGCAACACCAAGGGCCGCATGGCCAGGGTGTGAGGCGACACTGGGGTGAGGACGATGCTTTCGACCGTGGGCACGACGATCGGCCCGCCCGCGGACAACGAATAGCCCGTGGAGCCGGTCGGCGTCGAGACCACCAAACCATCGGCGGAGTACGAACCGATCGCTTCATCGTCGACAAACACGGTGAACTTCACGATGCGCGCGAAGCCCCCCTTGTGCAGGACGACGTCGTTCAACGAGAGCCAGTTGCACCGCTCGACGCCGTCGCGATCGAGCGCGCAAGATTCGAGCGCCATGCGCGGTTCCGACACAAAATCACCGGCCGCGAAGCGCCGTACGCCGGTCTCGAACTCTTCACCGCTGCACGCGGTAAGGAAGCCCAGGCGACCGAGATTGATGCCGAGGATCGGCACGGTGCGACCGTTCAGGAACCGCGCGCCGCGCAGCAGCGTGCCGTCCCCACCAAGCGTGAACAATGCGTCCACCTGTTCGGGCGTCTCGAGCTTCCCGCCCTCCTCCGCGATTTCCCAGAGATCCTTCTCGAACAGCAGCGTCAGTCCGAGGTCGGGCGCGATGTCGAGCAACGTGCCGAGGATCGCGGGAAGTCCGACGTATCCCTTGTGGCCGATGACGCCGACGCGCATCAACCGGCCAATGCTTCAGAGTCATGCAAGGCACGCACACGATCCGCGATACCGGCGGGGTCGAGTCCGAGTGACGAGAGCTGCTTTTGGCGCGGCGCTGAATAGATGATGCGATCGGGCACGCCATGCACCGCGGTACGTACCGTCGGTGCCTGACGATGCATGACCGAACTGATGAACGCGCCGAAGCCATTGACGACCGTACCCTCCTCGACGGTGAGCACGTGCGTGTGGTTCGCGAGGATCGCGTTCAGCGTGACTTCGTCGTACGGCTTGAGGTAGCGACAGTTCACGACCGTGACGTCCAGGCCGTCGGCGGCGAGCAGGTCGGCAGCGGCCAGCGCCGGATTCACCATCGTGCCGACGGCCAGAATCGCGACGTCGCGGCCATGGCGCAGGACTTCCCAGGTTGCGTAGGGCGTGGCGACGATCTGCGACATCGCCCCCGGAATATCGGGCGACGCGTCACGCGGATAGCGGAGAGAAAACGGTCCGGCGGTGTGTTCCACGGCGGCGCGCAGGAGTCCGAGCATCTCCGAACCGTCCTTGGGCGCCGTCACCGTCATGCTGGGAATGGCGAGCATGTAGGCGATGTCGTACAGCCCCATATGCGTTTCACCATCCTCACCAACGAGTCCGGCGCGGTCCATCGCGAACACCACGGGCAATTTCTGCAGCGCCACATCGTGAATGATGTTGTCGTATCCGCGCTGCAAGAACGTGGAGTAGATCGTCACGATGGGCCGCACGCCGCGTGTGGCCAGTCCTGCCGCAAACGTGACGCCGTGTCCTTCGGCGATACCGACATCAAAGAAGCGATCGGGGAATGCTTTCGCGAACGGCGCGGTGCCGGTGCCGGTCGGCATGGCCGCGGTGATCACCGCAATGTCCTTTCGCTCTTCACCAAGCTCCGCCAGCCCCTTCCCGTACACGGTGGTATAGGCGGGATTCGCCGTGGAGACGGCCAGCGGCTTGCCCGTAGCCGGATCATGGCCGGGCGGAAGCGCATGCCACTTCTCGCCGTGCTCGCCGGCGGGGAAGCCTTTGCCCTTCTTCGTGATCACATGCACCAGACGCGGCGTGTTCATCGAGCGAACCGCCGCGAACGTTTCCAGCAACGCGTCGAGGTCGTGTCCGTCGATGGGGCCGAAGTAGCGGAAGCCGAGCTCCTCGAAGAGCACGCCCGGCGTGAGCAGCGACTTGAGGCTTTCTTCCCACTTTCGCACCAGCGTGCTCACGCCAGCGAACGGCGCCGGCGCATTGTCCACGATCTCGCCGATACGCGAGCGCAATCGGTTGTACAACGGATTGCGCTGAATGCTCGTGAGATACTTGTGCATGGCACCGACGTTCGGCGCGATCGACATCTCGTTGTCGTTGAGCACGACGATGATGTCACGATCCGAGTGACCGGCATTGTTGAGCCCTTCGTACGCCAACCCCGAGCCCATCGAGCCGTCGCCGATGATGGCGGCGACTTTGAACTGTTCACCGAGTACGTCGCGTCCGGCGGCCATGCCCAGCGCGGCGGAGATCGCCGTCGCCGCATGACCGGCGCCGAACGTGTCATACTCGCTTTCGGTGCGCTTGAGAAAGCCTGAGAGTCCGCCTTCCTGCCGGAGCGACTCCATCGCCGAATTCCGGCCGGTGAGCAACTTATGTGGATAGGCCTGATGCCCGACGTCCCACACCAGCTGGTCGATCGGCGTTTCGAAGACCGTGTGCAGCGCGATCGTCAACTCGACCACGCCGAGACCCGCGCCGATGTGACCGCCGGTGCGTGAGCAGACGTCGATCAGGCGCTCGCGCATGTCCTGCGCCAGCGTGCGAAGCTCGTCGCGCGACAGGCCACGAAGATCCGCGGGTGAGTTGATGCCTTCAAGAATTGACATGACGGAGTCAGGATGTGCGCCGCGGGAGACGCCGCGGCGGTCAGGTACGACAATCGGGTACGACCAGGTACAGCGAAATGCGAAACCGCAGCGACACGGACGCGAGTGTCGCAGCGTCTACCTACGAACGCCGTTCAACGATATAGCGCGCCAACTGGTCGAGCGTCGGCGTGAGCAGTCCCTCGTCGGCCAAAGCGCGACATCCCTGTTCAACTAACGCCACCGCGCGCTGAATCGCTCCATCCACGCCCAGCAACGCGGGATAGGTGCTTTTGTGCAGCGCGATGTCGCGACCGACCGTCTTTCCCAATTGATCTGTGGTCGCCGTAATGTCCAGTACATCGTCGGCGATCTGAAACGCCAGACCGATCGATGCGCCGTACTGAGCCAGCGCCAGTCGTCTCGACGCCGGAGCCAGTGCGGCGCGGGCCCCCAGTGTGACGGAGGCCATGATCAGCGCACCGGTCTTCAGGCGGTGGACACGCTCCAAGGCCTCGAGTGTGAGAGGCACGCCTTCCGCCTCGAGATCGAGCAACTGCCCGCCAATCATGCCGCCGGCACCGGACGCGACCATCAGATCGCGCACGATGTCGCCGGCGACCGCATCAGAGAGCATCATTGCCTTGGATGCGTGCCAGGCACTGCGCGCAGCCATCGGCACCATCGCCAGTCCGGCGGCCGTCGCCACGGATACGCCGTACACGCGATGCACGGCGGGGCGACCGCGACGGACGTCGTCATCGTCCATACACGGCAGATCATCGTGGACGAGTGAATACGCGTGCACGACTTCGACCGCGGCGGCAAGATTTCTGACGTCACCGGTGCCACCGCACGCGCGGTAGGCCTCCATGAGCAGGATGGCGCGCAGTCGCTTGCCTTCCCCCAACAGCGAGTAGCGAATGGCCTCCGCCGTGAGCGGCGCGATGTCAGGGAGCCAGCGGGCGCAAAACACGTCTAGCGCCTGCTGCACCGCGGCACGCTCGGTCGCGAACGACGGGGCGGACGTCTCGGTGCTGGTTCCGACCGGCGTCAACCCGTCACCCGCCCAGCTCGACGACCGAGAACGACCCATCGGCCGCCTCGACCAGCTGCTGCACACGGGCGTCGACCATTTTGAGGGCCTCGCCCGCCGATCGCAGGTGGGAAATGCCTTCCTCGAAGAGGCGAAGGGCCTGTTCGAGATCGACGTCGTTTCGCTCGAGCGCATGCACGATCTCCTCCAGACGGGTCAGTGACTGTTCGAAGCTCATACGCCTTCCTCAGATGGAAACCCCGGAACGGACTCGGGGAACGGACGCCCCGCACCGGCGATGGCGGACACGATGCCGTCCCGGAGCCAAAGGTCAAACGGAGCGCCCAGTATGAATTGATCCCGTCCGCTCAAAGTAGCGCCTTGGGGCGTTCGCGCCACCGCAAAGCCGCGGGCCAGCGTGCTCAATGGCGAGAGCGCGTTGAGCTGACCGGCCAGCGACTCCACGCGGGCACGACGGCGCTCCACGGTACGGGTGGCCGCGAGGCCCAACCGCTTCTGCACCTGCGACAGCGACGCGATCGCGCGCTCCTCGCGGCGCCGGGCCGCAGCCACCAAGCGATGGCCGAGCGACTCGACGCGGGCGATGACCTCCCGCCGCGACGGCACCGCCAGTTCGGCCGCCGCCGACGGCGTCGCCGCCCGCACATCGGCAACCAGATCGCAGATCGTGACATCCACCTCGTGCCCCACGGCAGAGATCGTCGGGATGGGACAGCCGGCGAGCGCACGCGCCACCCGCTCGTCGTTGAACGCCCACAGATCTTCGCGCGCCCCGCCCCCGCGCCCGATGATGAGCACATCGGCGCCCAGCCACCGGCTCACGCGCTCAATCGCCGCCACGAGCGATTCTGGCGCGCCGTCCCCCTGAACCTTGGCCGCTACGATCACGATCTCCACGTCGGCGCTGCGGGCCCGCGCGACGGTGATGATATCGTGCATTGCGGCGCCATCGGGACTCGTGATCACGGCAATCCGGCGCGGAAAGGGCGGCAAGGCGCGCTTGCGGGCCGGGTCAAGTAGCCCGTCCTTCTCGAGACTGAGTCGGGTACGCTCAAGCGCCTTCCGCCAGAGGCCATCCCCTTCCGCTTCGAGAGCACGTACGGAGAACTGCAGATCGCCGCGCACCGGCCAGACGGTCATCTGGCCGTACGCCAGCACCTGCATGCCGTCATCGGGCGGTGCGGGAATGCGCTTGGCCGCCGAACTCCAGATCACGCACCGCACCTGCGCCTCCGCATCACGCAGCGCGAAGTACCAATGCCCGTTTCGATGCGCCTTAAAATCGGTGACTTCGCCGCGCACCCACAACGGCGGAAACGCGCCCTCGATCAGATCCTTCGCGGCACTCGTAAGCGTATGCACGGCGATCGCCGCTTCCGGCGCACTCCCAGGCGCCTCGTCGGAAGGGGCCGGCGGTCCGTAACGGTGAGAACTGCTGGTGTGGCGGCCGGCCACGCGACTCAGCTCAGCGTGCGTTCAGCTGCACGCACCGTGTTGCGCAACAGCATCGCGATGGTCATCGGTCCGACCCCGCCGGGAACCGGCGTAATACGCGACGCGACCTCGGCGGCGCTCGCGAAATGGACGTCGCCACACAGGCGACGGCCCTTGACCCGTGTGGCATCCGGCACGCTGTTCATGCCGACGTCGATCACCACCGCGCCGAGCTTGATCATGTCACCCGTGATCATTTCGGCGCGGCCCACGGCTACGATCAGGATATCGGCGCGACGTGTGTGCGACGCCAGATCCTTCGTCCGGCTGTGACAGATCGTCACCGTCGCGTCGCCTCCGGGCCGCGCCTGCAGCAGGAGCGCCGCCATCGGCTTCCCGACGATGTTGCTGCGTCCGACCACCACGACTTCCGCGCCACGCGTGTCGACACCACTCCGCAACAACAGCTCGATCACGCCCGCCGGTGTGCACGACACGAAACCGTCGGTGTGTCCGATCAACAGCTTGCCCACGTTCTCGGGATGGAAGCCATCGACATCCTTGTCGGGCCGGATGTGCCGGATGACCGTATCGGGATCGATGTGTTTCGGCAGCGGCATCTGCACGAGAATCCCATGCACCGACGCGTCGCCGTTCAGCTGCTCCACGAGCGCGAGTAACTCCGCCTGTGTCGTCGCGGCCGGCAAACGGATCGTGCCTCCTGCCATGCCCGCCTCGCGGGACGCCGTCTCCTTGGCGCCTACGTAGGTCGCGCTGGCGATATCATCGCCAACGAGGACCACGGCGAGCCCGGGGACCACGCCACGCGCGCGCAGGGCCACCACGTCGCGCGCGACGACCTCGCGCACAGAGACGGCGATGGCTTTTCCGTCGATCAGTTCAGCGCGCAAAATCCACCGCCCGGCTCTCTCGAATAACCACGACCTTGATCTGACCCGGATACTGGAGCTCGGACTCGATACGACGCGCGATCTCTTCTGAGAGCGCCGCCATGCGCGTGTCGTCCACCTGCTCCGGCGTGACGACCACACGGACTTCGCGCCCAGCCTGAATGGCAAAGACCCGCTCTACGCCACGATAGCTCGACGCGATCTTCTCCAACCCCTCGAGCCGCTTGACGTACGTCTCGAACGCTTCGCGGCGGGCGCCGGGACGCGAGCCGGAAATGCTGTCGCCGGCCTGCACGAGCACGGACACTTCACTCTCGTGTGGGACGTCATCGTGGTGCGCCGCGATGCAATTCACGACCAGCGGATTCTCGCCATATTTCGTCGCGACTTCGACGCCGAGCTGGACATGCGTCCCTTCGTGCTCATGCGTGAGCACCTTGCCGATGTCGTGCAACAGCGCGCCACGCTTGGCGAGTGCAACATCGAGCCCGAGCTCGGCCGCCATCATGCCGGCCAGCCACGCGACTTCCTTCGAATGTGCGAGGATGTTCTGGCCGTAACTCGTGCGCCACTTCATGCGACCGATGAGCTTGATAAGTTCCGGATGCAGACCGGCCACACCTACGTCGTAGGCGGCCTGCTCGCCCGTTTCGATGATCGCAATTTCGACTTCCTTGCGGGCCTTAGCGACCACTTCTTCGATACGGCCCGGATGGATGCGGCCGTCGCTGACGAGCTTCTCGAGGGCGAGCCGCGCCGTTTCGCGACGGACCGGATCGAAGCAGGAGACCACGACGGTGTCAGGCGTATCGTCGATGATCACGTCTACACCGGTCGCCAGTTCGAATGCGCGGATGTTGCGGCCTTCGCGTCCGATGATGCGCCCCTTCATCTCGTCATTCGGCAGCGATACGGCCGACACAGTGGTCTCGGCGGTCGTTTCGGCGGCCACGCGCTGTACGGCGAGCGCCACAATCTTCCTGGCTTCCCGATCGGCGTTGCGCTTGGCCGACTCGCGAATCTCGCGCAGGCGACTGGCGGCATCAGCCAGTGCTTCGTCTTCCAGCCGACGAATCAACTCGGCCTTCGCCTGATCGGCGCTGATACCGGCTAGCTGTTCGAGCTTGCCGCGTTCCTCAGCGATGAGCTGATCGATCTCCTGCTCTTTCGAGGTCGCCACCGACTCGCGCCGACCCAGTTCGGATCCGCGACGCTGCACTTCCTGTTCGCGGCTTTCCAGCGACTCGCGGGCGCGATCGAGCTGCGATTCACGCTCGAGCACACGCTTTTCCTCGCGTTCGAGTTCGACCCGACGCTGCCGCACATCCTGCTCGTGCGACTCGCGAAGATGAAGCACTTCTTCCTTGCCCGCGACGATCGCACTTCGGCGAAGCGTCTCCGCCTCGCGCTTCGCGTCATCGAGGACTCGCACGGCGCCTGCTTCGGCCACCGCGAGCGCTCGCTGCTGCTCCGTGGTCTCCACCTTACGCCACGACTGTCGTCCGACAACAAACGCGACGACAGCCGCGATAAACCCAAGGGCGCCAACTAGCGCCGCTGCGGGAATCTCGCCCATGAGGATCTATGCTCCACCGCGGCTGAGCGCGGGTTCTTAATCGTTTTCCAGCGGATCTATCGTGCGGACGGCACGGGCGACTATCACGATGCGCCGCGGCCGGCGGAGAGGGAGCGACCTCCGCTGCCGCGGCACAGGGGTGCGCGCATGCCGTTGACTTTCTGAACGTACGGACGCGTCGAGAGGCCCGCAACCGGGAGCAACAGCCGCCGTCGTCCCGCCCGCTTGTTTCCGCGGACGAGTCGCCAATCAGACTGGATTGCCGTCGTCGCCACGCTTGGCGGGCGGAAGCAACGGGCGAATATCGGACGCCAGCTGCCGGATATCCGCCGTCAGCAGTTGCACGGCCGCACGTTCGCGGAACAGTTCGTCGGTGATCTGCAGGGCGGCCAGTATCGCGGCCTTCTGCGTTTCCATGGTGGCGCCACCGCCCATAATCGCCCGGATCGTTCGGTCAACGTGTTCGGCCACCGATTGGGTATGCTCCGACGACGCCTCGGTACGAAGCGTGTACTCCTCGCCGACGATACGGACTTTGACCACCAGCTTGTTGTCGATCACCGTTCCGCTCCCTGCCTGATCTGCTGCCGGACAAAGCGCACACGCTCGCCAAGCTGCGCTGTTTTCTCCCCCGCCTCGGCCAGTCTGGTCCGGAGCCGCTCATTCTCTCGCGCCAGTTCGCTGTCGACCGCCTGCGGCGTGGCAGCCTCAGCCGCTGCGGCAAACGCGGCCTGTACCCGAACGACTTCAGCCTTGGAGAGCTCAGACTTGGCCTCAAGCTCCCGAACCTTGAATTCCAGCAATGCCCGCGCCTGGTTGGAGCGCTGACCATCAGCGCGCACTTCAATCAGCGTGCCCTCTCGCTCAGCCACCAACTGCTCAAGCGCTCGGCTACGCGACTCAGCGGTCAGCGCCCGCCGGCGGTAACCCGCCAGCTGGTCGCTGAGGTTTCGAACCAGAATATCAAGTTCGCGAAACGCGGCGGTGTCAGGACGCACGTGGACGGATACCGAGTTCTTTATCGAGGAGATCCAGCAGGCGGGCGCGCCGTCCTTCGATTTCCTTGTCACGCAGGGTGCGCTGCGGATGCCGGAACGTCAACCGCCAGCCAAGACTCCGATGTGCGGCGGGCACACCGGCACCTCGGAACTCATCGAACAGGCTTACGCGTTCCAGCAGCTCGCCGCCGGCATTCCGGATGGCCTGCTCGACCGTAGCCGCGGCGACGCCGTCCGGCACGAGAAGAGCGAGATCGATTTCGGCGGCCGGGGTGGTTGGAAGGGCCTTGAAGCGAATACCGGCCGACGCGGGGAGTTCCCGTTCGATCGGAGCAGCATCGTGCCCGTTCGTGCGAGGTGCCGACACATCGGCCGATGGCATGACGCCGAGCGTGACCTCAATGCCGAACGCTTCACTGGCCCATACCGGACGGTCGAGTTCGACCGCCGTAACCCGCCCGACTGCGCCGAGACCGTCCACCGCGAGCGTCCAGACCGCGGGCGTGGCAGCGGCAGTCACGGTGCTGCGCTTGCCGGGGAATGCCGCCGCGAGCATGCGTTCGGCGATCTCCTTCGCGTCCCACCTGTCGAAGGCGGGCGGCTGCGGTTCAGTGAAATGCGCCGGACGACGACTGCCCATGATCAGCGCGCCGACGCGCACTTCCTCTCGCGGCAGTCGGTCCGACGTTCCGAGGAAGACGTTGCCGACTTCGAACAGCCGCAGGTTCCCCTGCATGCGCGTCAGATTGTATTCCGCACGACGAGCGAGCGTGTCGATGATCGACCCGCGAAGGAACGGCTCGTCGTCCGACAGCGGGTTCCGCACGCGAGGCGTCTGCTCATCACCGGCGCTGGTGAAGGGCATGGGCCGCGTTTCGGCGAGTCCCATGCCGACCAGCACATCGCGCACGCGACGTCCGGCGAGATGCAGTGGATGATCGGGCGCGTTGCCCGGCCGGAACGGACGCAGCTCATCGGGGAGGCTGTCAAAGCCGACCAGTCGCGCGACCTCTTCGATCAGATCGACTTCGAAATGCAGGTCGTGTCGCCACGTGGGCGGGGTGACCACCAAACCGTGCGCATCCTCGTCCACGGTGCAGCCGAGTGATTCAAGGCGATGACGAATTTCCGACGGCGCGACGACGACGCCGAGCACGCGCGCGAGGCGCGACGGACGCACCGTCACGGCACGACGCTCCACCCTTGACTCACCAACGTCGATGAACTCGACGACCTGACCACCCGCGACTTGCGTGATGAGTGACGCCGCCGTGCGCGCGACCTCGAGCGTATTGCCGCCGTCCACGCCGCGCTCGTAGCGATACGACGCGTCGGTGGAAAGATTGACGGCCCGTCGCACGCGACGCACGAAGCGCGGCTCGAACACCGCGACCTCCAGCAGCACGTCGGTGGTCGAGGTGGTGACTTCGCTGTCGAGGCCACCCATCACCCCCGCCAACGCCACCGGACGCTCGCCGTCGCAGATGACCGTGGTACCGGCCGTCAGCACGCGCGTCGTGCCATCAAGGGTCACGATCGACTCCCCCTCAACAGTGGGCCGCACCACGATGCCCCTGCCGGACAGCTTGGCGAGGTCGAACGCGTGCACCGGCTGTCCGAGACCGTGCAACACGTAATTGGTGGCATCGACCACGTTGCTGATGCTCCGCTGTCCGATGCTTTCGAGACGCTGGCGCAGCCAGTCGGGACTGGGACCGACCTGCAGGCCGGTAATGACGGCCGCGACGTAATGCGGGCAGCTCACCACGTCGTCGATTCGCACTGTCGCCAGCGCCCCCGCGGCACTCGATGGCGCACTGTGTACCGGCACCTTCGGCGCCGCCGGCGCAATGTCGGCAGGACGTTCGGTCATGGGCACGCCGAGCACCGCCGCGATTTCGCGCGCCACGCCGACGTGCGACAGCAGATCGGGACGGTTCGGCAGCACGTCGAGAACCAGACGCGCATCGGCGATCGGGAGCACGTCGAGCAGCGGCGTACCCGGTGCCGCATCGGTCTCGAGCGCGAGGATGCCGTCGTGCTCCTGACCCAGGCCGAGCTCACGCGACGAACAGAGCATACCATTGCTCGTCTCGCCGCGGATCTTGCGCTTCTCGATCTTGAGTCCGCCGGGCATGATCGTGCCCGTGCGCGCAAACGGATACTTGGTGCCTATCCCCACAGTCGGGGCGCCACAGACCACGTCAAGGAGCGCTCCGCTGCCGTCATCGACCTTGGTGACCCACAGATGATCGGAGTTGGGATGCCGTTCCGCCGCCACCACCTGCGCGACGACAAACGACGCGAGCTCAGCACCGAGCCGTTCGATGTTGTCGAGCGTCACGCAATGGCGACTCAGTGCATCGCCGATGTCCTGTGCGGAACGCGTGTGAGGCACGAACTGCTTGAGCCATTCATGAGAAACGATCATCGCGCGAACTGCTCTAGGAAGCGAACGTCTGAATCGTACAGCACGCGGATGTCGCTGATGTCGTAGCGCGACATCGCAATGCGCGCCGGCCCCATACCGAACGCCCATCCGGTGAACTTTTCGCTATCGAGGCCCGCGTCCTCGAGCACGTGCGGATGCACCATGCCACAGCCGAGGATCTCGACCCAGCGCAGTCCCTTGCCGTCGTTGAGATCGACTTCGACATCCATCTGCGCGCCGGGTTCGACGAACGGGAAATACGACGGACCGAAGCGCACGCGACGCGAGGCGCCGTAGAAGCGGCGCGCGAATTCGGCGAGCGTCGCCTTGAGATCCACGAACGAAATACCCTCGTCGACGGCGAGTCCTTCAAGCTGCATGAAGGCCGGCGCATGGGTGGCGTCGAAAAAGTCGCGGCGATACACCTGTCCGGGCGCGAGCACGCGGATGGGCGGCTTGTCACGCTGCAGGGTGCGCACCTGCACCGGCGACGTATGCGTGCGCAGCAGGGTGTTCTGTCCGAGATAGAGCGTGTCGTGCAACTCCATCGCCGGATGATCGGGCGGGAAGTTGAGCGCGCCGAAATTGTACCATTCCGTCTCGGCTTCGGGACCGAGTGCGATGGTGAATCCGAGCTCGCGGAAGATCTCGCAGATCTCGTCGATCACGAGCGTGACCGGATGCAACGAGCCGCGCCACGCCCCGCGCGCCGGCATCGTCGCATCGAACGTCGATGCGCCGACGGCCGACGCCTGTCGCGCCGCAAAGGCATCCAGTGCTTCCTGGATGCCCTGCCGCAGCGTATTGAATGCGGTGCCAGCGGCACGGCGCTCGTCGGCCGGCAGCGCACGGAGCGCGCCCTGCAGGGTGGCGAGCCGATCGTCCTTGAGGGCATTGAGCTGCCCCTTGGCTACGTCGAGGCGGGTGTCGGGTTCGAGCCCGTCAAGCAGTGCACGCACGCCCTGCGCAAGGGCATTCGCCTGGGCGAGATACTCGGAAAGTTGCACGAGACGAAATCGGAAATCGGGGGATCGCGACGGATGACGGAGCGGGTCCGCCGCGGATGCACGGAGGGCCGGCATCGCGTCGATGCCGGCCCTACAACTTAACCACGAACGCCGCCGCCGTTCAGGCGTTGCGGCGCGAGTTCGTTACGCGGCCGCCGTCTTCGCTTCGATCGCCTTGCGAACCTGCTCGGCGATGAGCGAAAAGGCTTCCGGCTCGCGCACGGCGAGGTCGGCAAGGACCTTCCGGTCGATCTCGATGCCAGAGGCATGGAGCCCGTTGATGAACACGCTATACGACATGTCGTGCAGGCGGGCGGCGGCGTTGATTCGCACGATCCACAGGCGACGGAAGTCGCGCTTCTTGTTCTTGCGATCGCGGTACGCATAGCGCCAGCCACGCTCCACGGTTTCCTTGGCGGCCTTCCAGAGCTTGGACCGGCCACCAAAGGCACCCTTGGCGTGCTTGAGGATCTGCTTCTTCCGCTTGAGGCGGACGACGTTGGATTTTACGCGGGGCATAGTAGGTCCTTAGGCCAGGATAAGACGCTTGATTCGCTTTACTTCGCCGTTCGTCTGGACGATGGTCGGCCGGCGGAGGTTCCGCTTACGCTTCGACGTCTTCTTGGTCAGGATGTGGCTCTTGTAGGCCTTCAGACGCCGCACCTTCCCCGATCCCGTCACGGTGAAGCGCTTCTTGGCGCCGCTGTGGGTCTTCATCTTCGGCATAATCTGCTCACGGATACGGTCAACCGCTCCGATGCGGAAGCGGCCCTGCATACGATCACGCGCTGCTTACTTCGGCGCGAGAATCATCGTCATCGACTTTCCTTCCATGGACGGCGCGCTTTCGATCTTCGCCAGATCGGCCAGCTCCTGCGACACCCGATCAACCACCTGCCTGCCAAGCTCAGGATGGGCGATCTGTCGGCCGCGGAACATCAGCGTCACCTTTACCTTGTTGCCTTCCTCGAGGAATCGCCGCGCATGGCGGGTCTTCGTCTCGAAGTCGTGATCATCGATGCCTGGTCGGTATTTGACCTCTTTCAGATGAATCACATGCTGCTTCTTCTTCGCGATTCGTGCCTGTTTGGCCTGTTCAAACTTGAACTTCCCGAAATCCATAATGCGGACCACGGGCGGCCGCGCGGCAGCCGCCACTTCGACGAGATCCAGCCCCTGCTCGACTGCCTGGGCGAGCGCCACGTCGACTTCCATGATACCGAGCTGACTTCCGTCGGCGCCGATCACGCGGACGGGGCTGATCCGGATCTGCCGGTTCACCCGTGGCGGACGCTTCGTCGAATCCTGAATAGGCCGTACCCCAGTAGAAGAAACAGAAAACGCGAACCCCTGTCAGGAGTTCGCGTCGCAAACCATTAACCTCCCAGCTCGGCACCCACTACGGGCGCGAACGAGAGACACGGTGTCGATCGACTCCAGCAGCACACCTCTGCAGGACTGAACCTGACGCGAGGGCCGAAGGGTGGGGCCGGCGTCGCTGCCGGTCCGCTTCTCAATTTGTAAAAGAGGAATCGCTTCCTCGCTCGAACCTGCCACAAATACCATCACGGCAGTGCTAACCTGAGAAACGTAGACGTCAAGGGAGCAACGTCAAGGGGCATCGCCAGTTCCGTGCGGGGTTCCACCGCCGGATTCTCCCGGCGGGATTCTCCGCCATCGACTCACTCCGCGAGGCGGTAACTCTTGCCGTCGTGCATCAGCCGACCGAATCCCACCGTGGCGTCGTGCTCAAAGATGAGAAGCCAGTCCTCCCGCAAGGCGTCAGCCAGCAAGGACCGTTTGGACTCGAGCGTGACCAGCGGCTCCACGTCATACCCCATGATCCACGGCAGCGGCAGGTGGTGCGAGGTGGGCACGACATCCCCCAAAAAGCACGCCGTCTCGCCGCCGGACTGGATGATGACGCTTTGATGGTGCGGCGTATGTCCGGGCGTCAGGCGAACGGAAATCCCCGGCACGATTTCTCGGTTGCCGGTGATAAAGTCGAACCGGCCGGCGGCCACGATGGGCGCCCAGTTCGGCGGGAAGTAGCTAGCAGAGGTCCGCTCGTTCGCGTGCTCGGCGTACGCGCGCTCGCCGGCCTGCACGACGAATCGCGCATTCGGAAACGTCGACTGGATTTGCCCCGCCGGATCGCGCCAGGTGTTCCCGCCGGCGTGATCAAAATGGAGATGGGTGTTGATCACGAGTCGCACGTCGTGGGGCGTAAATCCCGCCTCACGGATACCGTCCTCAAGCGCCGTTCGCCCCTCGGTCCCGTCGTTCTCCACGCCGTAGATCTCGTGGAACTTCGGAGTCTCTTTGTTACCGAGTCCCGTGTCGATCAGCACCAGGCCGTCCTCATGCTCGACCAACAGACAGCGCATTCCAAGGGGAATGCGGTTTTTCCCGTCGGCCGCGAGCCGCCGTTCCCACAGTGTCTTGGGGACGACGCCGAACATGGCGCCACCATCGAGTTGCTGGCCACCCGCCTGAATGGCATGGATGCGCCAGCGTCCCAGCATACGGGTGTCGAGCAACGGATGGGGGAAACTCACGCGATGTAATCCTCGGAGGCAGGAAGCGGGAACGCGCGGCGGCGGCGATCGCTCGCCGTGCATCGATGTTTTGCCGACGGCGCCGCGAGCATCTTCTCGAGCGCAGACCAGGAACGCACGCCCTCGTCCTCGGCGATTCGCAGCATGCGCACGAGCGCCTGAGCCGTGGCGACCGCATCACCTTCGGCACGGTGTCGCGCTTCGATTTCGATGCCGAAATACCGCGTGACATGGTCGAGCGATTTCCGTGGCAAGGCGGGCAGCAGCACGCGTGCGAGCCGGACGGTACACAACTTCGGCCCGGCGAGCAGATGGCCGATGCCGCGATCGAGTTCTTCACCGACAAAACGCCAGTCGAAGGCCGCGTTGTGCGCGGTGAACACGTGTCCCGCAAGGCGATCGACTACCGTCGGTGCGAGCTCGCGGAATGTGGGCTGATCGCGCACCATGTCCGACGAAATTTGCGTGAGATGCGTGATGTAGGGCGGAATCGGACGTTGCGGATTCACCAGCTGCGCGTACACGTCCACGACGGCGCCGCCGCGCACCTGCGCAATGGCGATCTCGGTGATCCGATCGCCGTTCGCGGGGCTCGTCCCCGTCGTCTCCACATCGACGACGGCGAAGCTCACATCGAGCAGCGAGCCCGGTTGCCCGTCGTCCGCCGGAGCGTCGACGGTGAGCACGGAGCCCGGTATCAAGGAGGACAGTGCGCCGGACGATGTCTCCGTGGTCGCCTTCAGCGCCCAGTGCCCGCTGGGCAGCCGTATGAACTCGGGGTGGCTCGAGAGCAAGGCAAGGGCCATGCGTTCGGCCGCGTCGGCCTGTAGGCGGTCGACCTTACAGACGTCGCACATGAGCGTGACTGGGTCGAGCGGACCAGTCGCCAGTCGCTGGGCAGCGCGCGCGGAGAGCGTCGTGGGGCGAGACATGCGGGGGAAGATAGTGAGCGGGCACCGCCCCGCTGGCAAAGAGCGCACAACCCGGGTAACTTTGTGAAGAATTTCACAAGCCACCGACTCTGCCGTGAAACGCATCGCCGACTCTGCCGTGAAACGCATCGCCGATTCTACCGTCCGACGTCTCTCGATGTACCTGCGGTACCTCGAAGATCTTGACACTCAGGGCAAGCAAACGGCCTCCAGTGACGAGCTCGCGCATCTGTGTGGGACGACCCCGGCGCAGGTACGAAAGGATCTGTCCTTCTTCGGGTCCTTCGGCAAGCGTGGCCTGGGATACCCCGTCCATGAGCTGACGGCACATCTTCGGGAAATTCTCGGCCTCGAGC
This sequence comes from Gemmatimonadota bacterium, assembly GCA_031363815.1. Taxonomy (GTDB): domain Bacteria; phylum Gemmatimonadota; class Gemmatimonadetes; order Gemmatimonadales; family Gemmatimonadaceae; genus Gemmatimonas. The sequence continues at coordinate 23,379 of JANLVC010000114.1, forward strand.
GCGAATGGAAGGTCGTGATCATTGGCGCCGGCAAGATCGGCGCGGCGCTGGCAAACTACCGGGGCTTCCGGCAGCGCGGCTTCAAAATCGTGGGCGTCTACGATAACGATCCGACCAAGATCGGCCAGCCGTGGGGCGAAGCCATCGTGCATGACATGGCCGATCTCGCGCAGGATATCCAGCGGGAAGAAGCACCTATCGCGGTGCTCGCGATCCCGTCGGACGATGCACAGGAAGTCGTTGACCGCATCGTCGGCGCGGGCATTCGGGCGATCCTGAACTTTGCCCCGGCACAGATCACCGTTCCGCCGCACGTCTCGCTCAAGTCGGTGAACATGGCGATGGAACTGGAGGGGCTCTCGTTCGCCCTTACGAACTCGATCGTCAGTCGGGGCGCGGCGTAAGCACACGCACCAGCCGTGCAAAATCGGCGGGCGTGAGCGTCTCCGGGCGCACCTCGTTCGGCAGTCCTGCCGCCTGCAGCACGGCGGCGGCCCGCTCGGCATCGAGTGACGCGACGGTCCGAACCACGCGAATGAGTTGCTTGCGACGCAAGCCGAACGCCGCCAGCACGAAGCGGCGAAACGCCTCTTCGATGTCGGGCTCGACCGACGGCACCGCGCGCGGGGTCACGCGCACGACAGCAGAATCGACGGTCGGCGGCGGATTAAATGCCGACGGCGGAACGCGTCGGATCATCTCAACGTCCACCACGGCCTGCAGATTGACGCTGAGCGCGCCATACGTCTTATCGCCCGGCGGTGCCGCCATGCGCTCCGCGACTTCCTTTTGCACCAGATACACGGCCACGTCGGGACGCGGCAATTCGAGCGCGTGGAAGATAATCGGTGTCGTGATGTAATACGGCACATTGCCGACCAACACATACGGACCGCCGGCAAGGGTGGGCAATGACACAGTCAGCACGTCGGCTTCGACGATCTCCACATGCGGTTTGTTCGCGTATCTGGCGCGCAGGTGCTCCACCAGATCCCGATCGAGTTCAAGGGCGATCAGACGCCCGGCGCGCTCCACGAGACGATCGGTCAAGGCGCCACGCCCCGGTCCTATCTCCACGACCGTGCGTCCCTCGAGGGGGCCGAGCGCGTCGACGATGCTGTCGAGAACGCGCGCGTCCTTCAAAAAGTGCTGACCAAAACGCTTCCGGGCCGGAGGCAAGGCGCCTTCGGGCCGTGGCGGCCGTGCTCCACGCGTACCAAATCCGTGCTTCTGACTCACGAGCGTTCCTCGAATGGACGATCCACGATGACGGCGGCGAGATCGTCGCGCAATGCAGTACGGCGAGTGTGGGATTCTACCTGCGTGAACAGCGCATCAAGCATGGCGTCCGGCGATTCGCCGTGCGTCATGGTCGCAAGCATGTCGAGAACCGCGCGCTCGCCGAGCCGTTGATCGCGCGCATCGCGGGCATCGGTGATTCCGTCGGTGAACAGCACCAGCCGGTCGCCGCGACGCCAGGACATGACGCACTCTTCGATGGGGGCATCGCTGAACCCGATCGGCGGCACGACGGCGGCGAGTCGCACGCACTGGCCGTCGGCGCCCACACGAAAGGCGTGCGGATGACCGGCGTTGGCAAAGCGCACTTCGCCGGCCCGCGAATCGATCACGGCGTAACACATCGTGATCGACATCTCGGTGGAGGAAAGTTCGTCGTCGAGCGACCGACGCACCGCGTCGAGCGCGATGGACGGATCGAAGGCGGCCTGCACGTGAATCGCGGCGGCGCTGAGGGCGAGCGCCATCACCAGCGCCGACTGATACCCGTGTCCCGACACGTCGCCGATGAGCACACCCGTGCGATCGCGGTCGAGGCGTGCCAACAGGAAGAAATCGCCACCCACGCTTTCGGCTGGCACCAGGCGGGCCGCCGCCCGCGCCTCGGGTCTGACGACCGCCGGTTTGGGCAGCAGCTTGAGTTGCAGATCGTGCGCGAGCCGCATTTCCCGGACGAGTTGCTGCCGTTCGACCGCCGTGCGCACGAGCGACGCGTTGTGCATGGCCGTTCCGACCTGGGTGCCGACGGCCACCGCCAACTTCCGGTCTCCGGCGCTGAACGGCTGTCCGTTGGCACGACCGCCAAACACGAGCACACCAAGCGGCACCAGCGTGCGTGGCTCCACCATAGTGCCGCAACGGATCGGAATCTGATGGGTGCCGGTGATGCCGACGCCGGTGCTTGGGCGCGTGATCGCCACCGCCATCAACGCGCCGCCGCGCGCCGCCAGCACGGGATCGGCTTCGCGCGCCGCCGCCCCCTCCTCAGTGATGGCGCTGGCGCTGCGAGAGGCCGCCACGGCGATATGGCCGATCTGATCGAACGAGATGGCTGGATACGCCACGTCGTCAACACCGAGCGTGGCGATCGGTGCGAGCATCCCCGTGCTGCGATCATGCTGCAGGAACACGGCGCGCGTGGCCCCCACGGTCACCGCGAGTTCGCGCAGCACCGTATCGGCAACATCCTCCACCGATGTCGTGCTGCCAAGCAGATCGCCGATCGCGTACAGCAGACTGATCTCTTCGTAGCGCTCCACGAGCTCGCCGGTGGCTCCGTCGCGCTCGCGCGTCAGCCGACGCACCTGAGGAACGATGCGCGCCAACAACCGATCGGCGTCGGGCGCGTCGCCCTCCTCCACGAAGAGCCAGCCGACGCTGTCCCCGGTGGTGACCAGCTGCGCGTGCAGCCGCTGCGACTGCGCCCAGGCAATCGCCTCCCACGCCCCGACACCGGCCTCGGTGCGGGTGGCGAACGCCACGGACGACGTGCCGAGGAGGACTGGGGATCCGCCGTCGCGTCGTTCCCAGATAGCCGCCTCGCGTCCGGTGGCCTCGAGAAACGCGGCCAAGAGCGCCGCGACTTCGATCATGTCCGGTGAAGAATCAGGCGGATGCGATGCCGAGACTGGTCATCTGGCCCAGCGCTTTCCACGCCGTCCATCAGCTTTCGCATCAAGAACACGCCACGGCCATCTTCCCGCTCAAACCAGTCGGACTCATCGGGGCTCTGCTGCAGCGACGAGAGGTCGAAACCGACACCCTCATCGGTGACGTCGACACGCAGACTGTGCGCGTCGAGTTCAACGCTCACCTGCACGAAACGCGCGTGATCGCTGCGATTGCCACGTAGCATGGCGTTGGCCAGCGCCTCGGTAATCGCGACCGGTACGTTGAGATTGCAATGGCGCGCCGAGAATCCGGCGGTCACGCAGAGGGCGACAATCGTCTCGACCACAGGCTCGATCGTCGCCAGATCGGACGTCAACGTCCACCGACGCGTGGTCGGCGTCGATGCATCGGTCGCGTGGCGCTGCGCCAAGGGGCCAGTCATAGGATCCGCCGCGCTCCGAACGGGTCGCGATTGGAGGCGAGGCGCCACGTCGTCAGCGCGCCGCGAGCGCGTCGGCTCGCGTCGCGAAGAGCGGGAAAAGCTGGTCGAGACGTGTCAGTTCGAAGAGCGTCCGCAGATCATTGTTCAGCCCTGCGAGGCGCAGATCTCCACCAGTATCGCGCACCCGCTTGCTAAGCGAGACCAGCGCGCCCAGCCCGGAACTATCGATATAACCGGAGCGGGTGAAATCGATCACGACCGTGCGGGCGCCCTGCTCGACCGCATCGAGGATGGCCTGCTTGAACTCCTGACGATTGGTGACCACCAGCTGCCCCTCCACGTCCACCTGCAACACATCGTCGTTGCGATCCAGAATGAAGCTCATGAGGCGCTCAGGAAGCGGTGGAGAAACGATCGTGATTGCCGACCTGCAGGGCGGTGATCGCGGCGACATGCACAATGTCGTGCGATGTGGCCCCCCGCGACAAGTCACTGCACGGGCGCGCCAGCCCCTGCAGGATTGGCCCGATCGCCGTTCCATGGGCCAAACGCTGCACCAGTTTGTACGCGATGTTGCCGGCGTCGAGCGACGGGAAGACCAGCACATTCGCCGTACCCGCCGCGCCTTCGCCGGGAGCCTTGCGACGGGCAATTTCCGGCAACAATGCCGCATCGGCCTGCAGCTCGCCGGAAACGATCACACTGGGCGCCTCGGCGCGTACGATCGCGACCGCCTCGCGCACCTTGCTCACGGACGGTCCGTCGGCGCTCCCCATACTGCTATACGACAGAAACGCCACGCGCGGCTCGTCCCCGACGATCCTCCGCCGATCGGAGGCCGCCGCGATCGCGATGTCCGCGAGCTGTCGCGCCGAGGGATCGGGAATGACTGCGCAATCCGTGAACGTGAGCACCTCGGTTTCGCCGCCGCGGAACGGTGGCACGATCAGGTAAAACGACGACGACACGGTACGCACACCCGGCGCTGCCCCGATTGTCCAGATGGCCGCGCGTAGCACGTCGGCGGTGGTGTGCACGGCCCCGGCCACACACCCATCTGCCTCACCTAACGCCACCAGTGAATCGGCGAAGTACAGCGGGTCACACGCCAGGCGCACGGCGTCTTCGCGGCTCAGTCCCTTCGCGCCACGACGCGCGAGCAAGTGCTCGACGACGCGCGGCGTGCGTTCATCGACGAGCGGATCGACCATGTCGATGCCGCGCGATGGCACAACGCCGGTGGGCGCATCGCTGCGACGTACCAGCACCGGGACGACCGACCCGAGCTTCCCGAGCGCGATGACCGCTTCGAGGGTCCGAATGTCGGTGGCTTCCGGGAAGAGAATCGTGCGGGGCGCAGCGGCCGCGCGTTCGTGCACGGAGCGCAGGAACGTGCCGGCGACATCATCGAACGTTGGCACGGCGCTCATCGCAATTCGGCGAATCGCGTCACAAGTGCCTTGGCGACCAGCGGATGCACCAAACCGCTTACGTCGCCACCGAATCGCGCGACTTCGCGTACCATGCTTGAGCTGATGTACGTGGTATCGAGCGACGGCGTCATGAACACGGTTTCCATCGCGGGAAGCAGATGACGATTCATGAGCGCCATCTGAAATTCGTATTCGAAATCGCTGACGGCGCGAAGTCCGCGCACGTTGACCTGGGCCCCCACCTCTCGCGCGAAGTCGACCAGCAGACCGCTGAACGCCCGCACCTCGATGCGGCTGTCATGTCCCATGATCTCCGTGATAAAGCGCACCCGTTCCTCTACCGAGAAAAGGGGCTGTTTGCTCACGTTGTTCGCGACGGCCACGATGACGCGATCGGCGAACGTCAGGGTGCGCCGAATCAGGTCCTCGTGCCCATGGGTGATGGGATCGAAGGAGCCGCCGTACAGGGCGACGCGCTCGGGGGATGCAGCGGGGAACGGCGTCACGAAGGGGCGCGGAAAAAGGTCAGAGACGTGGAGCCGTATCGGCGAGTCTCGCCAATGGCCGGCAGAACCACCGAGGACGAATGTTCAAGGCCGAACACGTTGGCGAAGGGGACCGCCATCCAGCAGTCGACCAGTTGTTGCGCGGTCGGCGTGGAATACGGCGGATCGGCGAATGCCACGTCGTACGCGCCGGCCGAGAGCCGCTCGACAAACCGCACGGCGTCATCGCGATGCAGGTGAGCCTCCGGGTGCCCCCCCAATTTCTCGAGGTTGGATCGGATCCCCGCCAGCACGGTCGGCGACTGTTCAACAAAATCGCAGCTGGCCGCTCCGCGCGAGAGCGTCTCAAGCCCGAGCGCACCGCTTCCCGCGCACAGATCGAGCACACGTGCCTCGGGGAGAATCTGATGCACGATGCTCATCCACGATTCACGTACCCGATCGCCGGTAGGACGCACCGCGCCACCCGCCGGCGCCTCGAAGTGACGCCCCCGCCACTTTCCTGAAATGATCCGCACGATCTACTCCGAACAGGGTCGCACACCGGCGACCCGCAGTTGAAGGCGCGACACACCACGATACTCATCGCGGTCGAGCCGATACGCGAGGTCCACGGGTCGCGAAACGTCGAGGGTTGGGGCGAGCGCCGCCATCCCCCAGCCAATGGCTTCGAGTGCGCCCCGTGAGGCGTCGATTGACAGCTTGAGTCCGTCCCCGCCCACTTTCCGCGGCGCGGCCGCCAGATGCACACCGGTCGTCCGAAACATCGGCGACGGATTGCCAATGCCGAACGGTTCGAAGTGCCGCACCAAGGCCTCGAGTTCTTCGCCAACGCTGTCGATGGGAACTTCGAGATCCACGCGCAGCTCCGGCACCAGATCCTCGGGCGTGAGTCTCGCCCGCGCCACCGCATCGAAACGTTCGGCAAAGGCCGGCAGCTGGGCGGCGTCCATGGTGAGACCCGCCGCCGCACGGTGCCCGCCGAAGCGCTGAAAATGGATCGCACAGTCGCCCAGCGCCCCGTGGAGGTCGAAGGCACTGATCGACCGACCTGACCCCTTCCCGATGCCATCCTGCACCGCCACGAGGACCGCAGGGCGCGCCGTCTGCTCCACGATACGCGAGGCCACGATGCCGATCACCCCGGCGTGCCAGCCTTCGCGCGACAACACGAACGCGTAGCGATCGCCCATGCCCGGCGCGTCGACCTGTCGCATGGCATCATCGAGGACCGCGCGATCCAGTTCCTGGCGCGCGCGATTGAGCTCCTCAAGCTCGCGGGCGATCACGTTCGCTTCGTCTTCCCGTTCGGCAAGGAGCAGCTTGAGACCGAGTTTGGCATCGGCGATGCGACCCGCCGCGTTGAGCCGCGGTGCCAGCACAAAGCCCACACGTCCGGCCGTCAGCGGCTTTCCTTCAAGGCCGGAGGAGCGGATTAGCGCGCGAAGTCCCGGGTGGGTCGTATCGGCCAGCAGCTTGAGCCCGTACCGTACCATGACGCGATTCTCGCCTCGCAGCGGCGCGACGTCGGCAATCGTGGCGAGCGCCACGAGATCCAGCTGACGGTGCGCGAGCGCCGGCGACACGTGGAACGCCTCGCAGAGCGCCAGCGCGATCTTGTAGGCCACGCCGACGGCGGCCAGATCCTTGTCGGCTGATGTGCACTCGGGATGCCGCGGGTTGCAGATCGCGTACGATGCGGGCAGCGCGTGCCCCGGTAAGTGGTGATCAGTGATGATCACATCGATGCCGGAGGCGTTGAGCGTCGCGACCGCATCGCGGGCACTCGTGCCGCAGTCACAGGTCACCACCAACGTGGCCCCCGCCCGCTGCGCGGCTTCCACCCCGGCGCTGCCAAGATCATAGCCGTCGGTCAGTCGATTCGGCACGAATGGCACGACGTGTTCGGCACCGAGCCCGCGCAGGACCCGCACGATCAGGGCGGTGGAGCTCATGCCGTCGACGTCATAATCGCCGTGCACAAAAATCGTTTCTTGGGCTCGCACGGCATCGGCGATGCGTTCCACGGCCCGCGGCAGATCACGCAACGTGTCGGGCGCCGAGAGATGCTCAAGGCGCGGACGCAGGAACCGCTTGGCCGCGTCGACGTCGGCGTAGCCTCTGGCCACCAGCAATCGGCAAACGGGCTCGGGCAACAACAGCGCCTGCATCAGCCCACGCACACCCTCGCCCGCGGCGGGGACGCTGGAGATCCACCGCGCCTCCGGCCGCAGTCGCGCGGACTGGAGGGAGGTCGAAACGGAGCCGCCTTCAAGGCGGCGGTCGAGTTGGGAACGGGAGGACGCGGTCACACCCGCAATGTACCGGCAGAGCGGCGGGGGATGCACCCGAAATGGTGCAACCAGGCCCCCGACGCGGTCGATCTACTTCAAATCAGCCCGGTGTCGCCGCCACCGGCGGCGCCGGGATGTAATACAACAGGCAGCCGCACCCTTCGCAGGGCTCGATGATCGCGCCGGTCGACATCGGCAAGCGACGCTGCAACGGGATGGACGTATCACAACTCCCGCACGAAAAATCGTCATGCAACTGAAAGACGACGATCGTCCGGCGACGGGCTTGCACCCGATCGTACTTGCTCAGCAGCGACTTGCCGACGCCTGCTGACGACTTGTTGCGCTTGCCGCGCTCCACGCCGAGTTCCTTGTCGATCACCGCCAACTCGGCGGCCAGCGTCGAGCGGGCGGCTTCCTGGTCGGCCGAGGTACGTTCCAGCACTTCCCGGTGCACCGCGAGCGCGTTGCGCAGATCGACGATGCGCCGTGAGAGCGCGAGGGACTCGCTCTCCTCGTCGGCAAGCACCTTGCGCGCCGCCTCGACCTGAGCGGCCGCCGCGGTGACTTCCTTGAGCTTCTGCGCCGAATTCAGGACGTCGACGTTCTTGTCGAGCCGGATCTTGTGATCGACGATGCGCCCTTCGAGCGCGCGGTACTTCTCGAGCTCGCGCTCGAGCGCGCCCTCGGTTCGGGTCACCTGGTCGGCGGCGCGCTTGCGCGCCTTGTCCAGCGTGGCGAGACGAGGGGCCAGCGCATCGCGCCGTGTTTCGATGGCGCGTATCACTTCATCGTCCTGTTGGACGATCAACAATGCTTGCAGCTCGGTATTCACTACACCTCCAGGAGGGAGATCGGGTCGATGGTCGACCGTCACCCCTTCGGTTTAGCCCGCGGACTGCGGATAGGCAAGAGCCGACGGATTTCGGCCTCGAGTTCAAGGCGCTCTTTCATCAACGCGTCCTGCGCTTCTCGCGTTGCCGTTCGCATCGCCTCACGGATCTCGTCGACCCGGAATACCAACACACGTGCATCCAGCTTCTTGAGGCTGAGCCCGAGGTCCGAGGCTTCGACGTTAATCGCGACGGCCCCATCGGTGAGTTCACGCAGCACGGCGAGCGCGTCCGGCGCCAGTCGATCCGCGATCTGATCCAGCTCATCACTCATCGGTGCGTCGAGGAGTGCAGCGAATAGCGCCCCGTACTGCGCGTGACGGAACGAGCACGGCGGGTGTCGTTCCGCCACCCGTTCCGCGATCCCACGATCGGCAAGCATGGCTCTCACGAGCGATCGTTCGATCGGTTCGTCGCGGCGCGGCCGAGGCGGAATATTCGTCGTTTTCCACTCTGGCCCCCCCCCGTACTTGTTGTTCTTTCGCCCCTTCCAGACGGGCTTGTCCCGTTCTGGAGGCGGCAACGGTGCCGGCTCGGAGTCGACCGACTGTCCCTCAAACGCCGGCATGGGTTCGTCGCTCGAGGGTTCCGGCGGTCCACCTGGCGACCGCCGACGCCCCTGCTCCGTGACCGCATCCGCTTCGGTCGACAAGGTGACTTTATCGAGGTGCGACACATCGGCAAGCCGCGCCAGGTACAAGTCGCGCGTGAGTGGATCGCGGGCGGCACGAATCGTCGGCAGCAGTTTGTCGATGGCAAGGCGACGACGACGCAGATCGGAGAACCATCCGAGGCGCTCGAGCATCTGTACCTGTCGATCGAAGAGATCGATCGCCAAACCAAGCTGCGCATCCATCGCGGCGCGACCGTGGTCTCGCACAAAGGTGTCCGGATCTTCGTTCTCCGGAAGCGTGACGACTCGCACCGTGGCTTTGTGCCCCAACAACTCCAATCCGGAGCGGAACGTCGCCTTCTGCCCCGCGTCATCGCTGTCATACAGCAGGAAAACTTCAGGCGCATAGCGCACGAGCAACTGCGCCTGTTCGTCGGTCAATGCTGTGCCGAGCGGTGCGACGACTTCTTCGATGCCGGCCAGTACCAGTCGAATCGCGTCGAGATACCCTTCCACTACGATGGCGCGACCCGCACGTCGCATCGCCTGTTTCGCGGTGTGCAGGTTGTACAGGGTCTTTCGCTTTTGAAAAACCACCGACTCCGGACTGTTCAGATACTTCGGCGTATCGTCGCCGAGCGCGCGTCCGCCGAAGCCGACATGTCGACCGAGCTCGTCAAGAATCGGAAACATGACGCGACCACGAAAACGCGGGCGCGGCTCGGTCTCGCCTTCCCGCACCACGAACAAGCCCGCTTCGATCAGGCGCGCATCATCGGCGCCGAGGGAATGCAGATACCGGCGAAGCGCCTGCCTGTCGCGCGACGCGAATCCCAGGCCGAAGCGTTCCCACACGGACTCGTCGACTTGACGCTGTTGCAGGTAGGCCCGCGCATCGCGTCCGGTCGCTTCGTCGGTCAGCTGACGCTGAAACCATTCCGCCGCGGCGGCCAGTACTTCGAAGTTCGGGGCGTTCAAATCAGGCACCTGCGCACGCATCGGCACGTCGATCACCTCGATGCCGACGCGCTCACCGATCATCTTGACGGCGGACGGCCAGTCGAGGCCCAGACGCTTCCGGACGAAGGAGAACACATCACCGCTTTCGTGGCAGACGAAGCAGTGATAGCTCCCGCGCTTGGGAGAAACCGAGAAATTCGGATTCGTGCCGCCATGAAACGGACAGGGTCCGCGATAATCACCGCCGGCGCGTTTGAGCGGCACGAGCTCGCTGATAATCTGCACGATGTCCGCGGCGATGCGCACTCGCTCGATGATTTCGTCGGAAATCACGTCAACTCGGCCACGGTCACGCCGGCCCCCCCCTCGTTCCACGCGCCCAGACGGAAGCCCGCCACGCGCCTGTCCGTCTTGAGCATCTCACTGACGCGGGACCGCAGCGCACCGGTTCCCTTGCCGTGAATGATGCGCAGCTCGCGCATATCCGACCGCATGGCAGCATCGAGGGCCTGCAGCACGTGACCGTCGACCTCGTCCACGCGAAGACCGCGCACATCGATTTCACGCAGGGGATCGGCCTCGGGGATGCTGTGGGCGTAGGTCACCTTCACGGCCGGTGGCGGAGGTGCCGACGAGCGCGTGAGCGTGGACAACAGCACCGTCACGGTCAGCGAGCCCACCATTACGCGCGCGTCCGTACCGCGCACCGAGAGCACTTGGCCACCCTTGTTGTCGAGCGTGCCCACCAGCACCCGATCACCCTCGGCAAACGGCCTCTGCACCTTCTGTGACGTGCCGGCACGCGGCATCGCCACGTCGACGGCCTGATGCACCTGCGTGCGCACTTTCTCGCGCGCCGCGCGCTGTTGCACGGCCGCGACGGCGAGTCCCTGTGCTGCGGCGGCCTCCTCCACCGCGCGGCGCGCCGCGCGCGCGGACTCTTCGAGTGCGTCGGCCTGCTCACCGGCCTTCGCGCGAATCTCGGCAATCGCGCGCTCCACCTGACCACGCGCCTCGAGCAGATACTTGCGCGCTTCCTGACGGGCCGACTTTTCGGACTCACGCTCGCGCTCGCGCACCGTAAACTCGCGATCAGTCACGGTCGCCAGACGTGCGTGCAGCTTCTCCTGCTCGCGGTCCATCACCTGCTCGCGCAGGCCGAGTGCACCTTCGCGCGCTTCCACGTCGGAGAGCAAGACGGCGAGGTCGCGTTCGCCGTGCGGCAACCGCTCTTCGGCGCGCACGATGACGTCCTCAGGCAACTGCAGTCGACGCGCGATGCTTAGGCCATAGCTGCGACCGGGAATGCCTTTCAGCAGCCGATAGGTCGGTGCCAACTGCACCGCGTCGAACTGCAGCGAGGCATTCACGACGCCGTCCACTTCCGTCGCGAGCAGCTTGAGCTGTCCAAGGTGCGTCGTGGCAATCGTGGTTGCCGACCGACGGGTCAGTGTCTCGAGGATGGACCCACCAAGGGCCGCGCCTTCTGCGGGATCCGTACCCGATCCGAGTTCGTCGATCAGCACCAGCGAATCGGACGTTGCGGAACGCAGGATTTCCCCGAGATTCTTGAGGTGTGCGCTGAACGTCGACAGGCTCGCCTCGATGCTCTGCTCGTCGCCGACATCGGCAAAGACGTCGTCGAACACGGGCAGCCGGCTCGTGGCACCAACCGGAACCGGCACCCCCGACTGCGCCAACGCGCTGAGCAAACCGATGGCTTTCAGCAGGACTGTTTTGCCGCCGGTGTTCGGGCCGGAGACGAGCAGCGTGCGCTCCTGTTCGAAGAGCGTGAGGTCGAACGAAACCACCGGGGTGCCGCGCGAAAGCAGCAGCGGATGGCGGCCGTCGACGATCGCCAAGCCTTTGGCCGGAGTGCAGAACGCCAGCGGCGCACAGCTGGCCTCGATGGCATACCGCGCGCGCGCGTAGAGTGCATCGAGCGCGACGAGCGCGCCAAAGGCGGCGATCAGCTGATCGTGATATGGGTGCAACTGCTCGGTGAGTTCACGCAGCACGCGTTCGACTTCACGCTGCTCTTCGATCTCGAGTTCGCGCACGCGATTGCCGAACTCCACGGCGGCCGGCGGCTCCACGAAAATCGTGGCGCCGGTGCCGGAGCTGTCATGCACGATGCCCCCGACATAGCCGCGCGCTTCGCGACGCATCGGCATCACCCAGCGACCGTTGCGCATCGTGACCGACAGATCGCTGACCTGATGGTGCGATTCGAGCTTGGCCATCTCGCGCTCGAGCAATCGGACCAGCTCACCCTCGGCTTGCCGGAGTTCCCGACGCACGCGACGAAGCGCCGGCGAGGCATCATCGCGCACGGTGCCGTCGTCGGAGATCGCGCGGGCGATCGCTTCCTCGAGCGGGCGGAGGTCGATGAGCTGGTCGAGATACGCCTGCAGATACGCGACGGTGATGCGCGGGCGCTGCGGATCGCGAAGCGCATCGCGCACGCGACGGGAGGAACGGATCAGCGTGGCGCCTTGCAGCAGTTCGAGCGCGGTCCACGAGAGGCCTTCGATACGGAGCCGACGCAGCGGCTCGCCGAGTTCGGGTATCGGCTCGGTCGGCCACGGGAGTTCCGACGACACGAGTGTGCGCATCGCGCCCACGCGAGCGTGTTCGGCTTCAATCCACTCACGGTCGCGTTGAGGAGTGAGCAGGCGGACCGCGGCGGCGCCCGGGCCCGAGTTGGCGCGTCCCGCGACGTGCGCAAGCATGCGTGGGAACTCAAGGATTCCGAGGGCGTGCGAGTTCATCATACCGAGTGTGCTCGTCGGTGTGCGGGGCGGCTCAAACGGCACGAACCCGGACCGCCGAGGGCGCTAGTCCGGGTTCGCAACGTGCTCGGTGCTGTCATTCTGTTCGCCACGACGTGTCGTGCGTTGTCGTTTTCACCCGCGCGCGAGTTCCTCGCGCACGATCGCGTTGATCGTACCGCCTTCTACCCGCCCCTTGAACTGCGGCATCACCTTGGCCATGACGGCACCAATGTTGGCAGCCCCAGCCTGCATGGCTACACGCACGGCGAAGCGCAATTCTTCGGGATCGACCTCAGCGGGCAAATACACTTCGAGCGCCGTGACCTCACTCTGTTCTTTCTCGAGCAGGTCGGTTCGCCCAGCTTTGCCGTACAGTTCAACGGATTCGCGTCGCTTTTTGATGCCCTTTCGGATGACGTCGATGACGTCATCGTCGGTGGCGTCGCGACGAAGTTCGAGCTCTCGGTATTTGACATCGGAAATGATCATCCCAAGGAGGAGCACTCGATCCTTCAGTTGCTCCCGTCGTGCATGGGCTTGATCACGCTGCAAGCGCAGCAGTAACGAACCGCCGACATCCACGGAACCGCTCACCCGTTACGGGTGCGCCGATTCTTGCGGACAGCCGCGTTCATCTTGCGCTTACGGCGCTCCGAGGGCTTCTCATAATGACGATGCTTACGCAGGTCGGACAGAATACCGGCCTTTTCGCACTTCTTCTTGAAGCGCTTGAGCGCACGCTCGAAATTCTCGTCCTCGTGGATGATGACTTCGGACAAACGAAACCTCGTAAATGATGGCGTGACAAACACGTTGCGATAGAACGACAGCCTTAAATCCTACCCAGCCAGAAGGGGGAGGTCAAGGCGCAAACGGCGATAATTCCAGAGGGAAGCGACCAATTATCCCGGCGGCCAGTGCATCGCCCGGCCCCCCAGTACATGCAAGTGCAGATGGTGGACGGTTTGGCCGCCATCATTCCCGGTATTGGCAACGACCCGATACCCCGCTTCTGCCAGTCCTTCCGATCGAGCGACCTCGGCCGCGAGCAGCATCAGCGACCCAAGTTCGGCCCCGTCGGTGGCCTCGGCCAGCGATGTCACGTGACGTCGAGGGATCACCAACAGGTGCGAGGGCGCCTGCGGGTTCAGGTCGCGAAAGGCGACGCCATGGTCATTGCTGGCGACGAGTGTCGCCGGGATGGTCCCGCCAACAATGCGGCAGAAGATGCAGGCGTCTGACATCAGGACTCGCGAGTCGTGGAGATGGCACCGAGGGCCGTCCTGGCGATCGCCAACGCGGCCACCGCAGCGGTCTCGAAGCGGAGAATTGTCGGCCCCAGTCGAACCGGGCGGAATCCGGCGGCCACTAACGCCTTGAGCTCATCCGCCTCGATTCCGCCTTCGGGGCCAATCGCCAGCACCATGGGTTCCTGCAGCGCCGTTGCGGTGGAGCCAACCATCGGCGCGCCCGCGGGATCGAGCACCACGCGGTCGCCCGGCGGGGCCGCTACCAGGGCGCGCTCAAGCGTTGCTTCGGGGAAGGGTTGTGGCAGCCACGCGCCTTCCGACTGCGCCAGCGCACTCGTCATCCGGGCCAACACCTTCTGCTGGAACACCACTCCTTCCCCGCGCGGCGACACGCTGCGTGATCGACGCCAGAGTACCGGCCGCCAACTCGTACAGCCTAATTCACAGGCCTTCTCCGCCAACCACAACATTCGGTCGCGATCCGCGACGGGCACCAACAGGTGTACCGCGGGAAGGGGTGCGATGACCTCGACGTCCCTGATTTCGATGTGCGCCTGGGTCTTCGTCAGGCGCACGAGGTGCCCCGCTCCCACGTGTCCCTGCCCGTCACGGACGCCGACCAACGCGCCGGAATCGAGGCGCAGCACGCGCATGTGGCGCGCCGCGTGCTCGTCGAGCACGCACGTCGCCCCGACCGCGAACGGCTCGGCCGTAATGAAGTTCGGCCGACCGGCGGCTACGCCCTCGCGATCGAGACCGACCACCAGATGTCCTCCGCATCCTCTTCGAGCACGCTCCAGCCGGACGCGGCCAAAACGGCGAGCATCTCCTCTCGCTCCTCCTGCAGGATACCGCTCAGAATCGCGCCACCGTCGGCGGTGAGCGATTTGGCAATGATGGGCAGCAGCTCGACCAGCACCGACGAAATGATGTTCGCGAGCACCACACGCACCGGCGCCAACAGCGGCAGCAGCGCACCGGCGTCGGCCTCAAACACATGCACGCGATCGGCGACCCCGTTCCGCAGCACGTTCTGCTCGGCGTCGGGAATCGCTTCACCATCGAGTTCGACGGCGTACACGCGCGAGGCCCCGAGTTTGGCCGCGGCGATCGCCAACACGGCACTGCCTGCCCCTAGGTCGGCCACGATGTCGCCATCGCGCATCACGGTGGGAAGGAGGCGTACAACGCCACGCGTGGTGGCGTGCTCACCGGTCCCGAAGGCCATGCCCGGCTCGATCACGATCGTTCGCGCCGGATCGCGCCCCTCGGCGAGCCACGGCGGGGTCACGGTGAGCGCGCCCAGATCGTGCGCATGGATGCGCGACTTCCACGCCTCGCTCCAGTCGATGTCCGGCACCGGCGCAGTCTCGATCGTCACGCCCTCGTCGGCCTCGGTCAGCGCGATATGCACCGCTTCAAGATCCGTTTGCGGCGGAAAGTGCGTTACCAGCGACGTGCCGTCTTCATGCACGCCCTGTGCACCAACGGCAAAAAGCGCGGCAAGACAGGCATCACGGCTTCCCTCTGCGATTCCGGGGCCGACGCGGACGCTGATCCAGCGCGGGGAGGCATCACGCACCGAGCGCCTCCTTCATCTTCGACCAGAAGCCTTTCCCGCGCTGTGGCGGTGCCTGCCCCTGCAGCGAGGCCAGCCGTTCGATCACGGCCGTCTCCTCGCCCTGCACGTCCTGTGGCGTCCAGAGCTGCACCTTCACATGCAGGTCACCCGTGCCGGATGCATTCACACGCGGCAACCCGCGGCCGCGCAGATGAAAAACCGTGCCGCTCTGCGTTCCGGTAGGCACGCGCAGCGACAGATGACCGGTCAGGCCAGGCACGGGAATGTCAGCGCCGAAAACAAGCTGCGAGTACGTGACCAACGCTTCGCAGAACAGATCCTCGCCGTCGCGGTCGAAGCGCTCGTCGTCCTCCACCTCAAAGACCACGAGCACGTCGCCGTTCGTGCCGCCGCGCGGTCCCACATTGCCCACGCCACGCAGGGTCATGTATTGACCCGTCGCGACACCCGCAGGCACCTGGATCTTGAGCGTGCGTTCTGCACGCGCGCGTCCCTCGCCACGGCACTTTTTGCATGGCGACGATACCACCACGCCTTCGCCGGCGCACGTCGGGCACGGCGCGACCGACACGAACTGGCCGAAGAACGACCGCTGAGCGCGTCGCACTTCACCAGCGCCACCGCAGGTATTGCACGTTTGCGGCTTGGTCCCCGGCTCGGCGCCCGAGCCGTCACACTTGTCGCACGCCTCGAGCACCTTCAGCACCACAGTCTGCTCGACGCCCGTCGCGACTTCGGTGAGCGTGAGCAGCAACGGCAGCTTCACGTCAGCGCCCGCGCGCGACCCATTCCGACGACCGCCGCCCTGAGCACCGAACAGGTCGCCGAAGCCACCGAAGTCGCGCATGAAGATGTTCAGCGCCTCCGACAGGTCCACGTGCTCGTGCTGCTGCTGCTGCGCACCACGGAGACCAGCCTCGCCGTAGCGATCGAACGCGGCGCGCTTCTGCGGGTCACGCAGCACGTCGTACGCCTCAGTGACAGTCTTGAACTTCTCCTCGGCCTCCTTGGCGCCCGCATTGCGGTCAGGGTGCCACTGCAGCGCCAGGCGACGATACGCTTTCTTGATGTCGTCGTCGGATGCATCTCGCGGCACTCCAAGCACCGCGTAAAAATCGGCCATGTAAAAACCCGGGAAAACGCGCCGCCAGTGAGCGGCGCAGTCAAACGACGGGTGCCGGAATCCGGTCGCCCATCGGAGAAGTCAAAGTTATACGGAGAAGCCTACAGGAAATATCGACTGCTCCGCCCGCCTGAAGCGAGGGGAGAACGGTCAGCAGAGCAAATCGGACACCAGTCGGGACGTATGACCGACCAGCGCGATCACCTTGTCGTACGGCATCCGTGTGGGGCCGATCACGCCGATCACGCCGCTGAGCGATCCCGCCCGATACTCCGCCGTCACTACCGTGAACGGCTCGAGACGCGGGTCGCCGTGCTCGTTACCGATCGTAATCGAAATGCCGTTCGCCCCCGGCTTCGCTTCGAGCAACGAGGCCAGTTGCTGTCGTGTTTCGGTGAGCTCGATCAACTGCCGCAGTCGCTCCCCGCTGGCGAACTCCGGCTGATCCGCCAGCAACGACGGCTGGCCGAGCACGACCGTTTCCAACGGATCTGCGGCACGTCCGAACACGTGCTCACCCTCCTGCACGAAGATGTGCAGCAGCTCCGCCGTTTCCGGCTTGAGACGGACATCACGCAACCGCGAAGCGAGGGTGGTGCGGACCTGCTCGAGCGTGAGCCCGGACAGGCGCTCATTGAGCACGATCGTGACTTCGATCAGCGCTTCGTCTGCGATGACACCGGGAACCTCGACAAACACGGTGCGCACCGCGCCCCCGTGCAGGGTGAGCACCATCAACAGTCGCTCCGACGAGATGCGGACCAGCTCGACCTGACGCAGCGTTGCCCGTTCGAATCGAGGGCCGAGGGCCACACCGAGTTCCTGCGTCAGGATCCCCAGCGATTGCGCCGCACGACGAAGGATCGCCTCGATGGCCGATCCGCCGACCGAGATATCGGCGTGCAATCGTCGCTGCGCATCGCCGGTGATTGGCTCCACACGCATGAGTGAATCAACGTAGACGCGATAGGCCTTATCCGTGGGGACGCGTCCGGCCGACGTGTGCGGATGGAAGAGATATCCCTTCTCTTCCAGATCGCTCATCGTGTTCCGGATGGTGGCCGGCGAGATGCCCAAGCCAAAGCGACGCGACAGCGTGCGAGAGCCCGCGGGCTCGGCCGTTGCCACGTAGCTGTGGATTACTGCTTCCAGTACCTGTCGCTCCCGCTCGGAGAGCTCCCCGCCAGTAGTCATAAGTCTAATGCTACGAACGACTTCGAAATGCTGTCAAGTCGGCGACCAAGGCATCGAGCCGAAGCCACCCGGAGGCGGTGCACCGGATCCGTGATCCGGCGGTCTCAGGAACAGACTCGATCCACCCCTGCCGACGCCACGTGGCGACGCGGGCTTCCTCACCTTCCCGAAGCTCCAGTCCGTCGATCGTGCGCAATCCAAGGTACACCATCTCCACCTCACGGTTCTGGCTGGTGAGCGTTTCTGCCCCCCCTACCGGATCGAGTCCGGCGGACAAGGCCGATTCCCACGAGGCCAAGGCCGCGTGATTCCAGCGCCGCTCCAATCCGTCGAAGCCGTGCGCTGACGGGCCGATGCCGAGATACGGCACGTGCTGCCAGTACGCGCTGTTGTGTCGGGCGCGACGGCCGGGCATCGCGAAATTCGACACTTCGTAGTGCTCGAAGCCGACCGCCCGTAATCGCTCGTGGGATTCGAGAAACTGGCGTTCGTACAACTCCTCAGGCGCCTCCTCGACGTCGCCCCGTGCGTGCCAGCGGCCGAGCGGCGTGTGCGGCTCGATCGTGAGTCCGTACAGCGAGATGTGCTCGGGAGCGAGCGCGAGGAGGCGGGTAACGTCTCCGCGCCAATCGCGCTCCAGCGTAGCCGGCGCCGCGAAGATGAGGTCGAGCGACATCGATTCAATGCCGCCGGCGCGAAGGGTATCAACCGCCCGCACAGCGCCATCGGCATCGTGTACGCGATGCATCCACGAGAGCACGCGATCGTCGAAACTTTGCACGCCGAGACTCACGCGATTCACGCCGGCCCGACGCCACGCGGCAACAGCTTCGGCCGACACGTCTTCAGGGTTCGCCTCGAGCGTCACCTCGGCGTGTGCGTCCAGGCGAAGGTGCTGGTGCAACGTGTCGAAGAGGCGCTCGATGCCCTCACCGCCTAAGCGCGACGGCGTGCCGCCGCCGAGATACACCGTGGTCAGCACGTCGCACGAGTGCGACGCACCACGGAGGCGAAGTTCCGCATCGACTGAATCGGCGAACGCGCGCCACGGCACATGCTTGCGGACGGCGATGGCAAAATCGCAGTAACTGCAGCGTCGCGCACAGAACGGCACATGCAAGTACAGATGCCGATATCCCACGTGGGTCGTCGTCGGCGCGCTCACGACACGTTGACGGCCGGATGCACTTGCCCCGACGGGCCAAAGTACACCAGCCCGTCGATTTCGAGTGCGCTCAATACGGCGGCGGCCTCACGCGGACGCAACTGCGCGGCCGCGGCGATTTGGTCGATGTCGCGAGCACCACGCTGCAGCGCATCCCAGCACCGCGCGGCATCACCGTCGAGGGCAACGTGCGTGGAGGGGGATCGATCGACGCGCAGCAGGGCGAGCACATCGTCCACGGCGAGAATCGGTTCGGCGTGCATTTTGAGCAGCGCGTTGCTGCCCATCGACGAGACCTGATCGATCGCGTTCGGGACGCAGGCCACCAACCGGTTCAATTCAAGGGCGTGGTCGGCCGTGATCAGGGCACCGCTCCCCTTCCCGGCCTCGACCACGACCGTGAGGTCGGCCAGCGCCGCTATAATGCGATTGCGACGGGGAAACGTTCCGCCGTGTCCCGAGTCACCGGGTTTCTGCTCGGTGAGCAGCAGGCCGTCGCGCGCGATGCGTTCCTGCAGCGTGCGATGCGATCGTGGGTAGTACACATCGAGACCCGTGCCAAGGACGGCGACGGTGCGCCCACCGGCCGCGAGCGCAGCCTCGTGCGCGGCACCGTCGATACCGCGGGCCAACCCGCTCACGATTGTCACGCCGGCGCGTGCACAGGCTGTCGCGATGGCGCGAGCCACGCGCAGTCCGTACGCGGATGCAGCACGCGTGCCCACGATCGCAACGGCGGGCGGATGCGCGCTGACCAATGTCCCCTGCGCGTACAGCACCGGCGGGGCATCGGAGAGTTCGAGCAGACGCGCCGGGTAACGGTCGGTGCCGGACAGCAGCGCATCGCCGCCGATGCGCTGAAGGTCCGCCAGAATGCGGTCAGCCTCGCGCAGCGCTTTCTCACGCCGGTCCGACGCCACGGATTGCAAGGCGCGCGTCGCGTCGCCATGCCGCGATAGCAGACGCGCCACGCCGACGTCGCCCAGCCCGGTGACCTGACGCAGCGCAATCACATGACGCTGCGCCTGTCGTTGCTGCGCGGCCTCCGGCGGTATCGACGCCGACGGGGCCGCCGATTCTTCAGGGAAGAAATTGAGCATCGCGCGCCGGCTTCTCGGCTTCCACGCGCATCGCGAGCAGCTCCCGCCACCACGCGTCGAGCACTACGTCGAGTCCCATGCGTCCGGCCGCACTGATGGCGTACTTGCCGAAGGCGCCCGGCGCCTCGATGTCCGGCACGTAATGTTCGCCGAGCAGATCGAGTTTGGTGAAGACGACGCAATACGGCTTCGCGGCGAGTTCGGTGGAATATGACGAAATTTCGTGACGCAGCTGATCGAGCTCCGCCTGCCAGTCTTCCGCGTCGATGGGGATCATGAACGCGAGCATGCGCGTGCGCTCGATGTGACGCAGGAAACGAAGCCCGAGTCCCTTGCCTTCCGATGCGCCTTCGATAATCCCGGGAATATCGGCCACCACAAACGAGCGATGGTCGCTGAGTGGCACGACGCCGAGGTTTGGCGATAACGTCGTGAACGGATAGTCGGCGATCTTAGGGCGGGCCGCCGAGATCACCGAGAGCAGCGTGCTCTTGCCCGCATTCGGCTGACCGACGAGACCGATATCAGCGATCAGCTTGAGCTCGAGTTCGAGCGTCCGGGCGCTTCCTTCTTCGCCCGGCTGCCACTCGCGCGGCGACTGGTGCGTGGCCGTGACGAAGAAGGAATTCCCCTTGCCGCCGCGACCTCCCTTCGCCACGAGAATCGTGTGCCCGTCCTCCATGACTTCGCCCAGAAACTCCTGCGTTTCGGTATCGCGCACCACGGTGCCGGGCGGTACGGGCAGCACGATGTCTTCGCCGGAGCGTCCGGTCCGATTCGAGCCTTCGCCGTGCAGTCCGCGTTCGGCCTTCCAGGCGTCGCGGTACGTGTAGTCGAGCAGCGTGGTCAAGTTCCGGTCGCCGCGCACGATAACGTCGCCGCCACGACCGCCGTCGCCACCGTCAGGGCCGCCCATCGGCGCGAACTTCTCGCGACGGAACGACGTCTGTCCCGATCCACCAGTTCCTGCTTCGACCTTCACGAGTACGCGATCTACGAACATGAATCACTTCCGAAACGAGAGAGGCAGCCGACCACCGAGGCGCCGCCAGAAACCTGCGAGTGCACTGCGTGTTGAGTGTCCTGCCGTAAAACGTGTCGTGCCGTCCTACTTGCCCTGCAGCCGCGCCCACAAGCCGAGATAGCGACGCATGTCGTCGTCGCCGATCAACGGCGCCACCGTGTGCAGCGCGGCGGAAATCACGCCCGCCGTCGCCCCCGCATTCATGGCACCGTGCAGATGGGAATGCAGCTGCCGGTCCTGTCGCGCGATCGCACACGCGGCAACCACGCACAACTCCCGACGCGCCAGATCGAGAAACGGTCGTCCGAGCACCTTGCCGTACCCTTCCGTGATCATCCACCGATCGAGCGCCGGATGAAGTCCACGAATATTGACGCGCAACCGATCGTAGAACTTGCCGTATACCGTGGCGCATGTCGCCTCGCCACGCTGAGAAAAGTCCGTCACATCCCGCTCGTCATCTTCCGCCGGGGTCGGTGCACTACGACCGGAGATCCGTCGCCAATCCCGCGCGGCGTTGAGCGCCCTCGGAAAACCGGCAAACAGGTAGGTCTGCAGAATGACTTCTTCAACCCAGATCGGATTGACGACGCCGTTCACCACCGTCAGCTCCGCGCGCACATCCGCCTCGCTTCCACCCGCGAGCACCGCCGCCAGCCGAACGAGGGCAGCCGTCTCCGCATCAAGTGCATCGAGTGTAGCAGGCCGATGGCCACGCCGTGTCATCGAATCATTGTCGGCAGGTACGCCCGAACGCGTGTGGTGGTCGTACTTCGCGGCGGCTAGATCGGCATCGCTCATCGTGTCGCCGCCGTTATGAGGCGTGACTGCGAGCGGGCGCGCCGAGCGGCGCCATGCTCACGAACACTTCGCCGACTTGCTCTCCTCGCGTATTCCGAACTGCCCGCACGGCCGCATCGCGCAGAGTCTCGGGCAACGGTGAGGGCAACCCGTCGTACTCGGCCAGCATTGCCAGCACCGCGACGAACTGCGCGCGCTGCGAGCCATCTTCGACCTTGAGCGCGAAGCCGATGCCACGATCGATGAGCGCAAACGTGTGCACACCTTCGGCGCCGACTTTACAGACCACATTGCCGCCCACCGCCTCCATGAGACGCGTGTCGAACCGGTCGCTGCCACCCACCAGAAACGGATGCGACGTCATCGCGTGCAGAATCTTGCGACTCGGCTCGTCGTCATGCGTCGATGCATGCGCGAGACGCGCGTAGGACAGTGCCATGTTCGCCAGCGGCAGCGAGAACACGGTCACACCACAGCCGTCCACGGCGACGCCGATCTGTTCCGGCGTCATTCCCGCCCACAGGGCGACGGTGTCGAGCGCCGCCCGCTGCACCGCATGCGAGGCCTGCTCATAGCCGCTGGTTGGCTCTCCCAGCAACAGCGCATGAGCCAGCATGGCGGCGTGTTTGCCGGAACAGTTGTTATGGAGGCGTGTGAGCCGATCGCCCGACTCGCGAAGCAGTCGCGCGCCGCGCGACGCCAGCGGCTCGTGGACACCACACGCCAGATCGCCCTCCTCGAGGCCGATTCCGGCCAGCATCGACTCGGCCAAGGCCACGTGTTCCGGCTCGCCACCGTGCGACGCGCAGGCCAAGGCCAGCTGGCTGGCCCCCCAGCCCAGGCGTTCCAAGCCACCCGAGCGCACCAGCGGCATCACCTGAAACGGCTTTGCGCAGGAGCGCCACCACGTTTCCGTGTGCGGATCCCGCACCCCTTCAAGCAACGTCCCGTTGGCGTCTACCACCGCGGCGTGCACACGGTGCCTCGACTCCACGGTTCCACCGCGCGTGACCACCACGTCAAAACTGCGCCCTCGAAGTGCCGGGGCGAACACCACGGGTGCCGCGGATGCGTACGGCCCCTGTGGTGACGCGTCATCACTGCCGACGTGAGGCGCGCCAGCGCCTGAAAAGATCGATCGAGTCTCGCTCACCCCCCAAAGATAACCGGGGCGAGGAATATGAGCCGGCTCGAACGTGCTTTCTGCGAGTTCAGCTTTCCGAGAGATCCCGCGAACGGCGCGACGCCAGCAGCACCCCGCCCAGCACCAACACCCCGCCCACAATCGTCCCGACGCCTGGCACCTCGGCGATCCCCGGGAGGAGGGCCGCTAAAATGGTAGCGCCGATCGGCTCACCCAGCGTAGTGAGATTTACCACGAATGCTGGGAGGTGGCCGAGCGCCCAGTTCATCCCCGTATGTCCGAGCAGCATCGGACCGATGGCGAGTCCCGTAAAAATCGCCAACTCGCGGCGCGGCTGCGGTGCGAGCACCTCACCACTCACAAGGGCGATGGCCACGCAGGTGACGAACGCCGCGCCGTACGCGATGGCCACGTAGGGCCACACACCCACGCGCTGGCGGAGTCGGCGACCGATCAAGTAGTACAACGCGGCCGTGACCGCGCCGACGAGCGCCAGCAGATCGCCAAAGAGCGCGCGGCCGCCACCAGCAGTGGTCGCTCCACCGGACATCGCGGACACAACCCCTGGTAATCCCCCGGGAACGTCGGCCAATCCGACCACCAAGGCGCCGACGACGGCGATCACCACGCCCACCCACTGCCGGCCAGAGGGCGACTCATGCAGCCAGAGCGCCGACACGCCGGCAATGAGTACGGGCTGCAAATTCACCAACGCCACGGACGCGGCCACACTGGTGTAGCGCAGCGAGGTGTTCCAGCTCCAGAAGTGCAATGCCAGCAAGACGCCGGCTCCGACGGCCAGGAGCACCTCTCGTCGGGACAGTAGTCGCCACTCGCGCCACGAGCCCGTGATCAGCAGGGCGGCGGCGACGATGACCATGGAGAGTCCCAGACGCCACGTCGCGATCACGATCGCCGAACTCGCGGAGAGCCGGATCAGCGGTGCGGCGAACGAAATGCCGATCAGCGACGCGGCCAGCACCAGCACGGGCGCACGGCGCGATACAGCGGACTGGCTGGGGGAAGACGAGATGGGCATCTCGGCGGGAAAGGAGACGGGAACGGGACGACCGGTGACGAAGTTAATCGGTCCAACTAGCTTCCCCGCCATGACGCCCACCATCTCCCGCGCTCGGCTCGAGGGGCTCCTCGCTGACGCCGCCTCGCAACATGTGGTCATCATCGGCGACGCCATGCTTGATGTGTACCTTCGGGGCGACGTCGAGCGAATCTCCCCTGAGGCGCCGGTTCCCGTGGTCCGGGTGCGAGACCGCAAGCTGGCACTTGGGGGCGCCGCCAATGTTGCCCAGAACGTCGCCGCGGTAGGCGCCGGGTGCGACCTCGTGGCCGCGGTCGGGGACGACGTGGCTGGCAGCACGCTGCGCGAACGTCTGGAGGCGGGCCGCATGGAGTCGCGGTCGTTGGTCACCGTGAGCCGGCCTACCACGACCAAGACCCGCGTAATGGCGCGCTCTCAGCAGCTGGTGCGCTTCGATGAGGAAGACGACGCTGACCTGGACGACGCTGACGTGACACGCGTGCTGGACGCGATCGCGCGAGCCATGCCGCATGCGACCGCACTCGTTTTCGAGGACTACAACAAAGGGGTGCTTGTCCCGGCGGTCATCGAAGGGGCGATTGCGTTCGCCCGTGCACGAAAGCTGCCGATTGTCGTCGACCCGAAGTTCCGAAATTTCTTTGCGTATCGCGGTGCTACGGTGTTCAAGCCAAACCGTCGGGAGCTCGAAGGCGCTCTCGGTGCCGCGGTCGATCTCGAGCATCCCGCAGCGCTGCCGGAAACGTTTGCCCGACTCGGCGTCGATCACCTGCTGCTCACCCTCGGCGAACGCGGCATGGCATTGGTCTCGTCGGACGGCATCGTCCATCGCGTTCCCACGACCGCCCGAGAGGTGTATGACGTGGTTGGCGCCGGCGACACCGTGACGGCATACCTGGCAACGATGCTGGCAGCCGGTGCCACGGCACTCGAGGCAGCCATCGTGGCGAACTACGCCGCCGGCGTCGAAGTGGGGAAGCTCGGCGCTGCAACGGTCACGCCACACGAAGTTCTTGAAGCTTACGACGCACACATGGCGGACACTTGACGTACATTTGCCGCAAGCCGCGGCGGAGTATCGTCACGTGCGGTCCGGTAGCTTAGTTGGTTAAAGCGCTCGACTCATAATCGAAGGATCGTGGGTTCAAGTCCCACCCGGACCATTCGCCTCGGTGCCATGCACCGGGGCGTTTGTCTTTCCCCTCGCCAAAGGGGCTTCCCACCGTCGTTCCCCTCCGTTACGTTCTTGATCCGCGTGGTGATTTGTCGAGCGCGGAACGATGTCGGGCGTGTAGCTCAGCTGGTTAGAGCGCTGCTTTCACACAGCAGAGGTCCGGGGTTCGAGTCCCTGCACGCCCACTGCAACACCATCACAACGCAAACGGCCGATCATCATCACTGATGACCGGCCGTTCGTGCATTCAGCTGGTGTGTCAAGCGACTAGAACGCTTCGACTGGCGCAGCTGGTGTTTTGGCCCGCTCCACGCCCCTCAGCACCGTGATCCGCGCGCCTGCCTGTCGCAGCCGACCGATCGTGCGGTCGTCAAGTCGGGCCCGAAGCACGATGACATCGTCGTCGGTGCGCTGATCCAACACTTCGCCATCGCGATGCATCTCCGCGATCATCCGGCCATTGGCCGCCGGCAGTCGGACCTCAAGAACCGGACGCTGGCGACGCAGACTGTCGAGCAGTGATGCGCGCAGCACATCGAGACCACCCGGCTCGATGGCCGACACGAACAGCGAATTCGGAGTCAGATTCGCCACCCGCTCACGAACGGCCGATGCCTCCGCCTCGGGCAACAGGTCCATCTTGTTCATCACGTATAGCTTCGGCTGGTCGGCCAGTCCGAGATCCGCCAGCACACCGTCCACCACATCGCGCTGCTCTTCCCACACGGGATGGCTCGCGTCGATCACGTGCAGCAGCAGATCTGCCTCCTTCGCCTCGGACAACGTGGCGCGGAACGACGCGACCAGATGGTGCGGCAACTTCCGAATGAATCCGACGGTGTCGGTCAGCAGCACCGTGTAGCCGTCGCCCACCTCCACCTCCCGCGTGAGCGGATCGAGCGTGGCGAACAGGCGATCTTCCACGAACACCTGCGCATCGTTGGCCATCTGCCGCAGGATCGACGACTTGCCCGCATTCGTATAGCCGACGAGTGCGACGCGGTGATGCGACTTGCGTCCTTCGCGCTGCACTTCGCGCGCCCGCTCGACGTCGGCAAGCCGCTCCTTGAGCACACGGATGCGATGCTGAATGAGACGACGGTCGGTTTCGAGCTGCGTTTCACCCGGACCGCGCACGCCGATACCACCGCGGAATTTCTCAAGGTGCGTCCACATGCGCGTGAGACGCGGCAGCAGATACTGCAGCTGCGCGAGTTCCACTTGCATTCGCGCCTCGCTCGAACGCGCCCGCGTGGCAAAGATGTCGAGAATCAACTCGGCACGGTCCATCACCCGCGTGCCGACGATCGCCTCGATGTTTTTGCCCTGCGCCGGTGTCAGCTCGTCGTCGAAGAGCACCAGCGTGGCGCCGAGCTCATTGATCCGCACCTTCAACTCTTCAACCTTGCCGCTACCGAGGTACGTTGCCGGGTGCGGCCGATCGAGCGCCTGCGTCAGCTGGCCCACCACGATCGCGCCCGCCGTATCGGCCAGTCGCGCAAGTTCTTCGAGGTGTTCGTCGGACTGATGACGCGCGTTGCCACGCTTCGACGGTGCACTGACGAGCACCGCGCGCTCGACTGGCGGCGTGAGGGAGATGATCTCGCGACTGATGTGCGTCTACCTAAATTGAGAGGGCGAAGCTGATCATCGTCCGTTGCCGGACACTGAGGAGTAGCGTCCCGTCCGATCATACGGACGGGTGAAATTGCCAAGCGGCGTAGAGACGGTGAAATCACCGCGGACCCGATAGTTCACGGTGCCGGCCGTGAGCAATGACCGACCCGCCGCGCCCAGGCCGGCATACGTGAAACGTACCGGCAAGCGCACCAGCGAGGAGTCCTTCTCAGGCACCACGAAGCGTCCATCGAGCGCACCGCTGCCCAGTTGGCTGGTATCGACGTCAACCTGATACGTCATGCTCAGTGCGTCGAGCTTGTAGCCATTCGGATTGTAGATCGACAGCACGACGTCCACGCTTCCCCCGGTAAGCCCAAGCCCAGTCACGGTGAACTCACGCAGCGTGACCACCGGTTCCCTGAAGGTCGCACGCCCAAGCGAGGCGCACGCAGCCACACCCGCGGTCAACGCCACGACCGCAGCTGCCGTGATCAAGCGCCGTACCGCCCTCGTCATGCGCATCTCCATAGTTTCCAGGAGCTGAAAGGTCTGCTTGAAATGTCGGGGGCCGCCGAAGTTGGCCGCGCACCACGCGTGTCGTTCGTACCCGCTCCAACGGTCGTGTTCCGTCATGCGGTGACCGTCACTTGAATATCGTCACTCGGCGACGGGCGGACCGCCCCGCTCCGCCCACCACATGAGACGCTTGGCGATCTGCTTCTCTTCGCCGACGGCTACCGGATGATAGTAGGTCTGTCCGTGAAGTTCCGGTGGCTGGTACGGCTGCGCCACAAACGCACCGGGATGATCGTGGGGGTACTTGTATGGCACTCGACGATCGGGGTCCGCCCGCAGGTGCATCTCCGAATTCAAGAGATGCGCCGGCACGGGTAGCGAGGGCGACTCGGCCGCGGCGGCGCGGGCTGCCGCCCACGCGAGATACAGGCGATTCGATTTGGGCGCGACGGCGCAGTAGACCGCCGCCTGCGCAACCGCTCGCTCGCCTTCGGCGGGACCGAGTCGACGAAACGTCTCCCACGCAGTCATCACGATGCCGACCGCGTGCGGATCTGCCAGACCGATGTCTTCGGTCGCCATGGCGGCCAGCCGACGCAAGAAGATCTGTGGGTCTTCACCAGCCTGCAGGCCGCGCGCCAGCCAGTACAGCACGGCATGCGGGTCGCTGCCGCGAAGCGACTTGTGAAACGCCGACAGCACCGCATTGCGGTCAACGTCGACGCGGTCGTAGCTCACGACCCGTGTGCCGAGGGAATCGGCGAGCGCGTCGCGTGTGATCACGGCGCCAGCCGGCAGCACCTGTGCTACCGCTTCGAGCGCACCCAATGCACGGCGTGCATCGCCATCCGCCTGCTCGGCCAGCCACCGCAATGTCTCCGGATCGGCCTGCAGCCGTTGCGCACCAAGTCCTTGCCGCTCGTCGGCGAGCGCGCGCCCGCACACACTCACCACGTCATCGACCGTGAGTGGACGCAGCGAGTACACGCGAGACCGCGACAAGAGCGCCCCCACGACGGCGAAGCCCGGAACCTCCGTCGTCGCGCCACACAACGTGATCACGCCATTCTCGACGTGCGGGAGCAACGCGTCCTGTTGCGATTTCGCCCAGCGATGGATTTCGTCGATCACCACAAGCGTGCGGCGCCCTTCATAGCTGCGACGCTTCTCCGCCTCGGCAACGATCTCGCGAAGACGCGGGATGCCGTCGGTCACGGCGTTCAGGACAACGACAGTCTGTTGCGTATACCGGCCGATCAGGCTGGCGATCGTCGTTTTTCCCGTGCCGCTCGGCCCGGTCAGAATCACGCTGCCGATCAACCCATTCCGGATCGCGTCACCGAGAGGGCGGCCTTGTGCCAGTAGATGCTGCTGCCCGACGACGTCCTCAAGTCGCTCCGGGCGCATGCGCGCCGCCAGCGGTTCAGGAGAACTCGCTGCAAATAGCGTCGCGCTCATCGTTCGAGCGACGCGGTGCCCGCGGTCAACCCGAGCCTCGCCGCGGCCGCAGTCAGCGCGGTGGACAGTTCGGGAGAGGGGCTGCGCATGGACCGCGTCGGCACCCACACCGGCGCCGGTGGTGCAGCCCGTTCGGAGAGTCCGAGTCCGTCAAGGAGGAAGTACCAGCGGTCAGAGTGCGAGTAGATCACGAGCAGTAATTCCGGCGTCAGCGACAGTTGGTCGTTCGGGCCGAACACCGTCATCTCCACGCCGCCATACGTCGCCAGCGGAAAACGCAGCCGACCGAGCGCGTCGCGGAGTTCCGGGAGCGCGACCTCGACACCAACCCATTCCGTGCCGCTACGCCAGTCGGTGATCACGACATCCACGGCAGGGTCGAGATGCACCGACAGCGCGTGCATCAGGTCGACTACGCGCTCGGCCGTCGTCCCGATGCGCGCGACATAGACGCCCTCCGCGAGCGACGCGACGAACCAGTCAGAAATCGGTCGGAACCGGCCGGCTTCCTCGTTGTCCAACAGCGGCCTTTCGTTTCGCATCAGCATAGTCATGCGGACCGTCAAACGTTTTCGGAAGGGCGCTGGAGATCACGAGCGACCTCGAGCAACACCTCTCGGGTGTTGACGGCGGGATCCTCGACCACACGCTGCAACAGGGCGTGCAAGATGCGCCCCAACGCCGGCCCCGAGGCAATGCCTGCGCTGCGCAGATCGTCGCCGTCCACCGCGAGATCCGCCAGCTCGATGGGTTCGCGGAACGCGATCGTGATCATTCTACGGTACAGCCGTCGAACCAACGACGGTTGCACCGCTCCGGCCGCGCTCCAACGAGCGGCGGCTAGGCGCACGAATGCCGCGACGCGCAATCGCCCGACGCCGGCGGCCAAACGCCGCAGTTCGGCATCATCGGGCAACGCACCGGCGGACAGCACCCCGGTGAGATTCGGTGCGTATCGGCACCAGCGGTCGACCAGCGCCGACACGTTCGCGATGTCCTGATTCGAGAAGCGAAGATCGCGCAGCGCCCGCTCGGCCTGCTTGCCGTCCGCCTCGCTGAAGAGCGCCGCGATACGCAAAGCTTTCCGAAGCGGACGACCAGGTAACCCCGGACGCGGCAAGGCATCGATGGCACGCAACGTGTCATCACCGATCTGCGCCAGCGTCGGCACCACGGACGCGAAGGCTCCCGCGTCACGCCAGCGCGCGAACGCGGTGGAGGGTGCCAGCACCTGCTCCATCGTCTTTTCCAGCTCCTGCCTCACGCGCTCCGGAGACAGTCGCGTAAGAAACGGTGCACTTCGGACGATCGCCTGCCACGTGTCGTGCTCGATCTCGAAACCGAAGCGCGACGCGAAGCGGATTCCCCGGAGGGAGCGCAACCGGTCTTCGCGCAACCGGGCGTCGGCTTCGCCGACGGCCCGCACGACCCGACGAGCCATATCGACTTGCCCACCGAACGGGTCGTGCAGGCGGTGGTCGATCGGGTCGTACGCGATCGCGTTGATCGTAAAATCCCGTCGAGCCAGATCCTCGTCCAACGACGCACCGAACTCCACGACCGCACGCCGGCCGTCGGTCTTCACGTCACGGCGAAAGGTCGTGACCTCATGCATGCGGTTGTCGCGGTCGAGCACGCCGATGGTTCCGAACTCGATCCCGACGGGCACGGTCCGGCGGAACAGCTTCCGTACCTGGGTCGGGGTCGCGGCGGTGGCCAGATCCCAATCGAGGAGGGCCTCTCCCAACAGGGCGTCACGCACAGCTCCGCCGACGCACCAGGTTTCGAAGCCCGCCTGCTGAAGCGTGCGGGCGATTTCGATCACCTGGCCGGGGACGCGCAGATTGCCGCCAGCA
This sequence comes from Gemmatimonadota bacterium, assembly GCA_031363815.1. Classification (GTDB taxonomy): domain Bacteria; phylum Gemmatimonadota; class Gemmatimonadetes; order Gemmatimonadales; family Gemmatimonadaceae; genus Gemmatimonas. Next base: position 54,268 of record JANLVC010000114.1, read on the forward strand.
GATGAGCTCGCTATCCGCAGAGCACGCTCCCACCGTTCACATTGAGGATCTCGCCGGTCACATGACGGGCCAGCGGGCTCGCCAGGAAAAGGATTGGACCGGCGATATCTGACGGAGAGGCCACCCGCCCGAGCGGGATCGCGGCCTCGATTCGCTCACGCCCAGTGGCGAACGGTTTCTCGACAGCCTCCGTATCCACCCAACCCGGCGCCACGGCGTTGACGGTGATATCTCGGCTACCAAGCTCAACCGCCAGAGATTTCACGAAGGAGATCATGGCGCCCTTGGTCGCGGCATAGTCCGCATGCCCCGCCTCCCCCCGCTGCCCAGCCGTGCTGGACACGAAAATCATGCGACCACCGTCGCTCATCGCGCGCGCCGCGGCCCGCGCTCCGTAAAACATCCCGTCTAAATTGGTCGCCATGGTCAAGCGCCAGCGCTCGTCATCCAGCAGAGACACGGGCAGCGGATCCGGTGGCCAAAAGCCCGAGTTTCCCACATAGATGTCCACACCACCGAAGCACTCAATGGCTTTATCCACAAACAATTCGTTGGCGCTTTTTGTGGATAAGTCGCCCATGTGAGAAAAACTCCGAACTCCGCACTTTGTGATATCTCCAACGACGACGTCGGCCTCGGAGGATCGACTGCGGTAGGCGATCCCAACATCGGCGCCTGCCGCTGCGAGAAGGCGCGCCACCGCTGCACCGATGCCCCGAGAGCCGCCCGTGACCAGCGCACGTTTACCTTTTAGTGAAATCATGTTGCTACACACCGGTGAAAGTACATTATGAAGTATGAGATAAACAACAACACCATATGCGATTAGTCATACTATAGACAGGTCTTGTTAGAGTGTCTGCTCGATAGCATCACAGATGGCATGTTGGATGCAGAGGTGTATCTCTTGCGCACGGTCAGTGCGATTCGTCGGTACCACGATCGTGTGATCGGCGATCATGCGAAGTGCGCCTCCATCTTGCTTGGTTAACGCCAACACTGGGATTCCTTTCTCATTCGCGGCCTCAGCAGCGCGCAGAACGTTCGGGGAATTCCCGCTGGTTGAATGGATGATCAAAAGATCTCCACGCTTTCCCAAGGCTTCTATCTGACGAGAAAAAATGTGATCGAAGCCCAGATCATTACCCACCGCCGTGATCAATGAGGTATCCGTGGTCAGGGCGATCGCGGGGTAAGCTCGACGGTTTCGCATGTATCGCACGACGTACTCGGTGGCCATGTGCTGGGCGTCGGCGGCGGAGCCGCCATTCCCGCAGAACAGCAACGTGCCTCCCCGCTTCACTGTGCTGCGAACCATCTCCAGCGCCCGCTCGATCTCCGGCGCTAGGTCGCGTGCGACCAGCGCGGCCGTCTCGGCCAGCTCTGTCAGGGCAGCCAGCAGTGGTGCAACGGAGGCATCTGGCGGGTCCTGCGAGCCTCGATCGGCGTTGGTCATGGGCTAGGACTGGTTCAGGAATCGATCGCGTCAGCGACCGAATATGCGCTTAATACGTCCAACCAGCCCCGCCCGAAGAGGCGGAACCGGCAGAGGATCGTCGTCGCCGAGCACCCGCTCGGCGTTCGCCCGTAGCAGCAAGTCCATCTGCTCGTCGGCGCCCCGCTCGGTCAGCCAGTCACGGGCGGCGCCCAGCGAGCGGGCGTCCCCGTGGTTGTCCGAGGCGAGGATATCGATCAGTCCTTCGGCTAACATCGCGTTCGCAAGATCGGCCGGCACGCCACGTCCCATCAGTACCGAGGCGTCGGTCTGGATGACCACGCCGAGCGCCCGCCATTCCCGCACGAGCTCAAGGGTACATCCGAAATACCGTTCAGGGTGGGCCAAAATCGGCGTTCGGCCGCTTCGGGCGATACGGCGCAATTCGCTGGTCGCACCGCGCGGGAGGCCGCCGCGGGTGAATTCCACGAGCAGTGCGCGCGAGTTTCCCAGGCAGAACTCAGGCGCGGTCAGATCGACCCCGGGGCTGTCTAGCATAATCTCCCACCCGAGTTGAATCTCAAGGCCGGCGGGAGCCACGGCCAGCAATTGCACGAGAAGTTCACAGTGCTGCGCATATGGGGCGCTGGCGGCCTGACTCGCATTCAAGTGCGGGGTGCACACAAGGATGGTGACCCCCTGCGCCGCAAACCGCTGCAACACGGGAATCGAGACGTCGAGCGACGGTGAGCCATCGTCGACGCCCGGCAACAGGTGCGAGTGAATGTCGATCATGACGCGTCCCTTCTGCTGGCGTGGTGCGGCGACGTAGAGCTCGCACTCATGGGGCTGCTCAGGCGCCCAACGATCCGGGGAGCGCCGCGATTCTGGCAAGCGCCCGAGCCGCCCTCGCATCCAGCAGCGCCGGTTCGTCGGCGGCCGCCTGGAAGGCGTACGTTACGAGCGCATCGACGGCGAGCAGGTCGAGTGCGGTCGCTCGTGACGTCGACCCCGACGCCAACAGTTCATCGAGCAATTGCTCGCCCGCATCAAGGCAGGCCTCCGGCACCTGCTGTGCGGGCAGGTGCGCGAACGGTTGCAGCAATGCCGACAGTCGAACCCGCAGCCCCTCAGGAGGAGCGGGCGTCAAGGAATCGAACCAGCTGCCGACCGTCGTCCCGATGGTCTCCGTGGCGCTCACCGCGCCGTTCGTCACGCTCACCCGGCCAACGCCAGGCGAGCAAAGATCTCCGAAGCCGCCGCGATCGCCGTGTCCAGCTTATCGGCCTCAACACCAGCCTGCGCCATGTGCGGCTTACCTCCGCCACGACCACCCACGGTCGCCGCCACTTCGCGCACAACGATGTCGGCGCGGAGACCGCGGTCGCGAGCATCATCGGTAGATACCGCGAGCAATGCGCCCTTTCCATCGGCCAGCACCGCTCCGAGCACGGCCACGCCGCTACCAAGCGCCTCCCGAAGCGAATCGCCGAGGGCCTGAAGCGCCTTCACGTCGACCACCTCCACCCGCGTGGCGATGAATCGAACGCCGTGCACCAGGGTGGCCTGCGTTGCCAACTGCTGCGCGACGCCTCCGCCGGACACGCCGCCGCGCATCGCTTCATCGAGGCGCTTCTCAAGCTGCTTCCGATCGTCGATCAGCGCGTCGATCTTCTTCTCGATCTGCTCGATATTCGTGGCGGTACCCGCCATCGGCACCTTAAGGCGCGTGGCCACCTGCACCAGCGCGCGCTCGCGATCAGCGAGGAACTGGAACGCCCGTGGGCCGGTGACGGCCTCGATGCGACGCACACCAGCAGCTACGCCGCCTTCCGAGACGATGCGCACCAGGCCGATCTCAGCGGTATTCCTCACGTGCGTGCCGCCGCAGAGTTCGACCGAGAGCTGGGGAATTTCGACCACACGCACGACATCGCCGTACTTCTCGCCGAACAAGGCCATGGCGCCCTTCGCCACGGCGTCGGCATAGGCGGACTCGCGGGTGTTTACCGGTGCCGCGGTCCAGACACCAGCATTCACCTGACCCTCGATGGCGACGAGCTGATCGTGCGTGAGCGGACCGTGGTGCGTGAAATCGAAGCGCAAACGGTCGGGCGACACGAGCGAGCCAGCCTGGTGGACATGCTCACCAAGGACGTTGCGCAGCGCGGCGTGAAGGAGGTGCGTCGCCGTATGATTGCGCTCGGTGTCGTGCCGACGGTCGCGCGGCACCACGGCATGAGCGGGACCAAACGTGATCTCGCCCGTAGCCGTGCCGATGGCAGCAATTCGGCCGTCCAGCTTCTTCACGTCCGAGACACTGACCGACCAGCCCGTACCCGTGATGGTGCCATGATCGGATACCTGACCACCCGACTCCGCGTAAAAAGGCGTCTCGCGCAGCATCACCGCTACGCGGCCATCCGGCAGCGCGCGCACGGCGGTCACGACGGTATCCGCTTCGGTGACGTCGTACCCGACGAAGCGGCCAAGCTTGGCCGCATGCTGCTGGTGGAGCGTCCACTGCGTCGGATCACCGAAATCATCGGCGCTGACGGTGATCTGACGTGACTTCCGCTCGTCCTGGGACTGTTTGCGCTGCGCCGATAACGACTGCTCGAAGCCGGCGATGTCCACGAGATAACCGCGCTCCCGTGCCATGAGTTCAGTGAGGTCGATCGGGAAGCCGAATGTGTCGTACAACCGGAAGGCGTCTTCACCGGAGAGCGTGCCGCGCATGGTCGTGGAGCCCTGCGTCGATGCGGCCGGTGCCAGCTCTTCGAAGCGCGTCATACCCGCGTCGATCGTGGTGAGGAAGCGCTCTTCTTCCGCGCGCGTTGTCTCAAGGATGTGCTTGCGGCGCACAGGCAGCTCGGGAAACAGATCGCGCATTGTTTCGATGACGACATCCACGACATGGACAAGCGTGGGCTCGCGACGTCCCAGCAGCCAGGCATGGCGCACGGCGCGACGCAGAATGCGACGCAGCACGTAGCCGCGACCTTCATTGCTCGGGAAGACGCCATCGGCCAGCAGGAACGCGGTCGCGCGGGCGTGATCCGCAATGACGCGGAACGACGCCGGATCGATCTCCCGACCATCCTTGCCGACGGCCGTGCCCAGTCCGACGCCCGGACGATACGGGTAGCCGATGCCGACGATCTCCTCGACCTTCGCGATCAGGGGGCGAAAGAGATCCGTATGGAAATTGTTCGTGACGCCCTGCATGACGGCGGCGATGCGCTCGAGCCCGGCGCCGGTATCGACCGACGGCTTGGGCAGCGGCACCATCGTTCCATCCTGCTGACGGTCGAACTGCATGAACACGAGGTTCCAGATCTCCAGGAAACGACCGGCTTCGGCGCCTTCGACGAAGGCGTCGAGCGAGTAGTCCGCGATGTCCGTGTTCGTCCACTCACCGTGCGCGTCTTTGGGAAACGCCCAGTCGGGGGCCATGTGCGCGAGATCGACATAGATCTCGGTGCACGGACCACACGGACCGGTGTCGGCCATCTGCCAGAAGTTGTCCTTCGCGCCGAGCCCGTAAATCCGGTTGTCGGGCACGTTGGCCACATCTTTCCACAGCTGACGCGCCTCGTCGTCCTCATGGAAGACGGTGACGCGCAGATGCTCACGCGGAATCTTCAGGTCCTCGGTGATGAACTCCCAGGCGAAGCGGATCGCATCACGCTTGAAGTAGTCACCGAACGAGAAGTTACCGAGCATCTCGAAGAAGGTGTGATGGCGCGCCGTGTGCCCGACCTGTTCGAGGTCGTTGTGCTTGCCTCCGGCGCGCACGCATTTCTGCGACGTGGTAGCTCGCCGATTTCCATCGGGGGCCTCCTCCATGCCGAGAAAGACTTTTTTGAACTGGACCATCCCTGCGTTCGTAAAGAGCAGGGTGGGATCATCGGCCGGAACGAGCGCGGAGCTCGGGCGGATGGCGTGGCCATTCTTCTCGAAGTAGGCCAGGAATCGGGCGCGGATTTCGGACGCAAGCATAGACGTGAAAATATAGACGCGAGTGGGTGCGTTGTGCGGGGGTTACTCACTCTCGATTTCCGATTGCCGTCCAAGCACCTCGCGAAGCACCGCTCCAATGACGCTGCCGCCGAAGCCGCGGCGTTGAAGAAACGCGACTAATCGGCGTCGAACGACTGCAGGCTCCTTCGCACCGAAGGCGCGCACGCGCTTTTCCGCCAACGCGCGGCACGCGGCCAGCTCATCGAAGCCGTCTTCGCTGATGGCCGCGCTGACGGCCTCATTCACCATCCGCCCTTCGACACCCTTCCGCCGCAGCACGTGGCGTACCATGGCCGGTGCTTCGCCACGCCGGAGCCGTGCGGCGGCTTCGGCGTGCGCGACCTGTGCGTCCGAGAGCACGCCAATGGCGGCCAGTCGGTCGAGCGCTTCGGCAATCAGCGCGGCGTCCGGCTGCAGCCGACGGAGGCGGATCTCGAGCTCTCGACGAGTTTTTCGGCCACGGGCCAGCGCGTTGACGGCACGATCACCGAGGTCGGTGATCAGCGATTCTCGGCTGAGGTAGGCCACGGCCTGGGCATCAAGCTCCACGCCAGCGCGGGTGGCGCCGGTTTGACTCAGCGCTCCGATCGCCACCGTAAATAGGCGTCCGTCGGCGAGCGTGACGACGAACCGCCCCGGTCGACGCGACGATTCCAGCACATTCTTTACCGTGCCGGGCCCGCTCCCTGGCTCAGGAGTGGGTACGAAAAAAGCCGAGGGGCTACTCACAATGAGCCGTGGTGATCCGGGCACCACTTCACATCGCGAGCGACCCCTCGGCCCTCGTTCCGTTCACGCATGCGGCAGCTCCCGCGAACTATTCCTCGGTCTCTTCGGGCACGCCTGGCGCTTCTGCGGTCTTCACGCCAAGCAAGACCTTGACCTTCTCCTCGATCTCCGCCATGAGCACCGGGTTGTCCTTGAGGAACATCTTCGCGTTCTCACGGCCCTGTCCGATGCGCTGCGTTCCATAGCTATACCAGGCGCCGGCTTTGTCGATGATGCCGGCTTCCGCGCCGATATCGACGAGCAGCGACGTGTGGCTGATGCCTTCCGCGTACATGATGTCGAACTCAGCCTGCTTAAACGGCGGCGCAACCTTGTTCTTGACGACCTTCACGCGGACGTGCGATCCGACCACTTCTTCCTTGTCCTTCACTGGACCGATGCGGCGGATGTCGAGTCGCACCGACGCGTAGAACTTGAGCGCCTTACCACCGGTGGTGGTTTCCGGATTGCCGAACATGACGCCGATCTTCTCGCGCAGCTGGTTGATGAAGATCACGGAGGTCTTTGAGCGCGCGATGGCGCCGGTCAGCTTGCGAAGCGCCTGACTCATTAAGCGCGCCTGCAGCCCGACATGCGAGTCGCCCATGTCGCCTTCAATTTCCGCCTTGGGAACCAACGCGGCAACGGAGTCGATCACGATCACGTCGACCGCGCCGGAGCGCACGAGGATTTCGCAGATCTCGAGCGCCTGCTCACCGGTATCGGGCTGGGAGATCAGCAAGTTCTCCACATCGACGCCCAGCTTCTTGGCGTACTCGGTATCGAGCGCGTGCTCAGCGTCGATAAACGCGGCCACGCCGCCGAGCTTTTGCGCGTTGGCGACCACATGCAAGCAGAGCGTGGTCTTACCACTGGATTCCGGTCCGTAGATCTCGGTTACCCGACCGCGCGGGATGCCGCCCACGCCGATTGCCGCGTCGAGATTGATTGCGCCAGTCGGAATTGATTCGACACGCACTTTGGAATCGGTGCCGAGCCGCATGATCGAACCCTTACCGCAGCTTTTTTCGATCTGCGCGACTGCGAGCGCCAGGGCCTTGCGCTTGTCGTCCGACATCACTGTGCCCGCCATAGATACCGCCGTCGTGAGTGGTGAAGCCGCCATGCCCTGGCTCGCGAGAATCTACCGGGAACGCGAGCAGGACCAAGACCCGAATAAAATACGAAGAACATCCGATGTGGACAACTCCCCTGCACTGTCTGATTTCAGGGCAGCAGAAAGGCATTCTCGATGTGCTGGACTCGGACATTCTGACCGGAAATCAGAATTCCTACCACATCGAACCGATAGCTCAGCTCCGGAGCGCCGTGTCGATCCACCCAAACGCGGGCGCTCCGGCCGAGTTCTCGGCGTTTCCGGAAGTGGACCGCCTCGACGGGAGACCCGAACGCCTCGCCACGCCGCGCCTTCACTTCCACGAAGGCGATCTCGTGTCCGCGGCGCATGATGAGGTCGATATCGCGATGCCCGCTGCGGAAACGATGCGCCACGAATTCCCAACCGTCGCGGCGCATCCATCGTGCGGCGATGCGTTCGCCCAACAGCCCAAGCGCCTGTCGTTGTTTCGTCATGGGCGCACGTTATTGCGGTCGCCTTCGTCGTGTGTCACCAGAAGTGCGCAGGCAGACTCAAACGAACGTCAAGCGCGCCGCGAGAATCGACGCGGGATCATCGCTAATGATCCCCTGCACGCCGTGCTCCCACAGCCGCGTCGCCTTCGACGGATCATTCACCGTCCAAATGTGCGAGACCACACCCGCCTTTCGCACGGCACGCGCAATCGCGGCGATCGGCAACGGAATGCCGTTGTGCATCGGCGGAATACAGAGCGCCTGATACCACGGCGTCGGTATCGGGCGACGGAATAGCGACGGCAGGAGCAGTCGAACGACATCGGGCGTGCTCGCGCCGAGCGCGAAGCCGTGCCCGCGTAACGGCCGTGTGCTGGCGGCTTCGAAGCCGGCTACGATTACACGCTTCTGCAGGCCATGTCGAACAACGGCGGCGTGAAGTGCCGCGGACGCGGCGGGCGTTTTCAACTCCACGATCAACGCGAGCGTGCTCGGCAAGGCTTCCACGACCTCGTCGACAGTCGGAATCACGACGCCGCGATCACGCCACGGGAATGTACGACCACCATCCGACGTGAAGCGGGCGCCGGCGTCGTGCGCCCGGAGCGCGGCAAACGTCTGCGTGGCGACGGCGCCAGCGCCACTGGTGGTCCGGTCGATCGTGAGGTCGTGCATGAGAAGCAAGACGCCATCGCTCGAGAGCTGCACATCGAACTCGACGGCGTCCACGCCGAGCGCGACGGCTTCCTGTAGTGATTCGATCGTGTTCTCAGGCGCGTGCGCGCGATTGCCGCGATGTCCGATCACGGGACGGGCGTTGGGGTCGAGCAGAATCATCCTTCAACATAGCGGAAACGCACGAAGGGGCGGCGCACCACGTGCGCCGCCCCTTCCCTGCTTCTCCGTAGCGTCAACCGAATCAGAACGAGTACTGCAGACGCGTCATGATCATGCGGCCGATCTCCGGCACACCGGGGAAGGTCCGCACGCGGAGATCAAACAGATTCGTGGCATTGAGCGTCCACGCCAGCTTCTGATTACCCATGGTGAACTTCTTCGTGACCTGAGCATCGAACGTGAAGGCTTCCGGCACGTTGTCGTAGCAGAAATTTCCTGCTGGCGCCGGCGAGCATCGTCCAGGTCCGCCGCCGGTGGCCGTGGTGATGGCCCCAGGGTTACCGGCTGCGATGGGGAAGGCGAAGCCCGTGGCGTAGACGCCGGAGTTCACAGGGTAGGCTTCGTTGTAGCGGGTGCGCACTTCGTAGCTGATTTTGCTTTCTTCGTTACGGTAGTTGATACCCAACGAACCACGGGAGTTCGGCGAATTCGACATCAACGCCAGCCCATTGCCGCCGTTCACGCCACGGAACACGTTTTGGCTCTGGTAGCTGTAGGCGAGGTCGGCGGTAATCCGGTCAGTCGCCGCCACGGTGGTGGCAATGTCCAAACCACGCACCCAGAGCTTGCCGGCCGAGGTGAAATAAGTCGCGTATACAGCATTGGGATCCGTTTGCCCGTTGGCAAACGTCACGACACCGAGTGGAAGCGCCGCGACGCTCGGCGTGAGGGCACCTGCCAGACCATTAACGATGGCAGTGATCTGGGCGCCCGTGAGCCCCAGCCCCGCGAGCTGCGGACCAAGGTTGGCCCCAAGCTGCTGTCCAAGATAGCCACCCACCTGCGTGGGACTCCCAAAGAAGATGTTCGGGGTGGCCAGCGACGCTGGCGTTCCCACGTCACCACGCTCCTGCCCCCACAAAGCCACATCGAACGTGACCTTGCCGCCAACGGTCCCCTTGTAGCCGACTTCGAAGGTGTTGTTGAACGACGCGGCCAACGGAGCAATGTCCTTTACCTGCTCGGGAGCCACGTTCACGGTACCCGAGGTCAAGTACGCCGCCCGAGTCGAGAGCTCGGCGTTCGTCGGCGTTCTGGTACCCAGAAACGTCACCGCGCTAGCGGCCAACTGCTGCGCGATCGCCGCAGGAATGCCGGCCTGCTGCAGGCCGCCAGCGATACCCGGCGTGAGGCGAGAGGAGAGCGCGCGAATGGCACCGGGGAAGGCCGTTGCTGCGCTGGCGCCAACAAAGCCACCTTGTGCCGCGTACGGCGACTTCATGCAGTAGTTGCCGTACGCGCTACCGGTGTTGCAACTCCGATTGAACTGCCACCCCTCCTTGGGCGGGTTTCCACGAGCCTTCACGTCAAACCCGGATCCACCGGCGTTGGGCGCCTGGATAAGATCGAGGAAGAACGAAAAATTGCCCGGTGTGGAGAACGCCCGATTGTACGTGAAGCGGATGTTTTGATTCACCGTTGGCTTGATGATGAACGCCGCACGCGGGGAGAAGAATTGACCAGCAATCACGCTGTTGGCGTCTGTACGCGCCGCCAGCAAGAACTCAATCTGCTTGATGGGTTTGGTAGAAGACTGGATGTACGCGCCGTACTCCTTGACGTTATCCACCGCCTCGTTTGAGCCATTGATGGTGCCGCCCGTGCGTGGATTGGTCCAGATGTAGTCGCCACCGTAGATGAAGCTCTGTTTGGATCCGAGGTCGAAGCCGTGCTGCAGCTGGCCTGCCGCCACGCGAGACTGGTCCACGATCGGCTGCCCGGAGCGAAGCAGATACGTGCCCTTAGTCGAGGTCGACGTATCGTTGCCCGCATCGCTCATGTTCATGAAGACCTGCGCGAAAAGCTTGTTCCAACGGAAACGCTGCTGGAGACTGGTGTAAGTCCAGCCCTTGATCTGGGCGGAACCGTTGGCACCAGTGAGCTCGAGTGCGCTGCCAATGTTGGTAAAGCCGACGGTTGAAATCGCCTCCATCCCTTCGCGTGGACGGATGTCGAGACGGGCTTCCGTGGTATACCGTCGAACATCGAAATTACGGGCGTTCGACTTTCCGCGTCGCGCTTCCGGCACGTTCAGCCTGTTGGGAAACGTCGCCGGCTCCGAGGGATCGTTGTACTCCCAATCTTTTCCCCGCATGAACTCGCCGGAAAGCTTATACGCGACCTTGTCATTGAGCTTCCCTGCATGGCGCAGACCAGCACGAAGAACGGAACGCTCACCGCCGTCTAAGCTGATGGTGGTACCCTGCGACTGGAATGGGGACTTCGTGATGACGTGCAAGACGCCGCTGGCACTATTCGGGCCGTAGAGCGCAGACGCCGGTCCCAACAATACTTCCATCCGGTCGATGTCTTCGTTGGTGCCGGTAAACAGGAATGGCACGTTCACACGCAGCGACGGGACACCGGCGAAACGATAGTCCTGCAGCATCAGCATGCTCCCGCTGAATGCGTTGTTGAATCCACGGGCCACCACGTTCGATTGTGCGATGCCGCCACGATTGATGTCCACGCCCGGCGTTGCTCGGAGGTGATCCGTCACGGTCACGGCGGGACGCTCTTCAATCTGCTGACTGGACACCGTCAGAATCTGCGCTGGTGCGTCGAGCACCTTTTCCGGGCGCGCTCGGCTCGCTGTCACGACGGTTTGCTCAAGCACGTTTGTCCGCGGCGTCATCGTAATCGTGAGCACCGCACCGGGCTGCACGTTGGCCGAGCGCTTGGGCGCGTAGCCGATCGCCATCACGCTCACCGCGTACGCGCCGTCGGGAAGGTTCACAATACGGAACGTGCCATCGGCGCCGCTGACGGCACCAAACGTCGAGCCACCGGACATCGTGGCTGTCACCGACGCGTTCTCGATCGGGCGGCCGCTTTCCGCGTTGGTCACCTTACCGGTAATCGTTCCGGATTGGGCCGCCAGTCCGGCTGCGACCACGGGCAGCGCGCCAAGCGCCAGCAGGGTCGAAGTCAGTAGTCGTCGAATGCGAAGACAAAACATCTAACACCTCGGGAGGGAGGATCAATGTCGAGGGCCGGGGGCCCGCAGGAGGGAGCGCGGGGGGGAGGAGGGACGAACCGCCTCTATGTTCGTCACACAGTTGCCCCCCGTCAATACGCGGAGACGAGAGACCGCTGAGGATCTGAATCCGTCAAGACCCGCAAATGCGATCCAGGTCCTGCACGCCCACGAGCACATCACGCGGGCGCGCCGCGCCCTCGGAGGGTGCCAATACGCCGGCCTCTTCCAACTGATCGATGATACGTGCGGCGCGTCCGTATCCAATTTTCAACCGCCGCTGTAACAGCGACGTCGATCCCTGACGATGCTGAATGACCACTTCGGCCGCTTCACGGAATCGCACATCCCGCTCGTCCAACGCGCGGTTGCCCTCGTCATCATCGCTGCCGTCGCCTTTCGCTTCGAGGGCGCGCACCGTGTCGAGAATGTCCGGCTCGGCCGTGATGTCCTCACCCGCTTCGTGACGGGCACGGGCGTCTTCGTACCAATTGAGCAGGCGCTCCGTATCCTCACTGGAGAGGTATGCACCCTGGAGTCGCGCAGGCTCAGACTTGCCGGGCGGGATGAACAGCATGTCGCCGTTGCCGAGCAGCGTTTCGGCGCCGGCGCCGTCGATGATGGTGCGGCTATCGACCTGCGACGCCACGCGAAAGGCAATGCGGCACGGGAAATTCGCCTTGATGAGGCCAGTAATCACGTTCACGCTCGGACGTTGCGTGGCCAAAATCAGGTGAATGCCGATCGCGCGCGCCTTCTGGGCGAGCATCGCAATCGGCGTTTCAACTTCGCCCTGCACCGTCATCATGAGGTCGGCCATTTCGTCGATCACGACGACGATGTACGGCAACACGCCGCCGGTGTACGTCCGATCCTCGAACGCCACTTCGAGATTGCGTGGCTTCTGCACTGGTGCCCCCTCGCCGTCGGCGTGCAGCTGCACACGACGATTGAACTCCTGCAGGTTGCGGCAGGCATTCGCTTCCAGCAAACGGTAGCGGTCCTGCATCTCCATGACGGCCCACTTGAGCACCGACGCCGCATCGCGATTGTCGGTAATCACCTTGTGACGCAGGTGCGGCAGCGTGTTGTAGACGCTGAGCTCGACCATTTTCGGATCGACCATCAGGAATCGCAGTGTACGCGGCGTATGCCGGTAGACGAGGCTCGTGATGATCGTGTTCACACAGACGGATTTTCCTGAACCCGTCGCGCCCGCAATGAGCAAGTGCGGCATCTTCGCCAGATCGGCGATCACGGCGCGCCCCTCGAGGTCCTTGCCGAGCGCAATCGGAAGCGCCGCGCGCATCTGCCGGAACTCCGCCGACTCGAGCACTTCGCGCAGCACCACCATTTCCGGCGTCGGATTGGGGACTTCAACGCCAACCGCGCCCCGACCGGGAATCGGTGCCACGATGCGAATACTGGGCGCCCGCATGGCCAACGCGAGATCGTCTGCGAGCGCCGCGATCTGTCGCACCTTCACGCCGGGCGCGGGTTCGATCTCGAACTGCGTGACGGTCGGTCCGGTCGTGCGCCCAACCAGCTCTCCGTCCACTTTGAACGTGCGCAGCGTGGTCATCAACTTCTCACCCGCCAGATCCAATTCGCGCTTACCGGCGTCGGCATTTCGCGCCGGTGCGGCGGTGAGCAAGTCCGTGGGTGGCAAGTCGTCACTGAACGGCGACGGTTCCGACGCGGCATCGAGCGCGCCTTCCACGGCAGCGGCCGTGGGACGCGCCGCGTCCTTGACATTCTTCTTTGTCTTCGCACCGTCTCGGCCCGTTTCCGGCGGAGCGAATCGCGCGTCCGGCTTGCCGAGCCCCAGTACGTCGCGAGCAAACACGGGGTCGATGCCAGGCAACTCGTCCGGTTCAGGCTCGAGCTGCTGGGCCAGCGTCGGTCGCTTGCGGCTGCCTACGACGGCCCGTTCACCACTCTGGCCACTCGCCCCATTGTCGGCGTCGGGCGTTCGCGCACGAGGACCAAGCAACACCCGGATCGGGTTCCATCGTAATGTCGCCACGGTGAGCGCGCTCGAGGCCAGCAGAAAGAAGACCCAGGCGCCAGCCGAGCCCAGTCCTTTGCGCAGATAGTGGGCGGCAAAGCTGCCCCACAGTCCGGAGCTGTCCGACGCCGACGGTTCGCCACCGAGCGCGAGACCGATCGCCACCGGCACCAATGTCACGGTCCCGGCGAAGAGCACGCCCCAATCACTGGCATCATCAGCACGCGCAATCCGGCCGAACAGCGTCAGGGCAACGATCAGGCATCCCAGGGCGACAATGGCCGCACCGGGAATACCGACCGTACTCACAAGGGCACAGCGCGCCCACGTGCCCGCCGGACCAAACACGCCGGTCGCCTCGAGGCACATCCGTCCGGCATCCGGTGCGTTAAAGATCAGGGCACCGGTGAGAAACACCGCGAGCAGGGTCAGCGCGATCGCCGAAAGCTCTCGGCGCAGCACAGCGGGTTCCATGACTTAGTGTTCCGTGCGAGTCGCAGGCTCGAGTTGAAGCTGGCGATCGTGGTATCGAACCGGCCGGCTATAGCGATCGAGCGTGAGGCAGAGTTCGACGTCGCGCGCGAAGCCCGCCGCGATCAGCGACTTCGCGTGGCCGGCTTCAAGTGCCAGGGAGGCAATCCCACCCTGAAACGGTCGTTCGGCCATCTCGGCGACTCGCGCGCCATCTCCCCGAGTGACGCTTTCCAGACCCGCGGTGATGCCGCGAACCAACCGTCCGGCACACACCACATCCTCGAGCGCCACATGCCGCTCGTGGCCCGCACAGATGATCGTCACATCGCCGCCGTGCGCGATCGCCGAGCGCACCGAGACCACCGTGGCGGCCGCATTCACGAAGGCGGCGAAGTAGCAGGATCGTGCGCCATGCGTGGCCGCCAATGCCATGGTGCCGTTTGTCGTGGTGTAGAGAATCGTCCGCCCTTCGACTGACGCCGGTGTGTACTCGGCGGGAGAGTTGCCCAGATCGAACCCGTCGACCTTCACCATGCGTCGTTCCCCAGCCAGCTGGACTTCGCCGCGCGCGTACGCCTTCGCTCGCGATGCCGTTTCGTCGACCGTCTCGAACGGGATCACGGCGCGGGCGCCCGCCTCGAGGGCGGCCGCGACGGTGGTCGCCGCCCGCAGCACGTCGATCACGACCACCACCCGATCCGCTACGTCGGCAGGCGCCACCTGCGCCTCACCGAGTAGCACATCGATGCGCACTATGTCGGTTCCTTGAGCAGGTCCGCTCCCTCGACTTCGAGCCACTTGGTGTGCACCTTGCCCGCCTTGAAGTCGGGATGCTGCATCACGCGGGCGAGAAACGGCATCGTGGTTTTTACACCCTCGATCACGAAGCTTTCAAGCGCGATCTGCATGCGCTTGAGCGCCTCTTCCCGGGTGTTTCCCTGGACGATGAGCTTGGCGATCATCGAATCGTAATACGGCGGCACGGTGTAGCCGGCGTAGGCGTGGGTATCGATCCGTACGCCGGGCCCACCGGGCTGATGGAAGACTTCGATTTTTCCCGGAGATGGCTGGAAATTGCGCGCCGGATCCTCGGCGTTCACTCGGCACTCGATCACGTGGCCCCGGAACGCGGGCGTCGACATCACGGACAGCGGCAGGCCGGACGCCACGCGGATTTGCTCCTTCACGAGATCGATGCCGGTCAACATTTCGGTAACCGGGTGCTCGACCTGAATACGCGTATTCATCTCCATGAAGAAAAACGTCCCGTCTTCATCGAGCAGCATTTCCACGGTGCCGGCGCCGATGTAGTTGATCGCCTTCGCTCCACGGACTGCCGCTTCGCCCATCCTCTCGCGCAGTTCCGGCGTCATCACTGGACACGGGGCTTCTTCGATCAGCTTCTGGTGACGACGCTGTATGGAGCAATCGCGCTCACCGAGGTGAATCACGTTACCGTGCATGTCGCCCATCACCTGAAATTCAACGTGGCGTGGACGATCGAGGAACTTCTCGACGTACACATCGCCGTTGCCGAACGCCGAGAGCGCCTCGGAGCGCGCGAGTTGGAAGGAGCGCAAGAAATCATCGGGATCACGTGCGACACGCATGCCCTTGCCACCACCACCGGCCGCGGCCTTGATGATGACGGGAAAACCGATGCCGCGGGCGAACTCCAGCGCCTCTTCAGGGTCGTCCACCGGGCCCGGCGACCCAGGCACGATCGGCACCCCACACTCGGCCATCGCCCGACGGGCCGATGCCTTGTCGCCCATCACGCGGATCTGTTCCGGCGTGGGGCCGATGAAGGCAATTCCCGAAGCGCGGCAGGTTTCGGCGAACTCCGCGTTTTCCGCGAGGAAGCCATAGCCTGGGTGGATGGCGTCGGCGCCGGTGATCTCGGCCGCTGCGATCAGTCGCGGGATCTTGAGGTACGAATCGCGACCCGGTGCGGGTCCGATACAGACGTCATCGTCGGCGAAACGCACATGCAGCGACTCGCGGTCAGCCTCGGAATACACGGCGACCGTCTGAATATCGAGTTCACGGCAAGCGCGAATAACGCGGAGAGCGATCTCACCGCGGTTGGCGATCAGGATCTTTTTAAACATGCCGTATGGTCGCAGGGTTAGAGCCCTGCCGCCAGTCCCATAGCCACCAATCAGGTGGCGGAGCTACCCTGCCGGAATCCGTCCCAGTTGGTATCGCTCGTGCCGTTCACCCCCTGAATGCGGAGCGCAAACTCCGCGGGGTTGGTCGCATAGAAGAGCGCATTGTCGTAGGAAATGACCCCGCGCGAGTACCAGTTCATGATGGACTGGTCGAAGCTCTGCATGCCGTACGCCATGCTTCCCTCCTTGATCAGGTCGGGGATGTTCAGCGTGGCCGACAAGTCGCGAATCTGGTCGCGGACCGCTTCGGTGTTCACCAGCACTTCGCAAGCAGGCACGCGGCCCGGGCGATCGGCGCGCGGTACGAGGCGAAGCGAAATGACCGACGATAGCGCATTCGCGAGGGCGAAGCGCACTTCGTTCTGCTGGTGCGGTGGATAGAACGATAGGATGCGATTGATCGTGAGGGTCGCATCGGTGGTGTGTAACGTCGAGAACACCAGGTGACCGGTGCCGGCCGCCTTGAGTGCGACGTCGAGCGTTTCGAGATCCCGGATTTCACCGATCATGATGACGTCAGGATCCTGACGCAGTACACGTCGCAGCGCCTGCGCGAAGGACGCGGTGTCCGTTCCCACTTCACGCTGATTGATGTGGCTCTGCACGTCGCGGTGCACGAACTCGATCGGATCTTCGATCGTGATGATATTCGCGCTGCGGCGCTCGTTGATGTGGTGCACCATCGCGGCCAGCGCCGTGCTCTTGCCAGAACCGGTCGCCCCGGTGACCAACACCAACCCGCGAGGCTTGAGCGCCAACTGCTCGAGCACTGGCGGCAAGTTCAGATCGCGGATCGACGCCGCGGCGTGCGCGATGGCGCGCATCGCGAAGGCGACGGTGCCCTTCTGCTGGTAGACGTTGACGCGGAATCGTCCGATGCCGGGGACGTTAATCGCGAAATCCGACTCGCGCATTTCCACGAATTCACGCAACTGCGCGGGGGGCAGCAGGTGCTCGGCGAGCGACCGGAGTTCTTCCGGTCGCATCGGCGGCATATCCAACGGGACGAGGTCCGAGTGCAAACGCAGCGTTGGTGGTCGCCCGACTTTCAGGTGCAAGTCTGACGCGCCCTCACGCACCATGCGTTGCAGCGCGGCCTTCAAATCAAGGCCCGAGCCAGGTGCCGTCGCGTTAACGGTCACTGGAGCGGCACCGGAGACCATCGTCATGTCATCGCGTCTCAGCCGGTCGGATCGAGGCGGTAGAGCACTTGGCCGTATTCGACCGCGTTCGCCTCGGTGACATGCACCTCGCGCACCACGCCGTCGAACTCAGACTCGAGCTCATTCATGATCTTCATCGCTTCGATGATACACACAATCTGACCCTTGGTGATGCGATCGCCAACGTTGGCATACGGCTTCGCACCGGGTTCGGGAGCAGGGTAATATGTGCCCACCATCGGCGACTTGATCTCGAGGAGTGCAACCTTCGGTGCCTCGGCCTTCGGCGCCGCCGCCACACCCTCCTCGGCAGGACGCACCGAACCACCCGCGGGCAACACCGGGGGCATCGCAACGGGAGAAGCCATCTGGGGCGCGACCGTCATGGTCGCGAGGCGCTGTTGGGAGCTCTTCGAGATGCGGAGCTTCATCCCCTTGTCGGAGGAAATCTCGATGGAATCCACCGTGGAGCCGTCGAGCATCTCGATCAGCTTCTTCACGTAGCGCAGGTCGATCATGGCGGGGGAGTCGAAGGGGATCATTGGCGCGGAGAGCGCTGAGCGTACAGAAATCAGGAGAGTTCGTGCAGTTCACGAGGGAATCCGGTCAGGACCCTCGGCCCGGCATCGGACAAGTACACGTCATCCTCGATTCTCACCCCACCCCAGCCCGCCCGATAGATCCCGGGTTCAATCGTCACCACCGTGCCGGCAGCGAGGGGAGACTCGACGATACGGCTTAAGCGAGGCGCTTCGTGCACTTCGAGTCCGATCCCATGACCGAGCGAGTGTCCGAAGGCCTCACCAAAACCGCGAGCGTCAATGTAGTCTCTCGCGACCGCATCTGCAGCCATCCCTGTCATTCCAACCCGAAGCGCGCCCGAAGCTCGTAAATTCGCCTCCCGAACGATGTCGTAAACCTCGCGTTGCTCGTCAGAAGCCCGCCCCAGCACGAACGTGCGCGTAATGTCCGAGCAATAGCCCGCCGTGACGGCTCCGAAGTCGAGGAGGACGAAATCACCCGTTTCGAGCACGCGATCGCCGGCGCGAGCGTGGGGAAGCGCCGATCGGGGCCCTGACGCTACGATGCTGGGAAACGGAAACGCCTCGCTCCCAGCGTCCCGCAGGTGGCGTTCGAGGATACCCGCCACGGCCATTTCCGTGAGCCCGGCGCGCAACATCGGCACCGTGTGACGCAGCGCGGTTTCGGCCACGGCGACCGCGCGCTCCAGGTGCGCCAGCTCTCCAGAGTCCTTCACCGCGCGCAGCCGTTCCACAAGATCGGTCGTCGGCCGCCAGGACCAACGGGCTCCCTGTTCAAGCAGCCGCGAAAAATCGCGGTGCAACAGGTGCATCGATTCGAAGCCGATCCGCTCCACACTGGTCAACGTCGCGAGCTGGGCCCACAACCCGGTCCATAGGTTCGTGCTCTCGATTCGGAGGCTGGCGGACGACCCAATCTCCTCCGCAACCTGCGTGGCATACCGAAAGTCGGTCAGTAGTACGCAGTCCTTCGCCGTGACCGCGAGCAGCGCGTTGCTGCCCGAGAATCCCGTAAGATATCGGACATTGGGCAGCGACGTGACCAACACTGCATCGAGATCAGCTCGGGCCAGCGCGTCGCGCAGTGCCGACAGGCGCGCAGGTCGGGTATCAGTCACGCCAGCCATGGCCCCCGTGTTCACGAGCGCCGACGCAGTGCGGCAACCAGCCCTCGCAACGCGAATTCGTAGCCGTCCGCACCCAAGCCGGTAACGGAGCCAATGGCCGCACGGGCGAGCATGCTGTGATGCCGCTCCTTTTCACGCGCGTACACGTTCGAGAGGTGGACCTCCACGAACGGGATCGCCGTGGCAGTGAATGCATCGCAGAGCGCGAGGCTGGTGTGCGTATAGGCACCGGCGTTCACCACAACCCCCTGCACCACGCCGCGCCACGCGTGCAGGATATCGATCATCGTACCCTCGACATTCGACTGCGCCGTCTGCAGCACGATGCCGAGTTCGCCGGCCACGCGCGTGAGGCCGGCGTTGATGTCGTCGAGCGTCGCGGAGCCATAGATGTGTGGCTCGCGCGTGCCCAACAGGTTCAGATTTGGTCCGTTGAGAATCCCGATGATCACGGATTGCCGAGTCCTTTGAGCCAAGCGGAGAACTGCGCGAGATCGTCGCTCACCGTGGGCGGCGCGACCTCACGAGCCGACTCCGACGCCGGTGTATTGCTGGGCGAATGCGCCGGTGTATTGCTGGGCGAATGCGCCGGCGTGTGCTGTGGCGATGCGGAGGTGGCAGGATCGGGGAAGAACCGATCGAAGGAAAAAGGTCCGCCCGTTAATTCGGAAACGGCCGCCGTGGCGATCGGCGTTGCCGCACGCATCGGAGTCGGCGAACGCGAGGCGCCGCCCAGCATGGCTTCGTCGAAGGGGAGTTCGCCACCGAAAGGAGCGGTCTCGTGGATCGGTGCGAACGCGTCGGCCAGCGCACGCGCAGCGAGATCATCGTGCATCGGCGTGTCACCGCCGAACAACGATGCCAGACCCTCGGCCGGCGTCTCTACTGCCACGGAGGCGCGCGGCGGAGTACGCCGAGGCACCCGCCGTGACGCGAGCCGCGCGAATCGCTCGCGCGCCGTGACGCGGGTCACCGTCACGTCGGCAAGCTCGGATGCCTGAAAGACTGCCGACGGAATCGGCGTGACCGACAAAGGCGTGACCGACAAAGGCCTGACCGACCACGGCGTGACCGACCACGGCGTCGCGAAGTGCGGCGTCACGCGTGGCACAAACGCCGGGGTCGCGACCGCTGGCGTTGGGAACGCCGACACCGCGCGCACCGCGTCCGCGTTCAGGCGCTCCTGCAACTCAGCCAGCCGCAACGCGAGCAGGGGGTCGTAGGAACGGCGACGCGCCAGTTCCTCGTACACCGCCACCGCTTGCGCTGTGAGTCCTTGCGACACAAGGAGTTCCCCCATCGTCTCGGTCACAAACGCGGGATTGTACTCTTCGGGCAACACGTCGGCAAAGCTCCCTTCAGCGGCGTCAGGCTCGGAATCGTCGGAGGGGGACGCGTCGTCAACAAGGAGCGCCGCGGCCATTGTATCGCACTCGTCGTCAACGGGCGCCGCCGCCTCGCCAAACGCGGCGTCTGCGTTGTCGACGACCGGGTCGCGCTCTGGCGCCGGCGCGAGCCACGGAAGCTCGTTCTCGACCAACGGTGTCGTCATGGGCGCAGCGGCAAGGATCCACGCCGGCTCCCCATCATCGATCTCGTCGACCGTCGCCGCGTCGGCCGTAGCCTCTGCCTCGGCTTGACTCTCAACAACAGCGACGCCTTCCACCGTCTCGGCTTTCGTCTGGTAATCGTTCTCGGGCTCCAGCTCGGATGTGATGCCCAACTTCGTTTCGACGTTGCGCGCGACGGCGACGGCATTCGGCCGCGCTTCCGACTGCTTGAGCGGCGCGTCAATGTCGACCATGAGCGCGTCCTCGTCGAGCGCGGGCGCCGGGCGTGGGTCACCGAGCTCAATTCCGAAGGCCGCGACGGCGTCGGGTGTTATCGCCGCCACAAACGCCGGCGTCACGCTGCGCGGCGTTGCCACACGCCCAACCAGCGCCGACGTGTCGGGCCATTCCGGCGCGATCAGCCCTTCCTCAAACGGGATATCGTCGATCGCCGCATCGGTGAAGCCAAACGGATCATCACCAGCCGCTTCGATCGCGTCAAGATCGAGGAGATCATGCTCGCCGACCATGGGGGCGGCGGCCGACGGAACGAGTGTCGCCTCGTTGGCCGTCGGCTGCACCTCGGGCTCCCGCAGCCTGGCATTGATCTCGTCGAAGTCGACCGCGCGCAATGCCGCATCCGGGGTCGGGATAGCGCCGAGTCCGATCGGCGTCAGGGAAAATGCCGGCGTGAACGACGGTGGTGCCGGAGGCACCGCGGTTGGGGGGGCGAAAAACGCGGACGTCGTTGGTGCCGCGGGTTCAGGCTCGGGCACGACAGGTACGACGTACACGGGTGTGGCAAGCGTCGCCAACTGGGCGGCGATGTCATCATTTCGCGGGTCCGCTTCAAGGACGCGCTCGTACCAACGGCGCGCGCCGGCGTTGTCCCCTTCCCATTTGGCGATGTCGCCCAGGTAGCGGAGGGCCTTCAGATTTTCCGGATCGAGGGCAAGCGCTTGCTCGAACACGGTACGCGCCTCGGACAAATCGCCCGATTCGTACAGTGCTTGGCCAAACACAATATACCCGCTCATGTGCTCGGGCTGCTTCGGCAGGAACTCCCGACAGAGGCCAATGGCCTCCGAGAGATTCCCTGCTTTCCGCAGCTCGTTCGCCAAAGGTGCGAAGTAGCGACGCGGGTTCTCCTCGAACTTTTTCCGGAGCTCGTCGATCCGGGCAGCAGTGCTCATCCGTTGAGTGCCCTCAGGGTGATGTCTCCCGGCCCGATGCGAGGTGCCCGTTCCGTGAGTGTGACAGGACCCACGCAACAACTTATTAGCGGTAACCGTTCCGGGAAGACATTCGTGATGAAGTGGTGCATCGTCCCCGCTTGTCTTGCTATTCGCGACTCGCCGCGGCTAGCTTGCAGGTCTCTGCGGCATACGCCTCTCCCATGGAGGTACGTGTGCCTTTTCTATTTATCCAGCTTTTCCGCCCCAAGGAGTCTCGCCCCGTGCTGCAATCGATGCGGAGCGCCGCGAAATACATCTGGATCGTGCTGATCGTGGCTTTCGTCGGCAGTTTCCTTTTGTATGAGACCTCAGGTCTCGCAGGCCGCTCGCCCGTGACGACCTCCACCGCCATCGCGACGGTGAACGGCGAAGATATCCTGCTGACGTCGTGGCAGAATACCGTGAACTCCCTCGAGCAGCAGCAGCAACAGCAGCTCGGCCGGGGGCTTACGCTCGACGAGCGGAAGACGCTCGAAGACCGTGCGTACGACGAACTGGTTACGGAGCTGCTGCTCCAGCAGGAGTACAAGCGTCGCGGCATCACGGTTACTGACGACGAAATCCTCGAAGCGGCACGACTCGCTCCGCCGCCGCAGGCCATGCAGTCTCCGGACCTGCAGACCGACGGCCGTTTTGACCTCTCGAAGTATCAGCGTCTCCTGGCCAGCCCGATGGCGCGGCAGTCCGGCATGCTGGCCGGCCTCGAGGCGTACTACCGCAACGAGATCCCCAAACAGAAGCTGTTCGACCAGATCGCGTCCGACGCGTACGTCTCTGACGAGCGCCTCTGGCAGGTCTATCGTGATCGTCACGACAGTGCACAGGTCAGTTACGTGCTCGTGGGCCAGAACGCCCTCACCGACACGGCCGTCACTGTCACAGACGCGGAGATCTCGCGGTTCTTCGACGGCAACAAGAAGCGTTTCACGCGTCCGGGCCGCGCCGTCGTTTCGCTGCTGAGCGTGCCGCGCACGGTCACTGTGGCTGACTCGAGCGACGCCAAGCTGCGCATCGAGAAGTTGCGTATCGAGATTGTCGCCGGCGCCAAGTTCGAAGATGTCGCGAAGCGCGAGTCGACTGACAGCGTGTCCGGCGCCAAGGGCGGCTCGCTCGGCAAGGGTGGCCGCGGTCGCTTCACGCCGAACTTCGAGACGGCGCTATACAGCCTGAAGCCGGGCGAGTTGTCGGAGCCCGTGCTGACGCCGTTCGGCTGGCACCTGATCCGCGTTGATTCGAAGATCGGTGACACGCTCGACGTGCGCCACATCCTCGTGTCGATCGGACAGAGTGATGCTAGTGCGACGCGCACCGATCGCCGTGCCGACTCGCTGGCCAGCAAGGCGGGAAGCCAAGACGATCCGAAGGCGTTCGACGCCGCAGCCAAGTCACTCGGCCTCTCTCCGGCCTCAGTCGTGGTGTTCGAAAAGGAGCCCCTGACGTACGCTGGCCGCTATGTGCCGAGTGTCAGCGCGTGGGCGTTCTCCGGCGTGAGCGCGGGTGAAACAAGCGATCTGTTCGACTCGGCTGAAGCCTACTATCTCGCGCGCGTCGACTCGATTTCGCTGGGTGGTCAGCAACCGTTGTCCGATGTGAAGGCGGACATTCGTCGTCGCCTCGCCAAGGACAAGCGCGTCGAGAAGTTGCGTCCAATTGCGGAGCAGATCGCCGCTGCCGCCCGAACGTCGACGCTGGAGGCAGCGGCGGCGCAGCGCAGCCTAACGGTCGAGAAGTCTTCGGCGTTCTCGCGTGTTGACGCGGTGCCGGGTATGGGCCAGTTCGAGCCCGCGATCGGTGCGTCGTTCACCGTACCGGTCGGTCAGGTCGGTGGTCCTTTCAAGGCGGTTGATGGCATGGTGGTCCTTCGCGTCGACAGCCGCACCGCAGCGAGCCGTCCGGCGTTTGAAGCCGACAAGACGACCCAGCGCCAGCAGCTGCAGCAGTCGCTGCGTCAGCAGCGCGTCGACGAGTTCCTGACGAACCTGCGCGAGAGCGTCACGGTCGTCGACAAGCGTCCGACCGTGATGTCGGCCCTGCGTCGCCAGTCCGGCGTCTGATCGAAGGCGCCGCACACAAAAAGCCCCCGCGATGCTAGGCATCGCGGGGGCTTTTTGTGTGCGGTGAGCACAAGACCGATCAGTTCAGCAGACGCTTCGGCTCGGGGTGCTCTTCTTCGGCCGTCGTCTGCTCCGCAGCTCCGCCGCCAACACGATCAGTGCGCGGTGCCGGCTCGGTGATCTGACGCTGCGCATCGCTCAGATTGCGCTTGAACTCGTTGATGCCCTTGCCGAACGACCCCGCGATTTCCGGAATGCGCTTGGCTCCGAACAGGAGCAGCACAATCACGAGGATGATCATGATCTCCATGAAACCGAAATTCTGTAAACCCATAGGAAACTCCTAGAAGAGGGACCGCGCGATCAGGTAGGCGATCAAAACTCCCAGGAGGCTCAAAAGCGAAACATCCAGGGCGACAGGACCAACGGCAAACTTCAGTATAATCAGGTCAACCGGCAGCGGCCCGATTGCCGGCGTCACACCGGTCGTCAGGAACTCTTTGACGGCGCCGACCGGCAGAAACCGACGCGCGACTTGCGTGACCAGCCCTCCGGCCACGAACCCGGAGGCGAGCACTAAGACATGGAACACCGGACGGTGCTTGGATGGTCCACGGGCCATCACCAGCGCCGCTCCACAACGTACGCGATAGCGTCCGCCAGTGCGGTACGCGCGGTGCTGTCCGGCAGATCTGCCAGAGCGTCCTCAGCCTCACGAGAGAATTGATCGGCTCGGCGTCGGGCGTACTCCAGACCGCCGTGATCGCGAACGATTTCCACCACCTCGGCAATCGCTAAGTCGTCCGGCTCAGGGGCCGCGAAGAGCGCCTCGACTCGTGCACGAGCAGACGCGGGCATCTCTCGAAGCGCAGCGATCAGCGGGAGCGTGACCTTGTGTTCCTTTAAATCCAGTCCGCTCGGCTTGCCGGTCATCTCCTGGCCTTCGGTATAGTCGAGTAGATCGTCGGCCACTTGGAAGGCCATACCGAGTCGCTCGCCAAATCGCGCAAGCGACTCGCGATGCCGTAGGGCGCCGCAGAGCGCACCGACCTCGCAGGAGGCCATGAAAAGCGATCCCGTCTTCGCACGAATCAGTGTCTCATAGTCCAGTTCGGTAAACGCAAGTGCGTCGTACGCCGCGAGCTGTCGAATTTCGCCGAGGGTCATTTCGTTGGACGCGTGCGTGACCACCTTCATCGCCTCAAGATCGCCGAGCGTTACGAGTTCGCGAAGCGCACGAAGGTAGAGATAGTCGCCCATGATCACGGAGATCTGGTGACTGAACAACGAATTGACCGTGGGCATGCCTCGACGTAACGCCGAGTGGTCCACGGCATCATCGTGGACGAGGGTGGCGAGATGAATGAGTTCGATGATCGCGGCGAACGTAATCGCCCGAGCGGGCGGCTCATGCTCTACACTACTGGATAGCAGCAGCAACGTGGGGCGGAAGAGTTTTCCCTTCATGCCCATCAGATGCGCCTGCACTTCGGTGACCAATGGCACATCGGCTGAAACGATGCGCCACAGTTCTTGAGACACCTTGGACAAGTCGTCTTGCACGGGCGCCTGAATGTCCCTCAGGGCTGCCGCCAACGCCGTTGGCGTCTGCGTCCGCGTCCGCGTGGAAAGCGTCATTGCGCTACCTGTTCGAGCGCTGCCAGTCTGGCGGCAGCGTTACGGAAATGGATGTCAGTCGCATATACGCGTTGATAATAGCTACGAGCCTCGTCCCAGCGCTGCAGAGCTTCGCAAGAATGTGCGAGCAGATAGAGCACACCGACTCGTTGCTCGTCATCCAACCCCGGCTCGTAAAGCGCCCGGGACAGTACCGTTACCGCCACCTGGTGCCGTCCCTGCTCCACGAAACATTGCCCCAAGGCTTCGTAAGCGGGAAGACGGTGCGACCGGCTTCTCAACGCCTTTTGAAACTCCTCGATTGCGTCATCGAGGAGGCCCATTTCCTTGTAGGCGACGCCGAGGTCGTAATGGCTCTCGTGGTCATCCTCACCAAGTGAACGTGCGACCCCCTCCTTAAAGTGCCTGAGCAGGGCATTAAAGTCCGCCTGCTCGTCGCCGCTGATGGCCGGCTCCCGCATCCGCATCCGGGTGGAGGCGGGCGCGTCGTCGTCCCGAAGCCAGTCCGCGAGATCCACGAAGTTCGCATCGCTTCCCGGCTTGGGCGGCGGGGGCGGCGCGGCGCTGCCAAGAGCGGCGCGGGCTCGGTCGTCGTACGGATCGATCTCGAGGACGCGGGCATAGACGGCACGAGCACGACTCTCCTCGCCGATCCGTACGAGCGCATCGGCGAGGTCGAGATATGCGACCCGAAGGCGCCCCTGATCCTGGATGCGCACTGACAGCTCAACGCGCTTCTGATGGAACGCCACGCGTTCGGGGGCCATCTGCACTAGGGTGTCGGCGATGTCAGCGCCGGAGTGTAGGTCACCCTGAGCGATGAGACCCTGCTGCGCGGCTGCGAGCTCGGCGAGTCCCGCGTCGCGCTCGCCCGCCTCGAACAGCGCTTCGGCCAACCGGCGACGAAGTAGCCAGTCCTGTGGCAGCTTAGCCACAGCTGCCCGCAGGGCATCGCGGCGGGAGGACGCCACCAACGTCGCCTCGGCGGCCACCGCAGCAATCGGCAGCGACGGCGTGACCATGACGGGCCGGACGTCCTCGATCGTCGCCTTGGGACGCGCTACTCGCGACTCGACGGATGGCCGTTTTTCGCTCAACGTCGGCTCGACCGACGCTGACGTCTCGGTATCGAACTCCGGCGCCGCGGCAGCGCTTGGGTCGGCGCCCTCCATACGGTGGGCGGGCGACACGTCGCGGGATGGTTGCGCGTTCGCGTCCACCCCCGCGACAGGACCGTCGCCCTCGAGGGCGGCAAGGCCGGACTCGACAAGGGCGTCGTCGAGCAGGAGCGGCGGCAGTTCACCCGACAGGATGAAATCGTGCGGATCGATCCGGAACGGCGCACGCTGGACGGCAGCCGGCGGTTCGCCGAGGAGCGCGGCGTCCGCTTCGGCGTCAGCGAACAGCTGTGCGCCGGCGGTGACTGCGGCGACAACCGCGTCGAGCTCCGGCTCCGCGGTGGTTTCGAGCGGAAGGACGCCATCCTCGTCGATCAGAAGATCCGGGACCTCCTCGGTCGCGATCCAGTCGACGGCCGGCGCATAGTACGGCGTCTCGGTGTGGATGACATTCGCCACACCGAGATCATCCGCGGCGTATGCGAAATCTTCAGAAAGGACCTCGTCCAAATGCTGGGAAGAGTCGGGACTCACCGACTGTTCGCCAGTAGGCTCGAAGCCACGCTCGGTGCGCACCCCGGCGATCGCTTGCTCGTCGGGCAGCCAGGTCACGCCAGGTGGATGCACCGTCGGATCAACGACGGTGTCCGGCGATTCCAACTCCTCGACGGTCAGCCCCTCAAGCGGAGCCGCCCAAAAGTCCGCGAAATCGCCAGAGGCTTCGAGTCCGGCGAGGCGCTCCACGATCGGCTCCTCGACAGCGGCATCGACGGCCGTGCTCGCCGTTTCGACGATCGGCTCCGCGATCGATTCAGCGGGCCGTTCTGCGATCGATTTTGCAGGCTCGTCCGTCGCCATCGCCGGATCGAAGATCATGAACGTCTCGAGCGCCGGATCAACCGGCGTTACCGCCACCGGCGTTACCGCTGGGGCGATCGATGGCGCTACGCTGGGCGATTCGACGGTGAACGCCGGCACGATCGCGCGTGGTGGCGGCGTCGGCATGCGCGTCGAGCGCGCCGGTGTGCGACGTGACACGGGCGCGCCATAATCCACGTCGAGAAAGATCAGATTCTGCGACTTGTCCCGGCTTGTTGACGCGGCGCCTTCGTCGCTGAGTGCCATCGAGGCGCTCGACGGCGTACGACGGCGTGGGAGCACGATCCCGGCCCGATCGGCATGATCGTCCACCAGACGGCGCACCTCGGTGAGCTCAGGCATTAAATCGGCGACTTCGGCGAGCGCGCGCATTCCCTCGTCGACGCGTTCTTCCTGCTGCATGCGGGTCGCGTATTCGAGGAAATTTCGCGTGGCGTCGCCCCGCAAACCCTTTCGCGCGCAAATGCGTCCCAGCGTGAAGTACACGTTGGCGCGGCCCGGCGCGTTGCGCAGGATCTTGTTGCACAGCGCGATCGCGTTGTTGAACAGGCCGGAGTTCGCGTAGTGCTCGACGGCGCGCTCGTAATACGTGATCGCGTCGGGCACGCGCCCCTGACGCAGCGCGAGGTCGCCGACCTTGTTCAACAGCGCGACATCGACGTCCTCACCCGCCAGCTCGCTCTCTTCGATGGCTCTCACGTAGGAGGCGATCGCGCGATCGATCTGTCTCAGCTGCTCGAACTCAGCCGCCTTCTTCCGGTGCTTCGCGGCGTTCGACATGAGTTCGAGAGTGATTCCGAGTAGCTGGACGAACGACCAGTCGACGGGCTGGCGTGAAGGTCGTGATCACGTCGTGGCGGACGCTGCGGAAGCTAGGGTTCACACGGACAGGTGACAAGCACGCCCGCCCGCCCACGCCACTCGACACAGACGCTCGCCAAACCAGTAAGGCAACGCCCGAAAATCATCGGCAGAATGCACGGCGACATCGGCGCGGAACCCTTCACGCAATTGGCCGGTGATACCGGCCAATCCCAGTGCGGCCGCCCCGTTTACCGTGCCGGCAATCCAGGCCTCCGACGCCGACAAGCGCAGTTGACTAACCGCCAACGTGAGCACCAGCGGAAATGACTGCAACGGCGATGTGCCAGGATTCAGGTCCGTGGCGACGGCGATGGCTGCACCGGCCTCGATCATCGCCCGGGCCGGCGCCTGCCGTCCGGTCCCCAGGAAGAGCATGGTCGCCGGCAACAGCGTGGCGACCGTGGGCGACGCGGCCAGCGCGGCGATCCCGTGCGGTGAGATGGCCGCCAGATGATCGGCACTGGTCGCGCCCAGTTCGGCGGCCAGCACCGCCGCCCCGCCGTCGTGCAATTCATCGGCATGCAGCTTTAAGCTCATGCCGTGATCCCGGGCCGCCTCGAGCAGCCGACGGGTCTCTGGCACGGTGAAGACGCCCGGCTCACAGAACACGTCGGCGAAGCGAGCCAATCGCTCCGCCGCCACCGCGGGGTAGAGCTCGTGTGTGAGGCAGTCGATCCACGCCGCGCGTCCATCCGAACGCTCGCGGTACTCCATTGGCACTTCGTGCGCACCGAGGCAGGTGGCCACGATGTTGAGCGGACCGGCCGCGGCGAGACGTGCGATCACACGCAGGGTGCGTAGCTCGTCATGCACGGTGAGGCCGTACCCCGATTTGATCTCGACGGTGGTCACGCCGCCAGCAGCGAGCGCCTGAAGTCTCGGCACCGCCAGCGAGAACAGCGCGTCGTCACTCCGTGCGCGGAGATCCCGCACTGACGCATGAATGCCGCCACCCCGTTTGGCGATCTCGAGGTACGAGACACCGGTCGCGCGAAGTTCGTGCTCCTCGTAACGCGCGCGCCCGAACACCGTATGGGTGTGCGAATCCACGAACCCGGGGGCGAGCACACCGCGATCGCAGTCGATCTCCGCGGCGTGCGGGAACTGGCGACGCAGCGCTTCGTCGTCAGTCACGGCCACGATACGATTGCCCTGCACGGCAACGCCCACTCCGGACTGCACGCCCGCATTCTGCATCTCGACGCCGCGCCGCGCGCGCGCCGGACCAGCACAGGTCACGGTCTGCGCCGCGTTCACGAACAGCGTCACGGGGTCGTGGTGCATCGGTTGCCCCGCAGTCATGCCATCACATCCCGCACGCGCGAGATCAGCCGAAGCGGCGCCTGTGCTTCTCCGCGACAGGCATAAAAACACGCATTGCAGTTGATCGGCGCGTACCCGTTGTAATCCTGCCACCGACCGTCCGGCTTGAAGTCGGGACAGCGACGCACCATGCCTTGCGGGTCGATGTGAATGGTCGTGGAGCCGCTGCGACACGGCTCGGTCATCTCGCCCCGGACATAGCGTGGGATCTGCTCGAGATAGTAATCGGAGTTCGTAATCACCCCGCGCGTGCGCTTCTTGTACGCGAGCAGCTGCTGCACGACGTTCTCGAGCTCACGTTGCTGGGTATCGCCGAGCAGATAGTCACCGTTGCCGTTCTTGAAGTCGGTATACAGCGAGAAGTTCACACCGCCGCCGAGGGCGGCCGCGCGCTCCACGATCGGCAGAATCTGATCGAGATTGTCGTTTTTGATCACCGTGTTGAAACGCACACTGCCGATACCGGCATCTTTCATGCGCGGCACGAGGTCAAGAATTTTCGCCGACAAACCCGGAATGCCGCGTGCCGCGTCGTGTCGCTCGTCGAGGTAGTCGAGCGAAATGTTGAACTGGTCGACGCCCGCGTCCCACAGCGACATCGCTCGGTCGAGCGACAACATGGCGCCGTGCGTGATCATCTGGACATAGGTGTACCGCACGGCTTTCCGCACGGACGAAACGATCTCCTCGAGATCCTTGCGCAGCGTTGGCTCGCCACCGGTAAACGTGACGAGCATCGGCGAGAAGCGCCGCGCAATCTCGGCGAAGTCGTGCATCTCACTGTGCTTCGCCTCGGCCGGCGTCTTCCAGTAGTCGCAGAAGCTGCACTTCGCATTGCAGCGCATCGTGACTTCGAAGTTCAACAGCACCGGTCGATTTCGCGCCCGCAGCCATGCGTATTTCCCGAGGAAGATCGGCACGTGCCACGGACGATATCGACTCGACAGCATCAGCCTTCCTGCATGGGGATACGAATGCCTTCACGGGCCGCCGTGGCGATCGCGATGTCATAGCCCGCATCGGCGTGCCGAGCCACGCCGATGCCGGGATCATTGGTGAGGACACGTTCGAGGCGGCGACGCATGCGCTCACTCCCGTCGGCCACGATCACCTGTCCGGCGTGCAGCGAGTTGCCGATGCCGACACCGCCGCCATGATGGAAGGACACCCACGACGCTCCGCTGGCCACGTTGAGCAGCGCATTCAGGATCGCCCAGTCGGCGATGGCATCGCTACCGTCGCGCATCCCTTCGGTCTCACGGAACGGCGACGCCACACTGCCGGTGTCGAGATGATCGCGTCCGATCACGATTGGCGCCGACACGTCCCCGCGGGCGACGAGGTCATTCAGTGCGAGTGCGAATCGTGCGCGGTCGCCCTGCCCCAGCCAGCAGATGCGCGCGGGCAGTCCCTGAAAGGCAATGCGCGCCCGAGCGAGTTCGATCCAGCGACGCAGCTGCGCATCCCGTGGAAAGAGCTCGAGCACCAATTCGTCGGTGCGCGCGATGTCGGCGGGATCGCCGGACAGCGCCACCCAACGGAACGGTCCTTTTCCTTCGCAGAAGAGCGGGCGCACATACTCCGGGACGAACCCCGGAATCCGGAACGCGTCGTCCATCCCGGCATCGAATGCGACGGTACGAATGTTGTTGCCGTAGTCGAAGGCAATCGCGCCGTGGTCCTGCATCGTCCGCATGGCGCGCACGTGCGTCACGACCGACGCCGTCGCACGCGCGATGTAGTGGGCAGGATCGGAGGCGCGCAGCACGGCCGCCTCCGCCAGCGACAGGCCAGCGGGTACGTAGCCCGTCAGCATGTCGTGGGCACTCGTCTGGTCCGTCACGACATCGGGCACGACACCGCGTTGGACCAATTCAGGCAGGACTTCGGCGGCATTGCCAACCAATCCCACCGAGAGGCCGCGTCGCGACGCCTGCGCGTCGGCGAGCCACACGAGCGCTTCGTCGAGCGATGACGTCATACGATCGCAATAGCGCGTGTCGATGCGTTTCCGGATGCGCGTCGCGTCGACGTCGACCCCGAGAATCGCCGCACCATGCATCGCCGCCGCGAGGGGTTGTGCGCCGCCCATACCGCCCAGGCCGGCGGTGACCACCAGACGTCCTTCAAGACTACCGCCGAAGTGCCGCGTGGCGACGGCCCCGAACGTCTCGTAGGTGCCCTGTACGATGCCCTGCGAGCCGATGTATATCCACGAACCGGCCGTCATTTGCCCGTACATCGTGAGTCCGGCGCGCTCCAGCCGGCGAAACTCATCCCAGTTGGCCCAGCGGCCCACGAGATTGCCGTTGGCAATGAGGACACGCGGCGCGTCTTCGTGCGTGCGGAACACCGCCACGGGCTTGCCGCTCTGTACGAGCAGCGTCTCGTCGTTGGCCAATGTTTGCAGCGTGCGCACGATCGCGTCGAACGCTTCCCATGAACGCGCGGCGCGCCCGGTGCCGCCGTACACGACCAGGTCATCGGGCCGCTCGGCGACGTCGGGATCGAGATTGTTCATCAGCATACGGAGCGCCGCTTCCTGCTCCCATCCGCGGCACTGCATCGTGCTGCCGCGCGGCGCCCGGACCTCGCGCGGTCCACTCATGCGTGCTGCCGTCGACGATGTCGCCACGGTGTCGGTCATACGACGAAGCCCTCGGTCAAGGCATCGAGTGCACCCGCCGATACGGCGTCACCTAGCCGTGTGATGTCAGGGGAAGGCGGTCGGTCGCCAGTGGCCCGCGCGACATGCGTGCGGATGATCGCGTGCGCACGCTCAACAGCGGCACTGCTGCGCAGCGGACGGCGATACTCGAGCGCCTCGGCCGCAGCGATCAATTCAATCGCGACCACATGTCGCAGGTTGCGCACGGTGCGGCGCAACTTGGTGGCCGCGCCCATCGCCATCGGGACCACGTCTTCCTTGTTGCCATCGGTCGGAATCGAATCGACGCTCGCGGGGTGCGCGAGCAGTTTGCACTCGCTGGCCAGCGCCGCCGCCGTCACCTGCGCCATCATCTGACCCGACTCAAGACCCGGAGAGCCCGCCAAGAACGGCGGCAGTCCCTGATTGAAATCCGGGTGCACCAGTCGATCGATACGCCGCTCGCTGATCACCGCCAGATTCGCGCAGACGATGGCCAACACGTCGCTTGCCATCGCGACGGCTTGCCCGTGGAAGTTGCCGCCACTGAGCAATTCACCGGTGGCGAGCACCAGCGGATTATCGGTGGCCGCGTTGAGCTCGCGCGAGATGACGCCGCGCGCAAAACGCAGCGCGTCGAGCGCGGGGCCGTGCACCTGCGGTACGCAACGGAGCGCGTACGCATCCTGCACGCGCGGATCACCAAAGCGGTGCGACTCGCGGATCTCACTGCCTTCAAGGAGCATGCGCAGCATTGCCGCCGATTCCATCTGCCCTGACTGACCGCGCGCCTCCTGAATGCGCGCGTCGAATGCATCGGGCGTGCCCAACAGTGCCTCGAGACTCATCGCCGTCGCAACATGCGCGGCATGCCAGAGTCGGGTGAGTTCCGCGCAGGCCAGCGTCGCGACAGCGGTGTGCGCCTGCGTCCCGTTGATGAGCGCGAGCCCTTCCTTCGCCTCGAGCGTCACGGCGGAGAGTCTGGCCGCAACGAGCAATTCATGCGAGGGGCCTTCGCGTCCCTGAAAGCGCGCGGTGCCTTCGCCGATGAGCGTGAGTGCGAGATGCGCGAGCGGTGCGAGATCACCGCTGGCCCCCACACTGCCCTGCTCCGGCACGACGGGCCACACGCCGGCGTTCAGCATCGCCAACAACGACTCCACGACGACCGGACGTGCGCCTGCGTACGCCGTCGCGAGTACGTTGGCGCGGAGCAGCATCATCGCGCGCACTTCGCGTTCAGGGAGTGGATCACCGACGCCGGCCGCATGACTGCGCACGAGATTGCGCTGCAGGGCCGCGAGTTGATCGCCGGCGATGGTCACTTCGGAGAGTTTTCCGAAACCGGTGTTGATACCGTACACCGGCTCGGCGCGCGCCACCGCGCGCTCGACGACGTCACGCGTGACCTGCATACGCGCCCGCGCCTCGGGGGCCAGTCCGACGGTCAAGGCGCCATCGGCTACCGCCATCACGTCGGCAATCTGTAGCGAACGTCCGTCAAGCAGCAGCATCGTATTCTGTCCCCGCGCCGGTTGAACCGATGGATCAGTACCCACTGGACGACCGGTACGTCTGTCGGTCGTAATTGAACTTGAGCTCCGGCTGCGCCTTCAAGGCGATGAAGAAGTTGAAGGAAAAGCTGCCGCTCGGCGTCTGCGATAATGCGAACACGGCGTTCCAGTCATGCAACTGGCGCTGCAGGCCAACCTGCTGGCTCGCGAACCGGGCACGCTCCACATCGTACTGTGTGCTCCACTGTGCTGACCAGTTCTGCGTAATGTTGAACGACATCGTCGCCGTCACGTTCTGCGTGGCTGGTTGGATGAACACGGGCGCACCGATGGCGCTTTGCCCGGACGTGAGCCCGGTTGCCTGCGCACTCTGGGCGTTGATCAGACATTGATCGTACACGAACAGTCCGAGGGCGCGCTGCGGTTCACAGAACGTCGACGGATCGTTCAATATCTGCGTGCCGCCGCGGGGCCGTCGTTGACGCGCCGCGTTGTACTGCAGATTCAGATTCCATCCGCCACCCGTCGGCAGCGACGCCTGCATACCACGCATGTTGCCGCCACCGGCGGCGTTCATCTGGCGACTCTGTTGCGCCACGTTCTGGTCGGCGGCGTTGCGCGGCGCGTTGGTGCTGTCGATGGCCTCGAGCAGTGTCGACATGCCGAGCAAGCGGCCGAATAGCGCGACGAGTCCCGACTTGCTGTTGAGCGAGAAGGTGACGCCGAAATCCGTACGATACGGACTGAACGTCGCGGTATCCGACGCCGGATCGCCCTGAAACATATCGTACGACGTGCGGAAGTCGAGCCCTGGCAACAGATCCGTGCGCCCCGAAATCGTGAACATTTTGTCGGTGAATCCGTTGCCGGTGGAGTCAGCCCGAATGAAATCGTACGACAGTGACGAAAAGTTCAGCGCCAGCAACTGCACTTTCTTTCCCGACTCCGGCGTCGAATCCGAGTCCGACTTCAGCTTCGCTTCGAGGTTGGTCGAGAGGTTGAGCGAAACGCGGTTCTGCGCAAGCGAGGAGAGGTAGCCTACACGCGTCCGCCCAAGCGCCTGCAGGTACTCGTCGCTCACGTTGGCATTCGGCGAATAGCTGTAGCTGAGGCCCGAGGTGATCGAATGCCGAAATTTGGCAACGGATCCGACGCCGGGCAGCATGGCGTACAGCGTGGGCGACGCGGAGAGCGCATAGCTCAGCCGCTTCGACTGCTGCACCCACTTGCCACCGCTTCGTTCGGTGCGCACAAAAAGTCCCGACGCCCCATCAACGTTGTTCACCGAGATAGACGGCGACAAGTTCCACGTGCCCTGGAAGAAGCGTGGCAATCCGAACGACGTGTTCCAGTCGAAGTTCGACTCGTAGGTCTTGGCAAAAATACGCGTGGAACGAATCGACGTGTCGCGTACGCCGATGATTTCGCGTTGCTCCGGGAAATTGCGATACTGATCGGACAGCGTAAACGAGTTGTTCCACTGCCAATCGCCGATCATGATCGGCGTCTCGAATCCGAGCTGCATATTCCGGCGGCTCGCGTCAAAGCGCACACTGTCGATGCCGCCACCTTTACGGATGTTGTACACATACGGAAATTGCAGCCCCTGGTCGATATTGCTTTGTCCCGTAATCGCCAAGCGCAACGACGGCGTCCACGAGAACGGCCCCCCAGCGAGCGTGCCCGCGGTGACGTTGAGCGACGGAAAGTCCATGTCGACCTGCCTCCGCCCCGGATACTGCACCCGACTTCCACCGACGTTGATCTGCGCCGGACCGACCTTGGTCTGGTAGTTCAACTGCGAGCGGATGGTCGCGTTGGCGGCCGTCGGATTGATGTTCGTCTGCCGCTGGATCTGCGTGTTTTGCATCCAGTTCAGACGGGCGGTGAGGCGCGTCTGACGCGAGAAGTCCTGATTGTGATTCCAGGTGACTGACGTATTCGTCGTGCCGTTGCGCTGCGCCAGATACGACACGGCCGTCTCCCCACTTATGAACCGGTCGAGCCACTTGTAGCGCAACTCGGCGTTACCACGCAGAAAGCCCGGATCCTGGTCGGTGCTGCGAGCGCCAGAACGCCAGTCAAACGACGCTTCGGCGTTCATGTAATCGCTGATCGCCAGGAAGTAGCCGATGTTTGAAATGCTGCGGCGATACGACGGGCTGTTCCGGAACAGTTCCGCGATACCGAAGTTCGGCGTGAGCATGCCGCTACGCCGGCCGCTGCGAACATCCTGGAAGAAAAATGGAATCCAGAACACGGGCACTTCGCCGATGTAGAGCACGCCTGGTCGCGCTACCATCACGTTCTCGGACACGAACTTCATGTCCTTCGTGGTGAAGTGGAAATGCGGCTCGGCATGATCACAGTACGTGAATGAGCCATTTTTGGCGAATACGATGTGCCGACCGCTCACGAGCGAATCGGAAATGATCGTGCCGCGCTCGGCGCTTATAAACAGCCGCTGCCCAGAGGTCACCGACGTCGAAAAAGCGCCAGTCACGCCCTGTTTCGCTTGGAGGTCGTACTCGATACGCCCCTTGGCGACGAAGTCGTCGGCGTCCTGCTGCTGCGGATCGCGCAGCAGGACCGTGTCACCGATGGCAACGACGCGTTTGGTCGAATCGTTGTAGACGATCGAGTCGCCAATGATCATCGTCTCGTCGCGTTGCACCGCTGACGGCTTGCCCTTGAGGATCAAGGCGCGCGACAGTGCGTTGAAGAAGACCGTGTCGCCTTGGTACCGCACCTTCCGATACCCCTCGCGATCGAGGAGCGCTCGCATGAGCGAGTCGGGCGGTATCCAGTTGAATACCTCGCGATCTTTGCTCAACTGCGCCAGGCTGTCTTTCCCTTGGGCCCTGCCGGGCGCCGCCCTGCCGGCGGGCATCGGACGCGTGGGGACGGGACGCTGGGCGGTTAGCGGCGCAGTGATCATCACAGTGCCAAGCACAAGGCCCAGCATCGCGAAAACGACCGAACGCCACCGGCCGTGCGCGAGGACCGACCGGCTCACTCGTCCCCGGTAGCGATCCGCCGCTCTCGACGACGGCTGATAAACTTCGAGACCGTGATCGACACTTCGTACAGCATGTAGAGCGGGATCGTGAGCGCGATCAGCGACGTCGGGTCGCTGCCCGGTGTGATGAGCGCGGCCGCGACGATGCATCCCAAGAACGCGTGACGCCGGAACTTCGAAAGGTACTGCGGCTGGACGATTCCCATCGCCGACAGCAACGCGATCACGATCGGCAGTTCGAAGATGGCGCCGAACGCGAGACACATGGAGATCACGAAACTGACGTACTGATCGACCGTCTGCATAATCTGTACAGAGCCGCTTTGAAAGCTCATGAAGAAGCTGAGCGTTACGGGAAGTACATAGAAGAACGACAGCGCCATGCCAGCCAGGAAGAGCACCGCCGCCCCGATCAACGCCGGGATCACGGCTTTCTTCTCGTGGCCGTAGAGCGCTGGGGACAGGAATCCCCAAAGTTGCCACGCAAGGACCGGCGACGCCGCAATCAGCCCCAGCGTGATCGACGCATCCATCACGATATCGAAGAGATCGCTGACGTGCGTGACCATAAGCGGCTGCTTCAGAAACGGCTGAATCGGCTGCGACAGGAAGGCGATGATGTCGACCTGCTTGGTGTACAACAGCGCGAAGGCGACGCCCACGCCGATAGCGATCGCCACGGCACACTTGAAAAGCCGCCAGCGCAGTTCCTCGAGGTGATCGAGGAACGGCATTTCCACACTCTTACTACTGGACATCAGCGAGGTCGTCCTGGTCGCGCGATCAGCGCAGCGTCTTGAGTTGTTCGGCCGCGAGCTCGGCCTCATCGCTGCGCGGATAGCGGGCGATTACCTGCTCCAGCAGCTGTCGGGCCTGCGGGGTATTTCCCTGCTGCAGCACCAGCTGCGCCCGCTTGTACAACGCGGTTGGAGCCTTGGCCGAGGTGGGATGGGCACTCACCAACGCCGCATACGCCGCATCAGCAGCCGGCAGATTCTTTTCTTTCGCAAACGACTCCGCGATCCAGAACTGCGCATCGGGCGCGTAGTCCGACGTGGGGAAGTTGGTGAGCAGTTCCTGAAAGTAGATGCGCGCAGTGGCACTGCTGCCGCGGGTGAGCTGATCCCGACCGTCGAT
Organism: Gemmatimonadota bacterium; assembly: GCA_031363815.1. Taxonomy (GTDB): domain Bacteria; phylum Gemmatimonadota; class Gemmatimonadetes; order Gemmatimonadales; family Gemmatimonadaceae; genus Gemmatimonas. Next base: position 92,424 of record JANLVC010000114.1, read on the forward strand.
ATAAAGTTGGTTGGGGCCGGGCGCACGGGCCGCGGCGGAATCGAATACCGTCGGCGGCGGCGTGCGTGCACCGGTGGGGGGCACCGGCGGCGGCACGGTCCCAGCGGGTGGCGTGGCGACCACGGCGGCGCTACGTGATTCGATCTCCGAGCGCAATCGGGCGATCGTCGCCTGACTCTGCCCCAGTAACGTCTGCACCTGCAACATCTGCTCACGGATCGCCCGCATCTCGCCGCGGACGTCGCCCTGAATAGCAACGGTGCGCGCACTGACCTTCGACAACGAGTCACTGGCCACCTGCAGCATCCGCATGGTCTGCGTCAGCGCTTCGCGCTGCTCCAGCTGATGCTTAAGGATCTCCGCGCGCAGCGACGAAATGTCGCTCTGCACGATCCGCACATCCCCGCGCGTGGCGAAACACCCTCCCGTGGCGACGAGCGCCACGAGAGGAACGACCCGCCACATCCGGGAGCGCAGCGTGTGCCGAAGTCCGAGCGCGGCGGCACTCATCACTGAGCGCGCAGCTGATCGCCGCCGACGATGATCTCGAACTCGTCGCGACGGTTGCGTGCCCACGCTTCTTCACTCGTACCCTGCACGGCCGGACGCTCACGACCAAACGACGCCGTCTCGATGCGCGACGCATCAATGCCGCGGTCGGTCAGATAACGCTTCGCCACTTCGGCACGACGACGCCCAAGTGCGATGTTGTACTCATCGCTGCCGCGCTCGTCGCAGTGACCGGCGACGCGGATCTTCACGCCAGGATTTGCGTTCAACACCACAATCTTCGCGTCGAGGCTGGCCTTCGCATCGTCGCGCAGGTCGTCGGCGTCATACTCGAAATAGATCGTCTCAAGCAGGCGTGCACGCGTCGCTGCCAGCTTCGTGCGATACGCTTCCATCGTATCGCGTGCCGCGGGAGTGATATTCGTCGGCCGTGACGGCTGCTGCGGCTGCGCAACAGGGGTCGTCTCGGTCTGCGGGGCAACCACCGGCTTCTTTCGGCAGGCACCCAGCACCAGCGTGGTAGAGGCCAACACCAAGGTCAGTCGAGACACACGCATCATGTCGGAAAACTCCGCGGGATAAAGTGAACAAGCTGGTGATTACTGCGACAACAACCGCGGCGACCACGTCGACAATCGCGCCTCGGACCCGAAGGTGAGTTGGCGTGAGCGTCCGGTTTCACTATCTACGATCCACAACTGGCGCGTCCCGCTGCGCGTCGACGAAAAGACGATGTGCCGGGAATCCGGTGCCCATGACGGGTCGTCATTCCGGCCGTCGTTCGTCACGAACTTCACAGACTGATCGCGCAAGTTGATCGTCATGATCTGGAAGGTGCCGCCGTTTCGTGACTGAAACGCAACGAGGCGCCCATCGGGAGACCAGTCCGGCCCGGCGCGGTAGTCGCGGTCGCCGAACGCCGCTGCCGTCAGCAGCTCCACGTTCGTTCCATCAAGATCGCTAATATACACTTCGGGATGCCCTGAGCGGTCGGACATGAAGGCGATTCGCTGCCCATCAGGGCTGAAGGTCGGCTGCGTACTCGCCCGACCGCGCCCCACGGTGATGCGGCGTGGCGCGCCCCCCTCGATCGGCATGGCGTATAGATCAGTGCCGGTGTCCGAGCCCCGCGCATAGACCACGGTACGTCCGTCAGGAGACACCGCCGGCGAACTGTGCTCAATCCCCGACGACGAGGCCAACGTGCGCTGCGATCCAGTGCCGAGATCCGTCATCATGATCGGATTGCGCACGCCGTCGAGCACACTGTACACGAGCCCCCGACCCCCAGGCAGCCACTGCGGCGACATGCCGCTGGGCGTTGCCGGGGTCACCTGTGCGCGATCGCTGTCAACGACCCACACCCGTCCGCCCCGCGTGAACGCGATGCGCGTCTGCGCAATGCCGCGCTGCCCCGTGATCCACTCTTCGACCGCGTCGGAGACGCCATGCAGCGCCGAACGCCATGCCGGAGTGAGCGCCGGAGATGGGAACGGAAAATCCTTGCTGTTCAGCACGGCTTTTTTCGACACATCGTGCAACGCCACGCGCACCCATCCCGACGGCAAGAGTGTGGGCTGCACAATACCATCAACCCCGAGTTTCGAGAACAGCGCGTAGTTCGGCGGCCCATTCACCACCGGCGCACTCGACGTCGACACCACGTTGAAGCGATCGCTGTAATCAAAATCCCGCGAGAGAATCGTCGCCACGGAATCGCCATTCAGGCCCTTCACCGCCAACACGATCAATGAGGTCTTCTGTCCCGCCACGTAGCGGGTGCTAAGGCTGACGCCCGGCGGCTGCGCCTGCGCCTCAGTGCGCGACGGCAGGGCCGCGCCCACGGCCAGCGTCGCACTGGCGAACAGCGGCAACACACGAGGCGACAAGCAGAAAGACATCATCTGGGGCATGCGGTCAGTTGGGTCGCAGAGCATAATCAAACGTGAAATACACGATCAGCACGTCGTCGATCCACCCCGGAGGGAGCGGGCCGAATCCGCGCGTGGAGCCTACTGCTTCAATCGCACCCATCGCATCGAGATCGTAGATGCGATCACCCGATCCCTTCACCACTTCGATCGCCATCACCGAGCCGTCGCGACGGATGGTGAACTTCACCTCCGACATGAGGACCGCAGACACGCGGCGAGGCGTCCAATTCAGCGTGAGTTGCCTCACGATGTTCTGCAGGTACCCGGGATACGGAAACTCGATCCCGCGAATATGGAGGTTGGCGACATCCGCCCCCTTGCCACCCTGCGCACCGGCACCGGCTTTCGGCGCGGTGGTCGATTTCGTCGGGGTCGGCGACGCCGTCTTCGAACCCGCCTGTTTCGTTCGCGAGGTCGAGGGCGTCGCCTTGGCTGACGGCAGCACCTTTTTCGCCGTGGTCGGCTTCGGCACCGTCTTCTCCTCCGGCACGCGTTCGGCACCGGCGATATCGGGCGCCTGCGCCGCCGGCGGTGCGGCAGGCGTCACCACACCGGCCTGACGAAAGCCCGCTGGCGCTCCGACCAGTTCCACGCGGTACACTGTGGGACGCGGCGCCTCGGCACGCGAACCCCACCAGATCGCGGTCGCCACCAGCGTCAAGTGCACCGTTGCGGAAAATGCGATGCCGCGGCCGAGCGTTGTCGGCCCAGTCGCGGACGGCGACAGGCTCACCGATCGCCGTCCGGTTCAGCCACGAGCCCGACCTCCGTAATGCCCTTAGCCTTCATCGCGGCGACGATGCGCACCACGGTGCCATACGGCACCGCTTCATCGGCGCGGAGATAGACGCCGCCGCCGCCCTTCTTGTCCGACAACGCCTTGATACTGCCGGCGAATTCGTCGAACGAAAGCGGGGTGTCATCGATGAAAATTTGGCCACGACGATCGACCGTGATCACGAGTCCGTTCTTCGGCTCGAGCGGCGCGACATCCGCTGTAGGCAGCGCAATGTCGACACCGCCCTGCATGATCGGCGCCGTAATCATGAAGATAATCATCAGCAGCATCATCACATCGATGAGCGACACCACGTTGATCTCGGCGTTGACGCCAGCACGCTCCCGACGGCGGCCGCGACGCATCCTCAGATCCGCCCTTCTCGCACCATCAACGCGATCAGCTCCGACCCGAATCTTTCGAGTGCGTCATCAACACGATTCAAGCGCGAGGCAAAGACGTTGTACGCGAATGCCGCGGGAATCGCGACAGCGAGCGCAGCGGCCGTCGCCATCAACGCGGTGCCGATGCCGGGCGCCACGGCCTGGATGTTACCGGAACCCTTCTGCCCGATGCCGACGAAGGCGTCGATCACGCCAAGTACCGTGCCGAAGAGGCCGATCAGTGGGCTCACGCTGCCGACCGTCGCCAACCACGGGATGAACTGTCCAAGCGCTTCACGCGCCTTCGACCCTTCGGCATCAAGTACCAGTCGCAACGCCTCGACCTGTGAGCCCGACAGGCGCGCCGATCGATCGCTGGTCGCGCCTAGCGCCGGCTTCGTATCGTTCAGAAATGACACGGCGCGCGCGAACACCGCCGTAAACGCACTCGGATTCGCCCGCTGCGCGATCAGCATGGCGTCATCCATGTCGCGCGCGCGCTCGAAATCCGCGACGAATGCTCGGCCGTTTGTCTCGGCCGTCTTAAATCCACGCCACTTCGCAAACATGATCGCCCACGAGGTCAGCGATAGCACGACAAGCAAGACCAGCACGCTCTTCGTGACAGGATCGCTGTTGATTAACATCCCCAGCATCGACGACGGTAACGCTTCCCGCTCGGTCGCCATCTGCAGTGCCGCGTACAGTCCAACCACCGCCGTCACGCCTGCGTCTCCAGTCGCGCGCGACGATCGGCGAAAAAGCGATACGTGTTCTCGAGTCCTTCGCGGAGTGTGACCTTCGGCGTCCAGCCCAGCACGGCCTGTGCCTTTGTCGTGTTCAGCGCGGAGCGTGCGAGCTCGCCGGCGCGAGCCGGCGCGTAGTCGACCGGGGAATGCGCGTTCGACACGGCACGCAGCGTTTCCGCGAGCGTGTTCACCGACGTCTCGATCGACGTGCCGATGTTGAAGGCGCGGGCGTCGAGACGTCCACGCGGCGGGAGATCGACGATCGCGGCCGCGAAATTCGCACCAGCAACGTCACCGGCGTAAACGTAGTCGCGCGTCTGTTCGCCATCGCCAAATACTGTCAGCGCGCGACCGTCGAGCAAGCGATTGCAGAAGATCGCAACCACCCCGGCTTCACCGTGCGGGTCCTGGCGCGGACCGTACACATTCCCGTAACGCAGCGCCACGTTGTCGAGTCCGTGCACGCGTCCGTAATACGCGAGATAGTACTCGATCGACAACTTCGCGATGCCATATGGTGCTTCGGGATCCTTGCTGTTCGATTCGGGACTCGGCGGCGGATCGAAATCTCCGTAGAGTGCCCCACCCGTCGACGAAAGAATGGTGCGAGTAGGATGACCGCCAGCGCGGACAGCCTCCATCAAATTGAGCGTGCCGAGGATGTTACGCGTGGCGTCGTACACGGGATCGAGCACGCTGCGGCGCACATCGATCTGCGCGGCGAGATGACACATCACGTCGAACTTGCCTTCACGGACCAGCGCGGCCGCTTCCGGCGTCGTGATGTCGCCGCGGACGAAACGCGCCGCCGACGGGATGTTCTCCTCACGTCCACTCGACAGGTCGTCGAGGATGGTGACCTCCCATCCTTCGGCCAGGAATCTGTCCGCGACATGGGATCCGATAAAACCTGCACCACCCGTCACCACGACCGTCTTTGCCATGCCGTTCGTTTCCTCGATCCAATGGGGAAATCCGCTGTCGTCCTCGTCTCGTCAGGGCGCTACCTGAGACGCACAAGCCCCCAATGTACACACGCGCCGACGCCCACGGGGACCTCGGCGCGTGCCAGTGATCGATCGAGATCAGGACGATGCAACGCGGGTCACGTCGCGCGCTGCCACATTGCCCGAACCGTCAGGGAGCCTTGGCCAGACGACGGGCCGCGAGGCCGACGCCGATGTCCGACTGATACTGGCGCGTGATCACGGCCGAACTGCCCGCCGCTTCGCTCCGCACCACCCTCACCGTCGCCACCAGCGACTCCTGCGAGGGCTGCTTCTTGGTGCCGCTCCGGTAGAGCCCGAATTCGTCTCCGGCCTTCACGCCCTGCGTCGTGCCCGCGGCGAGTATCAGGAAGCTCTGCAGCGTGGGCTGCAACTCGTGCGGGTCGATCCAGCGCACGCTGGTTTTTACATCTGGTTCGGCGAGCTTCTGCACAGCCAGCCACGGCGCCGACGATCCGGTCGCCGGAAGGAGCTGCTGCCCCTGCTCGACTCGGCCGGACTGACGCGTCAGCACCGCGACGACCGGTTTCCCTACTTCAACGCGCACGATCTCGACGATGCCCGCCGGAATCGCGATCATCGACTGCTTGTCCGCGGCGGCCGGCGTGGTCACCGCCACGAGCCGCTGCCCGACCGTGTAGGTGACCCCGGCGGGCGGACGCACTTCGATCTGGTCCGTCAGGATCGCACGCTGCGGATACTCGCTCTCATTGCTCCCGGGCGAGCCCACCCGCTTGGTGATCGATCCGGCCTTGGCCAGCTCCGACTGCTGCACCACAAACGGCGCCGCCTCGAACTCGGCCTGTCGCGGCGCGGGCGTACTGGGACGAAGCACCGCGCGCGTGCGACGCTCCGCCTCGGCGGCATCGGGCAAGTCGCGATGGAAGACGGTCTCCACTTCGCTGTTCTTGCGCGACGCGACCTGCGCCTCGAGATCGACCAGCCCGATGCGCGTCCCCTTCCGCGACATCATCAACTCGCTCGAATGTTGCGGCTGGAAGTTCACACGCGAGGTATCAGGCTCGACCGACGGCGTCGTCACGGGGGCGATCGCCGCCACTCCAGCGGCTTTAGCCGACTTCGCCGGAGCACGCGCCTTCTCTGCGGCGGCGGCAGCGTTGGCCTTGCCGACGGTCTGCGCAGCGAGTGATCCAGACGAACGTGTCGGCGGTGGCAAGGTGCCCTCCCCTGCCTTGGCCAACGCGAAGGTGGGCACCGTAGAGTCTGCCGGTGCAGCAGCCATCGCGGCCGCTTTCGCGCCACGGATCGCGGGCGATGCCGGAACGGTCAACTTCATCCCGACCTGCAACGGGGCCGAACTGGTGGTCGCAACCCGGTTACGCCGCGCGAGCGTCGGCCATTGATGTCCATCGCCGTAGTATCGTGCAGCAATCCCCCACAGGGTCTCGCCGGCACGGACTACATGCATCGTGGTCGCAGAATCCTTGACCTGATCGAGCGTCGAATCGGAGACCGACACGATACGACCATCTGCCTCCTGACCGTGAACGACGGCCGGGCGCCAGACGAGCAGCAGAGCGAGCGTCGACAGGAGTGCCACGAAAATGCGATAGACCGGATTCAGCACCCGGCTGGATTCGATGGCAGTAGACGACGGCGGCTGGTTTGCAGCGCGCATCAGCGAGCCTCACAGTGGAAAGACTACGCGCCCCCACCCGGGGCGCTGGAGGGCCCTCGACTCGCCTGCATGACTGCATGCGAGGTGCCCACACCGGAGACGCCTGCGATGGTCGCGCGTAACGGCGGGCGCATCACGGCACTGGTCGACATCATCACAGTTGCCGCCGCCGGGCGTTCCCGACGGCGGACACCGTGAATACAGGGGAAAATCAGAACGGCAGATCGTCGTCCTCGTCTTCCAGCGCACCAGGGAAGTCTCCGAACTCTTCCTTCCCGGCCGCCGGCGCCGCCGCCGTCTTCGGTTGAGCGGGAGACGCCGAGCGCCGCGGCGCGCTGTCCATGTCGTCGTCGCCGCCACCACCACCGCCGCCGGCACGACCGCCGAGGAGCATCAGCTCCTTGACCTTGATTTCGGTGGTGTAGCGAGTCTGTCCGTCTTTATCCTGCCACTGGCGATACTCGATCTCACCTTCAACGTAGATCTTCTCGCCCTTCTTCACGTACTTCTCCACAACGTCGGCCAGTCCCGAGCCACGCGCGCTGTTCCAGACGACGCAGCGATGCCACTCCGTCTTTTCCTGCTTCGCGCCGGTCTGGTCCGTCCAGTTGCGGCTCGTGGCGAGCGAGAACTGCGCCACGCGCGTTCCGCTGCCGACGGTGCGGATTTCGGGATCTGACCCGACGTTGCCAATCAAAATGGCCTTGTTCAGGCTGCGACTCACGGTGCCTCCTCGAAGAACGGTGGTAATGGGTGTCGGATAAGCTAGGAGAGTCCGTTGACCAAACCAAACCCGAAAGCTGCGCGTGGGGCTATTCGAACGCCGTCGCGTCGCGGCGCAGGACAAGGGCGTCTTCGACGGGCCTCCGGTAATATCCTCGGCGCCGTCCTACGGCCACGAATCCACGGGACGAGTAGAGCGCGCGCGCCGCCGTGTTCGACTCACGAACCTCGAGAAACATGGCGACGACCCCCGCTGTTGTCCCGGCGTCGATGGCGTCGCCCAGCAGCTGGGCGCCTACGCCGCGCCGACGGATACCGGGCGCCGTCGCGATATTCGCGATCTCGGCCTCGTCAGCGGCGCGCAGCATAACGCAATACCCGACGACGGCACCCGACTCGTCTACCGCAGTCGCCATCCGCGAGAACGGGTGCGCCAACAGCTGGTGAAACGACGACGCCGGCCACGGGTCGCTGAACGCAAGTGCTTCGATCGTGGCCATCGCCGGCACGTCATTCGCAATCGTCGGCCGGATAGAGATGTCCCGCGCGGTCATGCCGGGTCGCGGGACGGGAGCGGCGCACCGTGCGAGGCTTCCCATTTCACCTGCGCTTCCGCCAGGCGCCCATACTGCGGCTCCCAGCTGTCCAACGGCACCGCGCCTGTCCATGCCGCCGGTGTCACGCGCAATACGTGCGCCGCCGACGGCGTCACGATGCGCGTCTCGAGGTCCGGCGTCGGCGTTGCGAGCACGGCGAGCCGCGGACGTCCCGCCGCGTACACATCCAGCTGCTCGAGCGTCATGCGAGCGAACCCGGACTGCGCGTGGACGCTGCCATCCGCACGGAACATGACGTCCAGCACGTAGCGCTCTCCTCGCAGCGCATCCCCATGCACCACACATAACCCGGCAGGAAGTGCGTCAATGGCATCCGCCGCCGCGAGCAGGAGCGACGACACGGCAAACAGCGGCACCGATGCCCCGTGGGCCAGCCCCTTCGCGAGCGACGCCGCGATCCGCAACGACGTGAAGCTTCCCGGGCCTTCCCCACACACGACGCCCGTAAGTTGCTGCGCGGTCGCGCCCACAGCGCCGAGCAGCGCCTGCACGGCCGGGAACAGCTGATCTTCGCGCCCGGCACCCATCGCCACTGGTCGCACCGCCACGAGCGCCCTATCGGCGATCAGGGCGACCGAGCCCACCGTAGTCGAGGCTTCGAGCACGAGCAGCAGTGCCGCATGTGAGGCGGACTTCTCCCTGGGAAACGCGGGTGCGGACATACACAGAGTCTAGCGCGCCCAACACCCCTTCCCCAGCCCTCGGCCACGAGTAATCACGACTCACGAGGGCTCAGCCCGGAGGCCAGCGCTATGCCACGCTGGCAATCCGCGTGAACTTCGCGGGCTCCAGACGGAGCTGCGGGAACGGATCATCGTGTCCTTCGGCGAGCACCACGAACGTGCCGCGCTCGGCGAGTGAAGCCGCCGCATCGAGCACGTGGCTGTCGAAGGCGGTGCCCCGATCGCGGCGCATGATGTCGAGCACCGTTGGCACTGCGAGCCCGGCGCGGTACGGTCGATCGGCTGAGAGCGCTTCGTACACATCGGCGACCGCCAGTACACGCGACAACAGTCCCAGCTGCGACGCCTCCAGTTTCCACGGATACCCTTTCCCGTCAAGGCGCTCGTGGTGCTGCGACGCCTCCTGCGCGAATCCATTGAACGCGCTCACGCGCTCGAGGATCTCCGACGTCCACCGCGGATGCTTTCGGATCTCGCCGAACTCCTCGTCGGTAAGTTTGGCCGGTTTGTCGAGGATGCGATTCGAGACACCGAGCTTGCCGATGTCGTGCAACAGACCGGCGCGGAGGGTGTCGCGGCACATCTCGGCATCCGCCCCATCGACATCGCGATTCCCACCGCGTAGCGGGCGACGTTCGTCGAATGACGCGCGGTATACGGCGACTTTGCATCGATCACGGCGGCGAACGCGTACGCAATACTATCGAGCCGATCGTCGGTGGCGTGCAGGGGAATGCCACCCGGCTCAAGCGCCAGCACCGCTTGATCGAGGTTCGCACTGTCGGCCAGCACGGCCCACCAACCACGATCGCGCTCCCACGCGGCGACCAAATCGACTAGCCGCGGATCGAACCACCGCCCTCGACGTTGCTGCGTCATCGCAATCGCGGCCTCGATGCCGTTCTCGCTACAGTACGCCTCGAGCGTCTGCGCGAGCAGCAGAATCCGCGACAACAGCGGGATCTCGTCGCCCGCCAGTCCCACCAGATGACCGAGCCCGCACCAGTGCTCATCGACGTGGGCAATCGCCTCACTGGTTGCCCGCGGGAACCCGAGCACGAGCGCGATCTGTGCGCCGCGTTCGCACCGCGTCTGGATGATCTCGCGCGCCATAGATGGCGTACGCGCGATCCGCCAGAAATGCGACACGCGGGCGATCGGATTCCGCCCCGTCCCACAGTTCTTCGTCGTGCGCATGGCGAGCTTCCCGCGATCGTGCCAATCGACGAGGCGCTTGTCGCGCTTCACGTCCTGATCGTCGCTGCCGAAGAGCGCCGACATACGCGCCGACATACGCGCCGCATTGCTGGAACACCCCGAATCCTTCAAAAGCGCCGCGTAGTACAGCGCCGCCATCGCCTCGATGTCGACGTCGAGCTCACGACCAAGCCGCATCGCAATCAGCACCGTACGGATCGGGTGTCCGGGGCGCTGCCCTTCGGTGAGGTCGAGCGCATACGTCAGCGCCGAAATTACTTCGGCCAGACGGATGAAAGAGCCAGGTTGGGCGACGACGGGCATGGCGATGACGCGAGGGATATTGGCGATAACGACCGACATGCCATTGTCCGCCACACGGTGGACGACGACGCCCTCGGCGCCGTCTCCTGCGCGGACGCCCACACGACGTCGGACTTAGCGCACCGTGGGGGCGTGGATTCGCAGCAATCGCCGATTGGCGTTCTCGGGATCATGGCCGAGAACCACGTGAATCGTGTCGCGTGGCAGTGTGTTCACGGCGCGATCTGGCCATTCCACCAGCAGAACGCGAGCATGCTCAACCAGTTCGTCCCACCCCAACATCTCCAATTCCGCGTCCGACCGCAGTCGATACAGATCGGCGTGCACGACCGGCCCACCCGGCGCGTCATACTGCTGCACAATGGAAAACGTCGGACTCGTCACCGCTTCGATCGCCGCGACGCCGATGCCAACGCAGATCGCCCGCACCAACGTGGTCTTGCCCGCCCCGAGGTCACCCTCGAGCGTAATGACGACGGGCCGTGGGAGCACGGCGCCGAGCGCCCGCCCCCACGACACCAGTGAGTCCCGATCGGGGGCGCGCGGCGCGCCACGACCCAGCAGATACGAGAGCGAGTCAGCGGCCACGCGTGCCTCCGGCACGCCGCATCGGCGCACTGCCCGGCGGCCGCTTCGGGGCGGCCGTATTCCCGCGTGCCTGCTCCGGCTTGTCGCCGAGCGCCGTGCGCACTTCGAACAACTGATCGCGCAGTCGGGCCGCCGCCTCAAAATCAAGCGCGATTGCCGCTTCGCGCATAGCCACCTCCAACTCTCCCACCAGCGTTTGCAAATCCTCGCGCGAGCGCGGCGCGCGCTCCGCCCCCAGCCGCTTGGTGGCTGGCGTGTTCTCTTCGCGCGGCGCACGTGCATCGGCCACCCGCGTGATCAGCCGGACGTCATCGATGCTTTTCAGGACGCCGTGCGGCGTGATCCCGTGCTTCGCATTGTGGTCACGCTGGATCGTGCGGCGACGATCGGTTTCATCGATCGCACGCTGCATCGATCCGGTCATCCGATCGGCGTACAGGATCGCCATGCCATTCAGGTGGCGCGCCGCGCGCCCGATCGACTGGATCAACGAACGATCGCTGCGCAAAAACCCTTCCTGATCCGCATCGAGGATCGCAACCAGTGATACCTCGGGCATATCCAGTCCCTCGCGCAACAGATTAATACCGATCAGGACATCGAAATCGCCAAGGCGCAGCCCGCGCACAATCTCCATGCGCTCGATGGCGTCGATGTCCGAATGCATGTAGCGCACACGAACGCCCACCTGCTGCAAATAGTCCGTGAGATCCTCCGCCATGCGCTTGGTGAGCGTCGTAACCAATACGCGCTCGCCCTTTCGTTCGCGCACGCGGATCTCATGCAACAGGTCGTCCACCTGTCCCTTCACCGGACGGATCTCGAGAATCGGATCCAGTAGCCCCGTGGGCCGGATGACCTGCTCCACCACGACGCCTTCGGACAGCTGCAGCTCGATTTCACCTGGCGTGGCCGACACGTTCACCAAGCGCGGCACCAGCTGCATGAACTCGTCGAACACGAGCGGGCGATTGTCGAGCGCACTCGGCAGCCGGAATCCATAATCGACCAACGTGAGCTTGCGCGCACGATCGCCGTTGTACATTCCGCGGATCTGCGGCAGCGACACATGCGACTCGTCGACAACCACGAGATAATCGTCGGGAAAGTAGTCCAGCAGACACGCCGGACGTTCTCCCGCCTGTCGTCCGCTGATATGACGCGAATAGTTCTCGATGCCGGCGCAGGTGCCGATCTCCGCCAACATTTCGAGATCGAAGTTCGTGCGCTGATCGAGTCGCTGCGCCTCCAGCAGCTTCCCCTGCGTGCGCAGCTCAGCCAGCCGCTCGGCCAGTTCCTCGCGAATCGCGATGCTCGCACGCTCGATCGTGGGGCGATTCGTGATGAAGTGCTTCGCCGGATAGATCGCCATCCGCTCGAGCGTCGAAATCGTCTCGCCGGTGAGCGGGTCGATCTTCGAAATGCGCTCGATCTCATCGCCCCACAATTCTAGGCGCACCGCCTGTTCTTCATAGGCCGGATAGATCTCCACGGTGTCGCCACGCACGCGGAACGTGCCGCGATCGAACGCGACGTCGTTGCGGAGATATTGAATGCCGACGAGCGCGCGAAGAATGTCGTCGCGCGCGATCGCCTGTCCACGCGAGAGCGCCACCATGCGCTCACGATAGGACACGGGATCGCCGAGACCGTAAATGGCGGACACGGTCGAGACGATCACCACGTCGTCACGCTCCATCAGCGAAGAGGTGGCGCGCAGGCGCAAGCGATCAATATCCTCGTTGATGCTCGCGTCCTTCTCGATGAACGTATCGCTCGAGGGGACGTAGGCTTCCGGCTGGTAATAGTCGTAGTACGAGATGAAGTACTCGACCGCGTTCGTCGGAAAAAACGATTTGAGCTCACCGTACAACTGCGCGGCCAGCGTCTTGTTGTGCGACAGCACCAGCGTGGGTCGCCCCCATTGCGCGATGACGTTCGCCATCGTCATCGTCTTGCCGGACCCCGTCACGCCGAGCAGCGTCTGAAAACGGTCTCCGCGGGCCAGCCCTTCGGACAACTCGATGATCGCGCGAGGCTGATCGCCGGCGGGTGCGAACGGACTGTGAAGTCTGAAGGGAGCTGGCATTCCTACAATATAGCGAGATCGGCTTTTCTTCGGGTACAGTCGCCCCTTTAAGCCGACTCCGCGTGCTTACGTATCAGCCGTAAGCTTTTCGCGACGGGAGACCGCCGCGATGCCCTTGACGCGGCGCGCCGCCTTCATGATCCGATCGAGATGCGCGAGGTTTTCGACTTCAACCATTGCCGAGCCCGTCACCCGACCGTCCGTCGTCTTGAGCTCGAGGCTTTTGATGTCGGTGCCCGTGGCACTCACGGCGGCCGCGACGTCGGCGTACAGCCCGCGCCGATCCGTCCCTTCCATGGCCAGGCGCACGATGAATCGCTCGCCGGCCATCTCGTGCCAGTCGATGTCGAGGCGACGCTCCGGCTCATGTGCCAGCAGCAGCAAATTCGGACAATCGCCGCGGTGAATGCTCACGCCGCGCCCACGCGTGACATACCCCACCACTTGATCGCCCGGCACGGGCTGACAGCACTGCGAGTAGCGCACAAGCAGCCCATCCGCGCCTTGGATGCGGATGCCCTTGCCGGTGCCGCGCACGCGATCCACGATGCGCTCGAGCGTGCTTTGCTTCACGACCGGCTCGGCCGTTTCGAGGTCGGGATGCAGCGCCTTCAACACCTGCATGACGTGCACGTCGCCGGCACCAACCGAGGCGATCAAATGCAGAGCATCCTTCAACTTCAACAGCTTGGCGACCGGCTGCAGTCCGCTGTCGTCAATCTTCGGCAATCGACGACGACGTAGTTCGCGCTCGATGATCTCGCGACCCAGTCGCATGGCCGACGAGCGCTCTTCAAGCCGCAGCATCTGCCGGATCTTGTGACGCGCGCGCCCAGTGCGCACGTGCGACAGCCAGTCACGACTGGGTTTCGCATTCGGATTGGTCAGAATCTCGACCGTTTCCGAATTCTTGAGTTCACGCGACAACGGGGCGATGCGGCCGTTCACCTTGGCACCGGCGCAATGTGCACCGACCTGCGTGTGCACGGCGAAGGCGAAATCGAGCGGCGTCGCGCCCTTCGGCAACTGAATGACGTCACCGGTGGGCGTGAACACGAAGATCTCGTCCTGATACAGATCGAGCTTCAGGAACTCGAGGAACTCACCAGGCGTCTCGGCGTCCAGTTGCAGCTCGAGCACCTGCCGAAACCACGCCAGCTGTCGATCCAGTTCATCGGCGCTGCGTGACGACTCCTTGTACAGCCAATGCGCCGCGATGCCGAAGTCTGCAGTCCGGTGCATGTCGCGCGTCCGGATTTGAACTTCGAATAGCTGACGACCCGGGCCGAAGACGGTGGTGTGCAACGACTGATAGCCGTTGGATTTCGGCTGCGCGATGTAGTCTTTGATGCGTTCCTGCACGGGCGTCCATCCGTCATGAATGACACCAAGCGCGTGGTAGCACTCGAGTACGTTCGGCACGATCACGCGAATCGCCAGCAGGTCGTAGATGTCCTCATACGGACGGTCACGCTGCTGCATTTTCTTGTAGATTGACCACAGATGCTTTGGTCGGCCGGTGACTTCGACGTCGGCGATGCCGGCATCGGTAAGCCGCTTTTCGAGCGGCTCACGCATTTGCGCAATCAACTGCTCGCGTTCCCCGCGCTTTGCCGCAACCAGCTTGGCCAGCGTTTTGTAGGCCACAGGCTCGAGATGCTTGAACGCCAGATCCTCGAGCTCCCAGCGCACCTTCGCCATACCGAAGCGGTGGGCCAGAGGCGCGTACAGATCGCGAGTTTCCTGGGCGATGCGACGGCGCTTCTCGAGCGCGAGATAGTCGAGCGTCCGCATATTGTGCAGACGGTCGGCCAATTTGATCAGGATGACGCGGGCATCCTTCGCGATGGAAAGCAGCAGCTTGCGATAGTTCTCCACCTGCCGCTCTTCGCGGGACGAGAGCGGCAGATTCGCAATCTTCGTCAAGCCATCGACAATCTGCGCAATTTCGGATCCGAATTCGCGCGCGACATCCTCGACGGTGATGTCCGTGTCTTCGACGATGTCGTGAAGCAGTCCGCTGGCGACTGTCGTCGTGTCGAGCTGCAGGTCCGCCAGAATCCGCGCGACTTCGATACAGTGCGAGACATACGGTTCGCCGGAGTGACGGACCTGACCAGCGTGCGCGACGTCGGAAAATTTGTACGCGCGCACGAGCAATTCATGGTCGAGCCGATCATACGAAATATCGGCACTCGGCCCAAACCCGGGAATCATCTCGTGCAGCGCAATCGTTTTCACAGCAGACCTGCCTCCGCAAAGCTCACGTACCGCCCACGTCCCACGATGATGTGGTCGTGAACCGGGATGTCCAACAAGCGCCCGGCCGCCACCAACTGTTCCGTCACTGCCTTGTCTTCCGCCGACGGCGTCGGATCACCACTCGGGTGATTGTGTACGAGAATCACCGCTGCCGCTCGTTCGGCGATGGCCTCGCGGAACACCTCCCGCGGATGCACCAGCGACGAGTTCAACAGTCCCCGCGTAATCAGCACGTCGCGTTCGAGACGGTGCTGCGCGTCGAGAATGGCGACATGGAATTCCTCCACCGGTGCATCCTGCAACCGCGGCGCGAACACCGCCACTACGTCGCGGGGACCGCGGAGCGGCACACCGGGCTCACGCGCTTCACCTGCCATGCGTCGACCGAGCTCGAGCGCTGCATGCACTGCCGTTGCGCGCGCCCGACCGATCCCACGCACGCGAGTAAGCGCCGCCAACGGCATGGAGCCAAGTCGACCGAGCGAACCACCGGCCTGCTCGAGCACGAGTTGCGCGCAGGCGAGCGCCGATGTCCCCTTCCCACCGGAACCGAGCACCGTGGCGATCAGCTCGGTGGTGCTCAACGCCTGCGCGCCAAGACTCCGCAGCCGCTCTCGCGGTCGATCGACGTTCGCCATCTCTTTGATCTTAAGGGCGGCAGCGGGAAACTGGCTAGTCTGGACCGTCACGGATTCACTCCAGGAGAATGGGGTAGTTGCCATCCGCGCAGGATGCCGATCACGCCGTCCCGCGGCGGTACCGCCGTATTGCGACCGAGTCCATTTTACCGAATGACCGTTTCATCGCATGTTCCGATGCTGCCGCCGACTGTCGATAGCGAATCGTTCGATCCTGCATCACCTGAGGAATGGGCACAGCTCCGCACATTGGGGCATCGCATGCTCGACGACATGCTCGATGTCCAATCGTCGTTGACGCATCGGCCGGCATGGCAGGAGATCCCGGCCACCAAGCGTCTGCTGTTCGACGAACCCGCGCCGATGGAGGGCATCGGCGCAGATGCCGCGTATGCGCGCTTTCGCTCACACGTTTTGCCGTACGGCAACGGGAACTGGCATCCACGATTCTTTGGGTGGGTGCAGGGTCAGGGAACGCCACTGGCGATGCTCTCCGAGATGCTCGCCGCCGGCATGAATCCGCATCTGGCCGGCTTCAACCACGCGCCGCCGATGGTTGAACGGCAGGTGATCGGCTGGCTGGCCACGTTGATGGGCATTCCGGAGGCTGGCGGGCTGTTGGTGACCGGTGGAACCGCGGCAAACACTCATGCTCTCGGCGTCGCCAGATTTGCCGCGGTACGCGCCCGTGGCGGCAATGTGCGCGATAGCGGACTGCAACACTGGCCAGACCAGCCGACGGCGAAACCGTTGGTTGTCTACGGCTCGGTTGAAACTCACGGATGGGCCCGGCAGGCGACCGAATGGCTCGGCCTTGGCGATCGGGCGTTTCGTCGCGTACCGGTGAATGCGGCGTATGAAATGGACCTTGTCGCACTTCGAAGAATGATCGACGCTGACAGGCACGACGGCCTCGATCCGTTTTGCGTGATGGGGACGGCGGGTACGGTGAACACAGGTGCGACGGACGATCTGCGTGCGATCGCAACGCTCTGCCGTGAAGAATCCCTCTGGTTTCACGTGGATGGTGCCTTTGGGGCTCTGGCCGCGCTCGCACCGTCGTTGCGCCATCAGGTGGCCGGCCTAGACCAGGCAGACTCGATTGCGTTCGATCTCCATAAATGGGGCGCGATGCCGTTCGAGTGCGCATGCGTGCTCATTCGTGATGCCGGGCTCAATTATGCGACGTTCACAGCCAATGCCACGTACCTCGCGGAGACCAGCCGTGGCGTCAGTGCCGGCGGAGTGTTTTTCGCGGACCGCGGTCTCGACCTGACGCGCGGCTTCAAGGCGCTCAAAGTGTGGATGCAACTACAAGCCGATGGCGTGGCCAAGTTTGGTCGCATCATCGAACAGAACGTGCGACAAGCCCAACAGTTCGCCGACGCGGTCTCGGCCCACGAGTCGCTCGAACTCCTCGCGCCGGTGCCGCTCAACGTCGTATGTTTTCGCTATCGCGCCGGCACCCTCGACGAGTCGGCGCTGAACGCCTTGAACGAGGAGCTACTGCTCCGTCTGCAAGAGCGTGGCATTGCGGTGCCGTCGAGTACACGCATTGCCGGACGTTTTGCACTTCGCTTGGCCCATGTGAATCATCGCACGACGGATGCGGATATGGCGATGGTGCTGTCGGCGGTTGTTGAGATCGGCAACGCGCTCGTCGCGGGGTAGTGGTACACAGAAGCCCCCGCCACCGGGATCCGTGAGGATCGGTGACGGGGGCTTCCCAAGGTGCCGGCATCGGCCTACTCTCCCGCGGTCTCTCGACCGGAGTACCATCGGCGCTGCTTGGCTTAACGACCGTGT
>JANLVC010000127.1:0-13931 GCA_031363815.1 Gemmatimonadota bacterium
ACCGGACAATTCCGGTTCGTGAAGTCAGCGCCGCTCGATTGAAAGTCCAAGAGGCCAGCTCCGCGCGACTTCGTACCGGCGGATTGCGTTCAACACCAGATTGTGCCGCGGCTGCGCGCGGCACGAATCTTTACTTCGTTAGGCAGCGAAACTGCGGAAGAACCCTGCGTCGACCTCAAAAGCCTTGATGGGCTTCAACCCCAGCTCCAATTGCTCCAACAGAGCAACGAGCTTCTCACCGTCCAAAAGCTCAATCGGCGGCACTCCATCGCGTGCCGCCTCTCGTCGCGCCTCAGCCGTGAAGGAACCCGTGGTGATGATGATACCCTTGTCGGCGCGGCCAGCCATCGCACCGCGAAAATCGCGAACCTGCGCTGGGGAAACCGTGTCCTTATAACGCTTGCACTGGAAGAGCACCTTGAAGGACACCAGCGGATTGAGCGTTAGAGTCCCGTGACCGTCGATCCCGTGATCATTCGAACGCCCAGTTACGACGACTTGGCTGAAGCCGGCTTCGCGAAGCATGCGCTGACAGAACTGTTCAAAGCCCTGCGACGGTAGGCTCATCAAAAGCTTCAGGACGGTCGTTCGATGGTCCTCGCTTTCGTCATCGATCAGCGGAACCACGGTCTCGCCCGGCAGAGCCGGCGTCTTCCCTTTCAACTTCCGCTGTTCTTGGAAGAACTTGACCCATTTAAGAAAGATCGCTCGCGATTGCACAAGATTCAGAGTCGCATGCCGCCCCCGTTCAGTGAGACTCCAAACACCTCGGCGAGATGAATCGACGAAGCCCTCGCGCACGAGATAGAATCGTGCCCATGCAACCTGATTGCGAAAGCGAGAATCTCCGGACGGCAGGAGTTCATTCTGAATTTCGTCCGACAGCTCAAGATCGGTGGCGACTCGCGCGACGACTTCGTCGGGTGTGCCTGAGCCCCCGAGCCCCCGTAGCGCGTCCAGGACCGGCCCGTAGAATCGCACGAACTGCGCACCTTCAATCTTCTCTTGCTTTGCCATGGTGTTCGTTTGAGTCTGTATAACACTCAATCACTCGCGGGGAATGCCTGCGTGGCGGACGCTATACAGGCAATTTCCCGCAGCATATCAGGACACTGCTGTCCGGCGCTCAACTCCGCAACCCTCAGCGGCACAACCACTTCGCCGAGCTGCGCGGGTCGCCTCCGGAACCCGATAGGCTGCAGGCGTCGCAGCCTAAACGGATTTCGGCTGGAGAGTCGCTGGCCATGCAACCGCCCCCGTCATCACCGCCACCGCATCGGCCATGGCAATCTCATTCGTACGCACCAGCGCCGCCCGCTGCCCAAGCCGCTGGATGTGAATGCGGTCGGCCAGCTCGAACACATGCGGCATGTTGTGGCTGATCAAAATCACGCTCAATCCGCGGTCGCGCACGCGCGTGATGAGGTCGAGCACCATGCCGCTCTCTTTCACCCCGAGCGCGGCGGTGGGTTCATCTAGTATCACCACATGCCGCGCGAAGGCGGCGCTGCGCGCCACGGCAATGCCTTGACGTTGACCGCCGGACAGCGATTCCACGGCTTGCGTGATCGAGCGAATCCCGATGCTGAGCGCTCGCAAATGGTCGGCCGCTTCGCGCTCCATGCGCTTTCGGTCGATCAGTCGCAGCAGTGAACCCGCGATGCCGGTCCGACGATGTTCGCGCCCTAAAAACAAGTTCTCGGCAACCGACATCGCCGGCGCGAGCGCGAGATCCTGGTACACCGTCTCGATGCCGGCACGTCGTGCGTCGATGGGGCCTGTGAAGTGCACGCGCGCGCCGTCCAGCCATAGCTCGCCGCTGTCGGGAATCATGGCTCCCGACAGCGCCTTGATGCGCGATGACTTGCCCGCACCGTTGTCGCCGATCACCGCCATGATCTCGCCGGCGCGCACTTCGAAGTCGGTGCCATCGAGCGCCGTCACCTGTCCGTGACGCTTCACGAGGCCGCGCGCTTCCAGCACGATCGGCGTACTCACGCTTTTCTCGACCACTGGTCGGTGGCCACCGCCAGGATCACCAACACACCGGTCACCAGAATCTGATACACCGACGACACGCCCATGAGCGTGAGTCCGTTGCGGAACACGCCCACGATGAGCGCGCCCACCAGTGAACCCACCACGATGCCACGTCCGCCAAACAGGCTCGTGCCGCCAAGCACCACGGCGGTTACGGTGTCGAGGTTCTCCGTTTGCCCACTTTGCGGATCACCGACACCGGTGCGCGCGATGGACAACAACGCGGCCGCGCCCGCGCAAAGGCCTGAAAGCATGTACACGCTGAGCAGCACGCGGTTGGTGTTGATGCCGGCCAGGCGCGCGGCCTCGATGTTGTTCCCCACAGCGTACACATGCCGGCCTGCTGCCGTGTCGCGCAGCACGACAAAGGCGAGCGCATACAGCAGCAGCATGGCCAGCGCACCGTAGGCAATCGGCGTGTTTCCCATGCGTACGCTGTTGCCCAGCCACGTGAGAAGCGGCGGCAGATCGGTGAACGTCTGCGCGCGCGAAATGAGCTGCGTGATCGCAAAGGCGATGTTCATCGTGCCGAGCGTGACGATGAACGGTGGCAGTTTGATGCGCGTGACCAGCAGGCCGTTGATCATGCCGGCGATGGTGGTCACGCCCATGCCGCCGGCGATGGCGATGGCCGGATGCCAGCCGTGCCTCACGGCCAGCATGCTCATCGAGATCGAACCGAGCGCCATGATCATGCCGCAGGCGAGGTCGATGCCGCCGGTGAGAATCACCAGCGTCTGACCGATGGCCAGCACGCCGACCACCATGACCTGGCTCAGCACCAGTGACAGATTGGCGCCCGTCAAAAAGCGCGGCGATTGCAGCGCGAAGAACGTACAGGCCAGCAGCAACGCAACGAGCGGACCGGCAAAGGCCAGCCGCCGTACGTTCATTTGTCGCCCCAGCAGATTTTGAGGGCCTTGTCGGCGCCGAGGCTGGGTACGCCGGCCACGCTATCCTTGGCGATCAGCTGCACGCCGGTGTCCACGTATCCACTCGCCTTCCGGCCGGTCTTGATGAATGTCATGGCCGCTTCGACGCCCAGCTCCGCCATGCGCAGCGGATACTGCTGGGCGGTGGCGGTGAGAGCGCCGCCGAGCACGTTCTGCACGCCACGGCAGCCGCCGTCGACCGACACGATCAGCACGCCCTTCTCCTTGCCGGCCCTCTGCAGCGCCGTGAAGGCGCCGGCGGCCGACGGCTCGTTCACCGCGTACACGACGTTGATGTCGGGGTGCGCCTGCAGGCAGTTCTCCATGGCCGTCTGCCCCTTGGCCTGATCACCCATCGCATCGGACATGCACACCACTTCTGGCGGCTGGGCGAGCTCGTTTCGCGACTTCTCGTACGACGGGAGTCCGAAGCCGCTCAGAAAGCCGTTGTGGCGCTGCGCACCGGTGGGGTGCCCGGGAATCAGGTCGAGGGTGGCGATTCTGGCCGGTGTCGCGCCGAGACGCGCTTTGGCATACTGGCCGATGAGCTGGCCGGCGCGATAGTTGTCGGTGGCGAACAGGGCGTCGGTGGCATCCACCGGGTCCGTCGGGCTGTCGAGCGCGATCACCAAGATGCCGGCGTCGCGCGCCTTCTTGATGGCCGGTACGATGGCCTTGGAGTCGCTGGCGGAAATGAGGATCGCCTTGGCGCCGGCGGCCATGAGATTCTCGATGGCGGTGACCTGACCGGCGTTGTCGCCGTCGGTGCGGCCCGCCGCGGCGATCAAGGTGGCACCCTGCGCCGCGGCGGCCTGTTCGGCGCCTTCCTTCATCTTCACAAAGAACGGATTCGACTCGGTCTTCGTGATGAGCCCGATGATCGGCTTGTCGTCGGCTTTGGGGGAACAGGCCACGAGCATTGCCAAGGCGAATGCGGCGAGGCGCCGGGAGGAACGGCGGGGCAGGGCGTGATTGCGCATAGGCCAAGAAATCAGCACGCAATTGCGATTTGGGCAAGAGAGCACCCTGCCGACTACGCGGGACAATTGCGAACCGTGGGCAGGCATGACAGCCTTACGCTGTGAACGATCTCTCAACCGGCTCCGTGCCCCGCCATCTCGTGCGCCTCGCTGTCCCGATGGCGCTGGGCATGATGTTTCAGACGCTCTACTTCCTCGTTGACCTGTTCTTCGTGGCGCGACTCGGTGACGCCGCGGTGGCCGGCGTGAGTGCGGCCGGCAACGTGCAGTTTATCATCATGTCGTTCACGCAGATTCTGGGTGTGAGCACGATGGCGCTGATCGCGAACGCGGTTGGCCGCAAGGATCAACCTGACGCGAACGTGGTGTTCAACCAAAGCGTGCTTTGGGCGTTCGTGTGCGGCATCGCAACGCTGGGTGTTGGCTACGCGCTCTGCGGCCGCTACATGAGCGCGTTGGGCTCGAACGCCGAGACCGTCGCTGCGGGCACGGCGTATCTGCGCTGGTACATCCCGGGGCTCGCGCTGCAGTTCGCGTTGGTGTCCATGGGCAGCGCCTTGCGCGGCACGGGCATCGTGAAGCCGGGCATGTTGGTGCAGATGCTCACGGTTGTGCTCAACATCATTTTCGCGCCGATCTTCATTGTGGGGTGGGGTACCGGTCGCTCGCTTGGCGTAGCCGGCGCCGGCCTTGCGAGCTCGCTGGCCATCGCCATCGGCGTGATCGTGACAGCGGTGTACTTCGTGCGCCTCGAGCACTACGTCACGTTCCGACGCGAACTGCTGTCGGTGCGCACCGACGTGCTGAAGCGCATGCTCAAAATCGGCGTGCCACCGGGCGCTGAGTTCGCGTTGATGTTTCTGTTTACCATGGTGATCTATACCGCGATCAAACCGTTCGGTCCGGAAGCACAGGCCGGCTACGGCATCGGGTCCCGTCTCATGCAGTCGCTCTTTTTACCCGCCATGGCGGTCGCCTTCGCGGCGGCCCCGATGGCCGCGCAGAATATGGGCGCCGGCCATCTCGGTCGCGTGCGCGACACGTTCAAGTGGGCGGCGATCCTGGGCAGCATTCCCATGGCCTTGCTCACGTTGCTGTGTCAGTGGCGCCCCGACGTGTTGGTGCAGGTATTCACCAACGAGGCCGCAGTCATTGCCGTGGCATCGCAGTTCCTGGGCACGATCTCATGGAACTTCGTGGCCTCGGGACTGGGCTTCACCTGCGGCGGCATGTTTCAGGCGCTCGGCAACACCATGCCGTCGCTACTCGCCAGCGCCACGCGTCTCATCACCTTCGCCGTGCCGGTGTACTGGTTGTCACATCGCCCCGGCTTTCAGATCAAGCAGGTCTGGTATCTCTCGGTGATCACGATGACGCTGCAGTCGTTGTTCACGTTGTGGTTGTTGCGCGGTGAATTGCAACGCAAGGAGTTGACGATGGCATCAACGCGGTTGACGGTATGACGGGTGACGTGTTGCGTGAGCCGTTGCGTCGTGTTTGGAACGGCGTGCTGGCGCTCGTGCTGAGCGTCGCTGTCGGCTGCCGTCCATCGGCGCCATCATCTCCAGTGGAAACCGCCGCGCAGTTTTACACGCTGCTAGACGGTCTCGGTGTACGCGGCATTCCCGATTCGCTGGCGCTCGACGCCGTGCAGCCGTATCTCGATTCCACGTTGGTGCGCCTGCTGGTCGAGGCGCGACTCGCGCGCGACGATGCGACGGCGCGACGCGACCCGGGTGAGAAGCCGCCGTTCGTGGACGGCGATCTGTTCGGCAGTCTGTTCGAGGGCAACACCTCGTTTGGCATTCGCCGCGTCGTCCCGCGTGGCGACACGACGTTTGCCGTGATGGCGTTTACCAACGCCATGCAACCGCCAACGGTGAAGTGGACAGATACGCTGGTGATTGTGCCGCGCGCGAATGCGAGCCCCCAAAGTCCACAATACGTGATCGCCGATCTGCGCTACGGTGCCGGCTGGGACTTCGGCAATCGCGGCACGCTGGTTGGCACTCTTCGTGCGGCGATACGACCGGATGGCGCCAGCGTTGATGCGCCCCCGGTTACACCCGCTGCGTGCGCCACGCCCCCTTGCGGAACATCACCGCGCTGACCGCCGCCAGCAACGTGTAGGCGGCCAGCACCGACACGAACACCGCGTGCGGCCCCATCGAGGTCTGTGTGGTGAGCAGCCACGCCAGCGGCAGTTCGAACGCCCAGAACACGGCGATGTTGATGTTGGTGGGCGTGCGTGTGTCACCGGCGCCGTTGAACGCCTGCGTGAGCACCATGCCGAACGCGAAGAACGGGAAGCCGGCCGCCATTGTGCGCAGGCCGTATACGGCCACCTCATGCACCGCGGGATCACTCGTAAAGCCCGCCACGATGGGCCGTGCGAAGATCACAAAAATCGCCCCCATGAGCCCAAGAAACGCCACGTTGTAGCGCGCCGCGGTCCACACGGCGGCGTTGGCGCGATCGGGTTTTTGCGCACCGAGGGCCTGGCCCACCATGGTAGCGGCGGCGTTGCCGAGTCCCCATGCGGGGAGCATCGCGAACATGATCATGCGTACGGCAATCGTGTAGCCGGCCATCGCCGCGCTGCCGAACGACGCCATCAGGCGAATCAGCACAATCCAACTCAGGCTGCCCACGAGCACTTGAAAGGTGGCGTTCACCGACAGTCGCAGCATCGCCCGCATGGTCTCGATTTCGAACACGAGGTGCTTGCGCGTGACGCGCAGATGCCCCGATCCACGCGTGAGTCGCCACAGCGCGTAGCACACGCCGGTGCCGCGTCCGATAGTCGTCGCGATGGCCGCACCGGTCACGCCCAGCTCGGGGAACGGCCCCACACCGAAAATGAGCAGCGGGCCAAGCACGATGTTGATGGCGTTGGCCAGCCACAACACGCGCATGGAGACCGCCGCGTCTCCGGCACCGCGAAACGCCGCGTTGATCACGAACAGCAGAAACGCCGTGCCGCTGCCGCCCAGCAACACACGGGTGAACATCGTGCCGGTGGCCAACACGTCATCGGTCGCCCCCATGGCGCGAAGCAGCGCCGGTGCGGCCAATGCTCCGGCGAAGCCGATCACCACCGAGGCCACGACGCCCAGCGTGATCATCTGCACGGCCGCGCGCGCCGCGCCGTCGGCATCGCGCTCACCAACCCGGCGCGCCACCACCGCCGTTCCGGCGATCGCCAGCCCCATCGCGATCGTGTACACCACGATCATCATCGACTCGGTGAGCCCCACCGTGGCCACGGCGCTCGCGCCCAGGCGCGCCACAAAGAACACATCGGAAAGCGCGAACAGGCTCTCCATGATCATCTCCAACACCATCGGAATGGCAAGGAGGAAGATGGAGCGGCCGATCGGACCGGTCGTGTAATCGTGTTTCGTGCCGCGGAGTGCGCCCCGCACTTCCTGCCACCACGACCGCGTGTCGTGGTCTCGTGCGAATTCATGCATAGCGCGAACGCTCAACTACATACTCGACCGGCGCAAGCGGACGGATCCGGATCCGGTTTCCACCGAAGCCCGTTGCGCGTGGCGTCGACAGAGCGGAGCTTGTACAGGCGCTTCGCCGGGGGCTCATGGATAGGCCGTGAGAAGTGATCTCAACGCTTGGATGCCGCCGCCCGTCAGAATGGTGAGAAGCTCCCACCACGTTTTCCTTTCCACTTGCCCCACCATGCGTACGATGCGCACGATTTCATCTCTGTCCGTTTCGGCGGTCGTTGCGGCTCTGGCGTCAGGAATGGCGCCCGCACACGCGCTCGCCCAGAAGCCGGTGCTGCCCACAGCGGTCGCTCCGATCGACTCCACCGACCCGGTGGCGCTGATGGTCGCGCGCCTCGACCTCGAGAAGTACAAGACCACGCTCAAGGGACTCACACAGTTCGGTGACCGTCGTCAGGGCACCAAGCGCAATCGCGACGCCGTCGACTGGATCGAAGCGCAGCTCAAAAGCTATGGTTGCTCGAACACCGAGCGCATCATTTATCGGTACGAGCCGCCCACGTTGGCCGTGCGTCCCACGACGCTTCCGGCTGCGGTGACGCCCCCTGCGGCGACGCCGCCCGCAGCCGGTCAGCCGCCCCTGCGACGCGTGGGTCCACCGGCCACGCAGGCATCAGGAGGTGGACGCAATCGTGGCATCCGTACACGCACCGGCGTGAATAGCGATTCGTTGTTGCAGCCGGACGCGCGGTTGCGCGCACTGAACGCCGAGCCCAGCACGCCGGGCGAGCGTCAGGAAGTGTACTGCACAAAAATCGGCACCGCGCATCCAGACGAGATGTACATCGTGGGGGCGCACATGGACGGCATCGGGTGGGGCGAAGCGGTGAACGACGACGGCTCGGGCACGGCGCTCGTGATGGAACTGGCGCGGGCGTTCAGCAGCCCTGATGTGCAGACTGAGCGCTCCATTCGCTTCGTGCTGTGGAACAATGAGGAGACGGGCCTCAACGGCGCGCGCGCGTACATCGAGCAGCGTCAGAAACTGCAGGGCATCGAAGAGCCCACGGGATCGGGAAAGTATCCAGAACCCAAGTGGCTTGGCATGATCCAGCATGACATGATGATGTTCGATCATGGCATGCCGAAGGCCGATGGCACCATCGCGAAAGATCAGCGTCCGGAAGCCGACGTGAACATCGAGTTCCAGATCAACTCGAAGATGTGGAAGGCGTCGTCGGAACTCGCGTGGGCGTTGCATCAGGCCAACTCGAAGTACGCTACTGAGTACCCCGCGCAGGTTAGTCCGCACATGACCAACACCGATTCCGGTCCGTTCCAGGACATCATTCCCGCGATCAGTCTGCGCGAGAACGAGCGTGGCACGCAGGTGGGCAGCGGGTGGAATCCGCATTGGCATCAGCCCACCGACGTGTGGTCCACTTTTAGCGACAACGATTTCCGTCTTGGCTTGAACGCCGCACAGACGACGCTCGGCGGCGTAGGCCGACTGGCCGGCGCGACGCTGAAGCCTGCGACCAAGATGTAGTCACCGCCTAATCAGATCAGCGGCGGAACGCGCCCCGCCCACGGGCGGGCGCGTTCCAGCTGACCGGCCACGCGGAACAGCGTGGCCTCGTCGCCGAAGCGCGACACCAATTGCACGCCAATCGGCAGTCCCGTCGCGTTCCAGTGCAACGGTACCGACATCGCGGGCTGTCCCGTGACATTGAACAGCGGCGTGTAGGGAATGAAACCGTACACTTTCTTGGCGGTCTCGTTCAGCAGGCCCGCGGCCTTGAGCACACCGCCAAGGCCCAAACCCGCGACCACGCGCAGCATGGCGCGTTCGGCCGCGGAGGGTTGCATGGCGCCGATCGTGAACGGTGGCGCGCCGAGGGTGGGGGTCACCAGCACATCGTAGTGGGTGAAGAAACGGCCCACGGTGCGACCCGCGACTTGCAGCGTGCGCACGGACGTCGCGTAGTCGGACGCCCTAGCGGCCTTGCCCACGAGGCCGAGCGCCCACGTGGTGAGCTCCACGTCGTCGCGGCGCGGTGCGCGCTTGAGCTGCTCTCCGATCCACTCGATGTCCGCACGCGCTTCCGCGGCCACGACGGTGAGAAAGGCCTGCGCCAGCCGCTGGCCATCGACCACCGGTTCGGCGCGTACGATGTCATGGCCGAGAGATTCGAGCAGCGCGGCCGCGTCTTCGAGCGCGGCCACGCAATCGGGGTGTACCGTGCTGCCGAAAAACGGCGTGGTGGTCACGGCAATGCGCAGTCGGCCGGGTTCGCGCGTGACTTCCTCGAGAAACGGCCGATCCTGCCGGGGGCAAGCCACCGGCGTTCCGGCATCTTCGCCGGCCGTGGCATCGAGCATCGCGGCCGAATCGCGCACGCTGCGGGTGATCACATGCTCCTGCACGAAGCCGCGCCACGCGTCGCCGACGTCGGGGCCGGTGGGCATGCGACCGCGTGTGGGTTTGATGGCGAACACGCCGTTGCACGATGCGGGAATGCGCAGGGAACCGCCCCCGTCGCCACCATGCGCGATGGGGACGATGCGCGCCGCGACCGCCGCCCCCGAACCGCCGCTCGAACCGCCGGGGGTCTTCGTGGGGTCCCACGGATTGCGCGCCGGGCCCAACGCCTCGCTCTCGGTGTACGGTGTGAGGCCAAGTTCCGGCGTATTGGACTTGCCGATGAACACCGCGCCGGCGCGTCGGTAACGCGCCACGAGTTCACTGTCGTGATCACGCATGATGGACTGCAACACTCGCGTCCCGTCGCTGGTGGGCACGCCCGCGATGGTCGTCATGAGATCTTTGATCAGCATCGGCACGCCGGCGAAGGGCGCGTCGAGATCGACGTTGGCCGCCATGCTGCGGGCCAGAGCTTCGAGCGGTCGCACCACGGCATTGAGCCGGGGATTGCGGACGGCCAGGCGGGCGAGGGCCGCTTCGGTCACCTCGGCCGGGCTCAGTTCACGACGGCGCACCAGATCGGCGAGGGCGAGTCCATCGAGTCCGTCGTACTCGGGGAGGGGAAGAGACATGGGGGAAACTAGCGCGCTTACGGGAGGAAGCGAGCCCGCTCCTTGGCGGTGGGCAGCAGGCAGGCCGGGGCGGCAATCTCGAGGCGACGGCGGGCAATCAGGTCGTACGCGGCGTCGCGCACGACCCGCGGCACGAGCCGTCCGAGTGCGGCGAGCACCGCCCATACGCCGCCGAGATGATCCATCGTGGCCAACGCCGCCGCACTGCGCAGGCGCACCGCGGGCCCGCTGGGATCGTACCAGACCATCGAATCCACACCGGACAGTTCGGGGAACCGCTCACGGATGGTGGTGCCGAAGGCGCCTTGGAGCGGCGCAAAGGCGAGGCGCGCCCAGGCCCCCGTGGGCTCGTGCCCGAGCACGAACTGCACGCTGCCCGCGCAGAATCCGCAATCCCCGTCGAAGAGGAGTACCGATCGGTTATCCGCTACGGAACCCGATAGGCGCTCCGATACCGGCGAATCCGTCGCATTGGTCATGCCTCCAAGCTAATGTGCGGCATGTCGCTCGTATCGTTGCAGGACGTCAGTGTCGCCTTCGGGGGTCCCCCCGTGCTCAACCACGCCGATTTCGCGATCGAGCGAGGGGAGCGGGTCTGTTTGCTGGGCCGCAATGGCGCCGGCAAGAGCACGTTCATGAAGGTGCTTGACGGCACCCAGTCGCCCGACAGCGGCGCCGTGGTGAAGCTGGGCGGCGTGACGATGGCGCGCCTCGATCAGGAGATGCCGTTGGCCCTCACGGGCTCGATATTCGAGGTGGTGGCCGAAGGGCTGGGCGATCGCGGTCGGTTGCTCACCGAGTACCACGCCGCTTCGATTCGCGTGAGCGTGGACCACTCCGACGGCGCGCTGCGTGAACTGGACCGCCTGCATCGCGCCCTCGATTCGACGAACGCGTGGCAGCTGCACATTCGCGTGGAGACGGTGCTCGAGCACCTCGCCCTCGACCCCGAGGCGCGCATTGAGCAGGCCTCGGGCGGTCGCACGCGACAGGCGTTGCTGGCGCGCGCGCTGGTGTGCGAACCCGATCTCATCCTGCTTGATGAGCCCACCAACCATCTCGACATCGAAGCGATCGAGTGGATGGAAGAGTACCTCACGTCGCGCGGACTGACGCTGATTTTCGTGACCCACGATCGGGCGTTTCTGCGCCGGGTGGCCACGCGCATTGTCGAACTCGACCGCGGCCGCATGGTGGACTTCGGTACCGATTACGACACGTATCTTGAGCGGAAGGATGCGATGCTGGCGTCGGAAGCGAAGTCGTGGGACGAGTTCGACAAGCGACTGGCGAAAGAAGAGGTGTGGATTCGCACCGGCGTTCAGGGGCGCCGCACGCGCAATGAAGGGCGCGTGCGCGGTCTGGAGGCGCTGCGCGTGGAACGGTCGCAGCGCCGTGAACGGGTAGGCACCACGCGCGCGCAGGCACAGGACGCGGAGCGTTCCGGCCGAATGGTGATCGAAGCCAATGCGATAGGCTTCACGCATGGAGCCAAGCCGATCGTGTCGGAGCTGACCACCACGATCATGCGCGGCGATCGCGTGGGCCTGGTGGGGCCCAATGGCTGCGGCAAGACCACGCTCATCAAACTCCTGCTTGGTGAGCTCACACCACAAAGCGGCTCAATCCGTCACGGCACGAATCTCGAGATCGCGTATTTCGATCAACGCCGCGAACAGCTCGATCCCGAACGCAGCGTGTTCGACAGCATCGCCGACGGCGCCGACTTCGTGACCGTGGGCGGGCAACCGCGACATGTGAATGGCTACCTGCAGGACTTCCTGTTTACCCCCGATCGCTCGCGCACGCCGGTGCGCGCCCTCAGCGGCGGTGAGCGCAATCGCCTGCTGTTGGCGCGACTGTTCACGCGCTCGTTCAACGTGCTGGTGCTCGACGAACCCACCAACGACCTCGACATCGAAACGCTCGACGTGCTCGAGGCACTGCTGACCGCGTACAGCGGCACGTTGCTGTTAGTCTCCCACGACCGCGCCTTTCTCGATGCCGTGGTTTCGAGCACGCTGGTGTTCGAGGGAAAGGGTGCGGTGCGCGAGTACGTGGGTGGCTATACCGACTGGCTCAGGCAGCGACCTTCACCGGTGGTCGTGACGGCGGTTCCACCCAAACGTGTGGAAGCTCCCAGTGCCGCAAAGTCAAAAAAGCGCAAGTTGTCGTACAAGGAAGCCCAAGAACTGGCGGCACTCCCGGATCGCATCAGCGCGAGTGAACAGGACCTGGAACAGGGGTATGTGTCGCTCGCCGACCCGGCCGTGGTTCGTGACTTGGTTGCACTCGGTGGCGTTCGTAGCCGGGTGGCCGAACTCGAGTTGGCGATTCCGGCGTTGATGGCCCGTTGGGAAGAATTGGAGACGATCGCGTCCGAGTAGAACCACGTGTGTTGACGGCTTGCAGTAAGGCAGCGCCGGATGTTCTGCAGCCGGGCGACCTCACCCCCGTTGTGAATCTTGGCGTCGGTGGTCACGATCCCGCTGGCGGCGATGCTCGGTGGCATCGGCTACTCCGGTGATGGGTCGTGGCACCCTGCGAATAAAAGTTTGGCTCTTCGTGCTTTTGTGTGGGTGATTTGAGTGGGTCGTGTACGACGATCCGCCGCGCCGGGCGATCGGCGGACATTGGCGTTGATCCGCGGTACAGCAGTTTCGTTCACGAGTTCGTCGAACAGCCTCACCGCCGATTGGCGCGAATGCCCGCGGATGACCAGCAAATACATTGATGGGATGGTCGTGTACGACGATCCGTCGCGTTGCGCCGGGCGATCCGCGGACATTCGCGTTGATCCGCGGTACAGCAGTTTCGTTCACGAGTTCGTCGAACAGCATCACCGCCGATTGGCGCGAATGCCCGCAGATGATCAGCACATACTTTGAGGGGATGGTCGTGTACGACGATCCGTCGCGTTGCGCCGGGCGATCGGCGGACATTCGCGTTGGTCCGCGGTAAAGCAGTTTCGTTTGGGTTCGCGGAACAGCATAACCGCCGATTAGCGCGAATGCCCGCGGATGACCAGCACATACTTTGGGCTCTTCGTTGAATCGGGTGGGTGATGTTCACGCGTTGTGATCGCGCGGAAGGGGTGGCAGGGTGCACGTGAGGATTTTCAGTCGCCGGTATTCCTCGTCACGCAGGCCGTAACAGCGACGCTGGATCCCCCGGATTTTGGTGTTGAGCCCCTTCAACAAACCCGAGGGCCACTGTGTTCTCGGGCGGGCCGTAGGCGGCGATGCAGGGTGAGGACAACCGCTCGGGGATCCGCGTCTGCGTCCCGCACCGCGCGGCTCGGCTCGGCTCGGCGTAAAGCCTGGAAACCGATACGCGTCCCGCCACTCCCTTGGGCGCCGCTGCTCGAAAGTCATCCACGCACTTTCCCGCGTGCCACCAGTACCGCAAGAGCGTTTTCCCCTCCGAAACGACGACGCGCACCCGCTCACAACCCACTC
>JANLVC010000150.1:0-1822 GCA_031363815.1 Gemmatimonadota bacterium
GTTGAGTTCGCCTCTGCGGTGTTTGTTTACGTACGTGTGCTATGAAGTTTTGTGGAGCGATGCTTCTTTCTGGGTTGCGATCCCCTCTGCGGGGATTGATGTCGTACGACAAGGGAGGCACTCGTTCCTTGGCAAGAAGCCGGAACCTGTCAATGATTGTGAGACGACTGAGCGGGGAGTTTACGGTGTATTGATGGCGGCGGCGTGGTGCTCGGCGATGGGGTTAATCGAGACGCTGGTTGGCAAGGTGGCCGTGCGCAGAGCGCCACGGACAAAGCGTGCCGGCGTCAGCGCAAAGGCGCGCGTCATGGTGCGGTGCCGTTGCGCCAACACGGCGGGCGCGTTGCCGCCGTGCACCATGGCCTGGGTGCAGTAGGCAATCCCGGAATGGCGGTGCTGCGTGTTGTAGTAGGTGAAGAACGCGGTGCACCACTGCTCGGCGTGGGCGAAGTCGGTGAAGCGGTCGGGATAGCCGGCGATATACTTGGTCGTCTTGAAGAGCGACTCGACCTGCGGGTTGTCGTTGCTGACGCGTGGCCGCGAGAGCGAGCGCACGATGCCGAGGTCTTCGTAGAGCGCGTGGAGATCTTTCGCGACCTGAATGCTGCCGCGGTCACTGTGCGTGGTGAGCTGGCCGGGCACAATACCGTGTCGGCGGCAGGCCGTCGCGATGAGGCGCTTGGCGAGGGCGGCCGACTCCCGACGCGCGAGCATCCACGCGACGACGTACCGACTGTAGAGATCCAGCACGACGTAGAGCTTGTAGTGCTCGCCCTTGGTCGGTCCGGTGAGGTCGGTGACGTCCCACGTCCACACCTGGTTCGGCTGCGTGGCGGTGAGGCGCGGCACCGCATGCGGCGCGTGCCGGCACTGCGCCCGGCGCTCCCGCACTTCGTGGTACGCGGCGAGAATGCGGTACATCGTGCGTGGACTGCAAAGGTAGGTGTCTTCGTCGAGCAGCGTCGTGAACACCTGGGCGGGTGATTGATCGACAAAGCGCTCGGCGTGCAAGTGCGCCAGCACCTGGGCCTGCTCCTCCGCGGTGAGGGCGCGCGGCGATGGGCGTCGCACGGTAGCGGTCCGCGTCGCGGGGGTCTGTGTCGCGGGGGGCTGCCGCCAGCGATACGCCGTCGCCCGGCCGACGCCGAGCGCCGTGCTGAGGGTCGGCACGCCGATGGTGTCACCATGGTCCTGCAGCGCGGCGGTCACGAGGGCGCGCCATTCGGGTCGTGCGGCGCCCCCGTCTCCAGCAGCGCTGAAAGTTTTTTTTGGATCTCAATCACCAGCGTGGCGCGCGCGAGCTCCTCCCGCAGGCGGGCGTTCTCGCGCGGTAAGGGATGCGCCGGCGCCGCGGGCGTCGGCCCGCGGCGCGTCGACAGCGCCCGGCGGGCGCCCGCGTGATATGGCTTCCGCCACGCCGTGAGGTGCCACGAGTACACGCCTTCACGCCGCAGCAACGCGCCGATCTCGCTGGCGGCGCGACAGCGCTCCGCCTCCTCCACCATCGCGGTCGTGTCATCGACGGGACATCGCCGTCGTCCGGCTCGTGCCGTCACTCTGGACTCGGTTTGGGTGGCACTCTGTGATGCCGCCGTCATCCGATGCGACCTCGTTGGCGCCCCCAAGAGATACTCACTCATGAGACGAGGAGAATCGTCTCACATCATATTGGCAGAGAGGGCTCTCTACGCGGTCGCAGTACTAGTGCGGAGTTCCAATACCATCGCACCAGAGTACCTCGCGGTTCCGTTGCGTGCGCGGGCTCCAGATCGGCGTGTCGTACGCGCCTGCCATCGGCCCATCGGGGGGCGCCGCATCGAAG
>JANLVC010000165.1:0-7525 GCA_031363815.1 Gemmatimonadota bacterium
AGATGGGCGCGATCGGTGCTGCGGGCGGCGGCGTTCGGGTCGGTGGCCACCGTATACCCGAGCGACCCGAGATGACGCGTAACCATCTCACAGATGCGCTTGGGCTGCTGGTCGGGCACGAGACGGAAGTCGATGGACACGCTGGCACTGGTGGGCACGGCGTTGGCCGCACCGCCACCCACTTCGCCGGTGCGAATACCGCGGATGTTGAGCGCGGGGAGCATGATGCGCTCGCCGAGTGCGGCGTTGTTCGCCTCGGTGCGCGCGAGTCCCAGTGATGCACGCAGTGAGTCGTCGGTGACCGACAACGCTTTGCCCAATGCGCGATCGCCGTCGGAAATGGCCGGCACGTCGTCGTAAAACCCGGCGATCTTCACTCGGCCGTCCATGTCACGCACACTCGCAATGAAATGCGCGACCGCCACGCCGGGGTTGGGTGCCCAGTTGCCGTAGTGTCCACTGTGCAGCGCGCGGTTAGGTCCGTAGAAGGTGACGTCGACGCCCATCACGCCGCGCACACCGAGCACCAGCTGCGGCGCGCCGCTCACGTGGGCTGGTCCATCGAAGAACAGCCACGCGTCGGCCGCGAGCACCGCTTTGTGCGACTTGAGCAGATCACCGAGGTGCGCGGAGCCTGCTTCTTCCTCACCCTCCAGGAAAAACTTTACGTTTACGGTGGGCGCCTTCTTCGCGGCCTTGAGCGCATCGAGCGCGGCCAGCATGGCGATGATCGGCCCCTTGTCGTCACTGGCCGAGCGTGCACGAATACGCACGGCGGGATCGATGGTGTCGCCCTTGGCCGGCATCGGCACGGCGTCGGTGGCCACGCTGTTTTCGTAGCGACGCAGCTCGGGCGTGAACGGATCGCCGTTCCATCCGCCACCGGCCACCGGCTGTCCGTCGAAGTGCGCGTACATCACGATGGTGCGCGTGGCACCCGGCGCCTTGAGCTCACCGAACAGGGCCGGACTGCCACCGGTTGGCGCGCGTAGTGGCCGCATGGCCACACCGCGCTTGGCGAACGCCGCCGTGAGAAACTCGATGTTGCGGCGGATGTTCGCGGTGTCTGCGGCCACATTGGGAATGGCCATGAGCGCGAACGCTTCGTCGAGAATCTCGCGTTCGTGGGCGCGGCGCCAGGCGTCGACGGCGGGGCGAAGCGACTGGGCCGACAGCGGGGCGGTGATGACCGCAGTGAGGGCGACCACGGAGAGCGCGGACGCGACAAGGGCACGACGAAGAGAGGCCATCCCGAAAGGTGTGATCGGAAAGGCATTGCCGCTACGGCGGTGACTGCGACAATGGCGGTGCCACGGTCTTGCTGTCGCGCCGTTGAGTCTGCACGTTGGAGAATTGTTGGCCGTTCACCTCATGTCTCTCGAAGCGATCCCGATGCACATTCTTTCTCGACGCACGTTTCTGGGGGCGCTGGCCGCCGTGGTGCCCACCGCGGCGTTCGTCCGGCTCGCGCATGCGGCCGCCATACACGATCTCGCGGCCAGTCCACTCACGTTGCGAGCCCTCGGTGAGGCCGTGCTTCCATCAGAACTGGGTCGAGCTCGCACTGCCGCGGTCGTAAACGGATTCCAACGATGGATTGCCGGCTACCGCGAGGGCGCGGAACTCGTGCACGGCTACGGGACGTCGAAACTTGAATTCACGGGCCCGACGCCTGCCACCCGGTGGGCCACACAGGTGGACGCGCTCGAGCGGGCGGCGCAGCGTGCGCACGGGCGGGGCTTTCCGGCACTGACGGTTGCCCAACGCCAGGCGCTGGTCCAGGTGGAATTGCAACCGCTGAAGGTGGATCGCATCCCGCCGATCAGTCGGTGCCCTCACGTCGCACTCGCGATGTTGGCGTACTTCTACGAAAGCCACGAAGCCACTGACCTGTGCTATGACGCGCAGATCCTGCGCGAGAATTGCCGCCCGCTCGCGGCAGCGGTTCGAAAGCCACTTCCCCTGGCACGGAGCCACGCCTCATGATTGGCTTTACGAAGCGACGGGTGATCGAGTGCGACGTCTGTATCATCGGCTCTGGCATCAGTGCCGCCATGGTGGCGCAAAAGCTCGCACGCACCACAAAGGGTTCGATCATTGTCGTCGAGGCAGGCGATGAAGCGCCGCCGCTCGCCAAGCGCTCCGCGCTGCGTGAGCGCTTCAAGGCGTACGGGGAAAGCCCATGGCCTAACGATCATCTCGATGGCTATGAGATCGAGGGTCCACTGCAGTCGCGCTCGATGCAGGTGGGGGGACTGGCGATGCACTGGGGTGGCGTCACACCGCGCTGGTCACCCGAAGATTTCCGGTCGCGCTCACTCTTTGGCGTCGGGACCGATTGGCCGATCTCCTATGACGATCTCGACCCGTACTATCAAGAAGCGGAAGAGGTCATCGGTGTGGCCGGCGAACAGGGCCCGACGGCCATGGACCCGCGAAGCAAGCGGTTTCCCATGGCCGGCATTCCGCTCACGTATAACCTCGGACTCTTGAAGGAGTGGACGTCGCAGGCGGGCATTGCTATGTGGAGCCAGCCGGTGGCCAAGAATTCACGTCGGTACGACGGGCGGAACGAGTGCTGCCGCAATGACACCTGTTCGCCGGTGTGCCCGATCGGCGCCAAGTACTCGCCCGACGTCACGTGGGATCGCCTGCGCGGGAGCGGGCGGATTACGCTGTATCCCCGCACCACGGTGCGGCGCCTGGTCCTCGACGAGCGATCGTCTCGCATCGTCGCGGCGGAGGCTATGCAGCGTCGCGCTGGCTCGCAGGTGAGCACGGCGGTCGAGTTTCGCGCCAAGCAGTTCGTGGTCGCCGCGGGATACGCGTGGAGCGCACACCTGTTGTTGTTGTCACGCGGCAGCCGCGCACCAGACGGACTGGCCAATCGATCGGGCACCGTAGGCAAGTATCTCGCCGGTCATCGTAGCCAGCAGGCCAACATCGCACTCCCCCTGCGCCTCTTTCCGGGTATGGGCGCGCACCATTCACTGGTAAGCAAACAGTTCATGCGTGCCCCAACGGGCGACAAGTACCTGCGTCATGATTTGCGCGTGTGGGAGTCTGCGGTTATGCGCGAGCCCCGACTGCGCGACGATGCCGGCACTCCGCTGCTCGGCGACGCCATCATGAAGGATTGGCGCGAGCGTACGAAAACCGGCGTGGCGCGCGTGCGTGCGTATTACGATGTCATTCCCGACCGATCCAGTGAGATCACGCTTGACGCAGCCCGTCGCAACGCGTGGGGAGATCCCTTGCCGAAATTGGCGTTCCGCGACGCCGCGGAATCCGCCGCCCTACGCGGCTACTCCAACGACACGCTGCGCAGCCTGTTCGCAAAGATGGCACGAGCCGGGGGCGGCACCGTACTCAATGCCGCCAGCGGTGAAGGGAGCGCGTGGCAGGACCACCCTGCAGGCGGCTGCCGAATGGGCACAGACCCGACGACATCGGTGGTGGATTCGTGGGGACGCACGCACGATCACGAGAATCTGTTCGTGGTCGGAGCACCAACGTGCGTGAGCGCGTCTTGTGCCAACGGAACCCTGACTTTTTGCGCGCTGGCCCTCCGCGCTGCCGAGGCGATGACGCGCTGACGCGTTAGCGCCGTAGCGAAGGTGCCCCGTAGTAACGGGGCGCCTTCGCTACGGTGCGCCTTAGTGCGGGCTTCTTGTTCGATGTCATGTGCCACCTCCGCCCCCAAATGAGAGCGAGTTGGGCGTCCACGAAATCGGGTCAACTCCAGGGAAGCTCAGACTGCGCGCCACTAGGTAGCGCGGTCGGAATGCATTTGCCGATTCACAGTTTTGTGTAGTAGCGCTCATACGAACATGCGGACATCATAGCGAGGCCCCCGCGTTCGCGGGGTGTTCGCAAATCGCCATTGATATCAGGGGGAGTGACATGCGAAGAGTTCGGCTACTTTCGGCGGGAACAATTGTCATGAGCGTGATCGCCGCGGGAACAGCGCGAGGCGAGGAGGATCCTGGTGACCTCGCGCGATGCTACGCTGGGGCTGGCACCGCGTACAGTTACTGTACGAGTCACGGATATCCGATAGGGGCCTGTTCGGAGTCGCACACGTGGACGGTCACGCAGTGTGCGATCCAGTATCCGTACTAACGCAAGATGGAGGCTCAGAGCATTCGATGGTGGGCGAACCCGCTGTCCTTCCCACCCAGCACATCTCCACGATTCAGGGTGATCCGAACAGCGGCAAAAGCTCTGCGGTTCTTCGCATGCTCGTTACTCTCGATCGGAACAATCGGCTGCAGTCAAGAAGGACGCGTTGCAGCTGCTGCGTATCGGCTGCAGTCGATTCGAACGCTCGCGGTCCCTGACAGCATCTACGATGGTGAATTGATCGATGCTGATCTACTCGGTGAAATAGGGATTGTCTTCGCCAGCGGGCGTGGGCGAGGGTTGTCGCTCCTGCGCTGGGACGGCACGTTCGCCGAGCTTGCGCGCTACGGACAGGGGCCATGCGAACTTGCGCTCGCGGATGGGCTCGCTGTGCAGACTGATGGGAAAATCCTCGTCAGCGACTTAAAGAACCGGCGTGTTCAATTGTACAATAGGGAACGATGCGAATCTGAAGTCCCGCTTCCCTCGCTGTTCATCTCGCGCATGTGGCGCACGACATCAGGCGTGCGTATTCACGCACAGCGAGCGAGTCGAGCGAGTATCCTGCTGTTACGTGGAGATGCGCCCGCGTCGGCACCACTCGCCGAACTTCGATTTCTGGGCGACCCAGCGCACAGTATTTGCACGTACTGCTGGATGACTGTCGCGCCCGACGGAACGATCTACTCGCGCGTCCAGGCGGACACCGTGTACAGAATTGCTCGGTTCAACCCTGACGGGCGACCGGCTGGGTTTATCGAGCGAAGCGGAGTGCCGATAGTGAGAATGTCCGACGAGGATAGAGACTCCGTCGAGATGTTCCGGCGCAGCCTTCCGGCGAGGGCACCAAACGAGGCGGCGCGTCGATCCATAGAGATGGCGCTTGAAGCGTTCCCGATTTTCTCGTACAAGTTCTTGTTTGCCGGAATGCCGCTGGTGGATGCACAGAATCGTCTATTCATCGCGCGCTCGTCGAACATGGGAAAGCCCGTACCGGTCGACGTTTTTGATGCGCCTTCCGGATACTTTCTGGGTGAAGTCCGCCTACCTGCGGGCTCGAAGCTGGTGCGGTCGACTGAACAGGGTATCCTCGTGTTTCGCGACGACGACGAAGTAGGACCGTCTTTCAACGTCTACCGGCTTGAAAGGGCCTCACCAGGAATCGACAATTCTACCCAACCGCCTTCAGCCGAGCCCGAGAAGTGAGTGCGCGTTGGAAGGCGGTCGTAGACACGGCTTTGGTACTGGCGGCACTACTCGCTGCCGTGAGTCTCGGATATCAGACCTTCGCACGTCCTCTCAGTCGACGCGCTAGTGCCGAACAGCCAGAGCCTGCCAGGCACTTGACGGCTGAAGATCGACCTTTTGCACTCGCAAGTCGCTTGAATCTGGTGAGTGCGGCGGATACGCTCCTCGTTTTTTCTGACTATCAGTGTCCCGCGTGTAAACGTTTCGAACGTTTACTCAGCGACTACGCGCGTATGTCGCGGTCGGAACTGACGACGGGCTATCTCCATTTCCCGCTGCCGAGTCACCCGCAGGCGGTGCTAGCGGCGAATCTCGCGGAATGCGCCAAAGGGCTTGGGAAGTTTTCGCTCGCCCATTACAGGCTGTTCGAGGCGCAGGATACTTTGAGTCGCGTCAACGTCGCGACCATGCTGAAAAGTGCGCAAATCGCGGATGCGGCCACATTCGTTCGCTGCACGGAGCAATCGGACACATCGGCCGCTGTTGTAGCGAGTATAAAGCTCGCTCGGCGTCTCCGCGTGCGCGCCACGCCGACGCTTATCGTGAACGGCTGGCTGACGGGAGTTCCCTCGGACGCACGCGAACTTGCTGAGTGGCTTCGGCGCACTCGGCGCGGCGACCCGCCGTACTAACCCCAATGCTCGTCACTTAAGCTGTTTTGCGTGATGGGTCGCCGTCCGACCGCCTCTCCCAGGAGCAGACAGGGCACGGACCGCCGCAGGGCTTCCCGCTGGCACGCGGCTGACGGACTAGGTCAGTCTGGGCGTGCGGACGGCGCGCTTTCCGCTCGATGAATGTGCAGGAGGCCCTCATGAGCACGAGGTGAGCGCGCGCGAGCGCGACCTGCCGGCGCATGTCATGGTGGTGTCCTACGCGATCGCGCTGGCGTTGTAGGCGGAGGTCTCCCCGCGCGAAGTGCTGCGCGGTCTGCTCGCGGGGGCGCGGTGGCTCGGCGATCCTGATACCCAGGCGGAGCCCGCTGGGTGGTCGGGCATCTCCCAAGCCCGCACGCGGCTGGGGGCCGAGCCGCTGGAAGCGCAGTATCGGCGTCTCGTCGCGCCGGTCGCGCCGGTCGCGACGGCGACGACGCCCGGCGCGTGGTATCGCGAGTGACGGATCATGAGCCTCGAGGGCACGACGTTCGATGGGGGGATACGGCGGCCAATCGCGCGGCGTTCGGCGGCCCGGCCCGTGCGCGCGTGGCCAATGCCACGGGCGCGTTTCCCCAGCTCCGCCTCGTTGGGCTGTTGGAGACCGGCACGCATGTCCTCTGTGCCGCCCAGCTGGGCGCCTATGCGACGGGGGAAGTCACGCTGGCCGCGGACGTGGTGTTAGCCCTCACGCGGGATATGCTCGGTGTCGCCGATCGCAGCTCCTTGGGGTGTGCTCTCTGGCCGCGGGCGGCCGCCACCGGCACCCAGCTGGTCTGGCGCGCCCCGTCCACGCTGCGCCTGCCCGTGCTGGAGCGCTACGCCGATGGCTCGTATCGGAGCGCACTGCGCTGGAACAGCCACGGCCGGAGCGCCGATCGCACGGCGATCGCGGTGCGCGTGATCGAGTACACGCTTGACGGCGCGCCCGACGCCGACCCCACCTATCGCCTCGTCACCTCGATCCTGGAGCCGGTGCGCGGGTAATCCCCCCATGAATCCGCGGTCGCCAAAAGTGGAATTTTCTCGTAACCTGCATCGAGGAGGTTCCCATGAAGACGTGACGGTTTACCGACAGTCAGATCATCGCGGTGTTGAAGGAAGCGGAGGCCGGTACGCCGGTCCCAGCGCTCTGTCGCGCGCACGGGATTAGCTCAGCCACGTTCTACAAATGGCAGGCGAAGTTCGGCGGGATGGAGGTGCCGATGGTGGCGCGGATGAAGGAGCTGGAGGAGGAGAATCGGCGTTTGAAGAAGAGGTACGCCGAGGCGCAGCTCAGCACGGATCTCCTCCGTGAGGCCCTCGTAAAAAAATGGTGAGGCCATCGCATCGGCGTGCGATGGCCCCAGAGGGGCCACCCAGCACGCGGTTCAGACGCAACGCACGACCATCACCCATGCCTGTGCCACGTTTGCGATCAGCGAGACGTGCTACCGCTACCAGGGCAGACGCGTCGATGAGAATGCCGAGGTGGCCGACTGGTTGGTGCGGCTGACGACGACGCA
>JANLVC010000200.1:0-7478 GCA_031363815.1 Gemmatimonadota bacterium
GAAGAACGTGATCCCGCACAGAGCGATGGTGTGCGTGCCGCGTGCGACGTGCTGCACGGTGCTCAGGTGCAACAGGTACTGGCGGATCTGCTCTTCCCCGAGCCGGTCCGGCGAGGCAAGATGGAACGGCGCGAGTTGGGCGACGGCGCGGACGTAGGCTTCGACCGTGCGGTCGGCATACCCGCGGAGCTGGAGGTCCTGCGTCATGCGTTGGCGGAGCGATCTCCTGTGATCCTCTCGGAACAGGGTGAGAGAGGCTCAGACAGCGCGCCGCACCCTTGCTCAATCGAGCTCAACTGACAACCACCACCGGAACCGTCGTGCTATCCGCCGGAGGCGGATTGAGTTCAACGTTCGTTGGAGCTGACAATCCGTTGTTCTGAACACGCCACGACTCCCGTTTACTGGCGTCGCGTACGGGCCGCGTCAGCAGACCACAAACTCGAACTCGGACAGTGTCACGCTTCGCCATGCGAGAACAGGCTCCCGCGCGCCGAGTGCCATGGCGGCTACACCCATCGCCGAAATCCACTGGAGTAATGTCATCGTCACTCCGATGAAAAGGTGAAAGTACTTCCTACAACGCCGCCAACAACGCCACCCGTTCGCGCGTGCTCACCACCACACCACCGGGCGCTTCCACCGTAACCGCAAACATCACAGCACTGCCCACCGGTACACGGGCATTGATCGGCACGAATACCTCGGTGGCGCCGGCCGGCACGTCGAACACGCCGCCGTCTACCGGATAGCGCTGGTCACGTGTCTTGTCGAAAATCCAAAGCTGACACTGCCATCGGCGCACGTCGTTCGACTTGAGCCCGATCAGACACATCACGCCACGCTGCGCGCTCGTGCCCCAGACCACGTCACCGCTGGCGCCCGCCGCCGTGGAATCGGCGGTCGGTGCCCAGGCAATGCGGGTGACGGCGGAATCCACGCTGATCAGCGAATCACGAACCCACGAGGCCGCAACCGACGCGGCAGCCGCTTTGGGCTCCACACCGGCCGAGACCACCGCGGCCGCTGGCGCGCTCGGCCCGCGAAGCTAGAGCGCGAGCATGGCGGATGCGAGCCACCCGCCCCAGGTAGCAAATGGACGGCGTGCCCGCACCGCGGTAGCGCTCGCCGTCGGAGGTGGCGGCAACACAACACTGTTGTACGGCGTCGCGCTCGGCTTGATCGGCACCACTACGTCAACCGCATCCCGCGCTGACGCGCTACTTGCCCGGGCCGCCATGACCCGCGCTGCAAGCTCCGGCGGCAACGCGTCTTGCGCCGACATCGATTCCGCCGCGAGGGCCGCCGTAATCTCGCCGATCAGCTACTCCTGCTGGCTTACCGGATTCGACACATCGTTCTCGTTCATGGTCATAAGTCCTGGCTCTCGCGTGTCGCATCCGACGACAAATCCGAGTTGTCGGTGTACTGCAGCATGGCACGCGCGAGTTGTAGTCCGCGACGGATGTGCGACTTCACCGTGCCTAACGGGGTATTCGTTTCCTTGGCAATTTCGTCGTGCGTGCGCCCGTGCAGCAGCGACAGCTCGAGCATCGTGCGCTGCGCCTCCGGCAACGACCGCAACGCTGTCCGCGCGCGCTCCACCCGATCATCGCGCGCATCGTCCGACGAATCCTCATGCGCCAAGTCGAAATCGTCCGGGAGCGGCTCGAGTTCCACCGCACGCTGCCGGCGACGCAGGCGATCGATCAGCCGGCGACGCGTGACCATTGCCACCCACCCGGCCTCCGTCGAGCGCGTGGGCTCATACCGTGACGCACTGCGCCACAGATCGACGAAGACCTCCTGTACCGCATCCTCGGCGTTGCGTGCGTCAGGCGACCAGCGCCGCACCAGCGCCGCACCAGCGACCAGATTAGCGCCCCGTACCGCTCGACGCACTCGCGCACGGCATACTCGTCGCCAGCCGCGATCCGCGGCAGCAATGGAGTAGCACTCGACATCACGGGCATGAACGACCCCGTCACGAGCGAAAGATGGGCGCGCGTGCCATCACCTACGATGCCTTCTGGTGGTACAGCGGCGTTTTCCAAGCCTGGGCGAACTCGATTCACGCGAAGATATATGCCAAATGCACGAGCGCTCCGATGGGGTTCCACAAAGCGTTCGTCGGTATCAGCGCGTGGGATGCACCAACGCCGCAAGAAGGTTGGAACCGGTGTTCGACAAGCCGTGCGTTCCAATCAATAAATCAAAATGACATTCTCCCGGCGAACTTTACTCCCCGCCGCGCCGTCGGGACAATCGCCATCTGAACGTTGCGGTCTGCCAACGGACGCCAAACTTCCCGTGATTTGGAGCGTCCGACAATGGCGCCGATCACAAGCCCGGGCACGGCTCCGACCACCGCACCGGGAAGCATGGCCAAGTTGCGGGTCATCATCGCGCAGCCGGTCGACTCAGTACTACAATCGCTGGAGTACGTCGCCGCCGCGAGAAGCGCACCGCCGGCTGCCCCTGCCGCGAAGCCGATTCCGGCCCCCCTCAGCGTCCGATGACGCGTGCCGCCGCTCCGCTCTAGGCGGTGCTGATAGCCGAGCCCGAAGGACTCCGTTTGCGCCGGGTTCGCACCGTCAGGCACGATCAGCGCGCTGTCGCTTGCTACGCGAACCAGCTGCCCGACCACCAGCACCCGCTTGCTGGCCACCTCGACAATCCGCACTCGGACGGCCGACGCCGACGATTGGCCCTCTGCGCTCGATGCAAGCCCGCAGCCGGAGAGCACCAGTACTGTGAGAAACGCGCGACGAGTGTGCATGAGCTGCCTCATTAGGAGTAACCCGCAGGAAAGGAATGGTGCGCCATCTGCGAGGTACGATCGCGTGCGGCGTCACGCGGCAACATACGTCGACCGACGTAGTCCGCCCCATTCAATACAGCGTTCTGCATCCAACAGCATGATCTCGGGCGAACTGAATGGCATCACCCAGCCGTCTCGCCCTCACGACACCAGGAGCCGTTTCATGCACCCGATGTTTTTCACCGTCATGCATTCCATCACGCCCACTCGTTCCCGCGCGACGTCTTTCCTGCTGGCCACGGCACTGGGCATCGCGTCGTTCGCTTCCCCACTCACGGCCACAGCTACAGCCCAGCACCCGTCTCGCAGCGCCCCG
This sequence comes from Gemmatimonadota bacterium, assembly GCA_031363815.1. GTDB lineage: Bacteria > Gemmatimonadota > Gemmatimonadetes > Gemmatimonadales > Gemmatimonadaceae > Gemmatimonas. The sequence continues at coordinate 3,138 of JANLVC010000200.1, forward strand.
TCTATCCAAGACCGCCGTGCAGTTCACAACGCTCCTGCCCGCCGTTGACGCCGCCGGCCTCACGCAAACGCTCCTCGGACGCGGACCCTTCACGCTCTTCGCACCTACCGACGACGCGTTCAAGCGCTTGCCCAACGGTACGGTGGCGGAATTGCTCAAGCCGGAGCATCGCGAAAAGCTGCGCACCATTCTCACCTACCATGTGATCGCCGGCCGGGTCACGGCGGCACAGGCCCGCACCGTGCGCACCGCCGAAACGGTGGCAGACCTCGAGGTGCGCATCTCCGACGTGAACGGCGACCTACGTATCAATGACGCCAGCGTGCGCATCGCCGACGTTCCAGCCAGCAACGGCATCATTCACGTAATCGACCGCGTGCTGCTGCCACCCGCGCAACGGTGACTCGGCGCGAGATAACAGTTCGAGCTCGACGGCCAGCGTGGCCAGTGGCGGGTCTGTCCCAGGTCTAGTTGGAATTTGGGTGGTGCCTCCATACTGAAGCGTTGATCCCCGCCAGGATTCGCATTGCACGACCGAGGGCACCACCCATGCCAAGCGTACGAAAGAAAGTCGCCGCGCACCAGCGTTCCCCCAAGGCCGACGTACCGCCGCCGGCCGCGTCGGTAAACGACCGGTCGGTCGCCGTGTCGCGAATTCACGCGTGGATCCCGTTGGGCCTCAAGGCGGTCGAGGAGGCGCTGCAGCAGGAGGTCGTCGCGTTGGCCGGCGCGCGGGCTCGGTCTTTCTCCTCGACTAGAACGTGCCCCTCTCCGTGCCGCGCGTACGGGATGTGTGGGCCGGGACCGAGGTGCCGCTCGCGACGTACGCCCAGCGGCAAACACCACGCGCGCACGAGGTCGGCGTGTTTCGTAAGGTGTGGGGCGGGATCTCAAGCCGGGAGTACGAGGGGGCCGCCGAGGCCGTGCCTGAAGCGTTCGGGCTCACGAAGTCGCGCGTGTCGCGTCGCGTCGTTCGGGCGAGTGCGACGGCGCTGCAGACGCTCTAGTACTGCGACCGGCTAGAGAGTGGCTTTTTATAGCCGAACTTCCGGCGCGCGTCTTGGCGGGTGAAGCGCCACGTAATCGTGGTGCGGAGGCAGTACGTGAGGCTCTGGGCTTGGCGCTCCGCGCTCGCGAGGTACTGGCCGTGGGGCGTGCATCACCGCGCCAAAGAGTAGCGGATGTCGGCGTGCAGGGACACCGGCTTCTCGTCGAGACACATTGAGGTCGTGGCTTTGCAACAGCACCCGAATCGTCTCCCGGCCGACCTGGTCGACCACCTTCCGTTTCACCGCCTGTTCCGTGATCAATCGTACGGTCCAGCGAGCCGCCCCGGCGGGCGGATCCGCGCACACCATCGCGATGATGCGCTGCTTCACCGCCGGCGTCAGCACTTCCGCCGCCCCAGGGCGCGGACGTTCGTAGAGCGCCCCGTCGAGCCCACCGGCCCGATAGCGCTGGGCGATGTTGCGCACGGCCTGCGGCGAGAATCGCACCAGCGCGGACACGGTGGGCGCGCTCTCGCCGCGGTTCAATGCGAGCAGCGCCAACGCCCGCCGCACCACGCGCACCGGCTGGACGCCGCCCTGCAGGAGGGCCTCGAGCGCGGCGGCATCGGACGGCTTCAACCGAAACGACAAGGGAGGTCTTGGCATACCTGCAAGTAGAGGAGCCGCCCGGATTCTCCGACCGTCTGTTTACCTACTCTTTAACAGGTCGCAGTACTAGGAGAGCGAATCGATGGCCATCCTCAAGCCTGTGACGCCCGGGGAGTTGCTGTTGGAAGAATTCCTCGTGCCTCTGAAGCTCTCGCAGTATCGCCTCGCGAAAGAGATCGATGTGCCCGCCCAGCGGATCGGCGAGATTGTGGCGGGGGTGCTGGCGCCGGTGCTGCGTCGGATCAAACCGTGGGTGAGCACGGCGGCGTGAGTGCGCGGCTCGGCCCAACAACGCGTTGCAACGGGCAAGCGGTTTCGGAGTGCTCGCTGCGCTCGCGTTGATTGTATTCGCTTGCAGTTGAACGCTGGGCGTTGAGGCTGTAGGAAAAGCCTCCACGCACCTCTGGTGAAGGTCCCGCATCGCGCAAAAGCAGCGCGCGTTTCCTCGATTGGACATTGAGAGATCGTAGGGCGGAGCGATGCGCGCGATCGAGGCGTCTTCCACGACTACGCGCAGCGCTCTCGCCTCGTGATTTATGCCGCATACTCCGCGTGGGTCAGCTTTTCGATGTGGTGCACCAAGCAAAAGAGCAGCCACTGCGTGAAGCGATCGAGCCGCGTGATGTCGCGCAGATTGGCGAACACCGGCTCGACCGTGGCAACGCGTTGCCCGTATTGCTCGCGTCCTTCCGGGGCATCGAGACGCTGCTGCTTGCGCATGGTGCGCGTCTCGGGTGCCGCGTCCTCGGGCCCACGAAGGAACGCGACGGTGCGGACCACCGACGTCTCCGGCTTGCGTCAACACGGCGCGCGGAGCGCACAGGGTCCGCCGTCGCGCTTCGCGCCGCGAAAGTGCGCACCGACATACCCGTTCGTGATGTTACTGGCGCCCGTGCGGTACCGCGACTTCACCGCCGGACACACACATGTGCGCGCGTCGGCATCATACGTGAAATCACTCGACGCAAAGAGCGGCAACGACTTCTTGGCGGTACCCGACCAGTGCGCCATTGAATTGCACGCGCCACGCGCGGTTCACGTGCACCTCACCGCGCTCGTCTTCCCACGCCACTCGGAATGAAATCAGTCGATCGGGTTCGGCCATTCGTTCCAGAATCTTTTCGTCGCGATATCGCGGGCCGTTGAGCACGAGTGGCATCACCGATTCCGCCACCTCGCGAACCGCCTGATGAAATTCGAGCTCGTGGGGATTGCGCGCGACAATGTCCTTCATGAAGCGCTCAACAGCGATATGGACTGATTCTGACATTGGTTCGGCGGGGTAAGGGGCCCACTACGTCGGTGCGACAGGCCCGATACGTTGTTGGCGGGAGCTGTGAGACCAAGAGTGAAAGGCCGTGCGGGGCACAGCTAGCACTGGCATAATTGGGTGCCGATGGAACAAAGAACGGCCCGGGATGCGATCCCGGGCCGTTCTCGAGGGCAACACCACCGCGTTACGGTGCCTTGGTTGCTTCCCATCGGCCGCGCCCGACGACTGAGTCGGGCTTACTGGCCATGTACAGCGTGGACGTCCCCACGAGCTTCGCGCCGACCATGCGTCCAACACTCTTGAACGTGATCTTCGGCGAACCCTTTGGCGCCCGAAAATCAGAGTACGCACTGGAAATCGCGGTCATGCTGTCTCCGGAGAACGTCGTGGTGTACGACACCGTGTCTTTCGATCCTTCGCTAATCAGCTTCCCGGCTTCACCGGTGGACATGACGGTGAAGCGACCCGTTACGGAGTCACCGACCTCAGCCATATTTGTGCCCGTCCACGTTCCCGCCATCGCTTCGGCGGTGAGCATGGGGGCCATGGTCGTGGACGCCATCGACGACGTCGTGTCGCCCGAAGGCGCTGCATCCTTCGGGGCGCAACCGGTCGCGACTGCTGCCAACAGGAGAAGACTTGCAATGCCAAATCGCATACGCCGGACTCCACAGAGAGGGGAATCCCGAAGAGCGCTGGACACTTCGCGCCACCGAGATTCTGAAATATGCGGGCGAGGTCAGAATGTGCGAGCAAAGTCAACCGTGCCGTTGCGGAGTTCGTAGGGTATTACTGCCAAATTGCTGCCAGCGACGAGCAAACACGATCGGCTCCCCTGCCCAGTCTCCTGACGAGCGATATGGATCGGGCGCGCATGGTCATCCCTGTGCGCGCAGGGAAAGGCGGCCGCGAGCGGTATGTGCCGCCGCCGCGCACGGGGCGTGGCTCTTTCCCCATCGCGAGGCGACCGGGCCGCTGCGCGCGATCCGTCGGCAGAAGACGTTCGCGGCGGTGGTGCGGACGAGCGGATTGACCAAACACGCGTCCATTCACACGTGGCGGCATTCGTACGCGACACACCTGTTGGAGTGTGGTGTGCATCGGCGCACGATGCAGGAGGGACTCGGGCATCAACGTCCCGCGACGACCGCCGTGTACACGCCTATCACGCCGATGGTCACGAGTGCGCTGCATGCCACGGTGAATACGCGGATGGCCACCGTGTAGCGGCCGGGCGCGTCACCGGGCGCGGGCACGTCACGCAATGCTACACGTGCGGCGTGGAACACGACGTCTATCACTCGTGCCGGAATCGCCGTGGTCCGTCGTGTCACGGCGTGTCACGGCGTGAGTACGCGCGCGTGGCTCGCCGCGCGCGAGACCGAGCTGCTGCCGGTGCCCTCACGCTGC
>JANLVC010000003.1:0-2013 GCA_031363815.1 Gemmatimonadota bacterium
ACCCGTCGGCGCAAAACCGGCTCTCGGTGGCGATGGAGTTGCAAACCGATTGTTACGCTGGCGTATGGGCCTTTGGCGCAGCGAAAGCCGGTCAACTCGATGCCGGTGATCTCGACGAAGGGCTCAACGCGGCCGCCGCCGTGGGTGATGACCGATTGCAGAAGATGGCGACGGGTCGGGTGAACCGGGACTCGTTCACGCATGGCTCCTCCGCCGATCGACGCCTGTGGTTCAAACGCGGCTTCGATAGTGGAGATCCCAATCGCTGCGATACGTTCGCGGAGCTTCGATGAGCCACGACGCGCGCAAGCGCGACGACGCGGCTCGCGGAATCTCGAACAACTGTGTGCTCGAGGAGATGCGCTGGCCCGATGTGCATCACGCCAAGTGGCCGGTTGCCATCATGCCCTGGGGCGCGACGGAGCCGCACAACACGCATCTGCCCTACGGCACTGACACCATTCTTGGTAGAACTGTCGCCGCACGCGTGGCTGCGTTGTGCAATGCGCGCCGCGTAGGTGTGGTGGCGCTGCCGGCGATGCCGTTTGGCGTGAACACCACGCAGCTCGACCTGCGCTTCACGATCAACATGATGCCGAGCACGCAGTTGGCGCTGTTGCGGGATATCGTGAAGAGCCTCGAGCCACACGGGGTGCGCGCGCTGGTGTTGTTGAACGCGCACGGCGGCAATGAGTTGCGGGCGCTGGTGCGTGAGCTGCAGCCAAGCACGACGATCATTCTGTCCATCGTGAATTGGTGGCAGGCCGGTGATCACGGCGTATTCAACGAGGCCGGCGATCATGCGGGTGAACTGGAAACGGCGGCGATCATGCATGTGACGCCGCACCTCGTGGTGCCCGATCGCAGCACGTGGGGCGATGGACATGCCAAGCCGAGTGTCTTCGACGGCGTGCGCAGCGGGTGGGCGTGGATGCCGCGTCGCTGGACGCAGGTAACGGCCGATACCGGCGTGGGCGACCCGCGCGCGGCCACGCCGGCGAAGGGCGCGGCATTTGTGGCGCAGGCGGTGGAGCGGATCGCGTCGTTCTGTGTGCAGCTGGCCGGTGCGGACCCCAATGCCATGTGGGCCGACTTCTAGCGAAGCGGGCGTTCCGTTTGTTTTATCTGAACATCGGTTACCGACGCGCGATCAGTAGTCCACCGGTCGCAGATACGATTCGCCGATGCCCGAGTGACTCACCAGCGCGGTCGCCGGCGGACGCCGCTTCCAGTGCGTGCTGTTCAAGCGCTTCGACACGAGAGCGAGTTCGTCGATCTGGAACCCACGCGAGCGCAGCGCCTCGTGCGAGAATCCGTGCAGCATGCCGTTCAGGATTTCGTCGGCGCGCGCATAGCTGATTCCGAGGTCACCCTCGTCGGTTTGTCCGGCGATGAGATCGGCCGTGGCCGGCTTGGTGATGATGATGTCGGGCACGCCGAGGTGCCGGGCGAGCGCCCAGACCTGCGTCTTGTAGAGATCGCCGATGGGATTGATCGGCGGAGAATCGTCGGCGTGCCAGGTGAAGTAGCCGAACAGTCGCTCCGTTTTGTTGCCCGTGCCCAGCGGGAGCGCACGATAGCGCGCCGAGAGATCGAACAGGGCGATCATGCGTGTGCGGGCCATGATGTTGCCGCGCCGTGAGGCGTCGGCGTCGGGTTCGGCGGTGAGGTAGCCGTCGACGGCGGGGCTGATGTCGACCGTGCGCGACTCGATGCCCAGCGCGTCGATCACCAACTGCGCGTGATCCAGCGACTCGGCGCTTGAGGTGCGATACGGCAGTCGCACCCCGATCACGTTTTCGCGGCCCAGGGCGCGCACCGCGAGGAACGCGGTGACGGCCGAGTCGACGCCACCGGAGATGCCGATCACGACCTTCCCGAAGCCGCGCCGCGTGAGTTCTTCGCGCAGAAATCCGGTGAGCCATTCCTCCGTCATCTCGGCGTCGATGGCGAGCGGTGGCGGGCCACCGTGATCGCGCATCTCGTGCCGGATGACGGGCAGCGACTCGGGTA
>JANLVC010000011.1:0-91929 GCA_031363815.1 Gemmatimonadota bacterium
TTCCGCAGCGCCGTGATGATATCCTCGGCGATCTCCTCCGGTACCTCGACGGTGCTGTACCCGTCGGCGATCTGAATCGCGCCGATCACGCTGGCATCGATGCCGACTTCGTTGGCGATCGCGCCCACGAGATCGCCCGGACGCATCTTCAGCTTGCGACCCGCACCGACCCACAGCCGCGCCACGCTCCATTCCGGCTTCGACCGTTTCGGCGCCTTCGCGGCCCGCGATGCTTCGTCTTCGCCACTGCGGCTCGGACGACCACCTTCACGTGCGCCGTCACGCGCGCCGTCACGACCACGGCCGCCATCGCGTGATCCGCGATCGTCCGAACGCGGCTGCACGGCCGGGATGTCCGGCTCGTCCGTCGCGTCGTCCGCATCGAACAACTTCACGGCGGCGGCGGCGATGTCCATCACGTCAAACTCACCCGCCAGCGACTCCACGATACCGCGGAACTTGTCGAGACCACCTTCCATGATGGTTTCACGCAGCGTCGTGCGCACCAACTCCAACCGATGCGCCCGCAAATCGTCAACCGTGGGCACCTGCGCGATCTCGATGCGTTGGCTCGTCATGCGCTCGATGTTGCGCAGCAGACGATGCTCACGCGGCTCGGCCAACGTAATCGCCACCCCTTCTCGGCCGGCGCGACCCGTGCGACCGATGCGGTGCACGTACGACTCGGCGTCGGCCGGCACATCGAAATTCACCACGTGCGACACGTGCTTCACGTCGAGACCACGCGCTGCGACGTCCGTCGCGATGAGCAGATCGGTCTTCTTCGTGCGGAACTTCGTCATGACGCGATCGCGCTGGTCCTGACTCAAGCCACCGTGCAGCGCGTCGGCGCGCAGTCCACGTGCCATGAGCGTCTCGCTGAGCTCGTCCACTTCGGTGCGCGTACGGCAGAATACGATGGCGCTCGTGGGCTGCTCGATGTCGAGCACGCGCGCGAGGGCCGTCATCTTGTGCGCGCGCGGCACGATGTACGCCACCTGCCGCACACGGGCCGTCTCGCCATCGGGCACGATTTCTCGATCGATCGTGACGAACACGGGATCACGCAGCTGACGTTTCGCGATGCTGGCGATACGAGGGGGCAGCGTGGCCGAGAACAGCGCCGTCTGACGCGACTTCGGCGTGGCCTCGAGAATGGCCTCGAGATCTTCCGCGAAGCCCATGTCCAGCATCTCGTCGGCTTCATCCAGCACGACGGTCTTGAGCGACGTCATTTGCAGCGTATGACGACGGATGTGATCGAGCGCCCGTCCCGGCGTCGCGATCACCACGTCAACACCGCGCTTGAGCGCGCGCACCTGCATCTCCATCGAGGAGCCGCCGTACACAGCCAGAGCGCTCACGCCCATCGGCTTACCGTAACGATGCACGGCTTCTGCCACCTGCATGGCGAGTTCACGCGTCGGCACGAGGATCAGCGCGGACGTGCGCTCGCTGCCCTTCGCATTCGTATTCACGCGGCTCAGCAATGGCAGCGCGAACGCAGCAGTTTTGCCGGTACCGGTGGCCGCCTGAGCCAACACATCACGTCCTTCCAGCAACGGCGGAATCGCAGCGCGCTGAACAGGTGTCGGTTCTTCGTAGCCTAGCGCAGCAAGCGCAGAGGCAATGCGGGGGTCGAGTCCGAGCGCCGCGAATCCGGTTTCGCTGACGTCGCGCTCGATGTTCCGTGCGGCGACATCGCGCTCGTCCGGCTGTTTCATATGTCAAGTCTCCTTTTAGAAACGAAATCTATCCTATTCCGAGCCCCAGATGTGGTTTCGGTGGGTAGAATAGGCGAGATTGTCAGTCATCATGACCGATACATCACTTCCGTTTATGGTCCGGCACTCGCCGATTCAGGGTTTCGGCGGCTACGCGACCCGCCCGATTGCTGCCGGCACCCGCATCATCGAGTACGCCGGCCAGCGGCTGACCCCGGCAGCAGCCGAGGTGCGGTATCCTGACGTGGTCGGCGAACGTCACCATACCTATCTCTTCGCCATCGACGACGAAGTGGTGGTCGATGCGGCCGTGAACGGCAACGAGGCCCGCTTTCTCAATCATTCCTGCGCCCCGAACTGCGACGCGGTGATCGACGAGGGCCGGATTTGGATCGACGCCATCCACGACATCGAAGTTGGCGAGGAATTGGTGTACGACTACGCCTACATTCTGCCGGAGCGCCATTCGCCGGCCGCCAAGAAGCGATTTCCCTGCTCCTGTGGCGCCATCACCTGTCGTGGAACGATCTTGGCGAAGAAGCGATAGTTTCATACGCGGAAAACCTTGGAGGACGTATGCGGTCGTGGGTCGTGATGTCGGTAATCGTGGTCGGGTCCGCGCTCGCGTGCGCCCGCGGCGCCCAGGAAGGGGCAGTCCAGGAAGCACGCCCTATCGCCTCAGCGGAGGGCGTCGCCCCGCGTGAGCAGGGCCCCCGCCGGGTGCCCCCCACGCCCATGAAGCTCGATACGCTGCGCCGTGAGGCCGTGGCCGAACTGATGGCCACGCTCGTGGGACGCGAGAACGAACCGGCCGGCACCGTTTTCAAGAATGTGAAGCTGCACAAGACGATGCCCGCGAAGGAGTTCGTGACCATGATGGACGAACAGTTCGGACGCGGTCTGGGCGTCAATTGCACCGGCTGTCACATGGACAACAAGGACTACGCCAGCGATGCGCGGAAGGACAAGAGCATCGCGATGCAGATGGTGAAGATGCAGCGTGACATCGACAAGAAGTACATCGCGAAGGTGAAAGAGCTTGACGATCCGCGTCCGAAGACGACGTGCGTGATGTGCCATCGCGGTGCGACGCATCTCACCACGGAGATGGACGTTCCGACCGCGCCCGTGCCGCTTCGGAAGCGTTAGGAACGCGTTGAGGCGGTAGAAAAAGCCTTCGCCGTTTGGCGATTGCGCGCACGTTTTCTGCGTCGCGATTTTCGCCGCGGAACCCGCGTGCATCGAGTTTCGCGTCCGCATCGGCGTGTCGCGAGACTCATCCGACATCCTCGTTATGGCCACGTGGGCAGGCATTGCGGCCAATGGACATTCTCGGCATCCTTGATCTATGGTTGAACGGTCGGAGACCCTGGAATCCCTCACCGCCGAAGAGCGCATCGCGCTGATCGGCCGTCTCTGGGACAGTCTTGATCCGGCGGCCGCCGCGCCGCTCACTCCTTCCCTCGCCGCCGATCTCGACCGCCGCGAAACGGAAGCCGATGCCGAACCCGACGCTGGCATTCCGTGGGCTGCCCTGCGCGACGAGCTGCGGGCCCGGATTCGCTAAGTGGCCGCCCTCCGCATCCGGGCGAAGGCTCGCGCCGAGATAGCGGAGGCGTTCGACTGGTATCTCGTCCGATCCCCGGACGCGTCGGCAGACTTTCTTGCCGAGCTCGACGTCGTCATGAAACGGATCGTCGAGGCGCCGGAACAGTTCCCTGTCGTACGCGGCCGACTGCGTCGCGTGCTGCTCCATCGATTTCCATACGTGGTCTATTTCAAGCTGTACCCGACCGGTATCAGCGTTGTCGGCGTCATCCACGGTCATCGTCACCCCGCCACCTGGCACCGGCGCGCCGGGCCATAACTACGCTTGGTGCCGACGTTGTGGTTGTAGAAAAAGCCTCAGCGCGCGCGGACCGCTTCTGGCGCGTTATTTACGCGGCGTACTCTGCGTGAGTACGCTTCTCGCTGTTGTAGACGCGGCAAAATGGCAGCCACTGGCCGCTCACTTTCGCGCGACCGCGCAGCGTGAAGCGGTCGAGTCGCTTGTTGTAGCGCACATTCGCAAACACCGGCCACGATTTCTTGGCAGTGCCCGATTTGTCAGGCAACAGATCCGGGGCACTCGTAATGATGCGCGCGATCGACAACCCGTTCGTCACGTGTCCGCATATCCGGGTCGGCAATAAGCGACGCGAGGGCCTCGACCATGATTCGATGCACCGAGCACCCGCCACCGACCATCGAGTTCCGTTTCCACATCAATAGTGTTCGGAACTTATCCTACAACCGCGTCAGGTCGGCTCGTCGACCGGCCGCGACATCACGCGGTCGGTTTGCAGGTCGCTGCCCAGCCGGAATTCCTGAGTGCCCACGTCGGTAAATCCGTGCTTCGCGTAGAATCGGATGGCCCGCGTATTTCGCTCCCAGACACCGAGCCAGATGGTCGCCGCCTGCCGTTCGCGGGCAATGCGCAGACTCGCCTCCATAAGCCGAACGGCCACGCCCCGGCCGTGCCAGGCACGATCAACGTAAAAGCGCTGAAGCTCAATGGACCGCGTGTCCGGCAGCGCCGGATCATTTGGGTCGTCGCGTAGCATCGCGTAGCCCACCACATCGGAGCCGTGCTGTAGCAGCAGGCAGATGCGTTCGGGGTCGGCAATTTCGGTTGCCTGGCGTTCAGGACTGAAGGCGTCGGATACATACACGTTGATATCCACCGGATCGCTGTCCGGACCAAATGTCGTGGTGAAAGCGGCCGACGCGAAAGCGGAAAGCGCCCGGGCGTCCGCTTCGCCAGCCGCCCGAATGACCAGGTCCCCGGCCGCGGTAACAGAAGCTGTGTTCGTCATATGCGTAGCATAGTCAGCGTCAGCGTCTGCGTCTGCGTCTGCTGGTCGCGCCGCAGGTCGCGCAGATCACATTTCGGTCGTATGTTATACGCCAAGGCGCGTTTCCGGATGTCACGACGCGTCGGTACGTTTTTCCTTCTCGTGGCAACAGTGGCGGATATCCTCGAAACACTCCAGAGGCATCTGGAGGGATCGTATCTGGTCGAGCGCGAGCTCGGACGCGGTGGCATGGCCACCGTGTATTTCGCACGTGATCTGGCAAACGAGCGCGACGTTGCGATTAAGGTGCTCAATCCCGACCTGTCGGCCACCATCGGTGCCGATCGGTTTGAACGCGAGATCAAGATCGCGTCGCGTTTGCAGCACCCGCACATCCTCGGATGCTACGAGTCGGGGAGCGCCGAAGGGCTGCTGTACTACGTGATGCCGTTCGTGAAAGGCGAGTCGGTTCGTGACTTGCTCAACCGTGAAGGGCAGCTCTCGGTAACCGAAGCGGTACGCATCATTCGCGAAGTCGCCGACGCCTTGGGGTTCGCACATGCGCAGGATGTTGTGCATCGCGACATCAAGCCCGAGAACATCCTGCTGCTGGAAAACGGGCACGCGCTCGTGGCCGATTTCGGTATCGCAGGCGCCGCGACCGAGGGCGAAGCACAGAAGCTGACGCAGACGGGTATAGCGGTCGGCACCCCGGTGTACATGAGCCCCGAGCAGTCCACCGGCGAAAGAGTAGGACCCACCGCCGATATTTACAGCCTGGGCTGCGTGCTGTACGAAATGCTCTCCGGTGATCCGCCGTTCACGGGCAAGAACGCCATGGCGATCATGGCGCGGCATGCGATGGATACGGTGCCAAGCATTCGCATTATCCGTCAGGCAGTGCCGGACGAGGTGGAAGAGGCGATCTACGCCGCGATGGAGAAATCGCCAGTCGATCGACCACACACGGCGGCGGAGTTTTCGGCAATCCTTGGCACGCCGATGGGCGAAACGGCCATGCGTCGCGTGGATCGGTTCACGACGATGCGTCGCACGCCAACGTCGCCGCCCGAGCCGCCAGAGATTCCGTGGTTCAGGAAACCAGTGCTCGTGGGTGGCGTGCTCGTGGCCGTGATGGCGTTGGGTGGAGCGTTCTGGAAGTTCGGCGGTGGTGCTGCGCCGCTCATGAAAGACGGCCTCGCTGCCGATCGCATTGCGGTCATGTACTTCAATGACGTTTCCACCGACGGCGAGCTTGGCTACCTCGCCGACGGTCTTACCGAAGCGCTGATCGGATCGCTCACGGGTGTCACCGGCGTGACGGTGGTCTCGCGTGGTGGTGTCGAGCCGTTCCGCGGATCCCAGGCGCCGAACGACAGCATCGCCAAGGCGCTCGACGTCAAAACGCTCGTGCGTGGCGATGTCTCGAACGATGGCGACATGGTGCTCGTCAACATTCAGCTTGTCGATGGCGAAGGTGACTTCGTGCGTAAAAGCGCAAAGGTGACCGGCAGTGCATCGAACGCGCTAGCCTTGCGCGATTCGTTGGCCTTGCGCGTGTCGTTGCTCATTCGTGAGGATCTCGGACGACAGGTGAAGCTGCGCGAAACGCGCGATGCGACCCAGAGCGCCGAGGCGTGGGAAGTCGTGCAGCGAGCCGAAGCGGCGCGTCGTCGCGGCGAGACCGCGCTCAAGGGCGGAGACGCCGCTGCGCTCGAGAAAGAGTTCGCGAGCGCCGACTCACTGCTCGTGCTTGCCGAAGGCATGGATGCCAAGTGGGCCGAGCCCGCCGTGCTGCGCGCGAAACTCGCGTACCGTCGCTCGCATCTGCTGCAAGGTGATCCGCCGTCGGCGCGCGCGTGGATAGACTCGGGCATGGCGCACGCGGAGCATGCGCTGCAGCGCGCACCGAACAATCCGGACGGGCTGGAGATTCGCGGCAACCTGAAATTCTTCCGCGTGCTGGTTGGGCTGGTGCCGGAAACCGACAAGGCGACGGCGCTGGTGAGCGAGGCCGAGAAGGATCTCGAAATGGCCACGCAAGCAAATCCGCTGCAGGCCGGCGCGTTTGCCACATTGTCACACTTGTACTACCGCACAAAAACAAACGTCGACGTACACATGGCGGCCAAGCGCGCCTTCGAGGCCGACGCATTTCTCACCAACGCCGACGTCGTGCTCAACCGTCTGTTCGCGTCGTCGTACGATCTGAACAACATCGATCCCGATGCGATCTCCTGGTGTGAGCAGACGCAGCGCCGCTTTCCGACATCGGCCAACGCCGCGCGATGCCAGTTGCAGTTGCTGACCACACGGTCGCGGCCGGCCCATGCGGCCGCCGTCGCGAAGGCCTGGGCGCTCGCCGACTCGGTCGTCATGCGCTCGCCGAAGCTGCAGCAAACCGTGCAACGGCTGGCCAGCGATCTGTTCGTCGCGGCCGTGCTCGCGCGTGCCGGCATGGCCGATAGCGCCCGCCGGGTGGTGCAACGTTCACAGGGCGATGCCGAGGTCGATCCAAAGCGCGACCTGATGCTGCGGGCAGCATTCGTGCACACGATCCTCGCCGACACCACGGCAGCGGTGAAGGCGCTCAACGTGTATTTCTCGCGCAATGATGAGCGTCGTGCGGCCTACGCCAACGATCCGGGCTGGTGGTTCAAGCCGATCGCGCAGTCACCTGCCTATCAGAAGCTGGTGGGATCAACGCCGTAATGCTGACCAGCTCATCGTTGTTGTAAATCCGGCATCGCGCGACGGCGCATTGTGCCAGCTTGGCAGTAGCACAGTTGTAACACATCGTTCATTTGCGTTGTCGGTAAATACTGTGCAGTCATTGACCAATGATGTGCGCTGTGCCACCGACGTTTACGTGAGTGCGTGCCCGTTGCGTGACATGGCCTCGTGCGTCGGAGGGCCAATTTCATACGTCGATTTCTCGTTGCTTTAAGTAGTTGCGCCGTGCTTATACTCGCTGGGTGTGCAGATCGCAGCACCACAGCGCCCGATACGCGAATGTCCCCGCGATTCAATCTCGATCCCAATGCGATCGCGTGCGAGAGTATCTCGTATACCGAAATCACCGGATTGATCGATGCGGTGTTCGGTGCCGGTTCACCCGACGCCAACTCGGCGCTGGGCAAGTGGAACAGCATTCAGCAAAAAAAGACTGCGGGCGACCTTGCGAGTGTTGTGACGAAGACGTGGGACCTTCTCGACTTCATTGTGACGAAGCAGAACACGCTTCCGGTTAATAGCGCGTCGGAGCGCTTGGGTCGCGCGTTGTTCTGCTTCGCTGGCATCAATGCCACGCTGCCGCAGACAACCAACGCATGGGTGGTGTACCCCGGTCTCCCGCGCACGTTCGTCACCGACGACGGGCACGCCGGCGTGCGACTGACCAGCACCAGTGTCGAAGCCCCATCGCTCTTCTCGATTGTGCCGTCGGTGGATTCACTCAACACGAATCTCGACAAGTATCCGGTTGTGTATGAGTTCAGCAAATATCCGTCAAACAGCTTCGCGTCGGAGATCATCGCGGCGGTGTGCGGTGCCATCGTTCTAGGCACGCCCGACTCCGTTCTCGATCATCTCGTGCTCGGTCACAATAAGGGTGGCACCGGCTTCGAACTACTGGACAGGGTGCCGATCGACTTCTTGAGTTGCGGTGATCTTATGGCGGGCGGAACGCCGCAATCGCTCGGAAATCGGTTGCTCGCGATGCTGTTGCCGAAACTGCTGTACGCTGCAGGACCCGGCGCCAGCGGCATCGGTGGCACGCTGCTGGAGTTCAGCCCCATCGGTCCTGTCGATCCGCGCAGCAACGTGACTCCCAACTGCCGGGCGGTATACGAGGTGTTGCCGAGCAACCCGCTGGGCACCCCATATCGCCTCAGCCCCACCGTGATGCTGCTTGGCCTCTACTCACGTTCCATGGGGTTTGCAAACAGAAAGGGGGCGCCGCCGCGGCGGCGCTCCCTTTCTGTTTCACGCACACATCGCGCAACGACCGGTTACTCGCGGTTCACCACCACCGCCATCGCACGGATTGCGTTATTCCCGTAACCCAGTCGATTCCATACGATGCGCTCCGGCTGTGTATTGCCCGCCGCATCGGTCGCGCGGCTACGAATGATCGCCTGCGCGGTATCCGGCAACGCCAGCTCCGCTTCGAACGGCGTCCACGCGTACGCGGACGCCGGTGTGCCCAGTGCCGCCTCAATCCACACGGGTGCATCGTTCACCGCCAGCTCCACACGGCTGATGGCGCCGGCGCCCGACCATGCCCAGCCCTGCACGAGCAGCTGGCGGCCGCAGGTCGCGCCCTCCTGTGGTGACGTAATCATCGACTTCACGCGCGCACGACGTACTGGCTCAATGGCGCCGTTCACATCGAACACGTAGCGTTGCCGCTGAAAGTAGCCGGTGAACGGGGTCGTGATCGCGTCGAGGCGCGCGAGCCACTTCACGCTGGCCATGCCAAACCATCCCGGCACGATCAGGCGTGCCGGCGCGCCATGATCGACCGACAGCGGTGCGCCGGCCATGTGCGTGGCCACGATCGTGTCCGGGTGCATCGCGTCGGCGATCGGCAACGACCGCGCAAAGCGCACCTCGCCCGTGGCGTCGTCACGCGGCCCGGCGTCGGCCCCGAGACCGAGAATCTCGACGACATCGGTCGCGAGTCCGGCGCGCTCCAGCAGCGTGCGCAGCGACACACCAGACCACGTGGTCGTGCTCACGGCGCCGTAACGCCACGGCTCACCGGTAGGCACCGGGTCCATCCCGAGGCGGCCGTTGCCGGCGCACTCCATGGTGAAAGTGACATGGCGTTGCGGCAACGCGGCCAGTTCGGTGAGTGAAATCGCGAAGGGCAACTGCACAGCGCCACCAATGTCGATCACGTGCGACGCGTTGAGCGCTGGCAGCGCAAAGTTACTGCGCACGTATACGCTGGGTGCCGGCGTGATCGGCGCCGAGAGCCACTGCGCTGGCGTTTCCGCACACAGCGGCTCGGCGCGCACGACATGAAGTGCGTGGTCAAGAACGGCGTCGTCTGTCACGGCGATATGAGTCGGAGAACCAATCGAAGCGGAAGTGATGTCCGTATCCTAATGCGAACGAGGTGGGACTTCGGGGCGCGTAAACGCGCTTGGTGCTCGCGCCTCCCACGGCGTGGCACTTTGCGCCCTGCTGAAGCCGAGGGAATCAAGTCGCAGCATGAAGCGACGCGCAAAGAGCGCGTTCGCTCCAGGAAACACCGACTCCTCGCTGGGAATGGCCGCCACTCGCAGTTGCAAGCGCAGGCCCGGCACCCGATCACTGACCGCGCGCGAAAGATTCTCCAGCGCCGCGAGCGTTGCCGGCTGGTGGGCGTAGAAGAGCAGCGCGGTGGAGCGACTGCTGATCGCGCGTCGCGCCGACGGCGTCATGACTTTCGGCGCCGTGTGCGTCCACATGTTCATGATGACCCACAGGCGGACTGTGACGTCGGTGAGGCCGCGAGCCTGCAGACGCTGTCCAAGTTGCGTGTAGTCCTCGAAGGTGAGCAGCGGCAGGATGTTCTCGATCACCCCGCCGTCGGCCTGAAGATGTCCATCGATCATGACCGGCGGAAAGAGGCCGGGAATGGCGGTCGCCCCTTTCAGCAGCTGCAGGGTGCGCGCCGCGGCGGCGCTGCTGTTTCCCAACTCGTCGCCCAGCGACCACACGCGCCCGATGCCGAGATCGAAATCGGCGGTCCCGAACACGATCTGCTGATCGTTCGCGAAGGCCGCCCGCAACTCGTCACGGAGCGGGCCGTTGATGGTCTGGGCGATCGTCCGATCGAAGCGCTTCGTGTTCACCAGACCACCGGTGGGACGGATCCAGAACCACCAATCGAGCGACGGCGCAAAGCTCGTGGCGGAGCGGGCGTAGAGCGCGGCAATCGTATCGATCGCACTGCGCGTGCCCAGTAACGCATACGGAGCCTGCAGTGCGCCGGTGCTGATGCCGGTCACCAAATCAAAGCGCGGCATCGCATCGGTTTGGCGCTGCATCCAGCCGCGCAGAAAGCCCGCGCCGAACGCACCGTTCTGCCCACCGCCGGAGAGCATCAAGACATCCACCGTGCGATCACCGCGTTTCGCAGCACGGCGCACCAACCGCTCAATGACGGTGTCGCGCAGCGCACGATGCTGGGCGTCGATCGAAACGGCGTCGCGCTGCAGGGCGGCAACGGTGGTGGGCGCTCGGGTGATGGCGGCACACCCGGTGAACAGGGCGACCGCGCTCACCAACCGCCCGCACGTCTTCCCAAAACTCATGACGAACGTCGTCGCTTGCATGTGGGGAATGTAGTCCGACTCCCCGAGATGTGCCGAGGAGATCGCGCGCCTACTCCGACGGCGACTGGTCGCCTACGCCCAACAGGTCGCAGTAGGCAAACCGTTCGTCCCGGAGCACGACGGGGCCGACCGAACACGCAATCGGGCGGTCGAAGATCGGACCGTCTGACACGAACGTGTGAAATTCTCCGCGCTCACCGCACGGATCGACGGTCGAGGGCAGCGCCAGCAGCAGCGCGCCGTCGAAGCGGCGTCCGGCGAATGCCGCGTCGAGCTGTTGGGTATCCACGCATACCAGGTGCGCCACGAATCCATCGGCCACGAACCGTGCCGCCAGCGCCGCGGTGGGCGTGCCCCAGAGGGGAAATCGAGGCACACAGCCGCTGCCCAGCAGAGACTGTTCACGATAGGCGCGCACGTCTTCGAGAAACAGATCGCCGAACGCGATCTCAGTGACCGCCGGGAACCGCTCGCGGATCGCGGTCAATCCCAGCTGAAAGGCCGCTTCATACTCCGCGTTGCTGCCGTGCGGCTGCAACGTGATCATCACCAGCGGCAGTCCAAGCGACGCCGACTGCGCCTCGAGTAACGTGCGCCGCACGCCGTGAATGCTGATGCGATCGTAGCCCGCCGTCACGCTGGTCAGCAATGCGACCACCTCAACGTCGGCGTCGGCCCGCAACGCCTGCAGCGCCAGGCTGCTGTCCTTGCCGCCGCTCCAACTCAACACCACCCGGCGTGCCACCTGCGGTACCATCTTCTGTCCCATCGCGCGCTACGTCTCCCGTATGGAGAGCCGTTGGACAGTACCCGTGAGTGTAGAGCCGGCCAGATTCACGAAGAGCGTGCCGTCCGTAACCGACAATTCCAGCTTCATGCGTCGATCCAGCTTCTCGGCGATGGCGTCAACGAGTTCGCGATCGAGCGCATACAGCTCGATCTGCTCGGCTCGATGGATCTTCTCCCCCTCCCACTGTCGCCACAGCTGCGCCGGATCGCGATGCGTGTAAATCGCCACCCGTGGTGCCGCCTTGCTGGCTTTGTGCAGCCGGGCCGCATCGGGGGCCCCGATCTCGATCCAGACCTTCAGACTGCCGGTCAGGTCGCGCACGCTGAGCGGCGGCTCATCCGGGTCGGAGATGCCGCGCGAAAACGCGATCCCTTCACGGTATTCGAGACAGTAGGCGAGCAGACGCGCCACGAAGTACGCTGGCGATTCCGACGGGTGCATCGCCATTCGGAACTCAAGAGACTCGTACACGCCGCGATCGACGTTGGCGAGCGAGACCGCAAGCGCGTACATGGTGGACGTCAGCGCCATGCCCGCCTCCGTGCTGCGAGCTCAACAGAAACAGGAAAACAGCTCACAAAGCAGTCCGGGTGAATTTCATGGCGTGACAGTTGCGATCTGGATGAACGGGGTACCAAGCGAGCTCTCCTCAAAGGCAACGTCACAATGGATCTCATCACCTGGCTCATCGTCGGTTTGATTGCCGGCGTACTGGCCTCGCTGCTCGTCGGTGGCGTCGGACTGATCGGCGACATCATCGTCGGCATCGTCGGCGCGTTTGTTGGCGGCTGGATCTTCCGCCAGCTCGGCGTCAGCACACCCTTTGCTGGTCTCGCAGGCGTGATCTTCACCGCCTTCATCGGCGCCGTCGTACTGCTTTTCCTACTGCACATCGTCGCCGGGCGACGTCGGACCACGCTGTAAGCGGACCATGGCAGTACAAAGCGAGCGCGCACGCGACAGGACTCGTCACGTGCGCGCTCGCGCGTATCGCCGTAAATCAGTCTCGGCAGTACGTGAGCCAGCCGTGCGTGTCGTCCATGCGGCCGTGCACGATGTCGAGATACTGCTGCTGCATGAGCGTCGTCACCGGCCCCGGCTTGCCGGCACCGATCGTGATCCGATCGACACTGCGCACCGGCGTGATTTCCGCGGCCGTTCCCGTAAAGAACACTTCGTCGGCCATGTACAACATCTCGCGCGGGATGTGCGCCTCGCGCACAGGGATTCCCGCCTCGCGCGCCAGCGTCATGATCGTGTCACGCGTGATACCGCCCAAAATTGTGCCGTCCAGCGGCGTGGTCACGATCGTGCCGCCAGACACGAGAAATACGTTCTGACCGGAGCCTTCACTGACCATGCCGCTCGGGCTCAGCGCGATGCCTTCGGCGTACCCGTTCGCCAGCGCTTCCATCTTGATGAGCTGACCGCTCAGGTAGTTGCCGGCGAGCTTCGCCATCGCAGGAATCGTATTCGGTTCCACACGATGCCATGACGAAACGCACGCGTCTACGCCGTTCTCGAGCGCACCGGCGCCCAGATAGGTACCCCACGGCCAGCAGGGGAGATAGACCTCGATGGGCGCACCCGTGGGTACCATGCCAGCCGAGCCGTAGCCGCGCACGACCATCGGTCGGAGGTAGCACGACTCGACGCCGTTTCGCACGATCAACTCACGCGACGCGTCGACGAGCTGGTCGATCGTGTACGGCACGTCCATTCGGTAGATCTTGCACGACATCATCAGGCGCGTGAGATGCTCGCGCAGACGGAACACCGCCGGCCCGCGCGGCGTGTTGTAGACGCGCACCCCCTCGAACGCCGATGAGCCGAACTGCACGGAATGGCTCAGCACATGGATCGTGGCATCCGCCCACGGGATGAACGCGCCATCGCGCCAGATCCACTGGGTTTCGGCAATTTGGCTCATGTCGGAATGCTTCGGTAAGGAGAAAGGGGGAAGGCTACAGCAGCGAACGCACGGCGCCGCCATCCACCAACACGGCCTGCCCGGTCATGAACCCGGCACGCACGGAACAGAGGAAAGCTATCACCGCCGCCAACTCATCCGGGCGTCCGAGTCGGCCGACCGGCGTTTCCGCCGTCCACGCATCGAACACCGATTCACGGCTCTGACCGGTGCGAGTGGACGTGGCACTGGCGAGCGCATCGAGTCGCTCGGTCGCAGTGAACCCGGGAAGCACGGAGTTCACCGTTACCCCGTCGCCCGCCACTTCATCGGCCAGCGTGCGCAGATAGCCGGTGACCGCCGCGCGCAGACTGTTGCTGAGCACCAGTGATCCCTGCGGACGCTTGACGGCCAGTGACGTGATCGACACCACCCGTCCCCACTTTCGCTCACGCATGCCCGGAACGAACGCCCGCGTCAGTTCGACCACGCTGCGCAGCAGCAGTTCGCTGGCTCCGGTCCACGCCTGCCACGAGTGCGACATCGCCGCGCCGGTTGCCGGGCCACCCGTGTTCGCCACCAGAATGTCGACGCGACCATGCGCCGCCATCGTCTGGGCGATCACGTCGGCGATACCGGCTTCGGTGGCGAGATCCGCCACGATCGCCGTGACCGATGCGCCAAGGGCTTCAAGCTTCGCTTTCGCGTTGCTCACCGATGTGGCGTCGCGCGAACAGATCACCAGTGTGCAGCCTTCGCGCGCGAACTCTTCCGCCGTCGCGAACGCGATGCCACGACTCGCGCCGCACACCAGCGCGACTTTTCCCTGAATGCCGAGATCCATCAGCGGGTCCCGCGGAGGTAATCGTCGGTCTTGTCGATCCAGTCCTGCCGCGGCGGATTGAAGATGTCCACGTCGAGCGTGTCCTCCAGCGCTTCGGCCCGATGCCGCACGTTGCTCGGGATCACCAGCACATCACCAGCGCCGACATCGGTATACGTGTCACCCGGGGCATCGGCGTGCTCGCCGATCCAGAAGCGCAGCCTGCCGGAGAGGATGTATGTGAACTGCTCGTTGATATGATCGTGCGCTGGCACGATGGCACCCGTTTTCAGGTACACATGGGCGAGCATCATCTTCTCGCTGTAGATCAGGCGACGGCTGATGAGCGGGGAAAGTTCTTCAGCGGGAATCTCATCCCAGTTCTGCTTGCGGACGTCGGACATGGAGTGTTCGGATGAAGGGGAAGACAGGGCGGCGAGGCGATGCTCTTGGCGCAGGTCCCATAGCGCGTACAGGCTAAACAGGATTCCGACGCCGAACAGGAACATCGGGTGGAACAGGAACATCGGGTGGAGAACGTTCTCCACCGCGCAGCTCCGCGGCTGCTGTGCTGCCGCTGTGCTGCTGTGCTGCTGCTGTGCTGCTGCTGTGCTGCCGCGCTATCAGCTGTTCGCGGTGACGTCGCGCATCAGCGCGTGGCCGCGTACACAGCCTGCTGGGCGAATCTCGGCTGCTGAATCTCGCGCACCAGCGCACCGGCCAGCGACGCGCGGGAAAGGCTGCTGCGCATGCCCACCGAGAGATCGGGTCCAACCTCCACGGCATCGGTGGCCGGATTGTCGGTGAGGCGCGGTGGCTTGACGAGTGTCCACCCGGTCAGCTTGCTGGCACGCACGAGGCGTTCCTGCTCGTTGCGATCCTCCACCATGCCGTCGGGCGCCGACCGCTGCACGATCTTGCGCATGAAGCGCATTGCCAGCGATACGTTCGACGGCATGCCTCCCGTCATCGCGCAGGTGACCACGAGGAGTCGCGGCTGCGACTGCGTGTGCATGGACGCGATGATGTTCTTGGTGGCCGCCGCACAGAAGGGAATGCGCGCATCGGTGTGCGGACCGAACAGCACGACCGCCGCGTCGGCGGCGCGCAACACTTCCCGTACCGCCGTGGGATCATTGAGCGATCCCACGATCACGGTGGATGACGTCGGCACCTGTTCCGAGGGCTTGGCCCGATAATGCAGCCGCAACGAAATGCCGGCGTCGGTCGCGCTGGCAATGAACGCGTGACCCGTCCGCCCGGAGGCGCCGAATACGGAAACGATCATGAAGTCCTCTGGTCGGCAAGTCGGCGAGCCGACTGCCCCATTCGGCAGTATTTTCGAGGCGTGCCTCTGTTGGCAGGATCATGTGCGTAGCGCATCACTCAACATGCATCCGAAACTGCCGATGCGGGAGCATCCAGTTTTGCCTGCATGGCCCTCTTTCACTTCATGAACCGAACCGTATGACCGTCACCCCTCAATTTGTCCCGTCGGACATCGAGATTGCACAGCAGGCGCGCCTGCGCCCGATCACGGCGGTGGCGGCCGATCTCGGGCTCGATCCCGACGATATCGACCAGTACGGACGCTACAAGGCCAAACTGCCACTCACGCTGGCCTCGCAGCCCCCCAAGGGGAGACTGGTGCTGGTCACGGCGATCAGCCCCACGCCGGCCGGTGAAGGAAAGAGCACCGTGAGCGTGGGGCTCAGTCAGGCGTTTCGTCGGCTCGGGCACAACGCCGTACTCTGCATGCGCGAACCCAGCCTCGGTCCGGTGTTCGGCGTGAAAGGCGGCGCGGCCGGCGGCGGCTACGCGCAGGTGCTGCCGATGGACGACATCAACCTGCATTTCACCGGTGACTTTCACGCCATCGCCAGCGCACACAGTCTGCTGTCGGCGATGCTCGACAATCATCTGTATCACGGCAACGCGCTTGGGATCGACACCAAACGTATCACCTGGCCGCGCACGATCGACATGAATGACCGCGCGCTGCGACAGGCGATCATCGGCGTCGGGGTCGGCAACGGCGTGATGCGCGAAGAGCGCTGGGTGATCATTCCCGCCAGTGAGGTCATGGCGATCGTGGCGCTCGCGTCCAACGCGGAAGACCTCGAACAGCGACTCGGCAACATCATCGTCGGTACCACGAGCGGTAAGGATCGCATGCCGGTACGCGCGCGCGATCTGCAGGCCACCGGCGCCATGTCATTGCTGCTGAAAGATGCGCTGCGCCCCAACCTCGTGCAGACGCTCGAAGGCGGACCGGCCATTCTGCACGCCGGCCCGTTCGGCAATATCGCACACGGCTGCAACAGTCTCGTGGCTACGCGCACCGGACTCGCGCTGGCCGACCTCGTGGTCACCGAAGCAGGATTCGGCTCCGACCTCGGCGCGGAAAAGTTCTTCGATATCAAGTGTCGCGCCGGCGGACTCAATCCCGAAGCCGCGGTGCTGGTGGCCACGGTTCGTTCGCTCAAGATGCAGGGCGGGCTGCCCAAGAACGCGCTCGATCAGGAGGACCTCGGTGCACTCGAGCGCGGACTGCCGCATCTCGCGCATCATATCGCCAACGTGCGCCAGTTCGGCGTGCCGGTGGTGGTGGCGATCAATCGCCGACTCTCCGACACCGAGGCGGAGTTGTCGATGGTGGCCGACTACGCCGCGAAGTACGGCGTGCGCGTGGCGCTGTGTAACGTGTGGGCGGACGGCGGTGCCGGCGGCGAGTCGCTGGCCCATGAAGTGCTGGCGCTGCTCGATGCAAAGTCGGCCGAATTCCGTCCGTTGTACGACACCGCGCTCCCGATCCGCGAAAAGATCGCAACGATCGCCGCCAAAGTGTACGGCGCCGACGGTGTAGACTTTTCCCCCGCCGCCGAGAAGTCGATCAGTTGGTTGGAGCAGCATGGCATGGGGGCAACGCCGGTGTGCATGGCGAAAACGCAGTACTCACTCACCGACGACGCCTCTCGGCTCGGCGTGCCCACCAATTTTCGCATTACGGTTCAGGAAGTGAGCGGCTCGGCCGGTGCCGGATTCGTGGTGGCCAAGTGCGGCGATATCATGGCGATGCCCGGGCTCTCGAAGTCGCCGGCGGCGGAGCGTATGCGGGTGCGCCCGGACGGTACGATCGAGGGGCTGTCGTAGCGAGGCCGGACGGCCAGCAGTCAACGCGCGCGGACGCGCCTTCCAAGACGCTAACGTTTGGTCCAGATAACCACTGTACCGCAGGCACCGCCACCGGCACGCTTGAACTCACTTGGCCGATTCGAGACGGTGTAGAACTCTATCGCGGCAATCGCCTGCAAATTGACATGGTCGGCGTTGAACAGTGGTTCGTCGACCTGTCCCTGATAGAGAGTGATATTGTCGATGACGATTTGTACGTAGCAGGCCCTCGGTGCACCGAGTTGACGATCCATAACGTCACCGCCGGGAATCTCTTTCAGACTCGCGTTCCCGCGACTGGAGGCAAGGGCAGTCCGGCCACCGAAGCGCACTTGGCGAACGCCGGGAACGCGCGACGTAAGCAGCGTAGCCAGCTGGCTGTTCACATAAGGCGCGATGTCAGTGGTGTCGAGAAAACGTCCCATGCCGGTGCGTCGACGAGCGTCGAAGTCCTTCAGGAACGAGGGCACTGATCGAGCGACGACTTTAACGCCAGCAAGCGCCTGCGGAAGCATGGTCAAGGCAACGTCAACTTCTACCCGCTGGCCCGAGTCGAATCGAATGCGTTGTTCGAAAGGAGCGAAGCCGAGAGCGCGAACTCGCACGATGTGTATACCAGATGGAATACCAACCGTGGTGAACACCCCTGCGCTATCGCTTTGGGCGCTCCGCCCGGTTTCGCCAATCGCAATCATCGCGCCCGCCACCGGTCGCGATGTCGAGTCGGCGATTACACGTCCAGAGAGTGCTCCCGTCGCCGCTACTTGCTGCGCGTTTGTCGTCGAGCTCGACGACGACAGCAACACGAGCTGAATGAGCACCAGCGCGGCGAAGGTGCGAGGCGAGACCGCCGAAGAGCACGATCGATTTGTTGGCGCCGTCGTCATTCGGCGGCGGTATCGCGTTCTTCGAGCTCTACGCCGCGCGTGACTATAGCCGCGCCGCGCGTGGCGTCTTGAATCGCCCGCTCCAGCGCAGCCAGGCGCTCGCGCGGCACGCGAATAGAGAATTCCGCGTCGATCTCGAAGCGCTGTTCGAGTAGTTCGGCTTCGAACTCGGGCCAGAGCTGCTGCAACGCGCCGAACGCGCCGTACCCCACCCGCACGGTTACGTCCACGCTGTCCACGCGCTCGGCGCGCGGCATGTCGGCCAACGCTTCCTGCACTGCCCCGCTGTAGGCCTTCACAAGGCCGCCGGTGCCCAATTTGGTGCCGCCGTAGTAGCGGGTGACCACGGTGGCGATTTCGCCGATCCCGCTGTGCAGCAGCACCGTGAGCATCGGGCGGCCGGCGGTACCGTGTGGCTCACCGTCATCGCTCATGCCCACGCGATCGGTACTGCCGGGTGCGCCGACCACATACGCCCAGCAGTTGTGCGTCGCGTCGGGAAACTCGACGTGCATCGCCTTGATGAACAGCTGCGCCTCAACACTCGACTGAACGCGCGTGACCGTGCAGATGAACCGGCTGCGATCGATCACCTGCTCCACGCGATGCTGCTGCGCCGGAACCGGGTACCGTGCCGGATCCCGGGCGTCGTCGGTCACGCGTACGGGCTGTCTCCGCCGCCGCGCGAGGAGCCACCGCTACCACCACTGCTGCCGCTACCGCCCTGACCGCGATGCGGACCACGACGGACACGGCCTGCCGCACCGCTCTTCGCACCACCAGCGGCCGGTCCGCGCGATTCGCCCGCCTTCTTGGCCGCAGCAGGCGGACGACCACCTGACGGAGCCGCCGGACGCGCGCCACCCGACTGCGCGCCACTGCGCCGCGCCACCTTGGCGGCCGCACGCGCGCGGTCTTCCGCTTTTTTCTTCCGGATCTCCGCGATGCGCTCAGCGAGCGGCACTTCGAGCTTGGTTTGCGGCTTTGCACTGTAGTCGAAGTCGGGCACCGTGACGCGCGGCAACGACTTCTTGATGGCGCGTTCGATCTGCTTCAGATCGCCTTCTTCCTCGGGCGACACGAACGTGAAGGCTTCACCGGTGGCTTCGGCACGCGCCGTACGGCCCACGCGGTGGATGTAATCCTCGGCGGCCAGCGGCACGTCGAAGTTGACCACGTGACCAAGCGCTTCCACGTCGATACCGCGGGCGGCGATGTCGGTGGCCACCAGCACCTGATACAGGCCGTCCTTGAAGCCGGCGAGCGCCTGGGTGCGCTGCGACTGGGAGCGGTTGCCGTGAATGCGTTCGGCCTTGATACCGGCGGCTACGAGCTGTGAGGCGAGACGGTTCGCGCGGTGCTTCGTGCGCGTGAAGACCAGCGCCTGCGGCATATCGCCGCGGTTGAGCAGCGCCACCAGCAAACCGCTCTTGAGATCCTGCGCCACCGGGTACACGGCCTGCGTGATACCGACGGCCGGAGCCGACTGGCGCTGCAGGTTGAGCGTGAATGGATTGGTGAGCAGATCCTTGGTGAGCGCCGCAATGGGCGCGGGCATCGTGGCGCTGAAGAACAGCGTCTGCCGCTTCTTCTGCGGCAGATGACGCAGCACTTTTTTGATCTCGGGCAGGAAGCCCATGTCGAGCATCCGATCGGCTTCGTCGAGCACGAGATACTCGAGCTGATCGAGCTTCGCGTACGGCATACGAAAGTGATCGAGCAAGCGCCCCGGCGTAGCCACAATCACGTCAGCGCCGCTGCGGAAGGCATGTTCCTGCGGTCCCATCCCCACCCCACCAAACACCGCGGCACCCGTGAGCGGGGTGTGTATGGTGACGTCGTTCAAACTTTCGACGATCTGCGCCGCCAGTTCACGCGTGGGCGTGATGACCAGCGCCCGCGTGACCCCGCGCGGCTTCTCCATGAGGTGATGGAGAATGGGAAGCAAGAACGCATACGTTTTGCCGCTGCCCGTCATCGCGCAGGCGAGAACGTCACGTCCCTCCAGAGCCGGCGGAATCGCTTCGGCCTGAATCGGGGTGGGACGGGCAAAGCCAAGCTCCTTGAGGCCCTTCTGGAGGCTCGGATGCAGTTGCAGCGAAGAAAACGACGGCGTAGGGGTCACGTAAGCGGGGCGCGGGTAGTGGGGCTGAGGAACCCTCTAAACCTACCACGGGGGCCAAGGCGCGCTTTCCCAACCGGGCCACGGGGGCCACCGCGTGATTTCCCAACGGAAGTTGTTTGGTGGGG
The DNA here is from genome assembly GCA_031363815.1 of Gemmatimonadota bacterium. Taxonomy (GTDB): domain Bacteria; phylum Gemmatimonadota; class Gemmatimonadetes; order Gemmatimonadales; family Gemmatimonadaceae; genus Gemmatimonas. The sequence continues at coordinate 20,718 of JANLVC010000011.1, forward strand.
AACGTGTGAAAGCAGGCGGAAGTACCGCTACGATGTCGGAAGCGGTGAGCGCTGGCCACACGGAGATGTCGGCAGCGGTACTTCCCTCCGCCCCCACGCGTTCCCCACCAAACAGCTTCCCCGGCGGTATCCACCGTTGCCAACAGCGGTCAGCCCGTGGCCGAGATCTCCTCACCCGGATTGATGAACTGGTCCTGTTCCAGCTGATACTGCCGGTTGTACAGGTCACGGTACCGTCCGCCGATGGCGAGCAGTTCCTGATGCGTGCCCTGTTGGATGATCTGACCGTGCTCGAGCACCAGGATCTGATCGGCGCTCGTGATGGTGCTCAACCGGTGTGCAATCACGAAGGTGGTGCGGCCGGCGCGCAGACGGCGCAGTCCTTCCTGAATGAGGTGCTCACTTTCCGAATCCAGCGACGAGGTTGCTTCGTCGAGAATTAACACCCGCGGATCGCCCAGAATGGCACGAGCAATCGCCACCCGCTGACGCTGGCCGCCGGACAGCTTCACGCCGCGTTCGCCGACGATCGTGTCGTACTGCTGCGGAAAGCCTTGAATGAACTCGTGCGCGTTCGCGATTTTCGCCACGGCCATCACTTCATCCTTCGTGGCTCCGGGCTTGGTGAAGGCGATGTTCTCCATCACGGTGCCGTCGAACAGGAAATTGTCCTGCATGACCACGCCCAGATGACGACGATACTCGCGCAGTTTGAGCTCGGACACCGGCGTGCCGTCCACTTTGATTTGTCCCTGCTGCGGCTGGGCAAACGCCATGATCAGCGAGATCATCGTGCTTTTGCCGCTGCCGCTTGAGCCTACCAGTGCCGTGGTGGTGCCGGCTGGCGCCGTAAAAGACACATCCTTGAGCACCGGCGTTCCCGCCTCGTATTCGAACGACACATGGTCGAACTCCACGCGCCCCACCACCGACGGCACCGACGTCTTCGTCGCGTCTTCCTGATCTTCGGTGGCCATGTCACGCAGCTCGCGAATACGATCAAGCCCGGCGAAGGCCTCGGTGATCTGCGTACCGATGCTCGCGATCTGAATGAGCGGTGCCGTGACCATGACGATAAAGAACACGAAGGTGATCAGGCTCCCCACCGTCATCTGTCCGTTGATCACATCACGGCCGCCCACATACATCGCGATCAACCCAATCACGCCCACTACCGCGAGCCCCAAGGTGCCGGTGAGTGACGTGCCCGTGATGGTCTTGGCGATATTCTCAAACAGCTTCTGCACGCCCTTGCCGAACACTTCCTTCTCGCGCTCTTCGGCCGTGTACACCTTGATCAGCCGGATGCCGCCCAGCGTCTCGGTGAGTCGTCCCGTGACTTCGGCCGTGATCACACTGCGTTCACGGAAAATCGGCCGCAGGCGCTTGAACGCGATCGACATAACCACGCCGAACACTGCGAGGAACACGATCGTGGCCGCGGTGAGGCGCCAATTGAGATAAAAGAGCACGCCGAGTGCGGCGATTGCACTCACGATGCCACCGGTGAGCTGAATCAACCCGGTGCCAATCAGGTTGCGAATGCCTTCCGGATCGTTCATCACGCGCGACACCAGCACGCCGCTCTTGGTGCTGTCGAAAAACTTGACTGGCAGCCGAATCAGGTGCCCCTGCACCTCTTCACGCAGCCGCGCGATGGCCTGCTGCGCCGCCACGCTCACCACCTGCGAGAGCGCGTACCCGGTAATCGACTGCACGATCGTCGCGGCGAGGCCCGCGAGCGCGATATAGCCAAGCATCCGGATGTCGCGGTTCGGCAACACATCGTCGAGCACGTACTTGGTGGAGTACGGCAGCACAAACCCGGCCGCGCGACTGAAGATCATCAATACGAGCCCGACGGTCACAGACGTGCGGTGTTCCCAGAGCAGCGCACGGGCCTCGGCCCAGGCGCGCTTGGAGTCGTACTTGGGCTTGCCTTTGGCAGGGGGGTTCATAGCACGGAATGTAACGCGGGATTCCGCAGGGGAAGCTGCTTGGGGAGGAACGTGTGGGGGCAGGCGGAAGTACCGTTTCGATACCTGCAAGCGGCGTTGGCCTACCTCGCTGGACCATCGTAGCGGCACTTCCGCCGGCCCCCACACGTTCCTCCCCAATCCACTTCCCGTGCGGTATCCACGGTTCGCATCCGTGGATAGCTTTCAGATCATGTACATTCCAGACTACGAAACTATCGCGAAGGTCGAGGTCCTCGCGGACCTTGAGCAGGACGTCGCAGACCTCACGGTCGCGCACGAATCAAAGCGCATTCTGTGGTTCCCGTCGGAGTTGCTGGCTCCCGAGCCGGACACCGACCCGGATGCGTTTGTCAGGCAGCTCCGGGAGCGCGCGAAGGGCATCAGCATGCCTGCCCGCGTCGCACTGGCGCTCAATACGCTCACCGAAGAAGGTCTACCCCATTTTCATCGCCTGCTCGCCACGTATCTGGGCGGCGACACGTTCTGGGCGAAGTGGACGAATTTGTGGACGGCCGAAGAAGACCGACACGGTGCCGTGCTGCACGACTACGCGCACGACAGCAAGATTCTCGACAACCCGGTGCTCGAGCGCATGCAGTTCGAGTATCTCAAGGCCGGCTTCGAGCCTACGTGGGACAAGGATCCGTACCGCGTGTTCGTGTACACGTCGCTACAGGAACGCGCCACGCAGGTCAGCCACGCCAACACGGGCAAGTTGGCCGGGCAGTACGAGCCGCTCATCGGCACCGTCCTGCAAAACGTGGCCAAGGAAGAAGCGCGGCACTACGTGTTCTACCGCGAGGTCTTCCTGCGCGTGCTGGCGCGTGATCCCAATCGCGCCCTCGAATCGGCCGCGCTGATCATGCCGAGCATTGATATGCCCGGTGTCAGCATGCCGCACTTCCGCGAGATGGCCGACGTGATTCGTCGCGCCGGTATCTACGGACCGCGCGATTACATAAAGATTGTCGAAGACCTGATCAAGTTCTGGTCGATCGACACGATTGAAGGGCTGAACGAAGCAGGCCGCAAGGCGCAGGAAAAAATCATGGCGGTCACCGAGCGTCTCGAGCGCGTGGCCAATATGATGGAGACGCGCAGCCGTGCAAAAACGTTTTCGTTCAACGTGGCGTTCGCCCGCGAATTCGCGATGGATTGACCGACCGCTGGTATCGGGAGTTACGGAACCGCGACACGGTATCAGCCGCTGTTCCGTAACCCCGCCGCGATCCCATTGATGGTAATGTGAATGCCGCGGCGTCGACGTTCGTCGTCGGTGCCGGCCCCAGACGCCTGCGCATCGCGATACCGACGCAGCAGCTCGATCTGCAGGTGATTGAGTGGGTCCATGTACGGAAATCGATTGGCAATCGATCGCTTCAGCAGCGGATTCTCCGCCAGTAACTCTGACTGCCCGGTGATTTGCTGCAAGGCGTCGCGGGTACGGTGCCACTCGTCGGACAGCAGCGCGAACACGCGCTGCCGCAGCTCCGCATCCTGCACCAACTCGGCGTAGCGAGACGCCACCGCGAGATCCGACTTGGCCAGCACCATGTCGATATTCGACAACAGGGTACGAAAGAAGGGCCAGTGCCGCGCCATGCGTTGCAGCATGGGGAGACCGTCCGGCGTGTCGGTCAGATAGCCGGCGATCGCCGAACCGAATCCGTACCACCCCGGCAGCATGAGTCGACATTGCGCCCACGAAAAAACCCACGGAATTGCGCGCAGGTCTTCGATGCGGTCGCTCGGACGCCGAGACGCCGGCCGGCTGCCGATGTTGAGCGTCGCGATCTCCGCCAATGGCGTGGACTCGCGGAAGTACTGCACAAAGCCCGGTGTTTCGTACACCAACGTGCGATAGGCGCGGAAGGCGATCGCCGATAGCCGCTCCATCACGGGATGGAAGTCCTGCTCCACACTGTCCGCATGCTCGCCGCGCTGTTCATGATCAAGGAGCGACGCCTCGAGGGTGGCCGCGACCAGTAGCTCCAGATTCCGCCGACCCACCTCGGGTGTGGCGTATTTCGACGCGATCACTTCGCCCTGTTCCGTGATGCGGATCTGCCCGCGTACCGCGCCCGCCGGCTGCGCCAGTATCGCCTCGTAGCTCGGGCCGCCACCGCGTCCCACTGATCCGCCGCGCCCGTGAAAGAGTCGCAGCTTCACCCCATGACGCGCGAACACACGCATCAGTGCCAGTTCGGCCCGATACAACTCCCACCCCGACGTCAGAAAGCCGCCGTCCTTGTTGCTGTCGGAGTAGCCCAGCATCACTTCCTGCAGATCGCCCTGCGACGCGACCAACGCGCGATACACCGGTAACGCGAAGAGCGCGTCCATGCTGTCGCCCGCGCGCTGTAAGTCTTCGATGGTCTCGAACAGCGGAATGATCTGCATGGCCGTGGTCGGCGACGTACCGCCGCGCGCGAGCCCCGCCTCTTTCAGCACCAGCGCGACCTCCAGCATGTCCGACACGCCATCGCACTTCGAAATGATGTAGTGCGGGAGCGAGGCGTCGCCGAATCTGTGGCGCAACTCGTTCGCGGCGAACGCAATCGCGAGTTCTCCGCTCACCTCGTCGGAGTAAGTCAGATGCGGCGAGTACAACGGCCGCGTGCCGACCAGTTCGTTGACCAGCATCGTGATGCGTTCGCTTTCGCCGCGCGCCGAGTAGTCAGCGCACACGCCAGCGCTCGCCAGCAGCTCGGCGACCACACGCTCGTGCACCTCCGAGTTCTGACGCAGATCGAGCGGTGCCAGATGAAAGCCGAACAGTTGCACGGCGCGCAGCAACCGACGCAAGCGACCCGTGGTAAGTCGTTCGCCACCGTGCTGTCGCAGGGAATCGCGTATAACCTCCAGATCGGCGGCCAGCTCCCCCGCCGTCTCGTACGGCGCATCGGTGCCGATCGCCTGACGGATCGGCGCCGGTAATTCCAGCGCCTGCGCAGTGGCCGCCAGGCGCGCGTAAATGCCGATCAGCGCGCGGCGGTATGGCTCATCGAGTCGTTGCGGCGAGGCATCGGGGGAACGGGTCGAGAGCGCCGAGAGCGCAGGAGTGACGGGCACGAGCCGTTCGGAGAGGGGCAGGTCATACCCGAGCGCGTGCACTTCCTCGATGTAGAACTCAATAGTGGCCGACGCTTGCAAACGCACCGTTTCCCGCAACGTCTCGGCGGTCACGAACGGATTGCCATCGCGATCGCCGCCTATCCAGGTGCCCACGCGCAGGAAAGGTGGCAGTGCCCACGTGTGATCAGGGAAACGCACGCGAAGCAGGTCTTCGGTGTCGCCGTGCAAACGAGGGAGCTCGGTGAAGAACGTGCTGCGGAAATAGTTAATGCCGTTCTTCACCTCATCGATCACGCGCAGCCGCTCGCTGCGCACCATGCGCGTGTGCCAGAGTGTGAGCACAACCTGCTTGAGCGTCTCGTCGCCCTCGCGCTGCTCGTCGGGGGTGAGCGTCTGGCGGTCACGCCGGTCGAGCACGCCGGCGATCTGCTGCAGCGCAAGCTGCGTACTCTGCCGCTGTACTTCAGTGGGGTGCGCCGTGAGCACGGGTGACACGAGGGCAGATGCAAAGAAAGCCTCGAGCTGCGCGGCGGCATCCCGCACTTCGCTCACCACGGCATCCAGCGAAAAGGCAAGAGTACCCTTGCGAGCTTGGGAGCCTATGAGCTCGTGCGCACGCCGCCGACGCGAACGGTGCGTGTCCTCGGCGATATTCGCGAGTTGCAGAAAGTGCGCGAACGCGCGGACCACCCGGTGCATGTCCTCGGGGGGCAATCCGTCGAGGAGCCGATGCAGTGCGGCGCGATCATCGGGGCTCCCGTCGCGCGCGAAGCGCACGGCCGTCTGTCGCACCAATTCGACGAGCTGAAAGATCGCGTCCCCTTCCTGCTCTCGCAGCGTGTCACCGAGGACACGGCCCAGCAAGCGAATGTCCTCGCGGAGCGGGAGGTCCTTCTCGAGGCGGCTGGTTGCGGGATTTTCTGACATGATCTGCGAATCTACCGTTGAGTTGCCGAGGCCGCAGTCATGCCGCCCGAATACCCAGGTACACCGTGCTGTTCGAGCAGTTCAACGATCGCACACAACGTGCGCCACATCGACGTTTTACTTGCGGAGTCCCCGTACAACCTGGTCGGGATAGTCTCCGAACAACCCATCCACACCAAGACGTACCAACTCCCGCACTTCGGCGATCGGGTCACCGCCGTAGCGCTTCGCGAGGAATACCGGCTCCGGACGAAGTGTCCACGCATGCACCCGGAGTCCGGCGGCGTGCGCATCGGCGATCAGCGACGTCGGCACGGCCAGGGAGTCGTCGCCGACAATCTGTCGCGTGTTCGCACCCACGCCATAGGCATACGTGGCGATATCGCGCAGTGCCGCCGGCGTGACCTGCGGCGCCGTCGACACCAGCTGGATCAGTCGCACACGCGTCTGCGTAGCGAGCAGGCGCAGATTCCCGCTCTCGAAGCTCTGGATGAACACCGGCGCGTCGGCCCGATCGAGCCCGTGCGCACGCAGCGCACGCAGCATCGGCGCTTCGATCGGCAGTCCGATGCTGCGGAAGTACGTGGGATGCTTGGTTTCCGGGTACACCCCGACGGCGCGCCCGCGCTGCCGCCCCAGGGAGTCGGCCAACGACAGCACCTCGTCGAACGTGGGAATCAGAAACTGCCCATCGTAGGCATGTGAGCGGAACGACAACCGCTCTCTGGCCCGGAGCGTGCGCAGTTCGGCCAACGTGAAGTCTTCGGTAAACCACCCGCTGATGGTGTCGCCGTCGATCACTTTGCGCGTTTTCCGCGAGGTGAACTTTGCGGCCACGTTGGTGGTGCCGCCGATCTCGTTCTCATGACGCGCCACCAGCACGCCGTCCTTCGTGCTCACGAGATCGGGCTCGATAAAATCGGCCTCCATTTGCACCGCGAGCGCGTAGCCCTCGAGGGTGTGCTCGGGGCGGTGTCCGCTGGCCCCCCGGTGGGCGATCACGAGCGGGGGTTCCGTGGGACGTATCACCGGGATCGCTGTCGGCGCCGGCCGCGGTGCGGAAGACGGCGCACAGGCGGCGACGAGGACGGGGACCACCGTGCACAACACGGACCAGCATCGAATGCGCATCCGGCGAGGTTAACGCGTTGGTGGGAGGCACGATAGCCAAACCGGCGTCCTGTGATCAAGTTGAGACACGGTTCGCACGCACTGAGCCGCGCGCTCCACTCGAAATTGAGACGGCCCCAATGGTTCGCACCGCTCCTGACGCCCTGTTGACGGCGATCCGCTTGAAGGATCGCGACAGGATCACGGCTATGCTGGCCGAGGATCCGTCGCTGGTCGTGTCGCGCGCGACGGGCGGCGAGTCGCTGGTGCTGCACGCCTGCTACGTCGGTGCACCGGAACTGGCCGAGCTGTTGCACCCCGGCCGCCCGATCGACGCCTGCGAAGCCGCCGCGCTCGGCAATGTGCTCGCGCTGCGCACCTGCATCGAGAACGACGATGACTCGCGCGTGCGTCGCAGCAGCGATGGGTGGACACCGCTCCATCTCGCCGCGTTCTTCGGGCGCGACGACGCGGTCACATTACTGATCGATCATGGCGCGCCGCTCGACGCGCACTCCACCAACGCGCTGCGCAATTCGCCGCTGCACGCCGCGCTGGCCGGCCACACACTCCCGGTGCTGGTGCGTCGGCTCGTGTTCGCCGGTGCCGACGTCACGGCGCGCGATGCGCACGGTAATACGCCGTTGCATCTGGCGGCGGCGCGCGGTTTCGAGCCGTTGTGCGATCTGCTGATCGCGCGTGGGGCGGAAGCGCATGTGCTGTCTGATGACAAATCGACGCCGGCCATGCTCGCACTCGCGCGCGGATTTCCCGAACTGGGAGCGAAACTTGCTGCCCTCTCCGACGACGTGCAATCGAAGGGATAGACAATCGTGGCTGGCCGTGATGGGCGAGCGGCGATCGCCAACGCACCGCGGCCGCGATTGACTGGGCAAGCATTGAGCGCAGTCGGGTCGTGTTCGAGATCGTAGAGACTGAGCGCACGCACGATCTGAGGCACCGGCTATTCATCGCTGCATCTGATGCACCTGCTTTGCCCCGGTGACCGCGATTGCCTCGCGGTCACCGGTCAAAGTCGCCGCCTGATTACGGCTCGCGTGTTTCGTGGTCGTCGAGCCCAAAGAAACCGCCGCCGCCTTCACCGCCGCTCACACGCTCAACGTGCAGCAGCTTCGAGTACGACGTGCCGCCCACGATGATCGTGACCTTGTAGTCGCCGGTGCCCACGAGCACGTTCTGCCCGCCACGACCGCCGCGACCACCACCACCGCCGCCGCCGCCGCCGGGGAAGATTCCGAGGGCCGCGAAGTCATCGCCCAGCGCTTCGCGCAACGGGCCAAACATCGCCTGTAAGCCGGCCGGACCAGCCGCCGCGTCCGGCGCGCTTTCACCGCCGCTGGCCGCACCGCCGGCCGCACCACGACCACCCGCCTGCGCCGCAAAACTCGGCAACGCGCGCGTTTCGCCCGGACGATCCTGGAAGCCGCCGGCACCCGCGCCGCCACGACCGCCACCGCCACCGCCACCACCGAACGCGCCGCCCAACATCGCGGCCATCTGCGGCGGCTGCTGACCCGTCTGCACCGTGGTGCGGATCATGGCCATCATCGGGGCCGGCACGGTACCCGCCTTCTCGAGGGAATCGAGCGCCCGCAGCACGCGACGCGTGGTGTTCACGCTGTCCCGCAGCTGCGCGGGGGTGAGCGCAATCCGCGCCGGAGCCGGACGCTGCGCGCGCATGTCCCACACCACATTGTGCAAGCCGGCCTGACCCGGACCGGTAAGGGAGCGAATCGTATCACCGCTCGCATCCTGCACGATCATGCGCACCTGACCGCCAGCGTTCTCCGCAAGCTGGTACCAGATGGACGCCCCGTAGGTCGGGCTTGGCCCCTGAAACACACCCTGACCCACATTGCCACCGTTGATTGTCTGCTCGCCCCACTGGAACGCCGTACGTGGCGCGAACAGGGTGGCCTTGGCCGCGATCACCGTCGGTGTCATTTGCTGCAACGGCGTAATATCAGCGATCCAGATCGAACGCCCGTGCGTGCCGGCGATCAGCTCGCCATCGCGCGGATGAATGATCAGGTCGTGCACCGGCGTGGTGCCGAGGCCGCTCATGAAGCGCTGCCACGACTGACCGCGATCGATCGACACATAGGCGCCCACGTCCGTTCCCACGAACAGCAGATTCTGGTTCTTCGTGTCTTCACGGATCACGTGCACGAAATCCGTCTGACCCTTGGGCAGGTTGTTCACGATCGACGTGAATGTGCGGCCGAAGTTCGTGGTGACGAGCACGTACGGCGTGTAATCGTCGTTGCGGTGATTGTCGAACGTGATGTAGAAGGTGGCGCTGTCGAAACGCGACGGCTCGATGCGCGACACGTAACTGCCTGCGGGCACGCCCGTGACGTTCTTCGTCACTTCTTCCCACTGCGCGCCGTCATTGCGCGTGAGCCACACGCGACCGTCGTCGGTGCCGGCATACAGCAGCCCCGGACGCACAGACGACTCGTTCAGCGAGACCACCGTGCCGAACGTCTCGGCGCCGGTCACGTCGGGCGTGATGCCACCCGTGGTCTTGAGCGCCACGAACAGCTTGGCCGAGTCGGCGTACGAGAGTTCGCCGGAGATGGGGTACATCTCGTCGCCATACTTCACACTCTTGAGCACACGATTCGCGCCAAAGTACAGCGTGGCCGAATTGTGCTTCGAGATGATGTACGGGGTGTTCCAGTTCCAGCGCAACGCGTACGCCACCGAGTCGGCACGCTGACGCGCGCGATAGGCCGCCATCTGCTTCTTCTGCACCGCCGTGGCGGGCTTGGTGGTATCGGGCCACACCGCGTAGATCGAGTCGCTCCACGGCAAGTAGCCACCGTCGCGCCACGTCGGCTTGCGCAGTGCGTTGCGTTCACCCGTCGCGAAATTCAGGCGGCCCATGTTTCCGCCCTGCGACGTGGAGTACAGAAGGTCGGTGTTCGTCTGATCCTGCTGCGTCACGAAGCCGTCGCCACCGCCTACGTTGTGCCACATCGCGTTGGTAACCGGACCCTGCTTGCGACGGCTCGGACCACACCACGACCCGTTGTCCTGCAAGCCACCGCACACGCGGTAGGGCACGCCCATGTCGGCCGAGATGTTGTAGAACTGGCCCAACGCGAGCGAGTTCGGGAACAGCCAGTTGCCACCGCGATCGTTCGACACGCCGACACCGCCGTCGTTGCCGACCACGATACGCTGCGGATCGTTAGGGTCGATCCACATGGCGTGGTGGTCGACGTGCAGTCCCTCCGTCGTGCTACCGGCCGTCTTGCCGCCATCGCTGGAATACTTTACCGGCGTGGACGACCAGTACACGCGATTCGGATCCTTGGGATCGACGCGTACTTGCGAGTAGTAGAACGGACGCACGTTTTCCGGGCTCATGTACGCCCACGTCTTGCCGCCGTCTTCGGAGCGATACAACCCACTCGGGCGCTTCTGCGCCGCGACCTTGGCATCCTTCTTGAGATTCGGCGCGCTGTCGGCTTCGACCATCGTGTACATCACGTCGGGGTTCGAGCGCGCGATGGCGATCTCGATGCGACCCTTCGTGGTGGCGGGGAAGCCGCCGCCCTTCACTTCGGTGAACGTTTCACCGCCGTCGGTGCTCTTCCAGAGCGCCGAGCCGGTACCGCCTGATTTCAGGAAGTATGGTCCGCGGACGCGCTCGTAGCTCGAGGCCCAGAGGGTATTCGGATTGCGCGGATCCAGCTGTACATCCACGAAGCCCGTCTTCTCGTCGATGAACTTCACGAGGCGCCACGTGGTGCCGCCATCGGTGGTTTTGTAGAGGCCGCGTTCCTTGTTCGGTCCCCACGGGTGGCCGAGGGCGGCCACCCACACCGTATTCGGGTCGGTGGGGTGCACCTGAATGCGACCAATGGAGCGCGTGTCGGCGAGCCCGAGGAAGGTCCACGACTTGCCGCCGTCGGCGGACTTGTAGATGCCCCCGCCGGGGGAGATGGAGTTGCGCGAGTTCGCTTCGCCGGTGCCCCAGTAGATCACGTTGGTATCCGACGGGGCGATCGCGAGATCACCACCCGACGACACACGGGCCGTGTCCATCACGGCCTTGAAGGTGGTGCCGTTGTTGGTGGTCTTCCACAAGCCGCCGCCGGCGGTGGACACGTAGAACGTTTTGGAGGGCGACGCGATGCCTTCGATATCGACGATCCGCCCCATCATGTTGGCGGGACCGATGTTGCGCCAACGGAGGGCGTTGATGACGGCATCGCTAGCGGAGGCCTTGGGCGGCACAGGCGTCTGGGCGGCCAGCGGACTGGCCATCAGACCGGACAAACCGGCACCGAGGGCGAGGACGCGAATATGTCGCATGGGCGAGTTGAGCATAGGTGGACCGACACGGCCCGTGGGAACGCGGGCGGGACCAACGATGAGCTACGCCGCGGCGACCCACAATGTTGTCGCGACGGGGGTTGCGTGCTGGGACGGGCCGCGGAGGGCGAGGTTGGGCGTTCGGGATGGTGCTTGGTCGCGGGCTGTCGTGTTGCGGTTGGATCGGAAGCAGCCGGAACACGGATCGAGCGGATTGCCCCGAAGGGACACGGATAGGCAAACAGCGATTGTCGCTGTCTCGATCAACAGGCGAACCATACCACACGCTTCTTGCATATCCGTGTTGCTTCTGTGTGATCGGTGATATCCGTGTTCCGGCAGTGGCGATCTTGCCAATTCACCGCCGCTCGTGTCACGTGTAGATCGAAACAGCCGGAACACGGAGACCGCGGAGTGCACGGGAACAACACGGATCTGCTCCGCGTGTGCGACGGAGGTCGTCACAACTGCGACTGCTTTGTATGTTTTGATTGAACCACACAAAGGCGACCGTCCGGTCCGGCGCGGCAGGCGGCCTCAAGTTCGATCGGCTTATCCGTGTTGTTTTCGTGGGATCGGTGTTGTCCGTGTTCCGGCGGTGGCGATCTTGCCCATTCACCGCCGCTCGTGTCACGTGTAGATCGAGAACAGCCGGAACACGGAGACCGCGGATTGCACTGTAATAACATGGATCTGCTCCGGGTGTGCGACGGAGGTCGTCGCGTCCGAAGCTGTGCTGGTAACCGCCATACTACCTGCGACGAAATGGGACGATGATGTCCAGCGAACGAGACGTCACCGTGTCGGACTCGGCGATGAATGGGAGCCAGCTGGTCTGCCTAGCATACTGATTCATCCCATCTGTCATGCGATCACCGACTTTCATGGATGTCGCCGTTACAGTGACGCGCACGGAATCTGTCCGGACCGTGGCAGTACGCCGGAGCCGCAAGGAGTAGCTGCCGGACTTTGAGGTAACGAAAGAGACGACGGTGTAGAATCCCGTGGAATCCTGAACGCTTCCGACAATCCGGAACGAATCGAGGGGAGTGCCGGCGAGATCCACCACACGACCGCGAAGCTCCGCGAGGCCGATCGTCGCTGAACTCCGAGTAGCGCGCGTTCACGCCCACGGTCGGCAGGAATCGACCGTTCGCCTCGCGGACGCCAGCGTTGGCGCGGGTGAGCGCCGCCGACTACTGGGCAATGCTCAGATTGCCTTTGAACATCAGCAGTATGTAAAACATTGCTAGTTTACAGAACAGTGTTAGGTCAAGTGGAGAAAGAAGGACGCCGAAGCGTCCTGTGGAACTGAAGGCTTGATGGATTTCCGTCAGCCCACGTTTCGCAGACTTCCGCGGATCACGGCGTCGCACATGGTCCGCACCGTTTCTCTGGGGTCCCGGAAGACGATATGGGGATCGCCGCAGTGGGTGAACCAGAGCGAGATAACGCCGTGGATGCCACCCCAGAACATCTGGGCAAGCTCGGGCGGATCATTCAATTCGGGGCGATAGACGCCTTTCTCGATCCCTTCGGTGACGGTCTGCAGCAGAAATTCGTACGCGTCTGCGTCGGGCGCTGTCACGACATTACCAGCAGAATCTACCAGTGGGTGTTTTAATGCTGTCATGAACATGAACCGATACTGGCTCGGATTATCGAGCGCGAAGTCGGTATATGCCAGACCCATTCGACGCAGCCTTTCGATAGGATCCTCAATCCGGCCGATCTTGTACATCGCCTGGCCCAGCGAAGAAAAATCGGCCATGCACAGCTCCACGATCAGGGCATCCTTGTCCCGGAAGTGGTGGTAGATCGCGGTCGGCGTATAGCCAATCTTGGCCGCGATCGCTCGCATGGTGGTCGCCTCCACGCCATCCACCACAAACAGCTCCCGCGCCGCATCCAGAATAGCCTGGCGCGTCTCGGCCTTTTGCCGCTCCCGGCGAGCCAGCGAGGCGGTGCGGATGGCGGAGGTGGTCATGAAAATAAATGTGGGAGGTTCACTTAACGCTGTCAAGCGGGTGCGCTTCACCTACGTCATTAGCGCACTGCGGGTGACGAGTACAGTGAACTCATGTGAATGGCGGGAGGGTTGAGTGTCCCGTGTCACTGCACAGAAGTTCAGTTGGGACGAAACTTCGTCCACGGGGCGCGCGGCCGGTTTCGGTGTAGCATTCAACAGACGATCATGCCGACCTCATTGCTCACGGTACTCCCCTCCCGCACCCTTCGCGACCGCTGCACCGTAGCGGCGGCGCTGGTCGTACTCGGTATCGGTGGTCCTTGGCGTTCAGTTGCAGCCCAGGCCCGCGGCGCGACCGCTCGGTCGCAGGCCCCGGCGGGTGCCTGGTCGCTGCCGGAGCCCGAGTCGCTGGTGTCCAGAGCGATCGTCCGGATCATTACGCAAGATCGCCCCGCCGGCATTCCGATCGCCGAGTACAGTGCGAAACGGTTCGGACGTGCCGCCACCAGTGAAGCAGTCCGACAGTACAACGGTCAGTCGATCGAGGCGATCGCATTCGCCCCGATCGCCGACTGGACCGACACCAGCGCCCTCGATGTCGAACCCTGCCCCGCCGTGGGCGGCGTGGGATGCGCGACCCCAACGGGCGTCTGGGTCGCCATCACTCGTATTGAGCGTGGCGAGCTGCCGCACGAAATCAATCTCTCGTACACCACCGAGTTCACCGCCGCCCCGGCGCTCGAAGGACAAACCCCGCAATCGCACCGCTACACGTTCTGCGAACGCTGGCTCCGGGTAGGGAGCACGTGGAAATACGACGGCTTCGTGAAAATGGTGCCGCAGTAGAGAGTCGTTGTGGTTTGAGATTAACCAACCGCTTGGCCGCCGATCAACACGGACGGGACACGGATTGCGCTCGCCTGCGCGACGCCGTCCGTGGCGCACCACCACTCTACGTGTTTGGCTGTTCCATCCGCGTGCATCGGCGAAGATCCGCGGTAACGCGGTTTGTCAGACCGCTACGCAGACTCCGCTTTCGACATCACCGTGTGACGCCGTCCCAGCCAGATCGCCACGACCAGCCATACCGCGCTCATCGGCGCGGCGATCAGCGCGATGGAACTCACCGCGAGCCCGGCGGCTGACATCGCGGCGTAGCTCCAGGCCCCGATCTGATCGCCACTGCGGTACGCGAAGGTATCGATGAAGTTCTTTGCCTTGTACTTGTCCTCGGCAGGGATCACCGAGAACAGCACCTCGCGTCCCGGGTTCGCGAAGGCATAGTTGCCGGCCCGTCGGATCACCGTGAACGCCACGAACAGCGAGAGCGACGGCCACACACCGAGCGCGCCGAAACCGATCACGCTCACCAGCGGCAAGATCGCGAGCGTCATGCCAACGCCGATCCACTTGATCACGCGACCCGAAATGAACAACTGCGCAAGCACCGTCAGCAGCTGCACATAGAAATCGAGATTTGCCAGGAACGCCGTGCGCGATTCACGATCCGCAAATTTCGCCCCGACAATCTCTGCTTGCTGGAAGTACAGCACCGTGGTGCCGATCGTGAACAACAGCATGAACAGACAAATGCCCAACAGGTAGGGCGATCGCAGCACGTGCGTGATGCCCGCTAACGAGCCACCGCCAACCGATCGTTGCGCGTCCTCCCGATCGCGCGTCTCGGCGCGGAAGCTGGGAGGGAACCGTCGAAGCACCTGCACACCGCACTCCAGCAACAGCACCGACATCAGCATCAGCATCGGGGTCCCGACCTTCGTCGCCATCAACGAAGTGAACTTCGAGCCGAACATGCCGCCCAGCGTTCCCCCGACCCCGATGAAGCCGTAGAGCCGCTTCCCTTGATTGCTATAGAAGGTGTCGGCCATGAAGCCCCAGAACACCGACGGCACGAACAGACTGAACACGCTGATGAAGATCCAGAACGCTGGGCCGAGGTACTTCTCTTCCGCCGGGCCCGTGCTGTACACGGCGAACGCGAACACCAGCAACAACGCGGCGAAGGCCCGATACACAATCGGGATGAAGCGTCGTACCGGCAGACGCGAGACGATCAAAGCGTACAGTGGATTCGCCAGCAGCGTCGCGATCAGCGTACCGGTGAACAACCAGGGCAATGTCGCCGTACCTGCGGCAACGCCGATCGCGTCGCGGATACTGCGCAGAATGAAATAGCTCCCTAACAGGAAGAAGAAGAACGTGAAAGCGAACAGCGTAGCGCGCCACTCGCCGTCTTCCACCGTGACAAGCTTCGCCATGACGCGACGAATCACGTGGCGCCGGATTGCTGGGCGTGCCACGCGGTCAATACTTCACGCTCGCGCTCCGGCGAAATCCCCGCGCGCAGCTTCTCCTGCTCCGCGGCCGGTCGCGCATGGTACCACGTGAGCGCATCACGCACCGTGGTGGCCAGCGGACGGAACGTGAGACCGGCCGACAGTGCCTTCTCGATCACGCTCGTACTGAACGCCACCGTGCGCGCGCCGGTGAACGACCACACCGGCATTTCCGCCCACGAGCGTACCTTCTGCGCCGTAAGAAAGCTCGTCGGCACCCACGTAAACCGCGCGTCATTGTTGAAGCAGGCCTTGATGCCGTACAGCAACTCGCCGATGCCGCACACCGTGCGTGGACCAACCGCATTGAACACGCCACCGGTGTGGCTTTCGCCGAGGCGCACCATCCACTCCGTGAGATCCCGCACGTCGATCCACTGCGCCGGATCGTCGATCGTGCCGGGTGCGAGAATCTCGCCGCCCTTCTCGATGCGCACCGGCC
Organism: Gemmatimonadota bacterium; assembly: GCA_031363815.1. Classification (GTDB taxonomy): domain Bacteria; phylum Gemmatimonadota; class Gemmatimonadetes; order Gemmatimonadales; family Gemmatimonadaceae; genus Gemmatimonas. The sequence goes on from JANLVC010000011.1 coordinate 36,924, forward strand.
AGTACGTGAAACGATCGGTGAGATCGCCGGGACCCACAATCAAACCGGGGCGCACGATGGTGGCGCCGGCGCCGAAGGCTTCCTGCACCAGCTGCTCGCACCGCACCTTCTTGTTGCCGTAGGGCGCACCGGCGGCATCGGGTCCGCTGATTGGTGCCGGCGCCTGCGTGGGGTGCGTTTCATCGGGGAAGGCGCGTGTGAAATCCTTGTACGCCGCCGTGCTGCTCACGAACACGTACTGCGCCACCTTCCCCTTCAGCACCGCCGCCGCGTTCACGATCCACTGCGGATTCGTGGTCGGCAAGTCGTACACCACGTCCCACGTGCGACCCTTGAGCGCGTCGTGTCCGTTCGGATCGTTGCGATCGCCGATCAGCTTCTCAACCTTCGGAAACAAACCGGGCTTGGTCGTGCCGCGATTGAACAGCGTGACCGTGTGCCCGCGCGCCAGCGCATGCTCCACCAAATGCGGGCCGATGTAACCCGTGCCCCCCAGCACGAGCACACGCCGCGGCGCAGTACGCAGCGCAATACTCACCTGCCGACCTTCGCGTGCCACGCGGCCAGCACCGTCTTCTCCTTCTCCGGCGCGAGTCCGGCCCGCAATTTCTCCTGCTCGGCGGCCGGACGCGTCTTGTACCAGTCGAGCGTATGCTTCGCCGTCTCCGCGAGCGGACGTACGGTAAGCCCGGCCGCAAACGCCTTGTTGCAATTCACCGCCATGAAGCCGGCGGTGCGCCCGAAAGGCGGCATCCACACCGGCATGTCACTCCACGGCCGCACCTGATTCGCCGCGAGAAAATCGGCGGCCACCCAGGTGAAGTGCGCGTCGCTGCTGGTAACGGCTTTAATGCCGTACAGCATCTCGGCAATGTTCGTGGGCGACTTCGGTCCGGTGGCGTTGAACGTGCCTATGGTGTGGCTCTCAGCGAGACGCACTGTCCATTGGCTGAGGTCTTCAGCATCGATGTACTGCACGGCATCGTTCGGCGTGCCCGGCGCGAGAATCTCGCCGCCTTTGTCGATGCGCACCGGCCAGTACGAAAACCGATCACTCAGGTCGCCCGGGCCCACGATCAGTCCGGGACGAACGATCGTGACTTTGTCCTCGCCGAACTGCACCTTTGCATCGAGTTCGCACTGCACCTTGTTGGGACCGTAGTTCGCGCCGTCGTTGCTGGCCCATACCGCGGGCGCGCTGGGCGTGTGCAGCGGGCCGCTCTCGTCCATGCCCACGATCGAGTTGTCGCTGTACGTCGAGATCGTAGAGATGAAGATGTACTGACCCACCCGCCCCTTGAGCGCTTCGCCGGCACCGCGCACCCACAGTGGATTGCGCGTAGGGTTGTCGATCACGACGTCCCACGTGCCCTGCTTCAACCCGTCGTGGCCGCCGGGCACGTTGCGATCGCCGATGATGCGCGGGACGTCCGGAAACAACGTGGCGTTCGTCTTGCCGCGATTGAACAGCGTGACCTTGTGCTTCCTGGCCAGCGCGTACTCCACCTGATTGGGCCCGATGAAACCGGTACCGCCGAGGATGAGAATACGCAGCGGCGTGGGTTGTGCGTTGCCCGCTTCCGGGCGATAGACCAACGGGCGCACCCCATCGGCCGAGAACGCCTGCGCTGCAGCCGGCAGACCAAGACCAACGGCGCCACCCAGAAGCGCGGAGTGCTTAAAAAACGTGCGGCGATCGAGGCTCATTTGCGGCGTCCGTCGAGTAGTTGAATGGTCTTGGTCGATGCGGGACGTGCTCTGCGCAGCAGCGCCGACACCGTTTCGGCGCCTTTCAGTGCGCGCAGCACATTTTCGCCGGCGAGCCCCTTGAGTTCCGTGTCGGTCCAGCCTCGCTTCACCAATTCCGCGAACAGCGTGGGATACGTTGAGACATCTTCAAGCCCCTGTACGGTTTCCGTAATGCCGTCGAAATCTCCGCCGATCCCCACATGCGAGGCGCCCGCGATCGTTTTGATGTGATCGAGATGGTCGGCCACATCGGCAATCGTTGCGATGGGCGTGGGGTGCGACTCGCGCCACGCCGCCACCGCCTTGAACTGCGCATCGTTGTCGTTCGGGAAACGCGTGGCGATCGAATCGCGCACCGCCGTGACCTGCGCCCCGTAGTTCGCGACCGTTTGCGACACAAAGCCAGGCACGAATGTCATCATCACCACGCCACCGTTCTTCGGCAGTCGGGCGAGAATGGAATCGGGTACGTTGCGCGGCACATCGGTGATGCCGCGGGCCGCGGCATGCGACCAGATCACCGGCGCTTCGGTCACCGACAGCGCCTGACTCATCACCGCCGGCGACGTGTGCGCCAAGTCGACCAGCATGCCGAGCCGGTTCATCTCGCGCACCACCTCCTTGCCGAACGCGGTAAGCCCCTTGTTGCGCGGCACGTCGTTCGCGGCGTCGGCCCAGTCGAGCGTCACGTTGTGCGTGAGCGTCATGTAGCGCGCGCCGAGTTCGTAGTACGAGCGCAGCGCGCCCAGCGAATTCTCGATCGCGTGTCCGCCTTCCATGCCCAGCAGCGAGCCGATCTTACCCTGCGCATACGCCTTGCGTACGTCGGCGGCGGTAAACGCGGGCACGAACACATCGGGATAGCGCGCGATCACGCGCTTGGCGATGTCGATCTGCTCGAGCTGAATGCGCGCGTAGCCGGAGTCGCGCACTTCGCCAGGGATATACACCGACCAGAACTGTCCGCCCACCATGCCTTTGCGTAAGCGCGCGATGTCGGTCATGCCCGCGGTCTTGCGTCGGAGATCATACGCCACGACGTCGAGCGGATCCTTCGCCGCTTCGCGCATCGCCCACGGAAGATCGTTGTGCCCGTCCACCAACGGCGTGTTACGCAGCAGCTTGCGCACATACGCCAGACGCGCCTCGAGTGTCGCATCCTTGATCGAGGCGGCAGTGGCGGCCGGCGGCTTCGCGGCTACTTGCGCCGTTGCCCGCGTGGGCGCGGTCGTCGCCAACCCGAGAGTCAACGCCCAAAACCGCAGATCGTTCTTCAGCATCCGAGTCGCTCCAGATAATGGGGAAGCATTTTGCGCCACCACGGCCAATCGTGGTTCACATCATGCCCCCACAGGTCAAAGATATGGCCGACGTGCTGGCGGTCGAGCAGATCGTGAAACACGCGCGTCGCATCCGGCTTCTCGTACGCACCTTGTCCGGCCACGAGCGCGATTTTCGTGTGATGCCGCAGCGTGTCGAGCAAGCCGTCGTCCATGTTCGCCACGTACCACATCGGATTGTTGAAATAGCAGTTGTCGTCGGTGTAGCCGTTGAAGTAGCTCGGCGACAGATCGTAGAAGCCGCTCATCCCGATCAAGCCGCCGAACAAATCGGGGCGACGGAAGAGCGCGTTCGCCGCGTGGAAGCACCCGAAGCTCGCGCCGGTCGTGATCGCCCGCGCTTGTTCGTCGCCACACACATGGCGAATATATGGCACGACTTCGTCTTCGATATACTGCGAATACAGCGCCTGTCGCCGCCCGGCTTCCGGCACGGCCAGGCTGCGATCCATCCACGCACGCTTGTTGATACTGTCAATCGAGAATACGCGGATGCGTCCCTGCAGGAGCAGGGGCTCGATGGCCTTAATCAGCCAGAAGCGCTCATTCTCGAGAAAGTCGGCGGCAGCCGTCGGAAACAGCAGGATGGGCTGCCCGCGCCAGCCGTACGAAACGATCGGCATGTCGAGGCCGAGCGCGGGGCTACGCCAGCGATCAATACGCTTGGGCAGCGAGGGGTCGACGAACTGTGGTGACATGAAGGGGAAAGCTCACCTGCGTGCCGCATCGGGGCCAGTGCAGCGTGCCTCAGACCGTTGCAAGCCAGTGACGATTCTGTGGTCGTTTGCCCATTGGTTCGATACGTCGGTCGGGCACGTTAAGCCGTCCGGACAGGGGGCGTCGGACATTACCGACCACTGGAGGCCTCATGCTCGCCCGTTCATTCGATGCGTCGAGTTTCCCCTATCTGACGTCGGTCGGTGACGGCGCGTCCGCCGTCGCTCCGACCGAGATGGACGTCTTCCCCCATCACATCGACGGAATTCCGCCTGGCGTCGTGGAAACAGGTCGCTACACGCTACGCTTCGCGTGGTCCCGGCAGGAGCTGCACGCCGTCCAATCGCTGCGCTTCCGTGTGTTCTGCGAAGAGATGGGTGAAGGGATTTCCGGCATCGGCTCCGGCTCGCGCGAGGAGGATGAGCGGGATCCCTGGTTCCATCACCTCATGATCTGCGAACGGAGCACCGGTGCGGTCGTCGGTACCTACCGACTGCAAACGGCCGTTATGGCCGCGACGCGACACGGCTTCTACAGCGCCACGCTGTTCGAACTGGGCGCCGTTCCGACGAGCGTGTTGGCCGGTGCCGTGGAGATCGGTCGCGCCTGCGTGGATCCAGCCCATCGATCGGGGCGCGTGCTGCGCATGCTTTGGAAGGGCATCGCCCGTTATCTGCAGTGGAATGACAAGCGCTATCTGTTCGGCTGCTGTTCGCTGGCTGGCGTTGCTTCGGAGCCGGCGGTCGACGCGTGGCGCGCGCTGCCCGACGACGGTCGGGCCCGACCGCTGATCGACGCCAAGGCGCTCGGTGCCGCGCTGCCGCCTCTTTTTGAGGGCTACCTGGCGCTCGGCGCGAAGGTCTGTGGTGCGCCGGCGCTCGATCATGCGCTTGGAACGACCGACTTTCTCGTGTTGCTGGACGTGCAAGACATGGATCCACGGAGCCACGCGTCGCTGTTTGCATGACCCAGTCGCCGCGTCGTCACCTTGGGTGTCGTGTAGCGCGCCACGCGGTACGGTGGCTCGCTCGCGGCGTGCTGCGACTGGTCAACATCGAGGTCCGGGCGGCGGGGCAGCTCCCGCCCGGCCCCTCTCTCCTCGTCGCCAACCACCTCTCGTGGATCGATATCGTTGCCGTCGTCGCCCATCACGACTGCACAATCGTGGCGAAGGATGACGTGCGCGACTGGCCGCTCGTAGGGGTGCTCGGCGAAGCGCTGGGCGTCATCTGGATTGACCGGCGGCGGAAGCGCGACCTGATCCGCGCCGTTGCCGCACTCAGCGAGGCGCTCCGACGCGGTGACCGTGTGCTGCTCTTTCCAGAGGGGACCACGACCACGGGTCGCGACGTACTGCCATTTCGGTCGTCGCTTGTGGAAGCCGCCGTTCGGGCCGGCGTGCCGGTCATTCCCGTGGCACTCTCGGTACACGCCGAGCATGGTCAGGGCGAGACGCTCTGTTGGGTTGGAGACGAAACACTCTGGGCGCATCTGCCGCGGGTCAAGGCCCTTCGGTGTGCCTCGTTCGAGGTACGGGATTGGGACCCCATGCCCGCCGGTCCGACCCGAAAAGTGCAAAGTTCCGCTGCCCGCTCCGAAATCGTCGCGGCGCGCCGGCGCGGTGAGACGGTTTGCTCAGCGGCCCAATGAAACAGCTTTACCGCGGATCAACGCGAATACCGACACGGATCGTCGATCGCGTGACAACGGTACCGCCCGAGAGCAAGCCAAATTCCATTGTTGTTGTTCATCCGTGAACACTCGTGCCAATCAGCGGTGAGACGGTTTGTTCAGCGGCCCAATGAAACAGCTTTCCCGCGGATCAACGCGAACAACCACACGGATCATCGGTCGCGCTGCACCGGCACGTCGTCACCGAACACGTCGCGCACCGCGGCACGCAGGCCCTTCGCGCCGTCGAGGACGACGAGCACCCCGCCGGGGCCGTGAACCCACGCTCGACCAGCGCGCGCCAGAACGCGGCCCACACGCGCGTGTTTCCCGTCGCCGTCTGCACGAGCCTGAGGAGGCGCGTTTCCGCCGTGGCCGTGACGCCCAAGGCGATCACCACCGGATCCGAAGCGAAGGACGTGCCATCGAGCACGAGGACGAGCCACTCCGCATCGTCGTGTCGCCGCTCCTGGAGCGTCTGCCGCGCCGTCGCACTTGCCCGAATGACGCGACGCGACACGCGCGATGTCGCGAGCCCGAACGCCTCAGGCACGGCCGCGACGGCCCCTTCGTCCTCCCGGCTCGAGATCCCGCCCCACAGCGGACGAAACACGTCGACCTCGTGCGTGCGTGGTGTTTGCCACGGGGCGTACGTCGCGAGCGGCACCGCGGTCCCGGCCCCCACATCCCGTCCGCGCGGCACGGAGAGGGGCACGTTCTGGTTGAGGAGTAAGACCGAGCCCGCGCACCGGCCAACGCGACGACCTCCTGCTGCAGCGCCTCCTCGACCGCCTTGAGGCCCAAAAGGATCAACGCCTGAATCAGCGACCCGGCGACCGATCGGTCGTTGACCGACGCGGCCGGCGACGGTATGTCGGCCTTGGGGGAACGCTGGTGCGTGGCGGCTTTCTTTCGTACGCGTGTCATGGGTAGTGCCTCGGGAGTGCCGTGCGAATCTTGGCGGGGATCAACGCTTCAGCATGGAGGCACCACCCGAATTTCAACGAGACCGGGGACAGACCCCGGAGAATTGATCGGGAGGGGTGACGTACTGGAGCGCACTAGCGATTTTTCAAGATGCTCCTTAGCCACCCAACCGTTCCGCAACTCGCGGCCATCGCCGCCATTTCCGCCGTGGGCGGTGCCGTCAACGCGATCGCCGGCGGTGGGACGTTGCTCACATTCCCTGCACTGCTCGCGCTTGGAGTGGCGCCGGTGTCCGCGAACGCCACGAGCACGCTGGCGCTCTGGCCCGGCTCCATGGCGAGCATGTGGGGCTACCGCCGCGAACTGGCGGGTGCGGAACGCTTGGCCCTGCGCTTGGCCGTACCCAGTATTCTCGGCGGCGGTCTCGGCGCGGCCCTCCTGCTCGCCACCAGCGACGAGCAATTTCGCGCGCTCGTGCCGTGGCTGGTGTTCGGCGCGACCATGCTCTTCGCGATGCAGGGCCCGGTCATGCGCCGATTACGCACCCGCGTGACCGCTTCAGCCTCTGGTGTCATCGAGCGGCCCATCGATCCGACCATGGGAATGTTGATCGCGCAGTTTGCCGTCGGCATTTACGGCGGCTACTTCGGCGCGGGTGCGGGGATCGTAATGCTGGCCGTGTTCGGGCTCATGGGGCTCACGAACATTCACCAAATGAACGGCCTCAAGAACTTCAACGGCATTTGCTTCAACGGGGTCGCGGCCATCACCTTCGTCATTATGGGCTTGGTGAATTGGCAGATCGGCATCGTGATGGCGGTTGGCTCGAGTGTGGGCGGCTACTTGATGTCCGGATTGGCGCAGAAGGTGCCACAATCGTGGGTGCGCAACGCTGTGATGGCCATCGGATTCGCCAGCGCGATCTGGCTCTTCGTGTCGAAGGGCTGAGACCGCGCCAACGGAACCGAAAGGCGTTACTTCACGGAGATCTGCTGGATCATGCCGTGGGCGAGGTGCGGCTTGCCGTCCTTCATGTCAGGCGTGAAGCACATAAAGGCCATTTCGGCCTTCGGCAGATCGACCTGCAGATAGACGACGTCACCCGGCACGATGTCGGTGATGCCACCCATCGGCTTGCCCGGCGGCGCGCCTACCGGATTTTCGGCGAACTTCGCCATGTCCATCGGTGACTTGCCGGGCATCAACTGCGCCATGAAGAATTCATGCGGCTGCTTGCCCGTGTTGCGAACGGCAATCACGTGCTTACCCGACGACAGCGGCCTGGAAAACGCGAAGTTGTAGTCGGACAGCGTGAGTGTGATGTCGGCAACCGGCACCGCCGCTTTGCGTGCCGAGGCCGTGACCGTGATCGGCTTGAGCATGCCCTTCATGACGTGCGGCGGGCCACCCGGGCTCGGGATGACACACAAGGCCACGTAGTCTCCTGCTTCGAAAGTGCTGGTGAACACGGTCTCTTCACCGGGGGCTGGGGCGTTCGGTCCACCAACCGGCTTCATCCACTTTGGTGGCGGTCCACCGGCCTTGAAGAAGGCGAGCACATCTTCGGGCTTCTTCCCTTTTTCCACTTTCACCAGATAGATGTGGTGGAGCTCCTTGCCCTTGTTCGAAAAACGAATCGTGGTAAGACCGGCCGGCATGCTGCTCGGCATTTCGAACGCGTAGTCGGTCGCGACGACCGAGATCACGTTGGCGCCGGGGAGCGAGGCGAAGCGTGCAGGAACAGCCGCCTTCGCGGAGGGCTGCGCGTTCAGCAGCGCGGCCGACATGACCGATACGGCGGTGGCCAGCGATGCGGTCGTGAGGCAATGCAGAAGAGAACGGCGATGCATGAGGACTCGATGTTAGGAACGTGCGGGCGAGTTGATCTCTGACGAGCCTCGTCGGGATACTGCGCTGCTGACGATGCCCAATGGTGGTACCGCTCCGGCGTCGAGCACTAGGATCGCATGGGTCTGCAGCTTCCGCGCCATCGAGCCACACTTCATGCCGCGCGCCATATCGCGTACGTCATTCGGTGAGCTGCGCCATGTACACCGCGTTGTCGCGCGCCGGGTCACAGGCAGAAGCCATCGTCATGTTTCGCGGTAAGCACCATCGCGAGTGTTCGCGGCAGCCGCTGCCAACTGTGTCAGGAAGTATCGACGACTCAGAAACAGGGCGAAACGAACAAGGAGTCACACCGCGCCCAGTAAACATGCACTCGGCGAATTCATTTCGTTGAGCGCCGTTTTCCTGGTCTCCTTTGCTCCATGTGATCAGTTGCCAGGCGCGAGCACATCCGCCCGCGGTGGCACCCAGGGGGGGATCCACCTCCCCGTCAACGCACAGTCGGCATTCTTCGCGATCGCGAGCCCTGCGAATCCGCCTCCGCCCGCACCGTACCTCGCGTCGGACACCACCGCGGTACCGCTGGGGTCGAAAGACCACACCGGTGTGCGCATAAACCGCATGGCCGCCGCAAACTCGCAGCGTGTGGCCGCCAGCGCCACGAACTGCGCGCGCGGCACGGCCCACGTTTCTCCCCAGCTTACCGCGGACGACGCGGCAATCGGCACGGAACGGGAGATGCCAAACAACGCACCCAGTGTGTTGCGCGAACTCCCCGACCGTGCTGCGACGCACTCCGCGGCGCTCAGCGCTGAGCGCCACGGTGCCACCGTTGCCGTCGTCACGCGGTACTCCGAATCGGTGGATGTGATCACGATCGCCATGAAGCAGCGCGGGTCGGCCGCGGTCGGCGTGAGTACCACATCGCGCAGCGACCCGTCGCTCATCAGCTCCCGCACCACCGCGCGCGACTGCACCGACGAAAGAAAGAACATCGTCGAGACCACGATCCACGCCGCAATGCCCGTGAATGGACGCGCCCCGGGCGCCACGACGCGCTGCAGGAGCAGACCCAGCAACGCCACGACCGTGACGCCAAGGGCGACAGACGGCGACACGTCACCGCCGAACCAGCAGAGCGCGAGGATCGCCGCCAGCACGATGAGCAAGAGCACGCGCCCGAACACCCGACGCGGGCCCCACACGAGCGGCGGAATCGCAACGACCATGAGCCACGGCTCGACGATGAAGATCGCGTCGCCGTAGAACCAGCGGTTGTCGAACGGCCAGAACGGGTGTACGCCGTAGCTATTGGTGAAGTCGAGCAGCAGGTGCGACAGCGTGCCCACCACGGCGAGGAATAGCAGCGCCCGTGCGCCAACGCGTGACACCTCCGCTGACAATGCATCGGGCGGTTCGCGCCCCGTGAGACCGCGCTGCCACCACCAGCGCGTGACCGCCCAGAGCCCCACCGCGCTCACCAGCGCCCAGACGATCGTGTGCGTGTGTCCCCGATGGTGCAGCAGGTAGCCCAACTTGCCCATGGCCACCATCGGCCCCGAGTAGGCGAGATCGGCGTCGGGGAACTCGGCGGCCGCGATGCCCAGCACCACGGCGGCGCGACGAAAGCGCGCGAGCGACGGCGCCTCGATCGAACTCGGGGAGGCGCCACCGATGCGCCGGCGTACATACGAGACCGTTGCATCTGCCAAAAGCAGACCGGCCAGTGCGTGCGTGACGTTATCCACGCATGGTAGTTGAGCGCCGGTCCATCGGCTGTCAACCGATCGGTGCAGTCACCGGGGCAAGCGCGTGGGTCGGTACACGGTGATATTCGAGCCTTCGGCCGCGAACATTGAGCTGGGCGGCGTCATGAGCGGTGCACCATTCCAGGCACCAACGGCGGCGGCTCCTTGGTGGTGGTCACACCAGATCAACCCGCCCGCCGTTGCTACGTTCTCGCATGCATGCTGCCGCGCCGCTTACATCGCAGTTTTCGCCGTGGAGCCAAGGGTGAAGCGCGCCATCCATTCGTACTCGCGCTTCATCCGGTCCATCTGGTGATAATACTCGGTAAAGCCGTGTCCTTCGCGCGGATAGAATACCAGCTCGGTGGTTTTCCCGCGATCCTTGAGCGCGCGATAAAATTCCATGGGCTGACCGATCGGCACGCGCTCGTCGTTGCCGCCGTGCAGAATAAGCAACGGCGTGGTGACCTTGTCGCTGTAGCTGATGGCTGAACGCTCGAGATACTTCCGGATACTCGGGTTCACGATCGAGCCATCGTACTGCGGTTGGCCGAAGAACGTGTTGATGTAGCCGGGAATATCCGTCGTGCCGGCCATCGACAGCAATGACGGCAGGCCGGCGCCCATCATCGCGGCCTTGAAGCGTCCCGTCTGCGACACCACCCACGACGTCATGTAGCCGCCGTAGCTCCAGCCTTCGAACGCCATGCGCGTGGAGTCGGCGATCCCGCGCTTGATGAGATCATCGACCCCGGTCATGATGTCGCGATAGTCACCACCGCCCCAGTCACCGGTGTTGGCGTGCATCCACCATTCGCCGTAACCGGTGGAACCGCGCGGATTCGGATACAGCACCGCCCAACCGCGCGCGGCGTACGTCTGTCCCGGGCTGGTGCCTGCTTTGAAGCCGTTGGTATGCGCGCCGGTCGGACCGCCGTGCGCGGACACCACCAACGGCACGCGGGCGCCGTCGTGATAGCCCACCGGCAGCAGCAGCACGCCTTCCACGTCGCGACCGTCTTTCGACTTCCACGTAATCACGCGCGATTCGCCGAGTGCGCGCTCGCCGAGCCACGCATTGGTGGTCGTGATGCGGGTGGGCGTGGCACCACCGTTCTGCACGTACACTTCGCCCGGCATATCCGGCGTGTCGAACACCATGGCCAGCTTGCTGCCGTCGGTACTCGAGGAGAGCCCTTGCACCAGCACGTCTTTGGTACGCTTGCTGTAGCTCTTGCCGGCGAGGTCGTACGCGTAGAGCGAGTTCCAAACGCGATCACTGGCGGTAAACCAGATCTGTTTGCCATCCGGTGACCAACGCGGCGCGCCAGGACTGACGTCGAAATCGGCGCGGGCATGGTTGGTCACGGCGCGCGTGGCGAGGTCGAACGTGACGAGACGCGCATTCCGCAGTGTGCGCGGCATGATGCCGTCTTTGTGCGGCGCCATCTCATGCGGCAGCATCGTGAAGGTCAGTGATTTGCCGTCTGGTGAGAACTGCGGCGCTGATTCGGCGTCGTTCGTGGTCGTGATCGCATCGAGCGCACGCGACGCCACAGTTACCACGTAGGCGTTGCCGCGTTCATCGCGGATCATGGGCGTCGGCGAGGCGCGGAAGCCGAGCTTCTTCCCATCGGGCGACCAGTTTGGCACGCCGCTGACCGTGTACGCACCCGACGTGACCTTGGTGGCGTTGCCCGACGCGACATCGACCACCCAGATGTGGTTCAATCGGAAGTCGTCTTCGTACACTTTGGGATCGTCACGACGGCGAATCTTCGCGTCCTGTTCGCGCGTGAGCGTATCGGTGGTCACGATGGCAATGCGCGACCCATCGGGCGACCACACATACGACGACACCCCGTCGCGTACCGTGGTGAGCTGACGCGACTCGCCGCCATCGGCCGGCAACAGCCAGATCTGCGCCTTCGGGGCATCCTCTCCGGTGCCTGTACCCCGTGCGGCCACGAAGGAAATCGTGCGGCCATCGGGTGACCACTGGGCTTGGCTTTCGCCGCGTTCGCCGAAGGTGACCTGACGCGGCGATCCACCGGCAGCGGCCACCATGAACACATGCGAGCGGCGTTCATGGCGATCGCCAAGCGCGGTGTCGCCCTTGGCGTTGGCATGCTCCCACGCGCTGATGGCGTAGAGCACGCGGGCACCGTCGGGCGCCATCGCCACGCCGCCCACCGACTTGAGACGCATGATGTCGCTGTCGTCGAGTCCTTTCGACTGCGCGAGCGCGAGCGACGGAAGCAGTAACGGCGCGGCGGCGAGCGCCGCGGCGAAAAGTGAAGATCCACGAGTACGCGGTGTCATCGGAGGCCTCTTACTTGAAGATGTTGAGCAGGTTGCCGACGAAGCCGGTGTGTTCGGCCCGTCCCTTCTCGAGAATCTCGAGTTCGCCCTTATCGAGCCAGATCCCTTCGCACGTCGGGCAGCTATCCACGATCACGTGATGCGACTCGCGGGGCACCAGCGTGGTGCCATCACGCGGGCACTTATTGCGCTCGGCGGCGACGCGTGCGGCACGCTCGGCGTCGGCCTTGGCGCGCATTTCCTTGCGCAGGTCGGCGTCGATCCGGGCGAAGTATTCCTCTTCGTTACGACTGGGCTTGTGCTCGATGGCCATGGCTATGCTGGTGCGTAAGGGAGACGGTCGTGACCCGCTAAGGAACGCGTCGGCCGCGGCCAAGCGCAAGGCACGCCGTTCCGCGGCTGGAGGGGCCGGCGCACTGTCGGACGCGCGCGTAGGCGTTTCTGCCCCAAAGACGTCCGCTCGTTCGATAAGGCACCCCCGAGGGGGAGACGCCGTGTATCCCACCGTACACGATGCGCCGCCTCGCGTTGCGGGGTTGAGCGCCACAGCCGGCAGGCACGCAGCAGCCAATTGCCAGCGCTGTGAAATTGGCTGCTGTCGCGCCGGGAATCATCAATGGAATTTTAGCCGACGCGCCAATGCCCGCGACGTGCGGCTACGACGAACGCCTGATGGGGTGCTCGCGCCTTGGGACGCGCCACGTCGTGTGCCGGGCGCACTCCCTAAGCGATTTCACTACACCGCAACGTTGACGCGCGCGTAGGGGATGATATCAAGTCGCGCAAAGGGAATTTCCTCGCCGGACTGCTCATCGAGTCCGAACGTCTCCGGCGACGTAGCCAGCCGTTCCAGCGCCGCGTCGATCTCGGCGACCTCAGCCGATCGCCGGGAAGAGACAGACGCTTCCAGCTCTTCATTGGCGACATCGGTGCCGAGGTCGGCCGAATGTGTGGGAAACTTGGACAGATCGCCGGCGAGGTTCTGGCTGTCTTCGGAGGATTCCTCACGTACGAAGTCCTGAAGCTGCCCGAGAAGGCGTGAGCGCTCCTCGTGGAGGCGCTTTTCGAGGTGCTGCAGCTGCGACGCGGTCAGGGGCATTGACACTCCAAATCCAAGGTGACGTCGTCGTGACGGGCTGAAGAGCAGTCCGGCGCCGGTTATGTAATGTAATTGCATAGATCGGTCCAGCTGCTCGCATGGCACCACCGTGATGCCGCGCACGGCGCTAAGTTCTGAGAGGGTCACGGGTGGTGCGCGTCGCGCACCACCCGCCCCATTTCCCGAAGAGGAGCCGCTCGATGTCCGATCAGGGTTCGTTTACCGCTGAGCACCGCTCGTCTGAATGGGAACTCGTTCTTAAGTTCGAGGATTTGTCGCTGCCCGCCTCCGAGTGGAACGAAACCACGCTGGCGATGGTGGCTGGGTGGTATGCGAAGAACCTGCCCAGTGACCAGGCGGAGGCGCGGTATGAAAAGTCGTACCATCGCAACCGGCGTCGCCTGTCGAACCGGTTGGATCCCGCGTCGGTGGATACGGCGGCGATCGAGAAGCTCGACGCGATCTGGGAGTCGTTGCTCACGCGGGTGCTGCAGGCGAAGAAGTAGGGGGACCGCATGACAATGCCCCTGGGGTTCCATGAGCGTTCCTCTTCCCGTTCAGGATCTTCGGGGGTCGTTCCGGAAGAACATTCCTGATCGTGCTATGCCGAAGCTCTCCCGCGTCAAACTCGCAAAACGGACAGGAGACGCGGCGAAGGCGCCGGCCCACGGGGATGCGTTCACGTGGGACTGTGAGGTGCGCGGCTTCGGACTCCGTGTCTACGCCTCCGGACGACGGCTCTTCCTCTTTCAGTACCAGGCGCCGGGGACGGCTCAGACACGACGCGTTGCTGCGGCGTGAAGGCGTGTACTCGTCGCACCGCACGGCGTGGCGGAAGCAATATCGCGCGGGCGCCCGCCGGGCGCTGTCGACGCGCCGCGGGCCGACGCCCGTGGCGCCGGCTATCCCGACCCCTTCACCGACTTCGCCCACGCCGAGCCGTGGTGCGCCGCGTTCTTCACGTACCACAACACGATGCACAAGCATTCGGGGATCGCCTACTGCACGCCCGCCATGGTCTACGGCGGCGACGCGCCCGCCGTGTTGGCGCAACGGCACCGCACCATGACGCGCGCCTTTGCGCTGACACCGGCACGCGGTGTCCGTGGCGCTCCGCGCACGGCCACCTTGCCAACCACCGTCTCGATTCATCCCCTCGCCGAGCACCACGCCGCCGCCATCAATACACCGTACACTCGCCAATCAGTCGTCTCACAATCATTGACAGGTTCCGAAGCCATGTTCGGTTGCGCTTTCTGCCTACGGGCGTGCGTCTTTAGGCTAGCGAAGGCAGTCGGTTGCCAACAAGCGAGGGGCCGCGCCACGGTCCGCCGTCTTGTGTTGCTCGATCCTCCGAGTTCTGCGCCGCATCCGCAGGGCGCCGGGTATATTTGTCAGCATGTCACCGACCGTCCTGCGCGAAGGGCCCTTCCGCTTGTTCTTTTTCTCGCGTGAGGAACCCCGAATGCATGTGCATGTGTCACATCCGGATGGCGAGGCCAAATTCTGGCTGATGCCGGAAATTGCACTGGCAGACTCTGTCGGTCTCACTGCCCGCCAACTGGCTGATGCGCAGGACGTTGTCGAACGCCACACAGGAGAAGTACGCAATGCTTGGCTTCGCCATTTCGACGCCTGAAGTGACGCACGTCTCCCGGCACGGCTTCTGGCTGCTGCTGGGCGACGAGGAACTCCTCGTTCGTTTCGATGACTTCCCGTGGTTCCGGCAGGCCACCATCGGCGCGTTGACCGAGGTCGAGTGGCCGAGCGCGGATCATCTCTACTGGCCGCAGCTGGACGTGGATCTGTCCGTCCGCTCGATCCGCCGACCAGCGGAATTTCCCTTGGTCTCCAAGGCGCCGGCGGCCGACACGTAGACGGCGTAACGAGGAATCGCCCCGATGTGCCCGCAAAACACAAACGCCGCCATCACCTACGTGACGGCGGCGCTTGTGATTGCCCCTCCAGGTTTCGAACCTGGAACCTTCTGATCCAGAGTCGATCCGCGAAGTCCGACGAGGGCGCCGAATTGCGATTTCTGCCAAGGCGCTTGTCGATTCGGGCGAGCTGGCGGTCAGCGCGAACTCCTTCTCTAGCTGATCCTCGCGGCAAGACGGGTGCGCGCCTCAACTGTTCCCAGTTGTCGGCGAGGATTACGGTATAAGGCCCGAGATCCTGTCGCGAATGCGCACGAGCACGTTCGGCAGCCGCTGCGCATCTGGGAATGTCCCTTCGAGTACGTCGTCGAACCAAGGTGCCGCACGCAGCAGCCGGGCGGAGTCGGCGATGAATGTGCGCACGTCCAGCGAGAGCGACCGTAACTCGTTCTCGAGTTCGGGGCGCCCCGCAATGAGCATCAGCAAGTCTTCGAGATCGTGACTACCGAATGGATCGTCGTAACCACGGTCGAGGAACGCCTCCCACTTGGTGGCGAGCAACGCAGTGGGGTGCGCGGTGCGAATGACGACGCCGGCCGTGAGATCCACCGAAACGGCGGTGTCCATGACCAACGGATACCACTGGTTGCTGAATCCGAGGATTTCTCCGTCGAGTGGCATGGCGTCGAGCACCAAACCATCAGTCGTGCGATAACGGCACACCGGTGCGCCCGGTGACTGATCCAAATGGAATCCGACCGCTTGCAGTCGCTGTGCGAACTCGTGATAGGCATGTCTGGTGCGGCACTCAACAACGACATCGACGTCGTCGGTGGGACGCATGCGATGCAGGCCGCGGTCGGTGATGAAGAACGGCACCATTTGTCCGCCGACGAAGACGACTTCGTTCAGGAGCCCGCCGAGCGCGATGGCAGTACGACGTACGTGCTGCGCATTGGAATGATCGAGGTGGACGATCATACCGCCGCGCCGAGCCGCTGCCGGAGATGGTCACGGGCCCGCTGTCGTTCGCGCGCGCGCCCTGCGCGCAATGCGTCTACCAGTGCGAGGAGCTCATACAGTGCCGGGTTCTTCGTGGCGGTGTTCACGGCCCCCGCATACAAGGGCTCCAGCGCTGCACCGCGGACGCGGCCTTCCGCTGCCGGCCAGACATAGGCGTCGGCGCCGGTGAAATCGACGTCGAGCGGTGGTGCGGCGTGCGCGGTAGGGATGCCGCGCACGTCTGCGCCGGGCGTGGCCGCGAACGCATACGGGACGCCGCCACTCAGGAACTCGAGTAGCGCCTCCGTCTTCACTACCCGCGAGCCCGCGCGCAAGAGCCGAGCGGCCTGCAGGCGTCGCACGGCGTTATGGGCCTCCCCGTGCGAGATGCCAACTGACTCCGCCAACTCCCGGTACGACGTGTCGGGGGTCAGCGAGAGTTGGAGGGCGACGGCAACATCGGCGGGCTTGAGCGGCACAGCAGGCTCCGTGTCCAGTGTTCATGAACAGTGGACAGTTTGATTCACCGCGTCAATGGCCAACCAGGAAAGTGGACTCGGAAACCGGCTGACGCCAAACAAGGAATTGCCGATCACCATCTGAAAAACGCAAGCGCCGCCAATCACCTAAGTGACGGCGGCGCTTGCGATTGCCCCTCCAGGTTTCGAACCTGGAACCTTCTGATCCAGAGTCGAATCGCCGTCCACCTTTCATGCAAAGACTAGGCAGAAGCGCCACGCGAATTGGCAAAATCGCCAAGCATCACCTCGGATGCCGCGACACGTGCCACCGGTGCGGGTGCCTAGTGCGGCAGGGCTTGCTAGTCGTTCCGAGTTCGCTAACGCAGTGCTATCCCACTGGAAACGAATCCCTGCCGGCGTCATGGATCGGCTACTTCCGGCCCACCGTCCTGATCCCGCTGCCGCCCTTTATTAGCACGAGATGGTGGCCGGTCGCGCTCAACCTCACGGCGGGTCCTCCGGTCACCGTCGCGGCAATTTCGAGTTCGCCCTCACCACGCAACTCGACGTGTACATCACCGTTGGTCACGTCCGCGATAAACGCGGGAAAAATCTTCAGGCGAATGGTGTCACCGACGACCTGAGGTTCGGCCGTCCCGAGTCCGACCTTCACTGGCCCGGCGCCGTAGATGAGAATCTCTCCAGCGATTTGTCCGCGACCATCAACTGCCACGTTCTTGGTGCCGACCTTCGTCGCATAGACGGTTACGTTAGAGCTCTGCCCGGGCAGGCTCGTGCGCGCTGCCGAGAGACTACCCAACGGCGCGGACCCGCCTTGGCGGAGCTCAGGGCCTTGCTGCTGCGCCTCACGAAGCCGCACGGCAACCGCGGACGCCTCGGCCGCTGCCCCCATCCAAATCGGAAGTGGTCCCCCAAGTTCCGACTTGACCGTCGCGACGGTAACAACGGCGCCATCAACCACGACAGCGACCTCTGATCCAATGTGTTGCCGCGTGGTCGCCCGTAACCGGTCGCGTGCTGCTGCGCTCACCATCGCCCCCACCGTGGCTTCGCCATTGTCCGTACCCGTCACCATGATCGAGTCCACGTCGGCGAGCGTCAGGAACGGTTCGGAGACGCTAACCGCCGCGCTGTCACCATCCGTGCGGCGTGGCAAGACCGATATTCCGGCGCCGACGGCTTGCCGTGCGACCCACCGGTATTCAAGCGGAGAGCCAGCCATCTTCACGCGATTGCTGCGGGGTGCCGGAACGGCGGCGATAAGTAAGGCGGCTCCAAAGACACCCGCCGTCAGGGCCGCGATGGTCGAACGCTTGTGCCTTGTCGGAGGGGTCGTCATGGCGTCAATCCTCTGCTTGAGTTGTGAGGCCTGCGGGGAGAGTGGAGCAGCCAGCGACATCAGCAGACGTTGTCCCCGAGGGGCGGTTGATCGGTGGTGCGAGACGAGTAGAAGTAGCTGCCCATACTTCTTCGGGCTCGGCTCCCGGCGAAGCACGCGGGCATCACAGTCGCACTCAATGGCGAGGCGCAGACGGCGCCAACTCCACCACAGCACGGGGTGCCACGGCATCAGGACCAAGGTGCAAAGCGCCGTCGTCAGCATTGCGGGGTCACGGGTGGCCAGATGCTCCTGCTCATGACGGATCACGAGTGACCGGAGCGAGTCGTCGAGAGCCATCACCCAGCGCGGGATCACGATGGCTGTCGGGTTCCCGCCCATCGCTGCGGGGCCGATCTCTTCGGAGACCAGCACCGTTGTACCGCACACGGTCTCGGACTTCAGCCCCAGTCGCATCCGGCGCGCCTCCGAAAGGGCGTGCAGCATCATCCCCAAGAGGAAGGCCGACACCACGGCCCAGAGCGCGAGCAGAAGGCCATCGTATCCCGCTGCGCCGTCGTGAATGCGGTTGAGAAGTTCCCGCCATCTGTTGGTCAGGCGTTCGGGCGCGGTGCTGACGACCAATGCCTTGTCGTCCCGTATTGAAGACATGCCGACCGATCCGCCGGGCGACGCTACGTCGCCTCCGCGGAGCACCGTCGGCGCCGGAGCAATCGGCTGCTCCCGCATGAGCAGTGCGGCCGCCGGGAACACGACCATGGCCGACATGGCGACGGCCCACACCAATCGCGTTGGTCCCCCGACGAGACGCACGCCGCGCTCGACTAGGACCGCGAGGACACCGAGCAGGAGCCCCACAAGAAGGGCATACATCGCGAGCGCGGCGATCATTGGTCCTTTTTCTCCGATCCGGCCAAACGGCCGTTCAGGTGAGCGTGCAATGCCTTTAGCTCGTCGGCACTGAGGGCGTCGTTCTCAAGGAGATGTGCGACCACGCTCACGGGCGAGCCGCCAAAAAACTTTGCCACCAGTCGCGACACGGCGCTGCCCTTCACCGCCTCCTGGCTGACAACGGGGAAGTACCGGAACACCCGCCCCTCAGCCTCATGGTCCACGAGCGCTTTAGCCTCGAGGTTCCGCAGGATGGTGAGCACGGTGTTGTACGCCAGCACGGCGGGGAGTCGCTCTTTCACCTCAGCCACGGTGCCTGGGCCGTCGGTCCAGAGCACCGTCATCACGTCCAACTCGCGTTCACCCAGCGACACTTGGTCCATCGCAGCTCCTGAACTATGTGGATAGTTCAGTGTACGACCGCGGGGTTTGCCTGTCAACTACCCGCATAGTTCGGCTTCAGTATCCTGCCGTTGCTCCGGGACATAGACAATAGTCAACTTTATGTATTATTATCTACTCAGTTGATTATAGTCCACCAACGTCATCCCCTGCGCCGCATGCCCCGTCGTGCATTGACACCCCTGAGCTATCTGGACGCGCCGCTCGACGAGCTGCTCGGCCAGGTGTCGCACGTCCGCATCCTGCGGGTGCTTTCGGAGTCGGAGCACCCACTCCCCCCCGGCGAGCTGGCGCGCGCCACGCGGCTGAACCTCTCCGGCGTGCTCCGGGCTATTGACCGTCTCGCGCAGCTGGGGATCGTGCGCGCCATCGGTGCGGGCGGCCGGCGCGTGATTGAGCTGAGTCCGACTCACGCGTTCGCTCCAGTCCTGCGTACCCTCTTCGAGGCCGAACGTCAGCGGCGCCGCATGCTCATCGCCTCGCTCCAGGAGCTGATGAAGTCGATCACCCCGGCGCCACGTGCGGCATGGATTGAAGGGCCACACGCCAACGGCATAGACTCGGAGCACGATACGCTGCGATTAGGCGTATTGACGACCGTGCGGGAACGCCGCGTGCTTGCCGAACAGCTCACCGGTCGCCTTCGCGATCTCGAGCGGCGCTTCGACCTGACCATCGACCTGTTGGTGCGCACGCGCGCGGACCTTGAGACGATGACCGCCGACCTGCAGGACGCCGTTCGCGAGGCCACCCTGCTCTACGGGGTGTTGCCGCTGGCGGCCGGCGTGTCGCCCCCGCACGGCGACGAGCTTCCGGCCGCGAAGACCCATGGGGATCTCGATGAACGGTCCCGTGCACAGGGGGAGCGAGTGGCAAAGGCGATTTCGCGCGACCCGCGACTGATCGACGTCGCACAGCGTTGGGTTCAGCAGCGCCTGCAGCAGGCGTCGGCCGCCGAGGCGCACGAGCTGCGCGAGTGGGAGTACATCCTCACGCTGCCGCCGCATCGCATAGCGGCGTTCCTGCGCGATCCCGGCGAAAGGGCCACTCGACTGCGTCAGACCACACCCTTCGTAGGCGTCGGCTCTGATGGCGAACGAGGAGCCCGCCAGTGACACGCGAGCAACTGGAGCACGCGATTCGCGCGGCCTGCGACGTGGTGGGCGAACACGAGGTATATGTGTTCGGGTCGCAGTCGATCCTTGCGCAGTTCCCCGAGGTGCCGGCCACCCTCAAGATGTCGGCGGAGGCGGACATCTCGCCGCGCCATCGTCTCGACCGCGTCGAGTACCTGAACACCATCGGTGAAGACTCTCCGTTTCATCAAGCGCACGGCTTCTACGTGCACGGCCTCCCGATCACTGAGGCGGCCACGCTGCCGGCGGGGTGGGAGGAGCGAACCGTCGCCGTCCGCGCGTCCGAAACCAGCACGGGCCTGTGCCTTGAAGGGCATGACCTCGCCGCGAGCAAGCTTGTGGCGTTCCGCGACAAAGACCGCGAGTTCGTTCTCACGCTACTGGCCGAGGAGTTCCTATCGAGCCCCACGCTCGTCGAGCGCGTGTGGCGACTGCCCGTTCCACATGCGGAGCGAGAGCGCATCGCGCGATGGGTGCACCTGAGCGTTCAGGAGCTGTAGGGGCTGCATCTTCAGACTTGCGTCGCAGCCGAACGCGAAAGGTTCTGACACGATGGAACTAGGAATCTCCCGAATCCCCCCGCCGATGCAAAGCGCCGCCATCACCTAAGTGACGGCGGCGCTTCGTATTGCCCCTCCAGGTTTCGAACCTGGAACCTTCTGATCCAGAGTCAGACGCTCTGCCAGTTGAGCTAAGGGGCAGCTGGCTTCCAACCGGCCGAAGCCCGTCGGAAGTCAAAATATAGAACACTCACGGCTGGACGGTAGTGCCCTCGACTCCAGCCTCGTCCACGCCACGTATCGCGAGCATCAGCGCAGCGACATCCAGCGCGATCGCCTCCCCAGCGCCGGCGGGTTGCCACACCAGATAACCAGCGCAGATCTCGGGACGGTCCACGTCGGGCGTCCACCGTTCAATCAACTGCGAGTCGAGGTCGACCAACCAGCACTCGATCGCTGCGCGCTGGTAGCGCGGACGCTTCCGCAGGCGATCGGCCCGCGCCGTACTCGGCGACAGTACCTCGACCGCGAGATATGGCGGTGGCGGTGCGACCTGGCCGCGCACGACGTCGAGGCCCACCGGCGCGATCACGAGCACGTCGGGCTGCATCAATGTGTACGGGTCGAGCACCACGTCTTACGGCGAGAACCTCATCTCGCCCACGCCCTGCCGCTTCACATAAGAGCCCATCATCAGCCCGAGCTCGGATACCGCCCGCTGATGCGCGAACCGAGGCATCGGGCTCACCAGGAGCTTTCCGTCAACGGTCTCGTAGCGATGCCGCAGATCGTCCGGCAACGCCCAGACGTCCTCCACAGACCAGCGACGCTCGTGCGCGACTATGGCATATCCATAGTCTGCTCGGCTCTCGGCGGTTTTCGCAACTCGGCGGCGAAACATGCATGCCCGAACATGCAACGGGGGCGACGGAACTCCGTCACCCCCGGGCGGCGACGGATGGGGCGCTGCCTAGCCTTGTGCATCGATGAACTGATCACACAGAGAAAAAGAGAAAAAGAGAAAAAGAGCTACGTGCGGCGGTTCATTTTTGAATTGAAGCAGCGCGTCTCTCGGCGATCTCTGCGCGCTCTGCTCCTCTGCGTGATCGGTTCTTTTTGCGTCGCGTTGTAGCCCTCACCCCCGCTTCACTTCCTTCGCCCAGCTGTCCCGCAACCCCACGATCCGGTTGAATACCAGCTTCTCCGGCGTGCTGCTCTCCACTTCACTCATGAAGTAGCCGGTCCGCTCGAACTGATAGCGCGACCCGACCGGATCGTTGGCCACGCTGGGCTCGATTTTGGCATCCGGAATCACCACCAGCGACTGCGGGTTGAGCGCCGAAATGAAGTCCTGCCCTTCCGGCACGGCGTCGGGATCGGGCTGCGAGAAAAGGCGATCGTACACCCGCACCTCGCACGATAGTGCCTGCGCCGCACTCACCCAGTGGATCGTGCCCTGCACTTTTCGGCCATCGGGCGCTTGGCCGCTGCGCGTGGCGGGATCGTACGTGCAACGCAACTCGATCACCTCACCCGCGTCGTTCTTCACGACCTCGTTGCAGGTGATGAGATAGCCGAAACGCAATCGCACTTCCTTGCCCGGCGCCAGGCGATAGAACTTCTTTGGCGGATCTTCCATGAAGTCGTCGCGTTCGACGTACAGCTCGCGTGAAAACGGCATGCTGCGCGATCCGGTTTTCGGCACATCGTGCGGAAAGCTCGGTGCGTCGAGCGATTCAACCTGATCTTCGGGATAGTTCGTGAGCACGACCTTGAGCGGATTGAGCACGCACAACACGCGCGGAACTTCCATGTTCAGGTCGTTGCGCACGGCATGTTCGAACGCCGCGATTTCAACGCGTGCCTCTTTACGGGCCACGCCAATCGTTTCGCAGAATTCGCGGATCGCTTCCGCCCGTACCCCACGACGACGCAGTCCGGCAATCGTCGGCATGCGCGGATCATCCCATCCCGTGACGTGACCGTCATTCACCAAGCGCAGCAGCTTGCGCTTGCTGAGAATGGTGTAATCCAGCTCGAGTCGCGCGAATTCAGTTTGCCTGGGCGGATTCCCGAAGCCGGCTTCTTTCACCAGCCAGTCGTAGATCTCGCGGCTGTCCTTGAATTCCAACGTGCACAGCGATCGTGTGATGCCCTCAATGGCGTCGCTGAGTCCGTGCGCGAAGTCGTACAGCGGGTAAATGCACCAGGCGGTGCCGCGACGATAGTGATGCGCATGACGGATGCGCAGAAGCAGCGGATCGCGCATGATCATGTTCGGATGCGCCAGATCGATCTTCGCGCGCAGCACGTGCGTGCCGTCGGCGAATTCACCGGCGCGCATGCGACGCAGCAGGTCGAGATTCACGTCGACCGTGCGATCGCGATACGGGCCCGGCGTGCCCGCCGACGTCACGGTGCCACGTCCGGCGCGGATCTCCTCTTCGTTCTGCGAATCAACGTACGCCTTACCGCTCAGCACCAACGACTCTGCGATCTCGTACAGCTTCTCGAAGTAATCCGACGCGTAGTACAACCCATCCCACTGGAAGCCCAGCCACTGCACGTCACGCTGAATCGCCTCCACGTAGCGCACGTCTTCCGTGGCCGGATTCGTGTCGTCGAAGCGCAGATTACAGGTGCCGCTGAACTCCTTGGCGATACCGAAGTTCAGACAGATCGACTTGGCGTGTCCCATGTGCAGAAAGCCATTCGGCTCGGGCGGAAAACGCGTTGCGGGACCACGGCCGAACCGGCCGGTAGCGACGTCATCGGCCACCATTTCGCGAATGAAGTCGCGACGCGGGGCGGACGTACTTTCAGAAGCGGCTTCAGAAGTGGAGTCAGACACGGCGGATACCGAGAAGTGCAGCGTTCAATGGGCGACGCGAATCACGAAAACTAATCGCCGGCGGGCGCCGGCCGAGCGGGGTCTGCCACTTGACGGTGCTATGGGTGTACAGAAATCCTATGCAACTTCTTCCGCGATCTACCGTTGAGCGCCTGAGCAAGGCGTTGGTGTTGGCTGGGTTGACCGGTTTGGCGCTTGGCGGTTGCCGGGCCGCCGTGCTGGCCTATGGCTCCGACGTAGCCGCCGTGAAGGTTAACGCCGACGCATTTGCCGCGGCGATCGAAGCACGATTCACGAATGTGGCGCGGAATCCGAAATTCGCGGCGGCGCGCATGCGCCTCGCGCGCTACGCCTTTGCACCGTCGAAGCTGGCGACTGACACGTCGCTGTGGACGGGTCTTCGGACCACCCGCGCCGGCGCCGAACGCGACCTTGAGATACAAGCCGGGTTAGTCGGCGCGCAATACGTGTTCAATGCGCGGCCCGGAGTAAAGATGCCGGTCAAGATCGGCGACTCGCGGCACCTGATCGCGCTCCAACAGCAGGGAGAGGAGGACTGGGCGTGGCGCACCCACGTGGATCACGCCATTGGCGCGATGCCCCCGAGCCGAGCCGACGATGTCACCCGCGGGCTGTTCCTCGCGGCCGAACGCCCGGCGGCCGCGGTGCGGGTCGACTATCACGCGGCGCTGCCCCGCACGACGGCCGCGCTGGGCCGCCTGCTCACAATCGACTCGATCAGCACGGCACCGCAGAGAGACGGCTCGACGTTGGTGATGCTGCAGATCACCGTGAGCGGCGACCGCCTCAAACGCAACTTCCCGGCGTTCGCCACGTACATCGCCAAGTACGTGGAGCCGGCCCGCTATCGGTTTCGACTTTCCGATCGCAGTGGGTCAGACTGGTTCGACGCTGAAGCGCGCGATCAGCTGCTCACGGTGCGGTTCCGCTCGCGCGATGGCCAGCTGCAGCCCATGGTTGGCGCCGCGCGGCACATGCCCGATACGCTGCAGATCCACGTGGACGCCCTGGCCAAGATCTCGTTCTTTACCGTGGGCGTGACGAAGATGCAGGGGGAGTTCGTACACACGAAGGACGCGCGCGAACGGGGCTGGGCGATGCGTTTCACGAGAGATCCCGAGTGGCATCTGCCGCTGATCACCGAGCGCCTGCTCCGCGCGCCGCTACGTCGCCCCTTCGAGGGGAAAGGCATGCTGTTCACCCTCGGACTCCGCACCGGCCCTGACGGCCAGACACTGCTAACGCGCGAGTTCGACCTGACCGTGCGCGAGAGCGCCATCATGCGCTTCCTCGGCAATCTCGGGTTCACCGCGATGAGCGACTACGCGGGGAAAGTCGAGGAGGAGGAGAGCCGCTTCATTGCGGAGAGCATGGCGGCGTTTCGCGCCGACGTCGCTTCGATCACGGCGAAGTAGGGAGAACGGGGTACGGAGCTCCCCCTACTCCCTACTCCCTACCCATTACTTCGCTGTTACCAAAGAGAGAACCCCTAGCAGCCTATGCAGGCCCCAGGGGTTCAAAAACTGCCACGCGCACCGTCATTGGAACTCTCCGTCCTACCGAACGGCGGCGGGCTTCATTGTATAAACACTGGACGATGCAGAAGGTTCCCGCGTCACACCAGCGCCGAAACTGTCACGACACGGCCTTGATTTCCTGCTTTCAAGTGGAGCTGAGGGGGCTCGAACCCCTGACCTCTGCAATGCGAATGCAGCGCTCTCCCAGCTGAGCTACAGCCCCGGGACCGAAAAACTCACGGTGGTTACCCAAACAAAAATACCCCGCTCCTGTTGGCGCGGGGCCGATCGGGTAACAATGTGAAGGTAGCCACCGAAGCACAGGTGTCAAGCGGTGAGACACGCGTTCGCGACTGCTTTCCGTCTGACCAGCGGGCACCTTTGTCCGCTCCTGCGCGACGCTCCTGCGCGACGCGCCTGCGCGTTCCGGACTCTCTATGACGACGCCCACCATCCGCGCGACCGCCGCCCCGCACGCCCTCAAGGCCGACTACGTCCGCGACCAACTGGTGGCGCGCACGGTCGATGTGAACGGGAAAACGTACAACCCCGACGGCGAATTCGTGCTGTATTGGATGCAGTCCACGCACCGGCTCGAGGAGAACTGGGGGCTGCGGGCGGCCATCCGTACGGCCGATCGTGTAAACCGGCCGCTGGTGATTCATCAGGGGCTGGATCCGAGTTATCCGTACGCCGCCGATCGGCACCACACGTTCATCTTGCAGGGCGCGCGGGATACGGCGCGCGAGGCCGAGGCGCAGGGCCTTTACTATCAGTTTGTTCTGCGCCCGCTGCGCGACGATGACCGTCGCGTGGTCGATCGACTTGCCGCCCGCGCGTATGTGGTCATCACCGATCTCTTCCCTACCGCTGGCATCCGTGAGCGGGTGGAGCGTTTCGCCGATCGTGTGACTTGCCGCGTGCTTGCCATCGACAGCGTGTGCGCCGTGCCCAGTGGCGCCTTCGAGAAGCCGGAGTATGCGGCGCGCACCATTCGTCCGAAAATCGCGAAGCTGCTGGATCACAGTATCGAGCCCGTGGCCGACGCGCTGCCGCGTGTGCCGGTCAGCGAGGCGTTGCGGGACTCACTGCGCGCCTTGGTAAGCGAGGGGGGGTTGTCGATCCTGCCACTCACCACGATGAGCGATGCCGATATCACGACGGCGGTGAGTAGCTGCGACATCGATCACACGGTGCCTGCGGTGTCACTGATCGGCGGCAGTGTGGCGGCAGCCGATCGTCTCACCACGTTCATAGCGCGTGAACTCGCGCCGTACGCCGACCGACGCAACGAGGCGAGCGTGAACGACGGCACGTCGCGCCTGTCGCCCTATCTGCATTTCGGTCAGATCGCGTCGGCGCGCGTTGTGCGCGACGCGCGGGCGAGTGGAGCGCCGGCGGAGAGTCTCGACGCGTTCGTGCAGCAGGTCACCACCTGGCGCGAGCTGTCGTACAATTGGTGTATCCGCACGCGGAACTTCGATCGCCTCGAGGCGCTACCGGCGTGGATTCAGAAAACGATGGCAGAGCATGTGCACGATCCCCGACCTATGCTGTACGACCTCGCGACGCTGGAGTCGGCAGAGACACACGACGCCCTCTGGAACGCCGCCCAGCGCGAGCTCGTGCAGCAGGGCGTCATCCACAACTATCCCCGCATGCTCTGGGGCAAGACGGTGCTGCTGTGGACCGAAGACTACGAGCAGGCGCGCTCGTGGCTGTACCTCCTGAACGACAAGTACGCCCTCGATGGCCGCGACCCAAACAGCGTGGGTGGCATCATGTGGTGTCTGGGTCTCTGGGATCGCCCGTGGGGGAACAAGCCGATCTGGGGTGGCATCCGACCCATGGTGACGGCGCGCGCCAAGCTCAAATTCGATGTGGCCGGATACATCCGCCGCGTTGGTTCACCCAGCGCGCCGCCCCGCTCTCCGCCCACCGGGAAGCTGCTGTAGAACACCAATGGATGCTATTCTAGTGAGATGACGACACGCCCTGCCCCCGATCCAAGCATCCTCCCTGCCATCGCCGCGGTGCACACTGCCGCCGTGCGCTTGCGCCCCGTGCTGGCACCGAGTCGCGTGATTCGCTCCGATGCGCTGTCGGAGGCATTCGGCGTGGAGGTGCTGTTCAAGCTGGAGCTCGAAAATCCCACTGGCTCGTTCAAGGTGCGTGGCGCGTACAACGTGCTGGCAGGGCTGTCCGACAACGAGCGCGCCAAGGGTGTGGTGGCATCGAGCGCCGGCAATCACGGGTTGGGCGTCGCCTACGCCGCGAAGGCGTTCAATACGTCGGCCACGTTGTACGTGCCGATCAACGCCCCGCAGGTGAAGAAAGACGGCATTCGCGCACTCGGCACGCTGGTAAACGACGAAGCGGTCGACTACGACGCGGCGATGGTGATGGCCAAGGCACATGCGGCCCGCGAAGGCATCCGGTTCATCAATCCCTGTCTCGGCCTCGATTTGCTGGCCGGCCAAGGCACGGTGGCGCTGGAACTGCTGGAGCAGGTGCCCACCATGCACACCGTCGTGATCTGCACGGGCGGCGGCGGCCTACTGGGCGGCATGGGCGCGGTGCTCCGTGAGCTGGCGCCGCAGGTGCGCATTGTCGGCGCGCAGAGTGTGGAAACGTCGGCCATGGCGCGGAGTCTCGCTGCCGGTCGGGTCATCGACACCGTGGTCACACCCACGCTGGCCGACGGTCTGGCCGGTCAGATTGACGCCGAGGCGCTGCATATCGGGCAGTACTGCGCCGACGAGATGGTCCTCGTTACGGAGGCGCAGCTGGGTGAGACGATCGCCTGGCTGCACCGGACCACCGGCATGGCGGTCGAAGGGGCTGGCGCGGTGACCGTCGCGGCGCTGCGACACGGGCAGATCACGGTGACCGAGGGGCCGGTCGTGCTGCTGGTCAGCGGCCGCAACATCGACCCCGCGAAGCTGCAGGCGCAGCTGGACCAGTACCCGGGCTGACCGCTCGAGGACACAAGAAAGCCTCCAGGAATCTTCCGGGAGGCTTTCTGACATCTGTCACACCAGCGGCACCCGGGGGCGACTGCCGATGCGACCACAACGCGCGCTGTTCAGCGGGCTGACGACTCGTCGCTGCGAGGCACGACGGGTGCACGATCAGCCACCGGCGCCGCCGGTCTCGACCGATCGCCATCGCGGGCGACCTGCATTGGGACTTCCCGTTCGGCGTTCCGTCCACCCGTACGCGCTTCACGAGCCGCCGCACTGCGCGATTCCCCACCCTCGCGGCCGATGGCCGCCATGTGCGCGCGATCGCGACTCACGGTGACACCGCCCTTGTGCCCCGCATTTCGTGCTTCGTCGGACGACCATTCGTGCGCCGTCCCCTTTTCGTGGGCTGCCCGCCCACCTTTGCTGGCGATCTCGCGCTGACGCGCAGGATCC
This sequence comes from Gemmatimonadota bacterium, assembly GCA_031363815.1. Taxonomy (GTDB): domain Bacteria; phylum Gemmatimonadota; class Gemmatimonadetes; order Gemmatimonadales; family Gemmatimonadaceae; genus Gemmatimonas. The sequence goes on from JANLVC010000011.1 coordinate 65,782, forward strand.
ATAGACGCGAATCCGCGTCGGCTTTTTCCGGTCATACGCCCCCCAGCCATCCGGAAGTACTGGAATAGTGCGGCGGACCGGACCGAGACGAAGGGCATCTGTCACAGAACCGGCATACCGCGGCGATCGTGCTCCTACTTAACTGCAAACATCAGGCCGCTGTGCGCGGTCCGCGTCGACAAACTCATCTCACGCAAGCACGGGGCCGCGTTCCCGTATTTCGCAGACCACTTTGGGGCCGGCGACCGATTGCTTCCGCCTATATTGCCGAGATGCCCCTGCTCGTCCGCTTCCTTGGAACCGCCGCCTCCCGCCCCACCGTGGAACGGGGGGTCAGCTCCCTCGCCATCATTCGGGAAGGGGAAACTCTGCTGTTCGATTGCGGGGAGGGGACGCAGCGCCAAATGATGCGGTACGGCATCTCGTTCGCCTTCGAGGACCTGTTCTTCACACATGTCCACTCGGATCACACCCTGGGACTGACCGGACTGATCCGCACGATGGCGCTACAGGGAAGAACTGAACCACTGAGATTGTGGGGTCCGCGCGGCGCCGGTAAAACGTTGCGTCAATGCATCACCCTCGGTGGCGATCGCGCCACGTTTCCGATCGAGATCACGGAGCTGGAGCCCGGCGAACCGGTGAAACGGCCGGATTACCACATCGACACGTTTGCGGTGTCTCACGGCCCCTCCCAGTCGCTTGGCTACGCGTTGGTGGAGGAGGAGCGACTGGGTCGCTTCAATCCGGATCTGGCGCGAGAGATGGGGATCCCCGAGGGTCCGCTCTGGGGACACATTCACAAGGGTCAGTCGATCACGCTCGACGACGGTCGGGTGATCGAGCCGTCGGTGCTGGTGGGCGAACGACGCCGCGGCCGCCGTATCGTGGTCACCGGAGACACGCGCCCCTGCGAGAACACCATCGCCGCCGCGCAGGATGCCGACCTGCTGATTCACGAGGCCACGTTCGCCGACGACGAAGCAGCGCGCGCGCTGGAGACGGGACACAGCACGGCGCGCGAAGCCGCCGAAGTGGCGCGCAAAGCCGGCGCACGACGGTTGGTGCTCACGCATATCTCGGCCCGTTACTCGCGCGACGCCCATGAGCTCGAGCGCGAGGCTCGATCGGTATTCCCGCGCTCGAGCATCGCGCGCGACGGCACCGAGATCGAGCTATCGCTCACGGAGGAGTTGGCAGCGGTGACTGAGGTCGAGGGCGCCGTCGACGGCATCGTGAACTGATCACGCAGAGCTGCGGAGTGCGCAGAGGCCGCAGAGACCGATCACATGGGTTTTCTCTGCGGCCTCTGCGCTCCCTGCGCCTCCGCGTGATCTGTTCAGCGAGGCCCGTGCAACAACGTCGCGTTCACTTCACCAACTGCTTGAGTCGTCGCAAACTCGGCACGCGCCACGCGACCGTTGCCACCACCACCAGCGTGGCCACGCCACCCACCACCACGGCCGTTACGGCGCCCCACCAGCGTGCAGTGAGTCCCGATTCGAAGGAGCCGATCTCGTTCGATGAGCCGATGAAGATCTGATTCACCGACGAGACGCGGCCCAGCAGCGCTTCGGGTGTGCGGATCTGCAGCATGAGGCTTCGAATGACGACGCTGACCATGTCGAACGCACCAGCCAGCGCCAGCGCGCCCAGCGAGAGCCAAAGACTGCGACTGAGTCCGAACAGGATCGTGCACACACCGAACCCGGTCACCGAGATGAGCAAATTGCGACCCGTGTGCGCGAAGGGTGGCCAGCGCGTGAGCGCGATACTCGTGATCACGGCTCCGACCGCGGGCGCCGCGCGCAGCAGCCCCAACCCCGACGGACCCGTGTGCAGGATCTCGGCCGCGAACACCGGCAACAGCGCGATCGCGCCACCAAACAGCACCGAGAACAAATCGAGCGTGAGCGCCGAGAGAAGGAGTGGTTCGCCGAGCACGAAACGGAGACCGCCGGTAATCGAACTCAGGATCGGCTCATCGGTCACCTCACGCACCGGCGAGCGATGGCGTACGGAGAGCAACGCCCCGACCGCAAAGGTCATCAGGACGGCGTCTACGGCGTAGCCGAGCGTCGTGCCGCCGAAAGCATAGAGCGCACCGCCCAGCGCAGGCCCGAGCACCGCCGCCAGCTGCCAGCTGCCGGTGCGCCAGGTGATGGCATTCCTGAACAACGTGCGCGGCACCAGCTCGGCGCTGAGCGCCTGGCGGGCCGGCTGCAGGAAGGCGCGTGCCAGACCACTCAGTACGATGACGGCGTAGATCGCACGAACGCGCGCGGGCGCCGCCATCGCGAGGTTGCCGATCGGTGCCGGATGCGCCAGCCACCAGAGGAGGAGTGAGCACAGCACCAGCGCCGACAACGCCATCAGTGCGATACGGCGCCGATCGTGACTGTCGGCCACATGCCCGGCGAACAGCGACATGCTGATTGCCGGCAGGGCCTCGGCGAGTCCGATCATCCCGAGGGCCAGCGGATCGTGGGTGAGATCGTAGATCTGCCATCCGACCACCGTGCCCTGAATCTGGATGGCGAGCGTGAGCGTGAACAGCGCCAGCAGATACCGGCGGAAGTTCGGGATACGGAGTGCGGCGTACGTGTCCCTGGGCGGGGCAATGGGTGCTCGGTCCACGCTAGCGATCGGTGCGCGCCTCGTCCTGGCGTTCTTCGAGACGTCGACGACGACGCGCCTGGGCGGCGGCGTAGCGGCGGGACTGTTCGTCAGTCTCCGGCTTCACCAGCGCAACGGGCACCGGGCGACCATTCCGGTCGATCGCGACGAACGTGAGAAAGCAGGTGTTCGTGTGGCGACTCACGCCGGTGATGAGATCTTCGGCTTCCACGCGCACACCGATCTCCATCGACGTCGTGCCCACAAAATTCACCGACGCTTTGCAGGTGACGAGATCCCCCACGTGAATCGGCTCGCGAAAATCGACACGATCGATCGACGCCGTGACGCAGGCCGTGCGCGAATGACGATACGCCGACACGGCCGCGGCCTTGTCGACCATCGCCATGATCGCGCCCCCGAACGCGTGTCCGAGAATGTTCGCATCGTGCGGCATGATCAACTCGCTCGTGACGTGCTGCGAGGCGGACACCGGGCGGGACGCGCGCTCAGGGAACGAGTCGGTCATTTGGTGCGTGAGAATGCCGTTGCGCGAAGCCACGCGTTCGCGTTCGCGTTCGCGTTCGCGTTGGCGTTGGCGTTCGGTGTGCGACGTGGCCAGCGGGCGCGCTGGACCAGTCCGTCGAGCGCGGTGGAGATGTCGAACGCACGTGACAACGCGGCGCGCGCAGCGCTATCGATTGGAGGCGTGTCCAGCGGGATCAGCTGATACGCCGGCGCGGCAACCGTGGCGATCGGCCATTCGTGCGCCTTGCCCACGGCGCCGCCGATCAGTACGAGCGCGAGCGCGTCGCCGTCGGCCGACGGGCGTGCCGCAATCTCGTACTTCGCGCGATCCCAGATGACGCGCGCCGAGTCCTTGGCCCATTCCGGCAGCGTGGCGCGCACCGCCTTCCACCACACCGGCGCCTTCACCGTGATCGGCGGCAGGTACAGCGCGAGCGCTTCGCCATCGGTGCCGTGTCCGGGCACCATGAATGCCACCGCCGGATCACGACCGATGTCGGTCATGCCGAAGCTGGTGGAATCGAACCGGAAGCTGTCCAGTGATTCCGTCGCCACCGACGCGCGTTCATCACCCGCCGCACCGGCGGTGCGGATCGAGTCGACCAACTGCGTCAGCGACGCCCGCGCGGCGGCCGTGACGCGCCGCGCTTCATCCGCACCCACGAGCACGTCGAGCGACGCCGTGGCGCCACTGCGCACATCGACCACCATCCGACGTCCTTCATGCCGATGCGGCGGGCCGCCGTCGATGTCGATGCTGAGCAGATGTTCGAAGGTGAGATACGGCCCGTGCACGTCGATGATTTCAATCTCGTCGTTCACCACCGTGCGCGGATCGTCGGGCAGCTCCTCGTCGGCGGGATCGATCTCCGCATCGCGGGGGTGCGCGCGACGCCAGACCGCAAGTTCGTGCATCACGGTCGAGTCGCCGAAGAGCAGCGTACTGTCTCGACGTTGCAGTTCACGGGACCAAAGCCGTGCGCTGGCGAACGATGCGTCGGGATACTCCGCGCCGTCGTCGCCCAGGAAGATCTCGAACAAGCGGCCATCCACGTCCGTGAGCAGGATCGGTGCGCTGCGTACGCGCATGCCGTCATCGCCGCTGCGGACCCAATAGGTGGAGTCGCCCGCCGCAAACAAGAACTCAGCCGGCGGCAACGCGTCGCGACCAGTGGAGCGATCGCCACAGGCGCCGGTCACGGTGGCGGTGGCAATCGCCACGAGCGATGTGAACACGCGGGCGCGTCGCGTCGCAGGACGCCGGAATGGGCGCATCATTCAGGCCGTTCCTTGCACGAGCGCGCGCACGCCGTCGAGCAGACGCGCGATTTCGGCGGCCGTGGTGTAGCACGAGCAGCCCACGCGCACGAGGCCCTCGCGCGCCAGACCGAGGCGGCGCGCCACGGTGGTCGCGTAGAAGTCCCCGTGCGATACATACACGCCGCGCGGGGCGAGGAACTGCGCGACCTGTTCCGATTCATGCCCCGGCACATGAAACGACACGGTCGGTGTGCGCGCCGTGCCGGGCGGAGGTCCGAACACCGTGACGCCCTCGATGGAATGCAGCCCCGCCCACAGTTCGCGCAGCAGCGCGTCGCCGCGCTCATGGAGCGCCTGCATTACCGTACCGAGTTGCGCACGACGCGGTGCGGTGTCATCAACGGCGAGTCCGGCCAGAAAATTCACGGCCGCCGCGGCGCCCACGATCCCTTCGTGATTCTGCGTGCCGGTCTCGAGGCACTCGGGCACGTAATCGGGGGCCGGCTCGAGGCGCGGAAGGTCGAGTGCCGCCGTGGCCGCATGCCGGCCGTAGCAGATTCCGATGTGTGGCCCGTAAAACTTGTACGCGCTGCAGAACACGAAGTCGGCGCCGATCGCCTTCACATCCACGAGCGCGTGCGGCGCGAAGTGGACCGCGTCGACCACCGTAATCGCGCCGGTCGTTTTGGCCAGCGCCACCATCGCGGCCACGTCGCTCACGGTGCCGAGAATATTCGACGCGGCGCCGATCGCCACCACCTTGGTGCGCGGCGACAGCAGCGATTCGAGCGCTCCCACTTCGTGGCGATACGTTTCCAGGTTCAGCGGCAGCCACTTGAGCACGGCACCGCGCTCTGTCGCCAGGGCCTGCCATGGCGCCACGTTGGCGTGATGATCGAGTTCGGTCACGATGATCTCGTCGCCCGGCTTGAGCGTGCGGCCGATGGCGCGTGCCACATGGAACAGGATCGTCGTCATGTTTGCGCCAAACGAAATCTCGCCGGGCGTGGCGCCCAGGAAATCGGCCAGCGTCACGCGCGCCGCAAGCAGCATCGCATCGGTCTCAACGCTGGTCGGGTAGGCCCAGTGGGTGTTCGCGTTATGATGCAGCAGATAGTCAGTCATCGCGTCGGCGACCACCCGCGGCACTTGCGTTCCGCCCGGTCCGTCGAAGAACGCCACCGGATGCGCACCTTCCCGACGCGTGAGGGCCGGAAAGTGCGCACGGATCGCGTCGACGGAGGCAACATGGGCGGTGCTCATGAGGGGCGCCCGCCAATTTGTGCGCCACCGAGACGCTCGACGACCTTGACCGCTTCCACGTGATCGGCTTCTTCACCGAGTTCATTGTGCGCCATGCGAAACAGCTCGGCTGTGAGCTGGAGCAGCGGCGACGGCACCTGGTGTTCGCGCGCGAGTTCGGCGGCGATGCCGACATCCTTGTCGAGTAGCGCCAGCCGGAAGGTGCGCGGGAAGGCGCGCGTGAGCACGCGCTCGGGGAAGAGATTCATGCTGCTGTTTGAACGCCCGCTGGAGCTGTTGATCACGTCAAGCGCGATGTCCGCGTTCACACCGGCCTTTTCAAGCGCCACGAGCCCTTCGGCGGTGCCCCAGATGTGCATCGCCAGCAGGGCGTTGTTCACCGCCTTGAGTGCGTCACCAGCGCCCACTGCGCCGCAATGCACAATGCGCTTGCCGAAGCAGGCCAACACCGGCTGCACGCGTTCCAGCGTCGCGGCATCGCCACCCACCATCACCGTGAGCGCGCCCTGCTCTGCCCCGGCCACGCCGCCGGACACCGGCGCATCGAGGAAGCCGATGCCGCGTTCGGCGAGGCGGGCTGCCATGCGGCGCGAGGTCGCCGCGTCTCCCGAGGTGCAGTCCACGAGGACGGCGCCCGATCGCATGGTCGACAGCAAGCCATCTGGACCATCGAGCAGCGCTTCCACGTGGCGCGACACCGGCAGGCAGGTGATCACGACATCGGATTCGCGCGCGGCGTCGGCCGGCGTGAGTGCGTGACGCACGCCGAGCTCACGCGCCAGCGCCTCGGCCTTGGGCAAGGTGCGATTCCAGACGGCCAGATCGAATTCGGGACGCGCGAGGTGACGGGCCATCGGAGCGCCGATGGCGCCGAGTCCGAGAAAGGCGACGCGAGGCATTGCGAGACGGGTGAAGGGGCAAAGCGCCGTCGATCGACCGGTTGAGGTAGCGGGGCCGATCGTGGAGATTGAAAGATGCCACGTCAACGGATCCACGTGCAGCTCAATGGTCTGGTGGCCGTTCACGCCGTGCGAGCGGTCTGGACGGCATTGGGGGCCGTTTCCGGGGTGGTGAGCGCCGAAGTCACCATGCAGGGCGCCGTGCTGGAGGTGGAGGGTGAGTTGGATCGCGCGGCATTGGACGCCGCGCTTGATGCCGCGGGCGTGTCCGTGCGGAGTATCCGGGTCGAGGCGAGAGTGCTGCCGGTTCTGTAACGAGCCACGGCTCCAGGTGGACCACGCGCCCGTGTGACTTCTATCGCTGGGTGTGTCCCGCTAGCTTGACTGCCTGACCGCCACCCTTCGCCGATGCCACCTCACGCCAATAAAGACCGGCCGCTCGCGGCGCTGATCGTGCCGGACCTTCTCGAGTTGCTCGAGGAGCACCCGGAGAGCATCGGACCGCAGACGGAGGAAATGCACCCGGCCGACCTCGCGGACATCGCGGAGGCGCTGCCGGAGAAAATGGTGCGCGCGTTCCTCTCGGCGCTCCCGAAGGAGCGGGCGGGCGAGGTGCTCGAGTATCTCGACGAGCACCTGCGGACGATGGTGCTCGAGGAGCTGACGGCTGTCGAAGCCGCCTCGATCATGTCGGAGATGACGCCCGACGAGCGAGCGGACGCCCTCGACGAACTCGACGAAGAGACCGCTGACGACATCCTGGCCGAGTTTGAGCCAGAGGAAAAGGCGGAGACAGAGCGGCTTCTCGAGTACGACCCGTATACGGCCGGCGGTCTGATGACCACGGAGTTCGTGTCGGTTGATGAAAACCTTACCGCCGAGGAAGCACTGGTGGCGGTACGGGCCATGTCGCGGGCCGGCCGTCGCGAGGCCATGTACACCGTCTATACGGTCGACGGGAACGGTCGTCTGCGCGGCGTCCTGTCGCTGCGCGAACTGCTGGCGTCACCCGACGGCACTCCGTTAAGCGAGCTCGCTTGGAGTGAGGTGGTCAGCGTCGCGCCCGACATGCCGCAGGAAGAGGTTTCTCAGATCACCTCGAACTACGACTTGGTGGCGCTGCCGGTCGTGGATTCGGAGAAGCGGCTGTTGGGCGTGGTGACGGTCGACGACGTCATCGACGTGATTCAGGAAGAGGGCACGGAGGACGCGCAGAAGTTCGGTGGTATGGAGGCGCTCGAAGAGCCCTACATGCAGATCGGGCTTTGGCAAAACGTGCGCAAGCGCGGTGGCTGGTTGGCCGTGCTGGCCGTCAGCGAGATGCTCACGGCGTCAGTGATGGCGCGTTACGAGGACGAGATCGGTCGCGTGCTCTTGCTGTCACAGTTTATTCCGCTGGTCATGAGCTCCGGCGGCAACTCGGGCTCACAGGCCACCTCGCTGATCATTCGCGCGATGGCGCTGGGTGAAGTCACGATCGGGGATTGGTGGCGTGTGGTCCTGCGTGAGATTCCCGCCGGCTTCATTCTCGGGCTGCTGCTTGGGTCGCTGGCGTTTGTGCGTATTTCCGTCTGGCATGCCCTCGGGCTCTATAACTACGGGCCGCACTCAATGCTTATTGCCTCGACCGTCGGCCTCGCACTGGTGGGCATCGTGACCATCGGCTCGATCACGGGCTCCATGCTGCCGTTCCTGCTCAAGCGTCTCGGATTCGACCCGGCCAGCGCTTCGGCACCGTTTGTGGCCACCTTGGTGGACGTCTCCGGCATCAGCATCTATTTCGGCATCGCGTACCTTGTCCTTCGCGGCACGCTCCTGTGAGTTCGGGGCGGGAAGACCCGTCGTCCACCCCGCTTCATCGTCGATAGCGGACACATCAGACCCGACCTTTCTTTCGGAATGGCGATCAGCGCATGGCAAAAATTCTGGTGACCGGAGCCGCGGGCTTCATCGGCTATCATACCAGCGCACGGCTGCTGGCCCGCGGTGATGAAGTGGTGGGCCTCGACAACGTCAACAACTATTACGATCCCACGCTGAAGGAGGCGCGCCTCGCGCGACTCGCCCGCAAGCCGGGATTCCGCCTGTTCCGGATGGAGCTGGCCGACCGTGACGGCGTGGAGCGTCTCTTCCGCGAAGAGCGCTTTGATCGCGTGATCCACCTCGCGGCACAGGCCGGCGTGCGATACTCGCTCACCAATCCGCACGCGTACATCGAGAGCAACCTCGTCGGATTCATCAATATCCTTGAGGGATGCCGGCATCACGGCGTGGAGCACCTCACGTATGCGTCGTCGTCGAGCGTGTACGGCGCCAACACGGCGATGCCGTTCTCGGTGCACCAGAACGTCGACCATCCGGTGTCGCTGTATGCGGCCACGAAGAAGGCGAACGAGTTGATGGCGCACACGTACAGCCATCTGTACGGACTGCCCACCACCGGGCTGCGCTTCTTCACGGTGTACGGTCCGTGGGGCCGCCCCGACATGGCCATGTTCCTGTTCACCAAGGCCATTCTTGAAGGCCAGCCGATCGACGTGTTCAATCACGGCAAGATGCAGCGTGACTTCACGTACATCGATGACATCGTGGAAGGCGTGATCCGCACGAGCGATCACACCGCCGAGCCGAATCCGGAGTGGAACTCCAACGCGCCCGATGCGGCCACGAGCAAGGCGCCGTACCGGATCTACAACATCGGCAACAACAACCCGGTGGAATTGATGTATCTCATCGAGACCATTGAGAAGACGCTGGGCCGCGTGGCGGAGAAGCGCATGCTGCCGATCCAGCCCGGCGATGTGCCGGCCACGTATGCCAATGTGGACGCGCTGGTGCGCGACGTCGGCTTCGCGCCGAAGACGCCGATCGAAACCGGCGTGGCGAACTTCGTCGCCTGGTATCGCGAGTACTTTCAGATCGGAGACTGACGCATCATGAAGATCGCCATGATCGGCACGGGCTACGTCGGTCTCGTGTCCGGTGCCTGTTTTGCGGAGTTCGGCCCAGACGTCACCTGCGTCGATCTCGATGCCGACAAGATCGAGCGATTGCTCCGGGGCGAGATCCCGATTTACGAGCCGGGCCTCAACGCCCTGGTCGCGAAGGGCGTCAAGAGCGGGCGCCTGTCGTTCACGACCGACCTGGCGAAGGCGGTGTCGGAGGCCGATGCCGTGTTCATCGCCGTCGGCACGCCGTCGCGCCGCGGTGACGGACACGCCGACCTGCGCTACGTGGAAGCGGCGGCGATCGAGATCGCCAAGTCGCTGCAGGGGTATACGGTCGTCGTCACGAAGAGCACCGTGCCCGTGGGCACTGGCCGCCGCGTGGCGGAGCTGATTCAGGCCGCCAATCCGACCGCCGAATTCGACGTGGCGTCGAATCCCGAGTTTCTGCGTGAAGGCTCGGCGATCGGCGATTTCATGCGCCCCGATCGTGTGGTCATCGGCGCCGAAACGGATCGCGCTCGGGCGGTCATGCAAGCCTTGTATCGTCCGCTATATCTCATGGAGACGCCCGTCGTGATGACCACGCTCGAGACGGCGGAGCTCACGAAATACGCGGCCAACGCGTTTCTCGCCGTCAAGATCACGTTTATCAACGAGATCGCGGATCTGTGCGAAAAGGTCGGTGCCAACGTGCAGGACGTGGCGCGCGGCATGGGCCTGGACGGGCGCATCGGCAAGAAGTTTTTGCACGCCGGTCCGGGATACGGCGGCTCGTGCTTCCCGAAGGATACGGTCGCGCTCGTGCGCACGGCACAGGAATACGGCGCGCCCGCGCGTCTGGTGGAAACGGTGGTGCAGGTGAATGACACCCGCAAGGGCGCGATGGCGTCACGCGTGATTACGGCGTGTGGTGGCTCGGTGCGCGGCAAGACGGTGGGCGTGCTTGGCGTGGCGTTCAAGCCGAACACGGACGACATGCGCGAAGCGCCGAGTTTAGCGATCGTGCCGGCGCTGCAGGACGCGGGAGCCACGGTGCGGGCCTACGATCCGGCCGCGATGCACGAAGCGACTACGTTGTTGCCGGGCGTGCACTGGTGCGCCGACGCCTACGACGTAGCGGTGGGTGCCGACGTGCTGGTGATCATCACCGAGTGGAACGAGTTCCGCGCCCTCGATCTCGCTCGCATCGGTGCCTCCATGACGCGGAAGGTGCTGGTCGACCTGCGTAACGTGTACCGCGGCGAGGATGTGCGAGCGCTGGGCTTCGCGTACACGAGCATCGGCAGGCCGTAAGCCCCACGGTCCGACCCCGTATTTCCGGAACGCCCGGCCCGTGAGGCCGGGCGTTTTGCGTTCCGGCGCACAGACGGCGGTCGCGGCACAGTCCGTGCTTTTCCAGACCCTGAGGCGGCGCACCATCTTGAAGGGGCACGGAGCAGCGATTGCCCACGCACCGGCGCAAGTCGATGCGTGACAAGCCTTTGAGAAACTCGTCAATCCATGGACGTCCACCAAGCGTAGCCGATGTTGGTTACGCTACACGGAAGGAACTGCCCGTTACACGGCAGGTTCTTCCGTCACAGAGAAACTCGTTGGACCGAGCGACTGAACTGCCATGTGCGGTATTGCCGGATTCTGGACAGGCGCGTGCGACGCCGACGCCGCGAGAGCTGCGCTCACGCGCATGACCGATGCATTGGTGCATCGGGGACCCGACGCATCCGGTGTCTGGATCGATGCGCCGCACGGCATCGCGCTTGGCCATCGTCGTTTGGCCATCGTCGACCTGAGTCCTCTCGGCCATCAGCCGATGGTGTCAGCATCCGGTCGATTCTGGCTCGTCTTCAACGGCGAGATTTACAACTATCGGGCGCTTCGCGAGACGCTTCACGCGCAGGGGGCGCTGTTTCGTGGCCACTCCGACACCGAAGTGCTGCTGGCACTTATTGAGCGCGACGGCTTCGAAGCGGCGCTCGGCCAATGTGTGGGCATGTTTGCGATCGCGCTCTGGGATCGTCACACGGCACGCCTCGCGCTCGCGCGTGACCGGTTCGGCGAAAAGCCGTTGTATGTGGGCCGTTGCGACGGCGGATTGGCGTTCGCGTCGGAACTTTCAGCACTGCGGACGCTGCCCGGTGTCTCCAGCGAGATCGAACCCGCCGCACTCGCGGCCTACCTGCGTCACGGATACGTGCCCGCGCCGATGTCGATGTTGCGCGACGTCGTGAAGCTTGAGCCGGGAACGATCGCCACGTTCTCGACGCCGAACTTCAGCGGGGCGCAGGCGACCCGCTACTGGAGCGTGCGCGACGCCGCCCTGACCGGTCTTGCCACGCCGCTCACCGACACCGACGCGCATCGTGTGGCGCACTTGGACACGCTGCTCCGTGGAGCGGTCGCCGACCAGATGGTCGCGGACGTGCCGCTCGGTGCCTTTCTGTCCGGCGGTATCGATTCGTCGCTGATTGTGGCGCTCATGCAGGCGCAGAGCGCGCGGCCCGTGCGCACCTTTACGATTGGATTTCGCGAATCGGCCTTCGACGAAGCCCCCCATGCGGAAGCGGTGGCACGACACATCGGGACTGAGCACACCACGATGTTCGTGACGGCGCAGGACGCACTCGACGTCATCCCGCGGCTGCCGTCCATCTACAGCGAGCCATTCGCCGACTCGTCGCAGATTCCCACCGTGCTCGTTTCACAGCTCGCGCGCGAGCACGTTACGGTGGCCCTCAGCGGTGATGGCGGCGACGAACTTTTCGGCGGCTATTCACGCTACCCGTTGGCGATGCGCGCCTGGCCTCGACTGGCCAGAATACCGTACTCAATGCGCCGGGCAACCAGTGCCATGGTGACGTCGGTGAGTGCCCCCGCATGGAATCGCGCGCTTGGGCCGATGGGGCTCGTGTCACGCGGCGTGACGGGCGATCGCATGCACAAACTGGCCTCGCTGATCGACACGCGCAATTTTCCGGACTTCTATCGCCATCTCGTGTCCGCGTGGCAACGTCCGCAGGATCTGCTGCCCGGCGTGGTCGAGCGGGACACGGCGATTCGCGAGCCGTTCGCGGCGGGACGCGGCGGACTGCTGGCCGACATGATGTTTCGCGATCAGGTCAGCTACTTACCGGACGATATTCTCACCAAGGTGGATCGGGCCGCGATGGCCGCGAGTCTCGAGACGCGCGCACCATTGCTCGACCACCGTGTGGCGGAGTTCGCATGGCAGCTGCCGCAGAACTGCTGGCAGCGTGATGGTCAAGGCAAGTGGATTGTGCGACAAGTACTGGACCGCTACGTGCCACGTACGCTGATTGACCGTCCGAAGCAGGGCTTCGGCGTGCCGATCGCGGAGTGGCTTCGCGGTCCCCTGCGTGACTGGGCCGATGATCTGCTGTCGCCGGAGGCATTACGCCGAGATGGGATTTTCCGTGCGGAGCCGGTCCTGCAGACGTGGAAGGAGCACCGCAACGGTACTCGCAACTGGGCGCCGTCGCTCTGGCACCTGCTGATGTTTCAGGCATGGAGGCGCGGCTGATGCGCGGCCTACTTCGCGCCGCCTTCGCTGTTGGCGGACTCACGGCCGTGGTCAAACTGGCCGCGCTGCTGAAGGACAGTCTGGTGGCTGCGCAATTCGGCAACGGAGCATCCCTCGACGCGTTCCTTCTGGCGCTCGTCGTGCCCACGTTTCTGATCAGTGTTGCGGCCGGTACACTGCCGGCGGCGCTGACGCCAACCTACATCGCACACCGTGAGCACCGCGGGGTGGCGTCCGCGACGTTGCTCGCGGGCGCGGTGCTGCGACAGAGCTATCGCTGGCTCGTCGCGCTGTCGTTCGTGGCTGGTCTCGTGTCGGTGCTGCTCGGTTGGCTTCCCGGTGCACATCTCGACGACAGCACGCGCGCCGTGCTTCCGATGCTGGCGCTGGCGCTGGCGCCGTTCACGCTGCTGCAGGGCGTCTGTTCGGCATGGAGCGGACTCCTGGCGGCCGAAGGCGCCTACACGGCCAGCGCGTTCGCGCCGATTGCCCAGCCCCTCGGCATTGCACTCGGCCTCGCACTCGCACCCACCCCGACCGTGTGGACGATGGTCGTCGGTCTGCTTGCTGGCACGCTCGCGCAGGCCGCCTGGCTCGCTTGGGCGCTACGCGCACGCGGGCTGTCCGTACGCGGCATCGCGATGGTTTGTATTCCCGAGGCCGAACGCGCAAGCCTCACGGCCGCCCTGGCGCGTGTGCGCATTCAGTATCTGCCGGCGGTTGCCGGCGCGATGCTCATGAGCGCGACGACACTCGTGGATCAGACGATGGCCGCGTGGTTGCCGGTGGGAAGCGTGTCGGCGCTCGGATACGGGACGAAAGTCAGTTCCGTGCTCATGACCGTCGGCGCGATGGCGCTCAGTACGACGCTGCTGCCGCATCTCTCCGCGCTGGTGGCACGCGCCGAGTGGACGGCGTTGCGCGAGCTCGAACGGCGGCTCAGGTGGCTGCTGCTCAGTACGACGATTCCGGTTACCGTCGTCCTGGTGCTCTTCTCCGCGCCGATCGTGCAGACCTTGTTCGAACGCGGTGCGTTTTCTGCGGCGGAGACTGCCACGGTGTCGCGCGTACAGGCGGCATATCTGCTGCAAGTCCCGGTACATCTGCTCGGTATCCTGTATGTACGGCTGATCTCGGCACTGCAGGCGAATCGACTGTTGACGATCGGCTCGGCAATCAACCTCGTCGTCAACATCGGCTTGAACGTCGTGTTCATGCGTCGCTATGGCGTGGCCGGCATCGCGCTTTCGACCGCGGCCGTGTACGCGGTTTCCTGCGTCTATCTGGCCGTGGTGGCGCACCGCCAACTGCGTGTGGCAGAAGCCGAGTCGCGCACCGCGCGGCGGCTGGCGAACACGCACGAGCCGTCTGTGGCCCAGGAGGCATCGTGCGCATCGGCTGCGTGATCGCCTCATTGGGTTCTGGTGGCGCCGAACGCGTGATGGTATCGCTGTGCGGCGCATGGGCGGCGCGCGGCGACGACGTGACGCTGTTCACGTTCGATGACGGTCGCCGGGATTTTCACGCGGTGCCGACAGGCGTTACGCGCATCGCCCTTGATATCGCCGCCACGAGCACGTCGTTACTGGGTGCCATCTGCACAAACGCTGCTCGCCTCCGTACGTTGCGGCGCGCTGTGCGCAGCGCGGCGCCCGACGTCATCGTGAGTTTCACGGACCGCACCAATGTGAGTACGCTGCTGGCAGCGCTCGGTCTCAGCATTCCGGTCGTGATCTCGGAGCGCATCGATCCGCGGCGACACGATATCGGGGTGGCGTGGTCGACCCTGCGACGCGTGTCGTATCGGTGGGCAACCGGACTCGTCGTGCAGACCGAGCGCGTACGGCCGTGGGCCGAAACGCATGTGTCGCCAGCCAGAGTGCACGTGATCGGGAATCCGTTGCGCGAGGTCGCGGCGCCACGGCTGACCGCCGGCGAACGCACAACCACGATCGCGGCGGTGGGTCGACTCGTTCCGCAAAAGGGCTTCGACACGTTGCTGCGCGCGTTCGCGTTGGTGCACGCGACATACCCGGCGTGGCGACTCGTCATCAACGGCGACGGGCCTCTGCGGCCGTCGCTGGAAGCGCAGATCCACGCCCTCGGTCTCGACGACGTGGTGTCACTCCCCGGCCGCACGTCCACCGTCGACGCGGTGCTCGCCGACTCGGCCGTGTTCGTACTGTCGTCACGATACGAAGGCTTTCCCAACGTGTTGCTCGAGGCGATGGCAAGCGGGTGTGCCTGTGTAGCGACCGACTGCGACTCGGGGCCGTCGGACTTGCTGGAGCACGACGCGCTGGGGCTATTGGTGCCGGTGGACGACGCGGTCGCGCTTGCCGGCGCCATGACACGTGTGCTCGACGACGCGGCGTACCGGAGTCGCCTAGGTGAGTCGGCGCGCGCGTCGACGCAGCGCTTCGCGCCCGCGCGCATGTTACAGGCGTGGGATGATGTCTTCGCCGCCACGCGGGGACGTGCCGCATGAACGTCGCCACGCTCGCCCTCGACTCCACGGCTGCGATCACTGGCACGTCAACGCTGGCGCGCGTCATCCGCAACATTGGTGCACTGGTCGCCGTCGCCGCCCTGTTCTCAGGCTTCAGCACGTGGGCATTCAATACGGGCGCGTTCCCGCTCCCACCGCTGGCATTCATGCTCGTGGTCCTCTGTTGCGCAGCGGCGGCGGTGATGCTCGAACCGACCCGTATCGGCGGCGCGAAATTGACGTTATGGAGCGCCGCGAGCGCTGGTGTCGCCATGCTGGCCTTTCTGTGGTCGTCAGGCAGCGAGATCGCGCTACAGGAAGCACAAACGCGCACGCTGTCCGCGCTGCTGCTGGTCGGCTTTTCGGTGCTGATGGCCGATGCATCGACCCGGACGCTCACGCGACGCGCCATTGCCACGGCGACGCTGCTCACGGTGGCGATCAACGTATGGGAGATCACGCACCCGATGACGTTCAGCATGGCGCTGGGTCGGTCAGCAAGCTTCTACGTGAACCCGAACATCGCCGGGGCGGCACTCGTGAGCGGCATGCTCCTGTCGCTGCCTATCGTCCCGGCGCGCCTGCGCGAAGCATTCGTGTTGCTGGTCGGCGCCGGCGTGTTTCTCACACTGTCGCGCGGCGCCCTGCTCTGCTTCGCTCTCGTCATTGTCGTGTTATTGGCATCGCGGAACCTTCGGGTGAAACGGCTGTCGATGCTGGCCGGCGGGAGCACGCTGCTCGTCGCGTCGGTGATGGGCGCCATGATGGCGAGCGGTGAGCTGAGCTATCTGCGCGGAGGCGCGGAAGGCTTCGTCAAACAACGGCTTGGCATCGCGTCACGTGAAGAATTGAATGCCGACGTCAGCGCATCGTCGCGCTCTCAGCTGGCGATGCATGCGCTCGATCTCTTCGGCGAGCGTCCGCTCACGGGCTTCGGCACCGGTGCCACGGTGGAGTGGAACGAACCCGAGTCTACGCACAACATCTATGTGCGGCATCTCGCCGAGTACGGCGTGCTCGGGGCACTACTCATGCCCGCGTTGCTGCTGCTGGCGTGGCCCTATCACCTGCGACACGCTTCGCGCGTGTACCGCGGAGCTTCTCGTGCGTTCGTGGCATTTGTGGCCCTCTGGGGCGTGTTCTCGCATAACGTCGCTGACGACCCGTTCATTTTGATCGGCCTCGCGCTGGTCGCGGCACTTCCGGCCCCAGACGGTCCGGAGTACGTCGTATGATCGCGACGATGAGTGACCATGCAACCGAACGAAGTGCCCCGATCGCGACATCACCCCTGCGGGTCGTGATACTGCTGGGTGGCCTGAGTGTCGGCGGCGCCGAGACGCAAGGCATCGCACTGGCCGCCGAACTTCAACGCGACGGGCATTCCGTGGAGTTGCTGACGTTGGCCGACGGCCCCCTGCGCGCGGTTGTCGAGTCGCACGGACTCGCGCTGCAGGTGCTGCCACGGGTCGCCCGGCTCGCGCTGACGGCCGTGCGGGCACTGACCCATCGGCTCCGGGCATCGCGGCCACAGGTGGTGTATGCGTTTCTGGAAGTCCAATGGTTACTGGCCTTGGCGGCCGCGTCCCGCATGCCGACCGCCCATCGTCCGCGCGTCGTGCTCGGGCTACGGACCAGCGAGTACGATGCGCGTCCCGCGCAGCTCAAGGCGCGCATCGTACGTACGCTCGCCCAATACGCCACGCCGCGGGCGGATCTCTTGATCGCGAACAGTCAATCGGGACTCGACAGCTATCGCGCGCTCGTTCCCGGCGCGCCTGACGGCGTTGTCGTGCACAACGGCATTGATGTCACACGCTTCGTACCCTCTGCGGCGTTGCGCACGCAGTGGCGCCGCGCCTGGTCCATCCCGCATGAGGCGACCATTGTCGGGCACGTGGGTCGCCTGCATCCCGTAAAGGATCACGAACTGCTGCTGCGCGCGTTCTCACTCGCGTGCGCGGAGCAGCAGACGTGTCATCTGGTGTGCGTCGGCCACGGCGAACCCGATCGGGTCGCCGCGCTTGCGCGTATCGCCGACAACCTCGGCATCGCGACCCGTGTGCACTTCGTTGGCGGCCAGACGGACACCAGTACGGTCTATCCAGCCTTCGACGTGCTCGCGCTCACGTCGCGGCGCGAAGGGTTTCCGAATGTTGTCGCCGAGGCCATGTCCTGCGGCGTGCCAGCCGTGGTCACCGACAGTGGGGCGTCGGCGGACATTATTGCTGGTTTTGGAGAAGTTGCACCGATTGGCGAGGCCGAAGCCTTCGCCCTCGGGTTGTCACGTCTGCTCGCGCGTCGCTCGTACGCGCTCTCCCAGGAGAGTCGCGCACACATCGTCTCCAATTTCAGTCTCGGCGCTTCGACATCCCGCACCGTTGCCGCCCTACGGTCCCTGCTTGAGGTGAACAACGTATGACACCGACACCGCTTTCTTCCGTCGCGGTCACGGCCGGCGGACAGACATCGTCTTCGTACGCCACGCTTACGGCGCTTGACGTGTTGCGGCTGGCCCTCCGGAGGCGCCGACTCCTGCTCGTATTGCCGATGTTGGTTGCCGCCCTCGTCGTTGGCGTCGGACTACTGGCGGACCGGCAGTGGGTCTCGCAAGCCACGTTCGTGGCGCAATCGCCGGGCGGTGGCAGCTCTCGATTGGCAGGATTGGCGGCACAGTTCGGTGTGAACGTACCCAACGCGCAGGCGGGGCAATCCCCCGACTTCTATGCCGATGTGTTGCGTGGTGACGGGATGATGCGGCAATTGCTGACGGGCCGCTACACGAACGCCGATGGCCAGCAACTCGATCTCGCTGCGCATCTCGCACCAGGCGTCGCGGATACGGCGCGCCTCAGGGAGCTCGCCGTGCGTCAACTGCGCACCATGGTGAGTGCGAGCGTGGGCCTCAAAACCGGTCTTGTTCGACTCGCTGTGCGGCTGGACGAACCCGAACTGGCACGCCAGGTCGCCGCCCGCGCGCTTGAGGAGCTGAATCGCCTGAATGTCGTGGCGCAACAGACCCAGGCGTCGCAGGAACGGGTGTTCACCGATACGCGCCTCTCACTAGCCCGTGGAGAGTTGCGTGTAGCGGAGGACCGCCTCGAGGACTTCCTGCGGAGCAATCGTGTGTTCAGTGGCGCTCCACAGCTCGTGTTGCAGGAGGACCGGCTTCGCCGTGAGGTGAATTTGCGACAGCAGGTGGTTTCCGGACTCGCGCAGGGGCTCGAGCAGGCACGCCTCGAGGAGAGTCGAAATCTCCCGGTGATCACGGTGGTCGAGGCACCGGTTCGGCCGGCACTGCCGGATAGCCGTCGACTGGTACTGAAGGCGCTCTTCGCCGCCATTGTCGCGGCAACCGTGATACTGGCGCTGATCCTTGCCGGCGAGTGGCGTCGACGTC
Organism: Gemmatimonadota bacterium; assembly: GCA_031363815.1. Classification (GTDB taxonomy): domain Bacteria; phylum Gemmatimonadota; class Gemmatimonadetes; order Gemmatimonadales; family Gemmatimonadaceae; genus Gemmatimonas. Next base: position 84,722 of record JANLVC010000011.1, read on the forward strand.
TCGCCGTTGTGAACCCGGCGCTGGCGGCCGAAATGGAGTCGTTGGCCGCCGATGCGGCAGGCGACTTGCGGCGTCCCTGGCGCCTGATCTCGAAGGCCCGTTCGGACGACCAGTCGCGCGCGGCGTGAGCACACCAGTGTCGAGGCCTTCTTCGTCACCGCGCGTGCTGCACATCATCACCGGACTTGGAACCGGTGGTGCCGAGGCGAGCCTCGTTCGTGTCCTTCGCGGCGCGGACGATGCACGGCGTCATGCGGTCGTGTCGCTCACGACGCGCGGCACTCGTGCGGAGGAGCTGGAGGCGTTGGGTGTCCGCGTGTGGGCACTCGGGCTTCAGCGCGGGCACGCCTCATGGCAGGCGTTGTGCGCACTGCGGTCGATTGCACGCGAGGTGCGCGCCGATGTCATCCAGGGGTGGATGTATCACGCCAGCTTCGCGGCATCGGTGCTCTCCATGACGAGCAGCGAGCGATGGCCGGTGCTTTGGAACGTGCGGCACGCTCTCGATGCGTGGGAGTCGGAGCCACGCAAACTCCGCTGGCTTATTCAGCTTATGGCACGCGTCTCCGGCCACCCGAAGGGCATTGTCTACAATTCGTCGCGGTCGGCGCGCCAGCATGAGGTGCGCGGCTATCAGTCAGCGCGCACGGTGGTGATTCCCAACGGCGTGGATGCGGAGCGCTTCAGACCGGAGCCAGAAAGCCGCATGGCGACGCGCCTTGCCCTTGGGCTGCCCGCCCACGCCGTGGTGATCGGCATGGCGGCGCGTGTTGATCCGCTCAAGGACCACGACACGTTTTTACGCGTGGCCGCGCATCTCGCAGCACGCGATGAGTCGGTCTACTTTCTGTTGGTGGGCACGGGCACCGAGGCCGGCACCAGTGCGCAGCCAAGCGACTTGGACGCGACGATCGCGCGACTGGCGGTCGAGATGCCCGCGCTGGCCGGTCGCCTTGTGCGTTGCGGTGAGCGCCGCGACATGCCCGCGATCTACAACGCCTGCGACATCATGATGCTCACCTCGCGAAGCGAAGGGAGCCCCAACGCGGTGGCGGAAGCGATGGGCTGCGGCGTACCCTGCGTGGTAACTGACGTTGGCGACGTCGCGCACCTTGTGGGCGCGAGCGGCGAGGTCGCGCCGGTCGGTGATGTGTTCGCGCTGGCGGAGGCAACGCTCCGGCTGGTGCGTGATGGTGTGCTGCGCGAGCAGCGTGGCGGCGCGGCAACCGCGCGCATTCACGCGCACTACACCGCGCCGGTGGAACGCGCCGCCTACGAACGCCTCTGGGCGGCGACGGCATCTCGTACGCCGCCGAGCGGTCTACGCGTCAGGCCGTCAGGCCAGCCCCTGCGTGCGCCCCTGCGTGCGCCCCTGCGTGCGCCACGACTGTTGGTCGTGACGACCGTGAGCGCGACGTTGGACGCGTTTCTGCTGCCATTCGCCGATCACTACCGTGCCAAGGGATGGCAGGTGGATGCGCTCGCCGCCGGTGCCGCCTCGCACCCGGGGCTCCATGCGCACTTCGATCATCGATTCGATGCTTTGTGGCAGCGCCGTTTTGGCGGCATGGCGAGTGTGTGGCGCACGTTGCGCGCCGTGTGGTGCACCCCGCGACAGGTGCGAGCCCTCGTGGCTGAGGGCGGGTACGATATCGTGCATGTGCACACGCCGATCGCCGCGTGGATTACGCGCTTCGCGCTGCGTCATCGTGTGCCGACCACGACGGTGATCTACACGGCGCACGGCTTTCACGCCTATCCCGGCGCCGGCCGCCTGCGCAACGCGTTGGTGCGCGCGATCGAGCGCACGGCGTCCGCGTGGACCGATTATGTGGTGGTCATCAACGCCGACGACTTCGCGCTCGCGAAGCGCGACCGTCTTGCCCCGACGGATCAGATCGTGCATCACCCCGGCATCGGTGTCGACACCAGTCACTATCGGGTGGCGTCCCCCGTGGAGCGGCACACCACGCGGCGTGCGCTGGGCTTCGATGAAGCGCAGCCGCTGATCGCCGTCGTGGCGGAGTTCAACCGCAACAAGCGTCAGGCAGACGTGATCGAAGCGCTCGCGCTCCTTGCGACGCGAGCGAGGTGCGTACCGACCGTGCTGTTTCTGGGTGACGGCCCACGCCGGGCAGCGGTCGAGGCACTGGCCGTTGCCCGCGGTGTGGCGGATCATGTGCGTTTCCTTGGACACCGTCGGGACCTGGCCGCGATCGTGGCCAGCGCGGATGCATTGTTGCTTCCGTCGCAGCGCGAGGGGCTGCCGCGCTGCCTGCTGGAAGCGATGGCCATGCGCGTGCCCGTCATCGCATCCGACGCCCGCGGTTCGCGCGATCTTGTGGCGCAGGGACGCGGCACCGTCTATCGCACCGCGAACGTGGCAGCCCTCGCGGAGGCGCTCGCCGATGTCCTGCGACGGCCAGAAGAGGCGCGCGCACGTGCCGACCGAGCGGCCGCCTGGATCGATGCCGAAGCAGCACTCTCGCACCTCCTCGCGTTGCACGACCAACTGTACGACGCCGCCCTGCGTGGGATCGCCCTGCGTGGAATCGCCCCGTCGGGCGATCGACCGGGAGCGACACATGCGACCTCTGACCCCGCGCCCGCCGGACACCATCGCGGACGAGCGGCATGATGATCAAGCGCTCGATCGACATCGTCATCGCGGCGGCGACATTGCTTCTCGCCTCGCCCGTGCTACTGCTCGTGGCCATCGCGGTACGCGTAAATCTGGGAAGCCCCGTGCTTTTCCGGCAGCAGCGTCCGGGACTGCACAAACGCCCGTTCACGATGGTGAAGTTCCGCACGATGCGCGATGCGATCGGACGCGATGGACGTCCGCTCCCCGATGTCGACCGTCTCACGCCGTTCGGCACGCTGCTACGCTCCACAAGTCTCGATGAGCTGCCTGAGCTGTGGAACGTGTTGCGCGGCGACATGTCACTGGTCGGGCCACGCCCGCTGCTGATGGAGTACCTCGATCGCTATACGCCCGAGCAGGCACGTCGCCATGAGGTACGCCCGGGTGTGACCGGATGGGCACAGGTGCATGGGCGCAACGCGCTCTCATGGGACGAGCGATTCCGACACGACGTGTGGTACGTCGAGCATCAATCGCTGACCCTCGATCTGCAGATTCTGATGCGAACACTCACCATGGTGTTGCGCCGAACCGGCGTCAGCGCGAAGGGTGAAGCCACCATGTCCGCTTTTGAGGGGAACGTCGGATGAACGACATCGTGATCTACGGCGCCGGCGGCTTTGGCCGTGAAGTGGCGCAGTTGCTGGCCGATCTGAACGCGCAGGAGTCGCAGTGGTCGGTGCTCGGCTTCATCTCCGACGATGCGGCAAGTCACGGGACACCATGTGGTGACCTGACCGTGCTCGGCGGCAGTGATTGGGTGCGCGCACGCACGCAGCCAGTTGCCGTGGCGTTGGGTGTGGGCAGTCCGGTCGTGAAGCGCAACCTCGTCGAGCGTATGCGTGTATCTCACGTGTCGTTTCCGGCACTCGTGCATCCGACGGTGACGATGGGGCGCCGGGTATCGCTCGGCGAAGGCACGATTATCTGCGCCGCGTCGGTGATCACGGTGGATATTCGCGTGGGCGCGTTCTCCACGGTGAATCTTTGCTGTACGATCGGACATGATGCCGTACTTGGCGACTACACCACGCTGGCACCAAGCGTGAACGTGAGCGGCAACGTGATGGTGGGTGAAGGCACCGATATCGGCACCGGCAGCAAGGTGATTCAAGGCGTGTCGATCGGCGCATGGAGTATTGTGGGCGCTGGGGCAGTGGTGAGTCGCGCGCTGCCGGCGAACGTCACCGCGGTCGGTGTTCCGGCCAAAGTGATCAAGGAACGTCCCTCTGGCTGGTATCGTGACGATCATGCATGAACGGATCTATCTGTCGCCGCCACATCTTGGTCAACGTGAGGAGCAACTCGTAATCGAGGCGTTTCGCACGAACTGGATTGCGCCACTCGGGCCCCACGTGGACGCCTTCGAGCACGAGCTCTGCGCGTATACGGGGGCACCGCACGCGGTGGCCTTGAGTTCGGGAACGGCGGCCCTGCATCTCGCGCTCGAGTCGCTCGGTATCGGCGCGGGCGACGAGGTGTGGGTGAGCACACTCACCTTTGCGGCGTCGGTGTTTCCGCTGCGGTACGTCGGGGCGATTCCCGTGTTCGTGGATGCCGATGTGAGCTCATGGAACATGGACCCGGCGCTGCTCGCCACCGCGCTACACGACGCGGCGCGGCGCAATGCGCTTCCACGTGCCGTGGTGCTTGTGCATCTCTATGGTCAGTGCGCGGACGTGCGGCCCATTGCCGACGCCTGCACCGCGCACGGCGTGCTGCTGATCGAAGACGCTGCCGAAGCGCTTGGCGCGACCTACGACGGTCGTGCGGCCGGCACCTTCGGCGATGTCGGCTTCTACTCGTTCAACGGCAACAAGATCATCACGACGTCGGGCGGCGGCATGCTGGTCACGCCGCATGCGCATGTCGCGCAGCGGGTGCGCACGTTGGCGACGCAGGCGCGCGAGCCGGTGCCACACTACGAGCACCGGCATGTGGGCTACAACTATCGGCTCAGCAACGTGCTGGCCGGTATCGGGCGCGGTCAGCTCGAGCAGCTCGAGGCACGGGTGGCGGCACGACGTGCCGTGTTTGCGCGCTATCAGGCGGGCATCGGCGCGTTGTCCGGCGTCGCACTGATGCCCGAAGCGCACTACGGTCGCAGCGGCATGCGCTCCACGCGCTGGCTGACCACGCTCACGATCAACGCCACACGATTCGGCGTCGATTGTGAAACGGTGCGCGAGGCTCTCGAGGCGCAGCAGATCGAAGCGCGCCCCGTGTGGAAGCCGATGCACCAGCAGCCGGTGTTCGCCGAATGCCGCGTGATCGGCGGCCGCGTCTCCGACGCGCTCTTTGCGACGGGATTATGCTTGCCCAGTGGCTCGTCACTGACGACGGCGCAGCAGGATCGGGTAATCGACGCCGTGCGGTCCTGCGCGCAAACGAGAAGCGCCGCGGCGTAGTGCTGCTACCAGTACAGACCGAACGCCTTCGTGCCGTTGCCGCTCATCACGAGCGCCGGGCCCGGCAGGCGCACGGAGTGCAGGAAGCTCTTCACACGCACCCATGCTGGGTTGTTACCCGGCAAGCGTGCGGCGTCGAGGTCGAGGCCGACGACATACTCGCTGGGCGTGGTGCCACCGAACGCGCGGCGACCCACCGACAGGCGCACGGCTGACGGCCACGCCTTCGCGGCAGTGATGGGCAGCAGGTCGTGCACGTTGGCCGAAAGCCAAATGGTCTGATGGGAGTAGTCCACGAGCGCACCGCGCGGACCGCGCGTGCCGAGGAACGCCCGCGGGGCCACCGAGAACAACGGCGTGATCTTCTCGAGCACCGGGAGATAGGCCTGGGCCACTGCATAGCCGGCGCCCATCGCATCGACACCGAGATCAACGGCGCTGAAGCCATTGTAGTAGCCATCGGCCACTTCCTTTGCCGTACCGATCGCCAGCGCCACACCGGCGCTTTTCCACGCGGCGTTCACTCGGCTGGCGCGATCGGCACAGGTGGCGTGCACGGCGGTGCGGGCCAGGTGATAGGAGCCGAGGGCGTGCAGATGCGAGCTCGGATCGGCCAGGATCGCCATTGGGGCGCTCTCGTCGGCCATGCGCCAGGCAGCTCCCCGTGCCATCGACTGGTATTCCAACCCGGTCGCAAGGGCACTCAGCGCGACCTGCGCGCCGATCCGGCTAGCGGTGGTGGCACTCTGACACGCGTGGGACTGCGCAGCGGCTGGCTGTGCGCTGAGCAGGAGTGCCGCTCCAACGACCGCCATGACCGCGCGTCCATTCGTCCAATTCCGCGTACGCTGTATGGCGCGCATCGTGTCTCCGCTTCGTCAGGGCCGGACAGCATGTCCGACGAAGAGGAGGAGGTAGCAACGGCTGTGCCCGCCCAACAGCTAGAGCAGTTTTGTGATTGTTCCGCTGTGAAGTGCGAGAGAGAACGGCGTTGTCGTGCGTCGTGCGTAACAGACTGCAGGGCTCGTGGCGTGTTGATTATGCCGGTGGTGTGACGGTACGTTCGACGCGCGATGGTGCGTGCGGATGGGCCCAATCGTGCCCACTCGAGCATGCTGTCGCGCTGTCACCACACATACCGTAGCGATGCCAGTACAGTCGAGTCTGTTTAGACGACGGGCGGCCGCGCGGCGTTCTCATTCTGCGCGTTGCCCAGACCGCCCATGTCCCGGCCGGTTTCGTCACCCCACGACGTTCCGCCGGTACCGCGCCCCGGGCCCCAGGTGAAGGCGACGAAGCCCACAAGAAACACCAACGCGAAACCGAACCACTGCATGGCGTACGACTGGTGTGGACCTTCTGACGGCGACGGCGGCGGCACGCGAGCGGCCTTGACGATGTCGTACATCGCCGTATCCCCGAGGGCGAGCAGCATGAAGGGCGCGAGCGGATGACCCGTGAGCGCGGCAATCGTGTCACGATCCAGCAGGCGAACGGCGCGCGTGGCTGTCTGCATCTGCACGGTGCCCGGCTTGTGGGCGGGGAACGAGATAACCAACGCATCGAGGTCGAGGGTATCAGCCTCGCGCGCCTTGTCACGATCGAACGTGCGACCGTCTGGCGAATACACGAAGCCACGCAGCACGAGCACGGCCGTGTCGCCCCATGCGCCGTCGAGTGGTCGAACCGGCGTGAGCAGGTGCACACCGGGCGAGCCGGCCTGCGAACGCGTGGCATGCACAATTTCACCGGCGTAATCGGCCACGCCGCGAATGTGCACGCGGCGCCAATGCGAATCGGTGGTGTCCACCGCCTGCAGCGTCGCCACGCTGACCACCGGCATCGTACCGCGAGCGAGCACAATCGCGTTCTGTGCCCGTCGCTGCGTGAGCCGATCGAGCTGCCAGATCCCCAGTCGAATGCACACGGCGGCGGCGATCACCGTGAGCACGCCAAACAGCAGTGTCTTCGTGTTGCGACGACTCATGATTCGGTCGCGGGAGGCGCGAACGGCGGCGGCACCTTCGTGGTGCTCGACTTACGGGGAGCCGGTCGCACAGGCGCGCGCTTGGCCGCCGTGGGCGTCGGTGCCGTTTTCGCCGTTGGCCTGGAGGTTACGCGCACGCCCGACGTCGCGGCAGGCTGCTTCACCGGCG
>JANLVC010000014.1:0-4955 GCA_031363815.1 Gemmatimonadota bacterium
CGTCGCACGCACTCGACGATCGCGAGCCCCACCCTCATGAACCGTCCACGATCGCCTGTGTCCCGTGTGCGCTCATCCGGCTCCGCCCAACGCGCCGCCGCTCAGCCGGGCTGCATCCGGCATCGCGTGATGCACGGTCGCAACGCCACACACAGTCGGCAACGCATGCGAACCACCGCGCGCATCGACGCATGCGAACCGCGGTCGTCGTCGCCTCGCCGCCCTGAGCGCCGCGCTACCGGACAATTCCGGTTCGTGAAGTCAGCGCCGCTCGATTGAAAGTCCAAGAGGCCAGCTCCGCGCGACTTCGTACCGGCGGATTGCGTTCAACACCAGATTGTGCCGCGGCTGCGCGCGGCACGAATCTTTACTTCGTTTTTGTGCCGCGGCTGCGCGCGGCACGAATCTTTACTTCGTTAGGCCGCACCCTCCCTACGGTGCTGTGGGAAACGGCGCGGCAAAGTCGAAGGCGAACACCCGCCGGATGCGCGTCAGATCCTTCGCGTTCGCGGAAACGAGGACCGCCCCGTTCTCGCGGCAGGAATAGGCGAGCAAGACGTCGAACGCGAAACTGCGTGACGTCTGGGCGAGGGCCAAGCCCTCGCGCTCCCGCAGCTTCGCCAAGGTGCGCCCCAAGGCATCCCACGCCGCGGGGCTGGGCGTGAGAATGCGCTCGTGGCGCGCGAACGGTCCCAAGAGGCGCTCCTCAATCGTGCGCCGATCGCGCGGCGAGCGGGCCCCGGCGCGCAGCTCCGCCGCGACGACGCTACTTACGTGAAGCCCCGGTGCCGTCCACGCGACGAACTTCTGGAGCGCGGCGAGGGCCTCCGCGCTCCGACTGGCGTCGATATAGCAGTTGGAATCGAGAACGTACTTCCGCACGCTACGCGCGCGGCTCGAGCTGCAGGCCAGCGAGCGCCGCGACGCCCGCGCGCACCTCGGCCCCGAAGGCGACCAGCTCGAGCGCGCGTTCGACCGTCTCGCGCTCGGTAGCGGTGCCGAGCAGCGACTGCGCTCGGCGGAGCGCCTTCGGGTCGAGCCAAAATTCCTTGCGCACCTTTCCACGCCGTCCAGCCGGAACCTTCGTGGTGGCCATACGCGCTCCGCGATGAGTGTACGTACAGAATGTACATCTGTTCCGTACGGCCGCAAGGCGCGCATGTCGGCATAACGAGGCTGTAGGAAAAGTCCCGAAGCAGGCCAATGTGGAAACGGAACTCGATGGCACGCGGCGGGTTTGTCTCGAATCAAAGGTGCTGTCGTTTCGTCTCGCTGTCGAGCACCCGCCATGGCCCGCGACAAGTCCCTCGATACCAACCCGCAGTTCCTGAGCGTCGACCTGTCGCGTCAGTTACTGCCCGGCACGTTCGAGCACGCGCTCAACTACCTGCTCGATCACGAAGTCGATCTGGCGCACTTCGACGCCCGGTTTCGGAACGATACAACCGGCGCGCCGGCATACCCGCCGGCCATGCTGCTCAAGGTGGTGCTCTTCGCCTACTCCCAGGGCATCGTGCGCAGCCGGGCGATTGAACGGGTGAGCCCAAGAGCACGTGACGTTCATGGCGTTGTGCGGCATGACCGCGCCGCATTTCACCACCATCGCCCACTTCGTGAGCACGCTGCGCGACGACATCGCTCAGCTGTTCGCGGCGGTGCTGGCGGTGTGTGACGGACAGGGGTTGATCGGGCGGGAGATGTTCGCGATCGATGGCGTGAAGCTGCCGAGCAATGCGTCGAAGCATCGGTGCGGCACATGCGCCGAGTTCACGCAGCGGGCGGAGAAGTTGGAGACCGCCGCCAAGACGATGCTGGAACGGCACCGGGAGACCGATGAGTTGGAGCGCGAGCCGGACGTCGCCGCGAAGAGCACCGCCCGGATCGCGCGGCTCACTCGGGATGCGCATCAGCTGCGCGAGTGGCTCGCGACGCATCCGGAGGATCGCCGTGGCCCGACGGGTGGGCTCCGCAAATGCAATCGCACCGACAACGAGAGCGCGAAAATGGCGACCGACAAAGGCGTCATCCAGGGCTATACCAGCGTCGCCGCCGTGGATGCGAAACATCAGATCATCGTTGACGCACAAGCACATGGCACGGGCTCCGAGCAGGAGCTGCTGCTGCCGGTCGTCGCGGCCCTCGCCACGCTCCGCACGAGCGACGGTGCTCACGGCCGACGCCGGCTACCATAGCGAAGCGAATCTCGCCGCGCTCGCTACGTTGGACGTGCCACCGCTGATTGCCGACCCGGACATGCGGAAACGCGACGAGCGGTTTGCGGATCGTGAGCACCACACGACGGCGCCAAATCCGTTGCACGACAAGTCGGGCGCCACGAAGACGGCCCTGCCGCTCTTTGCGTCGAGCGACTTCACGTACGACGCGGACGCGCGCACCTGTGTGTGTCCAGCGGGCAAGTCGCTCTATCGCACCGGCGCGGCCAACGTGTCCAACGTCTATGTCGGCGCGCATTTTCGCGGCGCGACGCGCGACTGCGCGCCGTGCGCGTTACGCGCGCAGTGCTTGCGCAAACCGGACACGTCGGTGGTCCGCACCGTCGCGTTCCTGCGTGGGCGCGAGGACGCGGCGAGCGAGACGCATACGATGCGGATGCAGCAGCGCCTCGATACGCCGGAGGGGCGCGCGCAGTACGGGCAACGCTTTGCCACGGTCGAGCCCGTGTTTGGCAATGTACGGTACAACAAGCGGCTCGATCGCTTCACGCTGCGCGGCCGCACAAAAGTGCACGGCCAGTGGCTGCTCTTTTGCCTGGTGCACCACATCGAAAAGCTGACCCACGCGGGGTATGCGGCGTAAATCACGAGGCGGGAGCGCTGCGCGCGGTCGCGAATGGCGCGCGTATCGCGCGAATCGCTCCGCGATACCAGTGATCAATGCCGAATCGAATGACCGCGAACTGTTTTCGCGCGACACGGCGCCTTTACCATCGATGCGTTGAGACTTTTCCTACAGCCTCAACGTTCGGGTTCAGTTGCAGCCGAGTCAAATGAAGCGAGCGCAGCGAGCACACCATAGCTCGGCTGTCAACCGCAACCCGCTGTTATGCCCCCCGTCGATGCTCACTGAATGCGGTAGGAGGCGTCACGAACACGACCTACGCGGCGGCGATCTTTCGTACCTTCAGACGCTTTCGCGATTGCTCGGCGTGCCAGAGATCGTGTTGCATCTGCAGGCGTAGCCAGCTCTCCGCCGTCGTTTTGAACGCAATGGACAGCCGGATCGCCATCTCGGGGCTAATGCCCGCTCGTCCATTCAGAATGGAAGAAAGGGTATTGCGGCTCACACCCAGCGACACGGCGGCCTCCGTGACGCTGAGGCTCAACGGCGCGAGGCAAATCTCACGGAGGATCTCGCCCGGGTGAGGCGGGTTGTGCATGCGCAGGGGCTTCATCAATGATAGTCCTCGTAGTTGACGTCCGCGGCATCGGGTCCTTCGAATCGAAAGGTCACCCGCCAGTTGCCGCTGACCTGAACTGCCCAAGTGCCCCGGCGATCGCCTTTCAGCGGATGGAGGTGGTAACCAGGAAGCCCCATCTCGCCCGGCTGTTCAGCAATACTGAGACTCGCCAGAATCAGTCGCAGGCGTTTGGCGTGCTCGGCCTGGATGCCAGCGGTGGTCCCACGACAGTAGAAGCGTTCCAAGCCCTTGTGCCTGAACCCTGTGATCGCCATGTCAAAGTGTAATGTGTAACGTGGCAGATGGCAACTGATCAGCAGCCCGTTGGTCGGACACGGTGGGAGACGTGGCTGTGGGCATAACGTCCAACGTTCAGTTGCAAGCGAACCATATCAAAGCGAGCGGAGCGAGCAGTCCTTGATTCGCTTGTCTGGTGCAACGCACGTTCTGCCGCTGGCGACGGGTCTCGAATAGTCGACGACCTATTCACATCGCAGGAGCGTGATGACGCGCTCAATCACCCGCGCATGTGCCGCTGCCGCTAAGGTTCCAATCTGAGCGCTGAACAAACTGTGATGTGCGGTGAACAGCTTTCCCGGTCGAGCGTAGCTCACGCGCTGCAACGAACCTTCGGTGAAGTCACCAGCCGTGAGTTCAACCGCGATCGGATCAGCGTATGGATTGCTGGTGATCTGACACAGAATGAAATCGCCACGACCCGGATTGCCCACCACGAGCGCCGGCCGAAGCTTGGCTCCTGACAGATCAGAAAACGGGAAGCGGACGAGTACTACAGCACGGGCTGTAGGTGACTCCACGCGCTGTCCTCCTCGGCTCGATTCCAATCGGCGAGCGCTGCTTCACTGAGTTGGGCGGTCAACGCGCCGGACTCGTCCGCCGGCTCATCGAGAATCGTGAGCAAGGCGCGGCACGGCACGGTGACCCGGGCCGGCTCCAAGAGACGGACCTGACCGTCAGCTTCTACGATGGCTTCAACGGTGCGATGCATGTGCCTAGGGACGACAGAGAGGCTCGAGCGCGAGTGTCCTTCGTTGGAGTATGGCCAGATCTCACCAGCTACGCAACGGCAACCCGTCCGCCTGATCAGCGGTTCGCCCGCGTGAACCAAGGCCGAATGTCCGGATGCTTGCAGTCTGCGATTTCCGTTGCGGCAGAACGCCTTGCGTTCTCTTGCAGGGCCCTTTAACAAAATGCGACCAGTGAGCGCAGCGAACAGGGAGCCATCCCAAACGGCCCTGTCAGGCGCAACGCACGGTTGAACTCAATCCGCCTGCGGCGGATAACACGACAGTTCCGGTGGTGGTTGTCGGTTGAGCTCGATTGAGCAAGGGCGCGGCGCGCTGTCTGATCCTCTCTCACCCTGTTCCGAGAGGACCACATGACATCGCTCCGCCTCCGCATGACGCAGGACCTCCAGCTCCGCGGGTATTCCGACCGCACGGTCGAAGCCTACGTCCGCGCCGTCGCCCAGCTGGCCACGTTCTATCATACCTCGCCCGACCAGCTCAGTGAAGAG
>JANLVC010000059.1:0-1599 GCA_031363815.1 Gemmatimonadota bacterium
CGTCATCGGTGGGCGGATCTCCTGCTGCGTCATGGCAGATTCGATACTACTGGCCGTTGTAGAGGCGGTCGAGGTCGATCACCTCGAGATCGGAACGACCGGTCGCGGCTTCACGCACGTTTTGCTCGATGTGGGTACCAAACAGCAGCAGTTTCGCGTGTCGTGCTCGTTCGCCCACGGTGCGGCGCGCCGTTTCCAAGCGACGGACATGATGCATGGTGAGCGGGGCGGCCACGTTCGCTTCGCCCAGCGCGAGGATCGTCCGGTCCTGCGGGGCGGCGCCGTGGTCGTCTGATGCCACGACGACGTCAATCTCCTGGGCGTCGGGACTGCCCTGCAGCAGCACGGTGGAGCCCACGTGCTCGGGAGCGCCACCGGTGGTGGTGGCATCGGCCATGTGCGTCGTCCATTCGCGTGCCATCGCCTCAAAGCTCGGCCCGAGCACCAAGGAGCGAAACGTGGGAATGAGGTCGCGCCACAGCGACTCGGTGTGGGCGGACATGCGCGCGAGCCGGTGCTGCTGTCGCCGAATGATCGCATAGTGAAACCTCAGCAGCGGATCGGCCACGTGATAGAGCGGCCGATTGTCGCGGATCGGGTCCGGCACGCGCGCGACCAGTTCCGACGCGATGAGGGTGTCCATAATCGGCATCAGGGAAGAGGCGGAGGTCTTCACGTAATTGCAGATCGCGCCCCAGGTGTGATTGCCGAGGGCGACGGCGGCCAGGGTGGCATGATACAGGTTCAGCTTCCGCGCCTTGGCCGTCACGGGGTCCTCGCTCAGCAGGAGGGTGATTTCGCCGAACAGGGGGGCGGCTGGCGACAGCACCCGTTGACAGATCCACCGGTCGAAGTCCGCTCTGCCGGTCGGGAGATCGTGGTCGCACATTTCTCGAGCGTACGCCGCGACGCCCCCGATGACGGCGTAGGTCTCCACCGCCGTGGAAAGGTCGGTGAGGTGGTGGAACGTGCGGGCGACGCGAAAGTCGAACGGCGAGACGCGAAGGTCGAGCCCCGCCCGACCGCGAAGCGGGGAGGTGCCGGTTAACAGCTTGCTCATCACGCTGATCGATGAGCCGCACAGCAGAAGGCGGGTCCGCGTGCCCGTTTTTGCGGGATGACCAGGTCCATACAGGCGTTGAATGATGGAGTCGAGGTTGGGCGTATGCTCCAGCAGATAGGGGAATTCGTCGAGCACGACCAACGCGTCCCGGTCGCGACCGAGCGCCATGAGGGCGTCCATCGCGTGCTCCCACGTATCAAAGGCCAGTGGGGCCGGGAGTTTGAGGTGGGCGCTCAGCGCGTCTCCTAATCCTCGCAGCGCCTCGCCGCTCGATCCCCGCAGCGCGTGGTAGTAAAACCCGTTGGTCTGGGACGCGAGCCACTCCAACATGAACGATTTCCCCACGCGCCGACGCCCCCACACTATCCCGAGCGTGGCAAACGGGCTTCCCGTTGTGGCAAAGGATTTCAGGCGTTCCCATTCCCCTTCGCGCCCGATCATGGCGGGCATTGCGTTGATCGTCATGGACTTAACATACTCCGGTGTATCATACTGTGCTATACCGGACTATAGGACACATCAAGCGCCGGCCGTGG
>JANLVC010000083.1:0-8345 GCA_031363815.1 Gemmatimonadota bacterium
AGCGGTTGATCGCCGGCCCCACGCGTTGCGACGCGCGCCACCCCACGAATGCTTCCGGCGCCACGCAACACGTCGATCTCCGTTGGGGCGAGGCTGTCGCCGGCCGCCTCGCTGGCCGAGTCGGGCAGCGTTGCCACGGCCATCGTTGTTCGGCGCGCCTCTCCGATCGCCAAGTCGAGTCGCGCAATTCCGTGCGAGGGCAGCGACACATCGAGTACACCGGTGGAGTCGGCCCCATTCCACCCCCTCAAGCGCACCATACCGCCCAGTGGTACGCCGCAAGCGACATACCTCCCCTCCGGTGTCGACTGGACCTCGATCCCTGCCAACGCCCGCTCCAGTCCTTCGCGGCGCAGCGTAAACTCGACCCATTCAATGCGCACACTGCCCGGTTTGCCCACGCCGAGGCTGCTGGCACCACGAATCAAGCCGTGTAGGTAGCCCGAAGAGTCATTCGCGACCGCGTCACCGCACACGCGCATTACCAACGCACGTGGCGACGGCACCGCAATCGTTGCGCGGCTCGTGCCTCGGCCCTTGACCTCGACGCGAATAGCCAACTGGTCCACTGCGAGCGAGTCAAGCCACGCATGCTGCGCCCCTACGATCCAAATGCCCGGCAGAAGACTGTCGGCGCTGAATCGCCCCAGACTGTCGGCCCTGACCTGACGTGCATTACTGGGATCGTTCTCGCTGACGAGCTGAATCGCCGCCAGTGCAAGCGGCCGCGCCCGCACACTGTCGTACGCAACGCCGCGAAGTTTTCCGCTCGCCACCGCCGCGACGGCCGACTGACTCCATCCGATCGTGGGACGGACCACGCACAACAGCGCGACGCATGTTGCACTGCGAAGCCAATGTATCAGGATCATGTCAGGGCGCTCGCTTGCCGGTCCAAATCACGATACTGCCGCATTGATCGAACGGCACTTGAAATTCCGGTGGTGTCATCAAGAATCCGGGATACACCTCAATGGCGCGCACTTCCATCGGGCTGACGATCGCATCGATGTCGCCGTCGAACATGTACTGCTTCACCCGGTCCACGAACACGGTAGGTGTGCACCAGCCGCTCACGTTACCGCGCATCGCGATGCGGTCACCGACGCTCGACGGCACCAGCCGCACACCGGCAACGGCGCGGAAGAGGTCGGAGGTACGACCGCTCATCCGCTGCTCGATGTCGGCCGGGTCCAGGAACCGGCCAAGCCCACGTTGACGACGCTCCTCGAAGCCGGTCATGTCCTTGCCGATCAGGCGGTTGCGCAACGCACGAACCCTGATCGTGTCAAGCGTGAGGAGTCGATCGAGCTGCGTGTTGACCGTCGTTTCCGTGTTTGGCTCGAACGGCACGATTCGCCGCGAGGGCTGATATCCGATCGCCCGTAGCTCCAGGAGAAACGAACCGCTGGGCAGTTCGCTGAGCGAGAAACGTCCGTCCCGCGCCGTCACCATTTCGAGCCCGCTCCCCCACACCGATACGCGGGCATTGGCCAGCGGCAAGCCCCCAGCCCCCAGCGCCACACCGCGCACACTCGCGTCGCCGCGCGCCACCGTTACGCGTGATGCCACGCCGGTGTCGGATGCGATCGTGTCCAGAGCCATCTCCACGCGGCGCACGGCACCGATCGCGAGATCGATCTGGGCAATGCCGTACGCCGGAATTCTGGTCTCCAACACGCCCGTCGAGTCGGCGCCACGCCAGCCGCGGATGCGCACCACAGACTCCGGCGGCACTCCGCACCCCACGTAGCTCCCGTCGCCGTTCACCGGCACATCCAACGCCACCACCGCCCGCGTCGCACCGGCCGACGTGACGATGTATTCGAGCCACTCAATACGCACCGTTACCGGCTGCCCGTCGTCACCGCCGCGGAGCGATCGAACGTGACCATGCACGAATCCGCTCGAGTCGCGCGCCACCGAATCGCCACACACCCGCGACGTCATGGCGTACCCCGACGGAATCGCGATCGACGCCCGGGTGGTCCCCGTCGCGCGAACCTCCACCCGGCTGGCCAACTGTTCGATCCGCAGCGAGTCAAGCAGCGGCGCCCGAAGCCCGAGAATCCAGGGCCCCGCACGCACACTGTCGAAGAAGAATCGCCCCAGTGCATCTGTCGTGACGAGCCGGCTCAGGCTCGGCTCATCCGCGCGCACCAATTGCACCACCGTCTGTCGCAACGGGCGGGCGTTCGCGCTGTCGAACGCGACGCCACGAATCGATTGACTCCACACGGCGGCCGTCGGCAGCACCATGAGAGCCCCAAGCATTGTCACAGAGCGAAGACGCATCATGACGTTCATAGTCATATCCTAACTCACGTACCACGACCACGCGATAACACGCACTGTCGTGGAAAGCGACGCCACCTCACTCGAGGCAACGCCGCTTCCGCCAGTCTCACCCTCGTTCGCAACCAATCAGCTCCCCGAGCGTCTCACACGGTTCCTACCGCGGTCCTAGTAGCGGTAATGATCCGACTTGAACGGTCCCATCGGATTCACGCCAAGGTACTCGGCCTGCTCGGTATTCAGCGTGGTCAGCTTCACGCCAAGCTTGGGCAGGTGCAAACGCGCCACCTTCTCGTCGAGATGCTTGGGAAGCACAAACACGCGCTTGCCATAGCTCTCGGCGTTGGCGTGCAGTTCAAGCTGCGCCAACACCTGATTCGTGAAGCTCGCCGACATCACGAAGCTCGGGTGACCCGTGGCGCAGCCAAGGTTCATCAAGCGGCCTTCGGCGAGAATCAGGATCGAGCGTCCGTTCGGCAACACGAACTCGTCGTACTGCGGCTTGATGTTGATGCGCTTCATGCCTTCGACCTTCTTGAGACCGGCCATGTCGATCTCGTTGTCGAAGTGGCCGATGTTCGCCACGATCGCCTTGTCCTTCATGCGACTCATGTGCTCGACCGTGATGACGTTCTTGTTGCCGGTGGCCGAGATGAAAATGTCGGCCTCGTCTACCACGTCTTCGAGCGTCGTGACCTGATACCCTTCGAGCGCCGCCTGTAACGCGCAAATGGGATCGATTTCGGTGATGATCACGCGCGCACCCTGACCCTTGAGCGCCTGCGCGCAGCCCTTGCCCACATCGCCATAACCCATGACGACGGCGATCTTGCCGGCCAGCATCACGTCGGTCGCGCGGTTGAGACCGTCGATGATCGAGTGGCGGCACCCGTACAGGTTGTCGAACTTCGACTTCGTCACGGCGTCGTTCACGTTGATAGCCGGGAAGGCCAGCGTGCCCGCGCGCTCCATCTCGTACAAACGATGCACGCCGGTAGTGGTCTCTTCACTCACGCCACGGATGCCGGCCAGCACCTTCGTCCAGCGGCCCGGGTTCTTCGCCTGCTCAGCGCGCAGCAAGTCGAGAATCACGCCCCACTCTTCCGGCTCGTTGTCGCTGTCGAAGCCGGGAATCACGCCACTCTTTTCGTATTCGGTGCCCTTGTGCACGAGCAGCGTGGCATCGCCACCATCGTCGAGCAACAGATTCGGACCCGTGCCGTCGCTCCACAACAGCGCCTGCTCGGTGCACCACCAGTATTCGTCGAGCGTCTCACCCTTCCACGCGAACACCGGCGTACCCGCGGGCGACTCCACCGTGCCGTGCGGTCCGACAGCCACGGCGGCCGCGGCATGATCCTGCGTGCTGAAGATGTTGCATGACACCCAACGCACATCGGCGCCGAGTTCCACCAGCGTTTCGATAAGCACCGCCGTCTGCACCGTCATGTGCAGCGAGCCCATGATCTTGGCCCCCTTGAGCGGATGCGTGCCGGCATACTCGGCGCGCAGCGCCATCAACCCCGGCATCTCGAATTCAGCGAGACGGATTTCCTTTCGGCCCCACTCGGCGAGCGAGAGATCGCGCACGGCGAACGTGGGACGATCCAGCGACGCCAATGGCGCAGAGCCCTTTTCAGTGACGACGACGGTAGACATTTACGGATGATTCCTGGGGGAAGAGTCGGAACGTGAACCCACAGCGCAGCGCGCCGTGGCGGAGAACAACGCAGGGCCGGTGGCGTCTGGATCCACCGGTAACAGGACGTAGCGGACGGCAGTAAAACCGGCGTCGTGCAACCACGCCGTCAGTTCGAGCTGATCGAAGCCAAGCCACACGTGGCCCATCTGCTCGCGATAGCGCTCCTGCGCATGCGGACGCATGTCGGCAATGAGCAAGCGCCCGTTGGGGCGCAACACGCGGCGCACCTCAGACAGCGCGCGCTGCGGATCGGCCACATGATGCAGCACGAGCATGAGCACGGCGGCATCGAGCGACGCATCGCCCAACGGCAGTGCTTCGAGTGAGCCTTCGGATAACGTCACGTTACTGTACGAGGCCAGGCGCGACGATGCCGCCGACAACATGGCCGGCGAGGCATCGATCGCGTGGACATGCGCGACATGCGGCGCGAGCGCGGCGGCCAGCGCGCCGGTACCGCAGCCCAGATCACCGATGATCAGCGATGCGTCGAGCAGCGCGAGCGCGGCCGTCAAATCGGCGCGCGCACCGAACAGGTCATTGCGCAATGCATCCCATTCGGCGCTCGCGGTCGCGAAGAACGCCTGTGTGCCGGCACGCCGCGCCGAGATCACGGCATCGATGCGCGCGGCGTCCTGTAACCACGCGGGCGTGCTCCCCAGGGCCGATCGCACGATCTCCCACAACGCACGCCGGTCGGCGGGGAGGGAGGGATTCCGGCGATACCACCGACTCGCCCCTTCGGCCCGCGACGCGATCCAGTCCTGATCGGCGAGAATCTTGAGGTGCCGGCTCACGGTGCTTTGCGGGAGCTGTAGCGCCGTGGCCAGCTCGCCCACCGTAAGTGCCTGCCGCTCCAACGCCGAAAGCAGCCGACATCGAGTCGCGTCGGCGAGCTCGACCATACGGTCGTGAATGGCAAGGCGTGGCGAGGTCATTTCTGAATATATCTGTGTATCCGGATGAAAGGATACCCTCGTTGTCGAACTTCGATGGTCCGGATCACGGCACATCGAGGATTTGCCCCTCCCATCGAGCGTGATCCGTGCTACCATTGCCACTCATGTTTGATCTGCCTCTCGCTCTGGACCTGTTGGTTGCGGCTCTGGTCGGACTGGCGGTGGGCGTCGAGCGGGAATGGTCGGGGCACACGACCGGCCCCGACGGCCGCTTCGCCGGCATCCGTACGTTCACGCTCCTCGGGGTGATTGGAGGCTTTGGCGGCTGGTTCTTCAGAGATGGCCAGCCGGTACTGGCCGCCGTGATCATCGGCGCCGGGGCGCTCTTCCCGATTGCGGCCTACGCGGCCACGCTCCGCCGACCCGGCACGACGACCGACGGCACCACCGAGGTCTCGGCCATTCTGGTCGTCGCGATGGGGGCCGCCTCGGCCCTCGGCCATCGCTCGCTGGCCAGCGCAGCGGCCGTGCTGTGCGTGCTCCTGCTGGCCGAGAAATCGACGTTCCAGAGCGCGCTGCAGAAGGTCGCCGCGCACGAACTGCGCGCCGCGCTGCAGTTCGCCGGCCTCGCGCTGGTCATTCTGCCGCTGCTGCCATCAGGCGCCTACGGACCCTTCGGCGCGTTCCAACCACGACAGCTGTGGATCGTCGTCCTCCTCTTCTCGGGACTCAACTTCGCCGGCTACATCGCGCGTCGGGTGATCGGGGAAACGCGCGGACTCGGCGTAACAGGTCTGCTGGGCGGTCTCGTGTCGTCCACCGCGGTGTCGCTCACCTTTAGCCGACGGAGCCGCGCCGAGCCGCACCTGGCGCTCCCGTTGGCACTCGGCGTGGTCGCCGCCTGCACGGTACTCGTCCCACGCCTGCTGGTCATTTCGGCGATGCTGCGACCGGCGGTGGCCACCGCCGCGGTGCCCGTCCTCGTGCTGCCATTCCTGGTGGGTGTCTCGCTAATCGCCTTCGTCATGTGGCGGGAGCGCGAAACGCGCGTACCGCCAACAGCTAGCGACGTTCCTCTCGCGCCGACATCCGGACACAATCCGCTCGCCTTCGCATCGTCGCTGCAGATGGCCCTGGCCTTCCAGGTCGTGCTCTTCGCGATCGCCTGGGTGCAGCAGGCCATCGGCACGACCGGCGTCCTCCTTTCGGCAACGCTGCTCGGTCTGACCGACATGGACGCCCTCACGGTGTCGATGACGCGCTATGGCGCCGATCCGGCCAACGTCCGCGTGGCCGCGACGGCGATCGGCATCGGGGTCCTGTCAAATACGATGCTCAAGCTCGCGTTCGTCGTTTCGATCGGCGCGCCACGCTTCCGGGCGCGGGCCGCCGTCGGCTTGCTTGCCCTGGCCGCGGCAACGGGCGTGGGCATCTGGATCGGCTGGCCGTGACCGCCCCGACGACCTCCGTTATCGCCGTGCATCAGCGCGTCAGCGCCGTGGGCCGGGGCACGCGATCGTTCTTCGACCAGATCGGCGCCGGCGCACGCTTCGTCGTGGCGACCTTTCTCGCCATGCGCGACACGAAGGACTGGATCCCCGAGTTCAGCACGCACGCGCGCATTCTCGGCGTCGAATCGCTGCCGATCGGCATCTTCATTGCGCTGTTCACCGGCATCGTGCTGGCGCTGCTCGCGAGCTATTCCGTTGGTGATCTGGTACCGCCGTACTTCGTAGGCACGCTGGTCCAGAAAACGATCACGCTCGAACTCGCACCGGTGCTTACCGGTCTCGCGCTCGCGGGCCGGGTGGGTGCGAACATCGCGGCCGAGTTGGGCACGATGCGTGTGACCGAACAGATCGATGCGCTCGAGACGCTCACCTTCGATCCGATGAGCCATCTGGTGGTGCCGCGGGTGCTGGCGTCGACGCTGATGTTTCCCGTGGTGGTGGCCGTCGCGATGCTGGTCGGGCTGCTGTCGGGCTGGGTGGCGTCACTCGTGTTGCTGGACATGACCACGCCGCAGTTCCTGAAGGGTGCGCGCATTTTCTTCACCGACTTCGACGTGCGCTACGGCCTCGTGAAGTCGGCAAGCTTCGGCGCGGCGGTTGCGCTGATCGGATGTCGTGCCGGCCTGAAAACAGAGGGTGGCGCACAGGGCGTGGGGCGCGGCGCCACACGGGCCGTGGTGATCTCCGCCGTCATGATTCTCGTGCTCGATGCCTTCTGGGCGCTCGTCTGGCTCTCGGGCCGCACTATTCGGTAGCGCATGCACACGCCCATTCTTCCGCTCTCACTATGACCACTTCCCGACGCACCAGCGACTTCGTGGTCGGCGTCACCGTGCTGCTGGTGACCATCGTGGTCATCGGTGCGGTGCTCTGGCTCAAACAGGCCGATCTCCGCGGCAAGACCCGCCATCTCGTCGTGCGCACGCGCGACGTGGGTGGCGTCGCGCTCGGGAATCCCGTCGTGATCCGCGGCGTTCGCTCTGGTCAGATCGAGTCGATCGCCCTCGGCGAACGGGGGTGGGTGGTCCTCGAACTCGGCATCGATCGCGGCATCACGCTCCCGTCCGATCCCGTCGTGCTGCTGGCGTCCTCCAGTCTGTTCGGCGAATGGCAGGCCACGATCACCGATGCCACCGGCTTGCCGGCCGACCGCGAGCTGCGGGCGGCGATCAGTGAGTCGCGCACCTCCGGCGACACATTGGCCGGTGCCGTGCTCCCCGACATCGCCCAGCTCACCACGGTCGCCGGACGCATCGCCGGCGATGTCGCGAAGGTGGCCGACCGTGTACAGGTCGCGTTCGACGATCAGGCCGCGCGCGAACTGCGCGAATCCATCCGCCAATTCTCGCGACTGTCGGTGCAGCTGGCCACGACCGTGCAGTTGCAGTCGAAGAACCTCGATTACATCAGCCGTGACGTCCAGCGCGGCCTCACCAGCATCAATGTGGCCGCTGCGAATCTGAATGCGTTTTCGTCACGCATCGACTCGGCCACACGCCGCGGTGAACTGCAGACGATCGTCGCCAACTCGCAGTCGGCTGCCAAGGAGTTGCTCGCGGCCACGACGCGCCTGCGCGAAGTGGCCGAGGGGCTCGATCGTACCGAGGGACACCTGTTGGGTGCGGTGGCCACGGCTGACTCGGTGTTCGGTAAGGTGAACTCCGGCCGCGGCACGCTCGGCATGATGGTGAACGACCCCGCGTTGTATCAGCAAAGCGATTCACTGATGCGCGAACTGCGCTCGCTCGTCGCGGACGTGAAAACGAATCCGAAGCGCTACTTCAACGTGCGGGTGTTCTAGTGCTGCGACCGGTTAAAGAGTAGGTAAGCAGACGGTCGGAGAATCCGGGCGGCTCCTATCCTTGCCGGTATGCCCAGACCTCCCTTGTCGTTTCGGTGGTGGGTTTGATCGGCTGCAGACTCACCCAGAACCCAGAA
>JANLVC010000137.1:0-8715 GCA_031363815.1 Gemmatimonadota bacterium
TGCGTCGCGTGAGCCACCCCGCGAGCAACGGCACGCCGAGGAATATCCCGACGCTGCGCGCGATCGAGCCCATCGAGATCGCGATTGCGGTACCCTCGACACCCATCCACTCCGGCACCACCGCGAGGAAGAAGTACCCGAGGATCGAGTACGTCAGGATCTGGAAGACCGAGTTGAGCGCCACGAGCACGGCCGCGAGCTCATTGGACCCGCACGCCAGCGTGTTCCAGATCAGCACCATCGCGATGCACCGCGCGAGTCCGATGAGCACGAGCCCATTGCGATAGGCGGGCAAGTCGGGGAGGAAGATCCAGGCCAGTACGAGCATAAGGATTGGTCCGATCACCCAGTTCAGCACCAGCGACGTACCGATCAGCTTCGTATCGCGCAGGTGTGGCCCGATGGTCTCGTAGCGGACCTTGGCGAGCACCGGATACATCATCCACAGCAGGCCGACGCCGATGGGTACGGACACGCCGGCCAGTTGCACGCGATCCAACGCCACGCCGAGATCGGGAAAGACGCGTCCCAGCAACAGCCCGAGCGCCATCGCGGCGAAGATCCACACCGGGAGGAAGCGGTCGAGCGTCGAAAGGCGATTGAGAATCGGTGCGTTTACGGCCCGCGCCGCCGTGTCGGTAGGGGGCATGATGCCCGCACGACGGGCAGTCACGAGCAGGGCCTCGCGGCGCGGGCGCGCACCTGTACCGCGGCCGCGGCGCGCTCCGCGTCGAGCGTCGGCACACCCGTGAAGCACGACCGCACGCAAGCGATGAGGTTGCGATGCACCGCGTTCCTGGGCTCCGCCAGTCGATAGTGGGCAAACTTCCACTCTCGGGTGGCCTCAACGAGCCCCATGCGGCGCAAATAGGCGAGATGCCGCGACACCGCGGGTTGCGCGAGTCCGAGCAGATCTACCAAGTC
Organism: Gemmatimonadota bacterium; assembly: GCA_031363815.1. GTDB lineage: Bacteria > Gemmatimonadota > Gemmatimonadetes > Gemmatimonadales > Gemmatimonadaceae > Gemmatimonas. The sequence goes on from JANLVC010000137.1 coordinate 925, forward strand.
GCACACGCAGAGCTCGCCTGCCACGAGCGCGTTGAGCACGCGTAGCCGGGTCGGGTCTGCGAAGCCCTTAAAAAGCGCGCCCAAGTCTTCGACGCCGAACGCTGGGGCACCGTCAACCTGGGGGTCGATGTTGATTGCGCAGGCGGTCATGCGTTTCGGTTGAAAAATTATCATATTCGCGTAGACACATGCAAATTGCTTGGGCGCATATGACTTGTCAAACCCCGTAGCGACTTTGCCGCGGGGCGGGGAACGCTCGCTACTTAACCGCGTTCATCGAGCGCAGCACGGGGTAGTACACCGGCGTCGGCGACAGCCCCAGCACGGCGTCGAGCACGTTCCACCACATGAAGCCGTCGTCGGAGCGCGGATCCAAAAGGATGAACGCGAGGCGCGCCAACGGCTGATCCATCGGGATCACCAACGAACCCGCCGGCAACGTCTGCTCGGCGGCTTCCCACACTCCCGTGAGCGTGCGCGCTTTGTGCGAACCTTGGTATTCGCGCGCGTCCAGCGTGTTGGTGGCAATCTTGAAGCGATCGCCGCTGAACGGCTGGTCGGCCGCGGTGATGCTGTAGCGAATACCGTGCGCCTCCAGGCGATCGATCACGGCGGCCATCATGCGCTGTGTCGGCGTACCCGCCGCGCCGCCACGTGCGCCGCCGAATGCGGTCGGGGCCGCGGTCGGGGCCGCAGTGGTCGCTTGGGCCGGCGCACTGGTCGAGGTCGTCGAAATGGGGACCACCCACACCCGCGGCGCCAACGTGGTCTCGGTTGGCTCGGCGGTGCCGAAAAACGGCAAGATCTCGCTCGTTACGTGGGCAGTGCCCAACCCGTCGGGGCGCAGTCGATAGGGACGATCGGCCACGTACGGATTGCGCACGGAGATCGTGGGCGCGAATACGATTTTCTGGAGAACCGGCGCCTTCACCAGCTGCTGGCGAACGGCCAGCTGCTGCCCGATGATCGATTCGCGGTTGGCCTTGGCGACCACCTCACGCACCGTGTCGCCATGGGAGGCCACGTAGCTCAGGGACTCTTCGAGAAACCAGTACGTTTCGACAATGCGCGTTTTGAACGACGCATACGAGTAGGTCTCCGTGAGCAGGCCGAGGATGTTGCGCACGCCGAAGTAGGTAGACGTGTAGCGCGGCTTTGCCAGTTCGGCGTCGGAACGCCAGGCGCGTTGATCGCCGGTGCCTGACACGCCGCCGTAGTAGAACCAGTCGGAACCGTGCTTGGCCTTCACGGCGGCCGTGATGGCCGGCAGCAGGTCGTCGCGCAGCAGGCGCATTTGCGCGTTCGAGTTGTTCGGATTGAGTGACGTTTCGTACGTCATGTTGAAGCCGCTGTTGGCGCTGCCGTCGGTGGTGTGCAGATCCATCGCCACGTGCGGCTGATAGCGCGTGAGCAGCGACGCCATCGACCGCGCTTCGGCGGTTTCCATCTTCGTGCCATCTCGATTGAGATCGAGACCCTGCGCATTTTCTCGCGTGCCCATGCCGCCCACGGGGCCCGCCTGCGAGCCGCGGTTGGTGACGGCCACGCGTTCGTTGCCGTCGGCATTGTAGATCGGATTGATGAGCAGCACCGTGGTTTTCAGCCACGCATTGCGCTCACCCTTGGCAATCGAGCGCAGCAACCAGAGCAGCGCTTCCTTCCCCTCGACTTCGCCGGCGTGGATGTTGCCCTGGATGTAGACGCGGGTCTTGTTTGTCGCGAGCACCTGGGCGGCGCTGGCCCCCGGCGCGCCGATGACCGCGAGTGGCAACGGCCGTCCCTCGTGCGTGTAACCGTACGTGGTCAGGTGGATACTCGGGTTCACCGCGGCCATCTGCTTCATGTACGCGATGACGTCGTCGTATCGGCTCGTCTCGGCGTAGTCGGTGCGCTCCGGACGCGTGAGCCACGGGCCACCGACTGTTGCTTTGGCCGGCGTTTTTGGGGTCGTGTTGGCGACGGGGGCCTGCGCCGCCAGTGTACCGCCGGCGAGGAGCGCCGCCGTGGAAACATGGGCGCACAGCGCGCGCGCGTTGCGCGAAAGGGACCACGGCGTCATCGGACAGCTCCTGGGGGAAAGAACAGCGAACTCACGTGCTGTTGAACGACGGCGAGGGGGGCGACTTCGTTGTGGTCCTGGATGGTGCGGAGCTCATGCAGCCGTGGCGTGAGACCACCGCGCGCGCGCAGCATGACGGCGATGCTGGTCTTGCCCTTCGTTACGGCGAACGGCACGCGAATCTCGACGACCGTGGGCGCGCCCACGGCCGCGTCGAAGCGCGTCGACGTGATGAGGCTGTCCTCCACGACCAGATCGTAGGTGCCCGAGGCCGTGCCGAGGAACGTGCAGGCGATGGTGACGTCGGTGTCGTCGAAGGTGGTGAGCGCGTAGCGCATCCAGCCGCGTGCCTGACGAAATGCCTGGCCCTCAGCCGTGCCGGCGGTGTCGTCATGGCCGGCGTACCCGTGCAGCCCTTCGCTCTCGGCGCGTCCGGCCTCCACACGGTCCACCACGCGACGATCACGGGCCGCGAGGGGATTGACCCAGGCCACGGTCGCACAGGCCGTCAGCAGGGCAGCCAGGGCCGCCGTGCGGCGGAGCAGGGGCGGGGGCGTCCCCATCACTCCTCGGGGAATGGCACGTCGTCGAGCCCGGGGCCGGCCGCGCTCCGCGACACCGCACCGCCCACGGCGCTGCCGGCACCGTTCGCGGGCACCCCGGCACGGGCCTGCGATCCGCCCGGCCAGGTGATTGCGCTCAGTGCACAGCGCGCGAGATCCATGTCGGGCAACGGCACATCCTGGCGGATCGTGGTGAGTTGCAGCATCAGCCGCACATGCTCGTGCTGACCCGCCAGCTTCGCGGTGTCATCGCGATGACTCACGTACTCGCTGGCCTCGAGCGCCTTCTCGAGGGACTGCCAACGCCGCAGCAGCTTCACGGCGGTGCCTTTGCCCACGCTCTTCACGCCCGGAATGTCGTCGCCGTCTTCGCCGCAAAGTGCCTTGAAGGCCGGCAGGTTGGCCGGGAGCACGCCAAACTTGGCCATCACCTCGGCGGGGCTCCACGGCTTGATGCGCATGCCATCGGGGCCTTTCCCGGCGCCCACATAGGTGGCCACATCAACGCCCTCCGACACGAACTGCAGCAAATCGGAGTCGTTCGACAGGACGGTCACGCGGGCCTCGCTCCGGAAGCGCGCCATGATCGAGGCCACGCTGTCGTCGCCTTCGAACGCGGCCACACTCACGCTGGCGATGCCGGTGGATTCCACGCCCGAGCGGATCGGCGCGATGCGCGCCCGCATGGAGCCGGTGCGCCGATGCTTGTAACTCGGAAACAACGCATGCCGAAACGTCGGCCCGTCGTGGTCCCAGGCGGCCACGACGTGCGTGGCGGCGATGTCCATCGCGGCGCCGCGCGCCATCTGGCACCAGAGGCGCACGCCGTTGGTGACATCGCCCGCCGCCACATGGGCAGCGCGGCCGGCCAACGACTGGGCGTCGACGACGAGAAGGTGCGGCAGGGGCATCGGGACAAGTTAGCGGTCCGTTGCGCCACGGGAGGCGGAAGTACGTCACGTGACGGATGTTCGGGCCGACCGGTTGGCGCGATGCTCTGCACACACCCTTCAGGAGCCTTCATGCGTTGTCGCGCCATTTCCGCCGTGCTGTCTCTGGCGGCCCTCCCGTTCGTAGCCCTCGTGGGGGCCTGCACCCCGTATGCCGTGTCGACCACCGCCGTGCCGATGGCGCGCGGTGAGGGACAGCGTACGACCACACTGGCCGTCGTGCCGGGGGGCGCCGAGTGGTCCGGCGACTCGAGCGATACGCGGAGGGGGAGTATTACCATGCCCAGTCTCGATGTCGAGCAGCGCATGGGCCTCGACGATCGCTCCGACTGGGGCGTGCGCATCCCAACGGCGAGCGGCGTGATCGTGTCGTACAAGCGACGGCTGGACGGCCCTACGACTCGTGACGCGCGCGCGACCGCCGTCATGGTCGGTGCCGGCTTTGTGAACTTCGCGCAGCATGCGCACGGTGAAGTCACGCTGATCACCTCGGGTCGCGAGAGCGCGTCGGTGGTGCCGTACGGCGGCGTCCGCGCGATACAAGTGGTGCCAATGAGTTCGACCTCCGTGAAAGACACGCCGACCATTGGCGCGTTCGCCGGCCTCAAGGCTGGCGGGCGCAACCGCGGACTCTCGGCAGAGCTGGGCGTGTTCTACGATCGCTCGGCGCTCGGGCTGCGGTCGAACAGTTTTGTGGTGGTACCCTCGTTCGCCCTGCACGGCGACATATTCAAGCGGCGATCGCCCTGAGGTGGGCTCGGAACACACGACCCCGTGATAGCTTCCGACGTGGCCAATTCTGTCGCTTCTCCGGTGCGGACGTCGGTGTCCTACGAGGCACCCACCGGCACCGCCCTGGCGGCCTCCGTGGCGTGTCTTTGCTTCGGTGCGTCGGTGGTGGCGACGCGCTTCGTCGTGGTGCAGACCTCGCCGGTGGTGCTGGCGTGCCTGCGCTACGCGATCGCGTCGGTGTGCATGGTCGCGGTGTTCCGCGCGCAGGCGTTTCCCCCGATGCCCACGCAGGACCGGCTCACGATTGCGGCGCTCGGGGTGCTCTTCTTCGGCGTGTTTCCGTGGAGCTTCAGTGCTTCGCTCACTCACCTGCCGTCGGCGCAGGTGGCGCTCATCGTGGCGACGAACCCACTCGTGACGCTGCTCCTCTCACGGCTGCGCGGCGTGGAGCGCATCACCCCGCGCGCGATGGCGGGACAGCTGCTCGCGTTGGCGGGGCTCGCGCTGGCGCTGCCGCTGCAGGCGGGCGGGGCGCCGGTGGCGCGCGAGGCGTGGCTGGGCTACCTCGAGATCGCGACCACGGTGCTGTGTGGGGCCACGTACAACGTGTGGTCGCGCCCGATGCTCATGCGGTACGGCGCGGTGCCGGTCACGGCGCTCGGGATGGTGGCGGGGAGCGTGGCGCTGGCCCCACTGGCGTTCGCGGACGGGCTCACCGCGCACCTGCGCACGATCACGCCCGCGGGTTGGGGGGCCGTGCTCTTCCTCGGCACCCTCGGCGGTGCGGTGGGCTTCGGCCTGTGGACGTGGGCGCTCCGTCGCTCGACGCCGTCGCGGGTGGCGGTGTTCCTGGCGCTCAACCCGATCACGGCGATCGCGCTGGGGGCGCTGCTGCTGGGCGAACCGGTGACGATGCGGTTGCTGCTGGGGCTCACGGCGGTGCTCGCGGGGATTCAGCTGGTGTCACGCGTGCGTCCTACGTGGGCGAGCCCGGCGCGGGTCGCGACCGGACCGGACGACGTGGTTGGCTCCGCGGCAAACGGATGACCGGCGAGCCCTTTACCCGGCGCGCCTGGGCGCACTAGCTTTTGTGGGTAGGGCGGTCTGAGGGTGGGCCGCGTTGCGGGCGTAATTCAGTTGGTAGAATGCCAGCTTCCCAAGCTGGACGTCGCCGGTTCGAGTCCGGTCGCCCGCTCTGTAAGTCATTTAACAGCAATAGCTTGCGAAACGGCCGCGTCCATGTTTGGCTGCGGCCGTTGCTGTTTGGTGCCCAATCGGTGCACGTTTTGCGCACTTTTGGCGCAACCGTCGCTACTTCGTGAAAAGCGCCGAGGTGAGCGTAGCCCGGTCGAGACCCAGGTGCGTCGCAACGTTGTCCAGAATGTTCGACAGCGTGCCAAGTCGGAGGTCGGCGTGATCGGGAATCGTTACATGGTGCTCGCCGCCGCGCTGTGTTGTGAGCCGCATGTGGCTCCCCGACTCGCGAGTGACGCTGTAACCATAGCTACGGAGTAAACGCGCGAGGTCGCGACCGGAGAGATCACGGGGAAGTCGCACGCACTACGCGGCGATTACTTCGTCGTGGACGTGATGAAGCCGAATCACGCGGGGGCGGTCGGCCTCATCGAAATGGCATCGCACTGCATCGCGCACTGCATCGCGTAGCTGAACAAGATCGTCGGCTTCGGTGCATATCGACGCGCCGACACTGCGCGCGACGTATCCGCCTTCGGGATCTTCGGCGACAATAAACAGAATCTCCGTCATGGCCTTTCCCCGACGTGCATCGTTTGACTGCCAGAGAACTCTGCTTCGACGCTTGGCTCGCCGCCCTCAAATAGACGCTTCGGCGACAACGGATGCAGAATCTCTCGATAAACTCCAATCTAGCCGAAATGCGCTGTCGCGGAGAACCGACCGCCCGAAATTGCTCCATTGCGATGGAGCCCTGCGGTGCCCAATGATGCCCAATGGTAATTCCCCCGGAAAAGCGGGGTCGCCAAAAGTGGCACGTTCTCGTTTGCTGAGCCACTGACGGTCACTCCGCCGCGGCGATTTTCGCCCCAGCAGTACGCGTTGCCCGACGCCGTGAGCGCGCACAGATGTGAACCGGCGCTCACCTCGACGAAGGGCCCGGCGCCCTGCGGCGGCGGAATGAGAGTGGGGAGCTCACCGCCAGATGGGTTGTTGCTCCCCCAACACCAGAGGCCGTCATCCGGCCGGAGCAGGCACGCAACGTTGGCTCCGGACACCAGTTGCGTGGTTGGTGTCGGCGACGCGCCGGGTACGCTTTCGGTGGGTGTGTCGCAGCCAAGCGCTGCGCTTAAGCAAAGTATGAAAGCACCAAGAGATCGGCGCGAGATGAGGCGTGGAATCAGCACTGTACCCCCGAGCACGCGTTTAACAGAACCTCGCCGAGCAAACAGCAGCGCGTGCGATCGTTGACGACAATCGTCGGCAAGAGCTTTCGGCTTTTGGTCATGTGAGCCAAGATTGGATGCTGCGACGACAAAAGCGTGGGTCTACGAAAGCTGGGGCTGCTCAAGTCTATCCATGGAGCGTAACCGTGAAAATTAAATCGCATATTCATTTTACTGACATGTCGTCTCACGTGCGCGTGTTCGCCATCGCGCTCGCGCTAGCTACGGTTCCGACATCAGCGTGCGCAGACCGCACCACGACATCCACCGAGCTGAGGGCGTGGACGGTGAGCGACGTTCCCTTGTTGGAAGTGAACGCTGATGATTCGTCCGGGCTGATTGCAATCGGCGCTGCAGCGCATGTGACGCGATTACCAGACGGCGGCGTGCTAGTGTCCGATCGAGGGCTTCATTCGTTGCGGTTTTTCGGGCCAGATGGCCGGTTTGTACGCTCCGTGGGTCGGCAAGGCTCCGGCCCGGGCGAGTTTGAGTACATCAGGGTTGCGAATCGTTGTGGGGATTCGCTGTTTGTCGAGGATATTGTCTCCCGACGCGTGAACGTGTATGCGCTAAATGGATCGCTCAAGCGAACCTTGGCCACGACCGTGTTTGGGGGTGGCACCGAAGCCTTCAGCAGCGCGTGTAACTTGGCGGGTTTCTTTGTGCATCATGCCTGGAATCGCTTCGATCCGGCGACCCGCGGGCGTCATCGTGATCAGGTCGCGGTGTGGCTCACTTCGCCAGCCAACAGGCGCAACCCCCTCTGCCAATATGATGTGAGACGATTCTCCTCGTCTAATGAGTGAGTATTTCTTGGGGGCGCCAACGAGGTCGCATCGGATGACTGCTGTATCACAGAGTGCCACCCAGACCGAGTCCAGAGTGACGGCACGAGCCGGACGACGGCGATTTACCGTCGATTACAAGACCGCGATGGTGGAGGAGGCGGAGCGCTGTCGCGCCGCCAGCGAGATCGGCGCGTTGCTGCGGCGTGAAGGCTTGTACTCGTCGCACCTCACGGCGTGGCGGAAGCAATACCACGCGGGCGCCCGCCGGGCGCTGTCGGC
>JANLVC010000172.1:0-1658 GCA_031363815.1 Gemmatimonadota bacterium
CCACGGAAAGCGCAAAGCCGTCTCGATGTCCGGCTCCGACATCATGTGATACACGGCCATCACGCGCGCGCTGCCCTGCACCACGAGATCCCAAGCCGCATCCGGTGGCTCCTTGCCCATCTCCTTCGCGATCTGCGCGATGGACTTGTTGCGATACCGCTCGTTCGCCGGATTCTGCGCGTTCACCAGCACCACGCCGTCCCAACCGCCGGCCGCCTCGATGATGTTCCACCATCCCGGCGACCCGGTTTGTACTTCGCCTTTCAGACGCGCGCGCGTGGCCGGATCGGCAAGTCGCGCCCGCAGCGAGTCACGCCCACCTTCAAACGCCCAACTGGGAATCGTCGCCTCAAGCCCGGTGCCACCGGCCGTGTACACATACAGGTCGGCCGCCACATCCACGTTGCGGGCGCGCGCGTCCTCGACCACCCGACGCACGGAATCCATGAGCACACCCCAGCCCGGCTGATACGCCACCTTGAGATGGAATACCTCCACCGGAAGGCCTGCGCGCTCACCGATCTCGATGGCTTCGCGAACGGACTGCACGACCTCTTTGCCTTCGCCGCGAATGTGGCTCGCATAGATACCGCCGTACTTCGCCGCGACCTCGGCGACCGCCACCAGCTCGTCGGTTTTCGCGAAGCTCGACGGCGGATAGATCAGCGCGGTCGTCATGCCCATCGCGCCGGCACGCATGGCGGTGTCCATGATGGCCCGCATGCGATCGAGTTCCGCTTTCGTTGGCGCGCGCGACGATTGCCCCAGCACCGCCACGCGCGTTTGCGCCTCACTGAAGTAGCTGCCGAAGTTGATGCTGATGCCCTGCCGCTCGAGCGTCGAGAAATATTCTGCGATCTGCGCGGCCGGCACTGGTGTGCCACCCTCACCGCCGATCGCGGTGGTCACGCCCATGCGCAACTTGTTCTCGGCGAGGCCGCTGCGCGGCAACACGCTGCCCGACTGGTCCATCATGTCGATCCAGCCCGGCGAGACATACTTGCCCTTCGCGTCGATCTCCCGGCGCCCGCGACCGGTCACGCGTCCGACTCGCACAAACCGGCCATTGCTGATGGCCACGTCGGCCAGAATCCACGGATTTCCCGCCCCGTCCAGCACGCGGCCATGGCGAATGACCACATCGTACACGCTGTCGGCCGCCGCCGACGGACCCCCCCACGGAGCGACCGCTTGCACGGGGCGTACTGCGGGCGGCGTGCTGCGGGACGGCGTGCAGCCAACAACGAGCAGACAAGCTACGAAGCGGCGCATGATCACGTGGCCCAGATCTGTGTGAGCACACGACGGAAATTGCCGCCCAGAATCCCCTCGATGTTCGCGTCACTGTACTTGCGTCGAATAAGTCCTTCCGCAAGATCGAACATGCGACGGGGATGATTCAGTCCCTCAATGTCGATCTTGTCGCGAAAGCCATAGCTTCCCTTGTAGCCGGCGCGCAGCTGCTTGTTGAGCTCCGGTGGCATCGCGTCGTAGCCGTACAGGTCGATGTCGCTGCCAACCCCGAGGTGCTCCGGTCCGATCAGCTTCGCGACGTGATCGAAGTGATCCAGCGCATGCTCGATGGTGGTCGGCTCCCGGTCACGCACAAACATGCGCACGCCGGTAATGCCCATCACGCTTCCGCTCTTTTTCAACGC
>JANLVC010000050.1:0-7719 GCA_031363815.1 Gemmatimonadota bacterium
CGCCGGGCATCATCACGTCGAGCAGCACGAGGTCGGGGCGCACGGCACTGGCCATTTGCAAGCCGAAAGCGCCGCCGCTGGCCTCGTGAATCTCGTAGCTCTCGAACTCCAGCGTCATGCGGATCAGCTTGCGAATGTCGGTCTGGTCTTCGACGATGAGAATGCGTTTGATGGCGAGTCCCTTCAGAAGGTGATCAACCGGCGGCACCGACGCCGGCCGCCGGTGCTTTGGATTTCGACTTGGCGGCGCGCGCGCCATAAGGGCCGCCATGCACGACGCGCAGCGCTCGGCCTGCGCAACATCGATCTGGCTCTGCTCCGTGTTGCGATGCGGCGCGCCGGTGGCCCCGTCGATCAGGGAAAGTCAGGGCCCGGGCGCTGTCATGCAATAGCCTCAAGGGTATCAACGGCCTCGACGCTGCCGCTCACGAGGTCGGCGAAGCTGAGACGCAGTTGGGTGACTCGATCACGCAAGGCGACGAAGTGCGACCAGTGGGCCAGAAAGGTGTCGACGATCAGCGGGTCGAAGGCGTTGCCGCGCTCCACCCGCAGCATTTCCTTCACCTGGGCGTCCGGCATCGCCAGGCGGTAGCAGCGGTCCATCGTCAGCGCGTCGAAGAAGTCGACCACCGAGACGATGCGGCCCGACAGCGGGATCGCGTCGCCCTCCAGGCTGTTCGGGAAGCCGCAGCCGTCGAAACGCTCGTGGTGCGTGAGCGCCACCTCGGCCGCCAGCTGGAACAGCGGGATACGCGACTGGCCCAGGATGTCCGCACCGATGCGCGGGTGCCGGTTCATCACCGCCCGCTCTTCCGGCGTGAAACTGCCAGGCTTCTTGAGCACCGCGTCGGGGATGCCGATCTTGCCGATGTCGTGCATCGGCGCCGCCTTGCGCAGCAGCTCCGCCCAGGTGCGGCTCTGGCCCAGCGCCAATGCCAGCGCTTCGGCAAGAAAGCCAATGCGCACGATGTGGACCCCGGTGTCCTCGTCCTTGAAATCGGCGGCTAGGGCGAGCCGGAACAGAGCATCGTGATGGGCGCTGACGACTTCTTGCAGGGCCTGGTTGCGCTCCTGGTACATCTGTCCGAAGTCGACCACCAGGCGCTCCATTTGCGCGCCGGCATCGGCATCGAAACGCAGGCTCTCGCCCCCCGAATCGACGCTCGCGGGCTCCAGGCTCATAAGGCGACCACCCGGTCTTCCAGGGACTGGATCAGCTCCAGCGGGCATTTGGCTTGACGGATTCGATGCATGAGAAGTCCACCAGAAGAGGTGCCCCGCGTTACAATGGTTCAGTTATCAAATATATCGTTCGTCGGTCAAGTGCAGCACAGTGTGTGAATTCGCTCTTCCATGGCCTTCGTGGTGCGGCGGGCGGTCGTCGGGGTGGTGATGGGTACCGGGGCCGTACGTGGCGGCATGACCGGGATGCTGCGGTTGGTCGGCGGGCGTGGGGTTCCGCGAGCGCGTACGCGCCGTCGGCGTGGGGATCGACCACTACCGCATGGACCTGCACCGCACGACCCGCTGTTACTACTCGTCCCTTTCAGATTCCGCTGGGTGCGCCGCTGCCGAAGTGCTTGGAAAACCTGCTTCCGGCGTGCAAGAACCTCGGCGTTACGCACCTCACGAACGGTTGCTACCGGCGGCATCCGATCGAATGGAGCATCGGGGAGAGCGTGGGGAGTCTTGTGGCGTACTGTCTGGCACGGCACGGCACGCCACGCGCCGTGCGTCAGCAGGAGACGCGGCTGCAGGAGTATCAGCGCGAGCTCGACGGGGCTTCACTGCACTGGCCGGGGGAGCTGCCACGATAGTTGCCAGGTCGTACGACGGGTGACGAGTGCGCGGCACACCTGCCGTCCGCAGTCGCATTTGCTGCGCCGAGCCTCGGATGCGGAAGCCACTGACCACGGAGGGTCGAGGCGCGACGGGAGCGTGTGTCGTCGGAATGATGTCGCAGTAGATCGGCCTGACTTGCATCATGCGTCATGTTGGCGATCTGGGGCTGTAGGCAGAGGGTGACTGGCGTGAAAGGCTATGTTGGTGTGACGATCGCCGGCCCTCACTCTCCGCCACGGTGACTTCTATGCGCACGCACCGCCGTCTGCCCCTGTGCCTGTCGATGTGCTCGATCCTGGCTACCATGCCGGCCGCGATGCTGCCCGGCGGATCGCTGGCAGCACAGGGCCGCGTCACACCCAACACGCCGCGGCCGATAGACGCCGGCTCGAGCCTGTGGGCGGAAGAGCTGACGTTCATGGAGATTCGCGATCTCGTGAAAGCCGGCACCACGACGATTGTCATTGGCACAGGCGGTGTGGAGCAAAACGGACCGTACGTTGCCGGCGGCAAACACAATTTTGTGCTGCAGACCGTCATGCCGTACATCGCGCGCGCCATCGGCAACACCCTCCTGGCGCCGATCGTGAAGTTCGTGCCGGAAGGGCGCATCGAACCGATAGCTACAGGGCACATGCAGTACGCCGGCACCATCAGCCTGGAGCTGGCCACGTTTGAACTGCTGCTCACCGACATCTGTCGCAGCTACGCGGCCCACGGATTCCAGGACGTCGTGCTGATTGGTGACTCGGGTGGCAATCAGTTAGGCATGGAGCACGTGGCCAAGGCGCTGAACGCGCGTTGGATCGCCGAGGGGAAGAGCGCGCGCGTGCACTTTCTTCCTGAGTACTACCGGCAAGACCAGTGGAGCTACGAATACCTGAAGTCGCAGGGCATTGTCCAGATCGACTCCATGGCCGCCGCCGGGCAAGCGCGCGATCGTCCCGCCGATACACGCAATGGAATGCACGACGACATCTACTATGAGGCCCAGATCGCCGTGCAAAGTCCCGAACTCATTCGCGCGCCGCAGCGCGCCAAGGCCGGGCAACTCACGCTGCACGGCGTCGACCTGTCCAACATGAAGAAGACCGTCGAGCTGGGGCGCCAGCTCGCCGCTTATCGCGCCGACATCACGGCGAAGGCGTTCGAGAAGTCGCGCGGGCAACTGCGCACACCGCGCTGAGGCTCTCTGCCGCAGTGCTACGGTTTCTTCTCGAACGTGGCATCCATGAGCACCCACAGGTTCGGATCCAGGCGTACGCTATCAGGTGCCGTGGGGGCGTTGATGGTAAAGGTGTTGGATTTCGCCGTCACCCGCACCCGCTCCATGGCCGGCGTCGGCTGGCCCTTGGAGTACACCCCGATTTCGATGGGCATGGTGAACAGGCTGCCGTCGTTCTGCACCTGATCAAGCGCAATGCGCACTTGGCCGCCAGCGGCATCGTACGTCCAGCTGCCCGCCACCTTGAGCGTACCGGGCTTGTAGAGCCACTGCTCGAAGAACCATCCGAGCTCCTGCCCCGACGCCTCTTCCATGGCGAGGCGGAAGTCGGCGGTGGTCGCGTTACGGTTGAAGTGTCGCGCGTAGTACGCACGAATACCGCGCTGGAACGCGTCTGATCCCATCACGCCGCGCAGCATGTGCAACGTCCAGCTCCCCTTCTGGTACGTGTGGGAACTCGTGACATCCTCCATGCGGCTCAGGTTCTTGTGGATGATGGTGTAGGCCGGATTCTTCGCGGCGAAGCTCATCACCGTGCCACGGCTGGACTGCAGTCCGCGCACGAATTCGTCGCGGCCATACGCGTGCTCGATGTACAACAGCGTGAAGTAGGTGGCGAAACCCTCGCTGAGCCACACATCGTCCCAGTCTGCCTCGGTGACCGCGTTGCCGAACCACTGATGGGCGATCTCGTGGATCACCACATTGCGCCAGCGCGCACTGCCGGTCCCGGTCACCGAACTCTCGCTGTACAGGATGGCGGATGCCGCCTCCATACCACCACTCACGCTATTGGACTGGATGTTGGCCAACCGTTCATACGCGAAGGGCCCCACGTAGTCGCTGTAGTACGCCAGTACGTCTTTCGTTGGTGTCGCAAAGTCGGCAAACCCGGCGTCGCGATCCTGCGCATAGACCCACGTCTCGATCGCCTTCCCCTCAAACGATCCCACGCGTTGCACCGCAAAACGCGCCGCACCCAGCACGTACAACCACGGCGCGATGGGCACCGAGTTCTTCCAGTGCGTGCGGCGACGACCACCGGGCACGTCGCTGATCTCCACCTGCAGGCCGTTGGACACGACCTGATAGTGACTGGGGGCCGTCACGATGAACTCGCTGGTGGCCTTGTCGTACGGATGGTCAATCGTCGGCAACCAATGGCGGGCCTTGTCGGGCCAGTTGTCGCTGAAGAACGTGCGATCGCCATACTTGTTGTTGCCGATCTTGAGCCCTGTGGCGGGCGCGCCCCGATAGCGCACCACCAACCGCGCGCGCTGATGAGCGGCCGGCGCCGAGGCCAGCGGCACCAGCAACACATCGTTGGCGTGTGTGTACGGCATCGCGGTGCCGTTCATCGTCACGCCTGACACGCGCATCCCTTTTCCGCTCTGCGCCGCACTGGTGCTGATGAGATCGAGTCGCACGGCGCGCACGCCGGGCCCCACAAAGCGGAGGTCCAGCGCCAACTCGCCGTCGATCAAGTCGGTCGTATCCGACAGCGCAATCGTGAAAGCGTAGTTGAGCGCATCGATGTTGGGATTTTTGGGGTACGTGTCCGTCAGCGTCGGTGGCGACATGAACGCGCCCGCGAAAGCCAGCGCGGCGATGGCAAGGGAAGCCCTCACGGGCGGACGCTCCGCGATTCGCGCGTGGGCGCCACCGGTACGGGTGCGACGGGCGGTCGAAACTGTATCACGCCGGCTTCGCCGATCGTGCGTTGCACATCGGCGACGCGTGACGGCACGAAGCCACTGAGATTTTCCACGCCGTCCGCCGTGACCAGTGCCATGTCCTCGATACGGATGTACAGCTGCTCCTCGGGAATCCAGATCATGGGGTCGATTGTGAACACCATGCCCGCCGTGAGCGGCACGCCGCGCACACGCCCCACGTCATGCACCGCCATGCCCACCGGATGCTGGAAGTGACCGCGGAACGCCAACCCTTGCTGTACGGCCTTGAGATGGGCGGGCGACGCAAACGTTTTTCCCACCAGATACTGCGTCATGTCCGCCGCGGCGCGGTCGAGGACTTCGTCGGCGGTGACGCCCGGCTTGATATACCGGAAAAGCGCGTCGCGATACGCCACGATGTATTCGTACAGCGCCGCCTGTGCCGCCGTGAAGGTACCGTTCACCGGCCAGATACGCGTCACGTCGCTGGTGTAGTAGCGGTAGTCGGGCGCATAGTCCATGAGCACCAGATCGCCGTTGCGCAACACGTCCGACTTGCGGAAGTAGTGCCCCAGAAAAGCGTTCGTGCCACCGCCAATGATCGAGGCGTAGCCATCGCCGCGCGCGCCGTCCACGTGAAACACGTACTTGGCGGCGGCATCAAGCTGATATTCGTACACGCCGCCCATGGTGGAGCGCATGGCTTCCATGATGCCGAGTCCCGCGAGTTGCGTGGCCCGACGAATGAGCGCGATCTCCGCGGTGCTCTTGATCACGCGCATGGCATCAAGCGTAGGCGACAGATCGCGCACCTCGAACTGCGGGAAGCGCTCTTTCACGAGTCGCACGAAATGCGCCTCACGCGACGGGCGGCCATCCCACGGATCACTCGCGGCGCGCGCCTGACCGGCCAGCAATTCATCACGACTGTCGTTGCCGGTCTCCATAGGACTGAGCGGAGTATAGAGCGCCAATGCCGGTGGTCGAATGAGGTCGGCGCCCACGAGATCGCGCGAAAGACTCTCCAGCCCGCGCACCTGATCGACACCGGTGAGTCGCGCGACCAGCGCCGAATCCTCCGCCGAAAGAATCTTCCCTTCCGAGCGCTCCCGTATTTCGTCGCGATGCGGGAGATACAATGTGGCCGTGCGCGTACGCCCGTTGAGCAGCAGATACGCATGCGCCGACTCGACGCCGCACAGGTAGTAGAAATCGTTCGACTGGCGGAACACGCTGAAGCCGGGCACCCCACTGGCCCCTTGCACGACGGCAATCCCTTGCGCGCCGATCGCGTCATAGATCTTCGCGCGACGGGCGGCGAACTCCGCTCCGGTGAAGTCGGTCTGGTAGGCGTGCTTCTCCTGGGCGGGGCTCTCCGACGGAACAGCGAGCACGAGACAGGCGATCAGACACCACGAACGCGGATAACGCATGAGGCGGCGGGTCGGCGGGTGGGTGCGGACCGGAATAGCATACGGCCCGAACGTGTGGGTGGCTACTCGGTGAGGCGCGTGGGGCGCCGGTATGTGCGCACGGTCAGCGCGACGGCGGACGATCCGGTGATCCAGCCGGGCCATCGAAATAGTCGATGATCTGGCGTGACACGCGGCCGATCATGTCTTCCGCTTCCCCCAATGAACCGGTGATACCGTTGGTGAAGAACGCAATGATCACGGTACCCGAGCGTGCGTACACCATGCCGACGTCGTTCGCGATGACCGGACTGTCGCCGGTCTTGTGTGCGACCGGCACATGTAGGAAATGGGGGATCCGACGTGCGCCAGCCTGCTGTCGGCGCATGATCGTTCGCATCATGGCCGCGCTCGTCGCGGAGGTCATCGTGCCGCGCTCAATAGCCTCGAGTAATCGGCCCGTCTCCCGTGGATTCATGTCGCCCAACCAGTAGGCGTGATCCTGCACCGGCAGCCGGCGCCGGCCGTCCGCCAGAATCTTCCGGTTGGCGGGATCGCGCACCATCTCCACCCACTTCGCTTTCTCGCCGGTGAATAGCGAGGCGTACAGATCGAAGAGCGCGTCGCCTTGCTGGGCGTATTGCAGTCCCGTGGTTTCTTCTGCCGTGAGGCTATCGAACCCGGGGTTGACGAGTGCCAGGATCTTGCGGCGATAGACGTGTCCGCGCGCCACCATGCTGAGGTGCGTGTAGCCCGATGCGCTCAGCCACGCGTTCAGACTGTCCACGCCGCCAACCTTGGTGAGCATCAGGTCGGTCGCGACGTTGTCGCTGGTGATCACCATCTCGGTGATCAAGTCACGGATGGTCGGCGCGAGCCCGAGGTCATGGTACTGCAGCACGCCCGAGCCGTCACGCAGCTCCGCGCGTCGGATCACCACCCGTTCGTCGAGGTTGATCTTGCCTTGATCGACCAGTTGGAACGCGCGTGCCATGATGGTCAACTTGATGATACTCGCGCTGCTGAAGGCATCGTCGGCGTTGACGGCGGCCTCTTCGCCGGTCGTCAGGTGCTTGACGTACACGCCGGCCCGTGCGGGAAATCGGGACAGCTCCGCGTCGAGCAGTTTCGTCAGTCCGCTCTGTACCGGCTGCGCCGACCCGGGGACCGCGACGGAGACCGTCAGCGCGGCCAGCGCCAGGCCAAGGGTGGTACGCATCGTGTGACGAACGGCGGCGTAGCGCATGACGAGTGCAACTCCCGTTGAGGACCGATATGTACCTGCGCGTCGCCGAGGATTTTTCGACGACGCGCAAGACACCCTGTTACATCCCGCTTACTTCGCGCTTACTTCGACGCCGTCGCCAACCGCCGGATCTCGCCGGCCATCGTGCGCACACGGGCGCCATCCTTGGCGCCGGCGACGTCCTTGTCCACCTGCAGCGCGAGCGCGTTGAGTGCCGTCGCACGCGCCAGCCCCGACTTCATTTCCGCCGCATCGAGCGCCGCGAAAATCGCCGTCGTGCGGTCGGACGCGAGGCCGTTGCCGCGCACCAGCTGATCG